>JAVBND010000109.1:0-31552 GCA_031551775.1 Eubacteriales bacterium | reverse complement strand
CCTCCTCGTATAATAAAGTGGTGGTAACTGTCCAGGGAAGGGTGGAGATTTGCGAAGCAAATACGACCCGACCTTGACAGAGATCACAAAGGAAAATGGTCGAGGCGTTTGCGCATTCCAAGGCGCAAACCCTTGATCGCCGGAATCCTTTCCGGTATCGCCAACCTTCGCGGTTGATGATATAATCTGGTAGTGGCAGAGGCCGCCGTTGTCCTCCTTGGGTCTTGGAACCTGTAAGATAGAGTGGCGCCTCTGCGCTGCGGGATGATCACGAATTGGCTGGATGTTGGGGAGCTTTCGCTCTCTCTTCGCATATCTCGCGAGGCTGTGACACGCAGACGCCGGAGTTCTTCCTCTGCCCAATTACACACAAAGGATGAAACAGCATGATCATCGTAGGCATCGACATCGCCAAGCGGAACCATCAGGCAATCATCATCGACGAACGAGGAGCCACACTGTGCAAATCCTTCGGCTTCGCCAACTCCAATGCCGGGATGAAGAAGCTTACGGATGCCATTGCTCAGGTTACTGCCGATCCCGCTGAAGTGACCATCGGCATGGAAGCGACAGGTCACTACTGGCTCGCGCTCTATTCGGCGCTCTTGCCACTCGGCTTTACGCTCCATGTGATCAATCCCATTCAGACCGATGCCATGCGCCACGCCACCACCATACGCAAGAGTAAGACCGACATCATTGATTGCGAGCTGATTGCCCAGACCATCCGCTTCGGTCAGTTCGCCGTGACCCGCGTCGCCGACGAGGACATGATTGCAATGCGCCAATTGACTCGCTTTCACTTCTCTCTCGTCGATTCCGTCTCCGAGGTGAAGTTGCAGGTGATTGCCTTGCTCGATCAGGTGTTTCCCGAATACCAGGCCTTGTTCGCCGATACATTCGGCAAGACATCAGTCGAACTGCTGCTCTCTCACACCACTCCTGAGGATATCCTCGCCCTGGACACAGACGCCTTGGTCGAGATCCTTGCCCGTTGCTCTCGTGGTCGTCTTGGCCTGTCCAAGGCTGAACAGATTCAGTCCGCTGCCGCTCATTCCTTTGGCATCAAGTTCGGCAAGGACGCATTTACCTTCCAGATTCGCTCGCTCCTTGCCCAGATCCAGTTGGTCGAGTCTCAGTTATCCCAACTCGATGCACAGGTCGCCGAGCTATACGCTTCCTTCGATGTGCAGCTCCATACTGTGCCAGGCATTGGGCCAGTTCTCGCAGCCGCCATCCTTGCTGAAGTCGGTGACATCTCCCGCTTCGGCTCCGATCCCGCTCGACTCGTCGCCTATGCGGGTATTGATCCTTCTGTCAAGCAGTCCGGCGGCTTTACAGGCTCTCACAACCGCATGTCCAAGAGAGGCTCTCCTTATCTCCGCCGCGCCCTCTGGCTCGCCGCCTCCGTCGCCTACCGCTTCGATCCCACTCTCGCCGCTTTCTACCAGAAAAAACGCTCCGAGGGTAAGGCTCATATGACTGCCATTGGCGCTGTTGCCAGAAAGTTGACTTACATCGTCTTTGCTATCCTTCGCGATAATAAGCCGTTTTCTTCACCTATTCCTCCGCTCTGACCGCTTGACTTTTCATAGCTGGTCTATTCGACGCTCTTGAGCGCTTCCACCATGTTGACTTCCTTAAACTTGCTTGAGAGCATCCAGTTGACCAGCATTGAGAAGAAAACCGTGAGTGCGGCGGTGGATATCCAACTGGACAGGGTCAGGTACGGAACAAACTGAACGGTATTGGGCAGGCCGTAGGTCAGGAGCACATAGAGCAATTGCGGGCCAAGCAGCAACCCCACCGGAAGCCCCATGAGCGTAATGATGATGTTCTCGCGCAGCACCAGCTTCTTGATCTCGCGCGGGGTAAAGCCTAGGACCTTGAGCGTCGCAAGCTCGCGAATGCGCTCGGAGAAGTTGAGCTGGCCCAGGTTGTAAAACACCACCAGCGCCAGCGCGCCCGAGAACAAGACCAGCAATACCACGATCACGTCCATGATTTCAAGCATCGACCGGTTCTTCGCGCGCTCTTCGCCAATCGTGCGCACCTTGCTCACGCCGTCCATACGCTTGGCCGCTTCAAGGTCCAGCGACTGCCCCTTGAGCAGCACGTCGGTCGGCCGCCAGCGCCCAAGGTCGAGCTTCTCCCAGGCGGTTTTTGATATGTACACGCCCTGATCGAGCCGAAGCTCAACAATCCCTGCCACCCGGACGCCGACCGCGCGCTCACCGGGGTTTCGAAGGTAGAGCGTATCGCCAGGGGCGACCCCGTAGTCCTCGGATGCCTTCTGGGTAAGCATCGCGCCCTCGCTTGGCAGCGTCACTTCGCCGCCCGTACCGTCCGTCAAGCGCACCATGTCGTGGGTATCGGTCAGGACATGCACCACGCGCGAGCGCCACTGCCCGTTTATCAGCGTATCGACGCCTACCGCCATTTGTTCCTCAAAGCCCTCAGCGCCCGCGCGCAGGGCGACGCTCTTGCCGTACTCACTTGGCGCGTCCGCTTCAAGCGTCACACGCGCATCGTAGCGCATGTTTTCGGTGTAGTGGTTGACCATGACGTTGCTCACCGAATCGCGCATCCCAAAACCGGCCAGCATCATCGCGCTGCAACCCACGGCGGCGATCAGGCCCATCAGGAGCCGAATCGGATTTCTCACCAGGTTCCTGAGGATCATCTTGTCGCTGAAGGCCATGCGGTTCCAGACCGGCTTCACATTCTCAAGCGCCACGCGCTTGCCCTTGCCGGGCGGCTTGGGCCTAAGCAGCGCCGCCGGCGTCTGGCGCAGCGCCTGCGCCGCGCTTAAGACACTCGCCCCGCCGGTGATCATAAAGAGTAAGGCGCTGATCGCCGCCATCACCATTGGCGAGAGGTAAGGCAGCGCGTCGGGCAGCACGTAGAGCGAATTCATGAACCCCATCAGGATTGGCGCGATGACCAAGCGCGCGAGGAGCACGCCCAGCGCGATGCCCAGAACCGCGATAAGCAGGCCATAACTGGCAAAATGCCACGTAAGTTCCGCCCGCCCGTAGCCGGTTGAAAACAGCGTACCAATTTGCAGGCGCTGGTTCTCAACCAGGCGACTCATGGTGGTCCAGGTGATCAGCGCCGCGATCACAAAGAAGATCGTGGGGAAAATCGCGCCCATGGCGCGCACCTGCTGCGCTTCCTCCATGGCCATTTTAACGCCAAAGATGTCCTTGCGCTCGGTGACGACCGTCTGCTGGTCGTGCGTCAGTTCCTGGATCTGGCGCTTGATCCCGGCAAGATCCCAGTCAGGCGCAACGGTCAGCACGATCTGCGAATAGGGCAGGTCCGACAGCGTGCCGGGCGATACGACCGCGTAGCCGTAGCGCAAGGGGGAGGGTGAAAACTCGCTGCCGTCGCTCGTAACGACGTATTCGGGCAGATTCCCGATGCCGCACACCTCAAGAGAGAGCACCTTGTCGCCGATCGTCAACCGGAGGGTATCGCCGCTTTTCAGGCCGTGCGCCTCGGCAAAGCGCTGTTGCAGGATCACCTGGTTTTTCTGCCCGGGCGCAAAGGCGCTGCCGCCCCGCATCAGGACCTTGTTGATCGCGCTTTCGCCTTCGCTCATGTACAAAGGCACGCTGGGCTGACCCGTGAGCCCCTCCGCCTTGGCGGTCACCTGGACGCGCCGCTGCGCGCCGGTCACGCCGCCAATGGCCAGAATGTCGCGCGCCGTGCGGTCGCTCAGCTCCCCGTACACCCAGATGTCGGCCATGTTGCTTTGGTTGAACTGGGTCTCAAGGTCCATCTCCACCGCGCGCCATGTGGCGTCGATCCCCACGTACAGCGTAATGGCAAGCGTGCAAATGATGAGGATCGCCGCGAACGACTTCCAGCCGGTCCGGATGTCGCGCATGAGCTTCTTTGTGAGCGAAGCCCGACCCCGTCCTTGGGTTCGGTGAGAAGACTTTTTTTCACCCGTCACCAAACGATCTCCTCCATCCTCACCGGTTGGTCGTTGGTGCTTACCTCGGCAATCTTTCCGTTCTTCATGCGGATCACGCGCTGGGCGGCGGGCACGATCGCCGCGTTATGGGTAATGATCATGACGGTTTTGCCCATGTCGCGGCATACGTCCTGAAGGAGTGTGAGCACCATGCGCCCGGTCTCGCTGTCAAGCGCGCCGGTCGGTTCGTCGCACAAAAGCAGCGCCGGATTTTTGGCAAGCGCCCTTGCGATGGCGACGCGCTGCTGCTCGCCGCCGGAGAGCTGCGCGGGGAAGTTGTGCATGCGGCTGTGAAGCCCCACGCGCTCGATCATTTCGCGCGGGTCGAGCGGATTTTTGCACACCTGCTGCGCAAGCTCCACGTTCTCAAGCGCGGTGAGGTTTGGCATCAGGTTGTAAAACTGAAATACGAACCCCACGTCGTAGCGCCTGTAGAGGTTGAGTTCCCTTTCATTCAGCGCAACGATGTCGCGCCCGTCTACCCAAATGCTACCGCCGCTCGCGCGGTCCATGCCGCCCAGGAGGTTGAGCACCGTGGTCTTGCCCGCGCCGCTTGGCCCCAGCACCGCGCAGAACTCGCCCACCGGAACGGAAAAACTGACCGAATCGACCGCGAGTATTTCGGTTTCGCCAATCTGGTACTTCTTCGTTACATCCTTTAAGGTAATTTCGTTCACAAACGCTTCCTCCTCGCGGGCTTCCCGCATCACGCCTTGGAAAGGCTGTCCGAAATTTTGACCAGCAGCCCTATCACTTCGCCCACCTCGTCCGGCGTCATGTTGTCAAGCACCCGCACGTACAGCCGGTCAAATATTTGCTCGATCCTGGGCACAACCTCGCCCGCCCTATCGGTCAGCGACAGTGTGTACGCGCGCCGGTCGTCGCTTCGGCGCTGCCGAACCACGTAGCCCCGCTCTTCGAGTACATTCACCGCCCGGGACACCGCCGCCTTGTCATAGTCCAGCTGTTCGGCAATTTGGTCCTGGCTCATCGTCTCGCCTTGCACCGACAGATGCAAAAGCACACTGCCCTCCGCGCCGCTTAGATTGAGTTCCTTAAGTTCCGCATTTGTCACCTGCTTGGCCGCGCGTATGATGCGGTTGGCGTGAATCCACACATCGCGAATAGAAGTCATGAACCGCTCCCCCCATCCTGTCGGTGTGAATTGTACGTCCGAATCGTTGACAAGTCAACTACTTTCACCGTATCTTCGGAAAGTGTTCAATATCTTGCCATGATCGCTTTAGGGCATCTAAACACCCGGCCGCATACTGCCGGCAAGCGCGCCATAAAGGTTAATGAAGCGCCGGGCTTGATGGACCGCCAAGCGATATGGTATACTTTGGGCGTAGGCTGACGCTATGGTGGAGGTGCGGACAGGAGGCTTTTCATGAACCATTTATCCGACTTGGCGGACCGGGCGCGCGCACAGGGCAGGGCGCGCACAATGGCCGTGGTATCGCCGCACGACGAGCACACTTTTGAAGCCGCGGCGCGCGCCGCGCGCGAAGGTTGGTTAAGCGTCATTTTCATCGGAGACAAGGATAAAATTGAAGCCCTGAGCGCCGCGCATCCATGTCCGAACGCCTCGGTCATCGATGTGCCGGATGGCGATATGGCCGCAAAAAAAGCCGCGTTGATGGCACGCGCGGGTCAGTGCTCCACCATCATGAAAGGCGCGATCGAGACGGCGGGAATCATGCGCGCGATGCTTGACCGCGAACACGGCGTGCGCGCGGGCGGCACCATGTCGCTGCTCGCGCTCATGGAATCGCCCTTCTACCACAAGCTGTTCGGCGTGACCGACGTCGGGCTATTGACCTATCCATCCCTTGAGCAGAAGGCTGACGCCATAAGGAACGCCGTGACGCTCTTTCACCATCTGGGCATAGAAAAGCCCAAGGTAGCGGCGCTGGCGGCGGTCGAAAAGGTGAACCCCGCCATGAAAGAGACCGTCGAGGCGCGCGCCCTCCGGGACATGGCGTCAAAGGGCGCGATCCCCGGCTGCGTCATCGAAGGCCCCATTTCCTACGACCTGGCGATGAAACCGGGCGCGGCCGCGATCAAGGGCTTTGAAAGCGAAGTTGCGGGCGACGCCGACCTGCTGCTCGCGCCCGACATCGCGTGCGGCAACGTGCTCAACAAGGCGCTGAGCGCGACCGGCGGGGCGAAGAACGCGTACGTGGTGCTCGGCGCCAAGGTGCCGCTGGTGATTCCTTCGAGGTCCGCTTCGACCGAGGACAAGTACCTGTCCGTGGCGCTTGCCGCGATTGCTATGGGAGATAATGTGTGATGCCGTACAGGATTTTTGTCATCAACCCCGGTTCCACATCGACCAAGGTCGCATTGTTTGAGGATGAGCACATGCTGTTCTCGGCGTCCATCCTCCATAGTCCCAAGGAGCTGTCCCAGTTTGCCTCCGTGCCTGATCAGCTCGATTTCCGCGTCCGCGCCATTGAATACGCGCTTTGCGAAGCGGGCGAGACACTTGAGGGCGTCGATGCCTACGCCACGCGCGTAAGCGGCCTTACCAGCTGCAAAAGCGGCGTTTACCTTATAAATGATGTGCTGCTTGAGCACGCGCGTATAGGCTTCACCATTATGCACCCGGCCTCGCTGGGCTGCCAGATCGCCGCGCGGTTTGCCGCAAAGCGCGGCTGCCCCGCGCTGGTCGTCGATCCGCCTGAGGTCGATGAACTGGACCCCGCCGCCCACTTGACCGGCCTTCACGGCGTATACCGCGCGTGTCACCTGCACGTGCTCAACCAAAAAGAGGTCGCGCGCCGCTACGCCCGATCGGTCGGGAAGCGCTACGATGAAATCAATGTGGTGGTGGCGCACCTGGGCGGCGGCATATCGGTTGGCGCGCACCGTTTGGGCAAAATTGTGGACGCCAACGACGGCGTGCAGGGCGACGGCCCGATGGCCCCCACGCGCGCGGGCTCGCTTCCGGCGTCAGAGCTGATACGCCTGTGCTATTCGGGGCGGTACACGAAGGATGAGATGATTGACCTGGTGACGGCGCGCGGCGGCTGGCTTGACCATTTGTTGACGAGCGACTTGCGCGCCGCCAAGAAAATGTCGGAGGATGGCGACCGTTACGCCGAAATGGTGCTCGAAGCGACGGTCTTGGGGATCGTCAAGTCCATCGGCGCTTACGCCGCCGTGCTCGGCGGCCCGGAAGCGATTTTGCTGACCGGCGGACTGGTCAAGAGCGAGTGGCTGGCGGGGGAACTTAAGCGGCGCGTGGGGTTCATCGCGCCGGTTAAAATCTACCCCGGCGAATTTGAGATGGAGGCCATGGCTCATGGCGCTTATCGCGTGCTGAGCGGCGCTGAGGAACCGCTCATATATACCGGCGAGGGCGTCTGGACGCCGCCTGAGCGCACGGTGCGCGATTGACGCTTGCCAAAGTAAGACAGGTGTGTTATACTACCTCCCGGAAACCGCACAACCGCATATTTGGGGGGCTGAATGAAATTCGGCTGAGATTTGAGCTTATGCTGCTCATGACCCATTGAACCTGTTGGGTAATGCCAGCGTAGGGACGATTCTTTCGCATCGCGTCGCACAACAGTCGTTGTGCGGCTTTTATATTCTGCGAAAGAGGGGTTGTTCATGGGCAAGATCGGGTGGGAAACAAGGGACGCCGTACTGATGGCGGTGTTGGGTGTGCTGTTCGCCGCGGTGTACCTGGGCGTGTTCTATCTGGGGATGGGGCTGTCGGGGCTGCTATCCGCGTGGGGGCTTGGTTCGTTTGGGTTTGAGGTGATCTACGGAATCTGGTTCATGGCGGCAACCTGCGCCATGTACATCATCAGGCGTCCCGGCGCCGCGCTCGTGACAGAACTGCTGGCAGCGGGCATCGAGCTGCTCATGGGCAATTCCGGCGGGCTGGTCGTGCTGCTGACGGGGTTGATTCAAGGTCTTGGGTGCGAGCTGGGCTTTGCCGTCTTCCGCTACCGCCGCTTCTCGCTCCTGTCAATGGCGGTCTCGGGCGTGTTCGCCGCGCTGTTCATCTTCGTCTTTGAGCTGTTCTACCTGCAATACTACCTGATCGCGCCTTGGTTGCTGGCGGCTCAATTGCTTGTCCGCTGCTTAAGCGCCATCGCTTTCTCGGGCGTTGTGACGAAGAAAGCATGCGACATGCTCGCGCGCGCAGGCGTGCTCAAGGATTACGCAATTGCGCGCGACCTGCCGGACCCCCAAATCGAAGCATAGGAGGCAGACCATGACCACGATCAAAATCATACTCGATTGGTTCGCGAACACCAACCATACGGGCCTGCTGCTGGCAAAGCGCAACGGGTATTTCAGGGACGCGGGGCTTGATGTCTTGATATCGGGCGATGTGCACGGCGCGCTCGATTTGCACAGTGCCGACGCCGTGTGCGGCCCGCAGATTTCCATGCTCGAACAGATGGACCGGGGCATGCCCATCACGGCGGTGGCTACGTTTACGCAAAAGTGCGACTCGGGCATCGTGTCGCTCAAAGAAAGCGGCATCACCTCCCCGCGCATGCTTGAGGGCAAGCGCCTGACCCACTGGACGAGCGATTGGTTTCACTTGGCGATCGGTGAAGCGGTGCGGCTCGACGGCGGCGACTACGACAAGGTGATCAAGGTGCCCATGGACGTGGGCGACATCGTATCGACGCTGGGCCGGGACGCCGACGCCACATGGGTGTACGCCAATTGGGAGAATCAGGAATTGATTGAAAGCGGGCGCGCGATCAACTATTTCGCGCTGCGGGACATCGATCCGCTGTTCGACTTCTGCGCGCCCTCCATCGCGTTCACGCACGAATTTATCAAGAACGAGCCGGACGCGTTGCGCGCCTTCCTCCAAGCGGCCGACCGCGCCTATATCGAAGCCGCTCACGAGCCGGAGGAAGCGGCGCGGGCAGTTCGCGGCCTGCTGGCGGACGCCCCCCTTCAAATGCTGATTTCAAGCCAGCGCCACCTTGCGCCCATCTTGCTTGATGAGAACGGCCATTGGGGCCGGATTGCGCCCGAACGCTGGGACCGGATGGCCGACTGGCTGGTAGAGAAAAAACTCATTGCCAAGCGCGGGCGCGATGAGTACACGAACCGTTTCCTGCCCGGAGGGGAAAAATGATTGAAGTTCGCGGCGCGCGCTTCGGATTTGATTCAAGCGGGGCGCATCCTGTGCTGGACCTGATCGACCTGACCGCCCGGGACGGCAACATCACCGTGCTGACCGGCGCGTCGGGCCTTGGCAAGAGCACGCTCCTGTCGCTGGCGGCGGGCATCTATCCCAGTCACGGCGGGCACTTGCACGCGGGGCGCGTGACGGTTGACGGCGTGGCGCCGGACGCCCTCGCGCCCGGCGCGCGCGCGCGGCTGGTCTCCATGATGTTTCAAAATCCAAACCTCCAGTTTGTGATGGACACGGTGGAGAACGAAGTGGCGTTTTGCCTGGAAAACCTGGAGGTTCCGGCTTGCGATATTGAGCGAAAGATTGACGCGGCGCTCGATTTCTGCGGGATCGCGCGCCTGAAAAAAAGGCTGATCCATACGCTGTCCGGCGGCGAGAAGCAAAAGGCGGCGCTTGCGTGCATGGCGGCAATTATCCCCAAATGGCTGTTGCTCGACGAGCCGTTTGCCAATATCGATGGCGGCGCGGCGCGGGACATCATCGCGCGGCTCGTCCGCCTTCGCGCGCAAACCGGCATGGGCATCCTCGCCGTGGACCACCGCATGGATCGTTGGCTGGATGTCGCCGATGAGATCTTGGTGATGGACAAGGGCGGCATCAGCTTTCTTCCAAAGGAGGAATGGACGAGCGGGCGTTTCGAATCGCTCGGCATTGGCGCGCCGGGGGTCAGGTACCGCGCGCCTTCGCCCGCGCCCAAGACAAAAAATGAGCGCGCGACGCTTGAGCTGATCAAGGTTTCCTCTCCCGGAGCAAATGGGCCAATCCGCGACGCGTGCGCGCGTTTTTATGCCGGGCGCGCCTGCGCCATGCTGGGCGAAAGCGGAGCGGGCAAGACCACGCTGCTCAATATGATCGCGGGGTTTGAAAAATGCGCGGGCACTGTAAAGCTGGACGGCCATGCCGCGCGCCGGGGCCGCTTGCCGCCCGGCACGGTGGGGATGGCGACGCAATGCCCGCAGGACCAGTTTCTGTTTGACAAGGTGTTTGCGGAAATCCGGACCGGCTCAAAAAGCGACGAGGACGCGCTGGCGATTTTGCGCGCAATCGGCCTTGCGCCCTACCGGAACTTTTCGCCCTACGCGCTCAGCCAGGGCCAGCAACGGCAACTGGGCGTCGCGCTTCTGCTGACGGCCAGGTGCCGTGTGCTGCTGCTCGACGAGCCAAGCTATGCCCAGGACCTTATGAGCACGCGGCGCCTGATGGATCGTTTGACGCGCTACGCCCGGGAGAATGCCATTGCGCTCATCTTTACCACCCACGATGAGCAACTCGCGCGCGACTATGCCGATGAAATCTTGGAGCTGAAGGAGGGGCGGCTTTATGCGCGCAATGAATCCGGCCTGTAAGGCCATCGGGCTTGTCACGGTAACGTTTTTTCTCCTGTTCCTCGGCGGCGTCTATGTGAACCTGGCGGTCTTCTTTTTGGCTTGCCTTTTGACCGCACAGTCAGGCATTGGCCTCAAGAAGCTGGCTTCCTGCTACGCGCCGGTGTTGTTCATGGCAGCGGTCCTGTTTCAGACCGGTTGGCATTTTGGCCAAGGGGCCCGATTGCCCGTCAGCGCCGCTTCCTTGGGGTTCACCGATTCCCGCCTCCTAAGCGCCCTGGCGCTTTCAAGCCGCGCGCTTGCGTATGCCTCGCTGGCGCTCTTGTTCGCGCTGACCACCGACCGCGTGCGGCTGGTGCGCTCGTGCGAACAGCAACTGCGCCTACCGTCGGTTTTCGCTTACGCGCTGCTCGCGGCGTGGGGCATCGCGCCGCAAATGATGCGCGAATACCGCCGCACGCGCCGCGCGTTTGAAACGCGGGGCGCGCGCGTAAGCCCGCTGTCGCCGCGCCTGCTGCTGCCGCTCTTGGTCAAATCGGTCAGGTGGGCGGGCGCGCTGTCGGTGGCCATGGAATCCAAGGGCTTTGACGCGGGCAGGGCGCGCACGCACTACAAACGCGAACAGCCGGGCGTGTTCGACCATCTGGCGCCGCTTATATGCCTTGTCTGTTTTCTTGCAATCTACCTTGCGGTTCAGGCGCTGCCATTGCCGTGATGCCCGGGTGTCAGCTCTCGGCGGGCAGCGCGAACTCGCGCGACGCCTCCTTGAGCATGACGGCGTATTCCTCCATGGTTTCAAGGTTCTCGATGTATTCGTGGGCGTTGAACTCGTCGTTGCTCAGCTCAATCACGCATACGGCGAGGTTGGAACAATGGTCGGCGACGCGTTCTAAGTTGTTGAGCAGGTCCGCGAACACGAATCCGCTCTCAACCGTACACCGCCCGGCGCGAAGGCGCTTGACGTGGCGGCTCTTGAGCTCTCGGCCCAGGATGTCGATCACTTCCTCCAGCGGTTCAACGCGCTTGGCCAGCGCCACGTCCGCGCGGTTGTAGGCATCGGTCGCGATTGACAAAATACGCTCCACCGCCAAGTAAAGCACACCCAATTCCGCCTGCGCCGCGTCGGTGAAGCGAATGCCTTTTTCGTGTATCTCCCGCGCGCCTTCGCTTAAGTTCAGCGCGTGGTCGCTGATGCGCTCAAAATCTCCGATGCCGTGCAAGATCCGCGTCACATCGCGGCCCTCGGCGTCAGACAAACTGAGTTTGGTGAGCTTGACCGAGAACGTACCCAGGATGTCCTCATAGTGGTCCACTTCGGTTTCGGCATCGGCCACCTTTTTTGCGACCGGCTCGTCAAACTGCTTGAACAGCGAGATGCCCTCGAGCACCGCGCCGCGCGCGATATCGGCCATCTGCGCCACCAACACGCGGCAGCGCGCAAGCGCGAAGGCAGGCGTCGCAAGCAGGCGCTCGTCGAGCATGACTTCCTTCTTATCGCCCGCCGCCCTGTCCTTGACCGTCAGCAAGGCCAGCTTCTCAAGCATGCCGGTGAAGGGCAGCAGCAAGCCGGTGGTTGTGACGTTGAACACCGTGTGGATCACAGCAATGCCGGTCAGGCCCGCCGCCTGTTCAAAAAATGGCAGGTAGCGGCCAAAGATCACAAACAGAACCATGAAGAACAGGGAGCCAATGAGGTTGAAGTACAGATGCACCATGGCGGTGCGCCGCGCGGCCTTGTTGGTGCCGATACTCGACAAGAGCGCGGTCACGCAGGTGCCGATGTTTTGCCCCATGATGATCGGCAGCGCCATGCCGTAGGTCACGGTACCGGTCACGGTCAGCGCTTGCAGCATGCCGATGGAGGCGGCGGAGGACTGGATGATGCCGGTGAGCACCGCGCCGACCAGCATGCCCAGCCACGGGTTGTTGAAGATCAGCAGGACGTTGGCAAAGTTCGGGTCGCTCGCGAGCGGCTTGACCGCTGCGGTCATCATGTCCATGCCGAACATCAGGAGCGCAAAACCGGCCAGGATATTCCCGATGTTGCGCTTCTTGGTGGAACCGCTAAACATCACCATCGCCACGCCCACCAGCGCCAATACAGGCACGAAGGTCGCGGGCTTGATGAGCTGGGCGAGCAGGGCGTTTGACTCAATGCCGGTAAGGCTCAAGATCCATGAGGTTATGGTGGTGCCGATGTTGGCGCCCATGATGACGGGCACGGTCTGCGAAAGCTTCATGATGCCGGAATTGACGAACCCGACCACCATGACGGTGGTGGTGCTGGACGACTGCATGATCGCGGTGATGATGATGCCCAGGAGCACCCCGCGCATCTTGCCCCGCGTCATGCGCTCAAGCAATTTCTCAAGCTGAGAGCCTGCCGCCTTTTGCAGCCCGTCGCCCATCTGATGCATGCCGTAGATGAACAACGCCACGCCGCCCAGCAGCTTTAAAATGACAAATATGTCCATGTCTCGTTGATCCCCCGTTGTTTTCTTGCGTTCATACGTCCATATTCGCAACCAGTATACATGAAGCGCGCATCAAGATAAAAGCCTTTTCAGTTAAGTTCTGGCGTTTTCGGAGCCCAAAGGAACATAATTTGGGCGCTCCGGCGGCAGAATACGCATATGATTGTGTACTTGGTCGCAGCCCTTGTCGCCGCATTTTATCTCGGCGCGGTACCGCTCAATGTGGCGGTTGAAATCATGCCCGGCGAGGAAGGCAAGCCGCGCATGTTCTTTGGAATTTTCGGGCGCGTACGCACCTGGACGCGGCTGATCGATTTGCGCATGCCGGATTTTTCCAGACCCCGGAAAAAGATGCCGGGCGAGCTGATCCGCGCGGCGCGGTATCTTTTAAAACGAACGCGGGTCGATGTGCTCCGCGCGCGCCTCTCGGCGGGCGACGCTTGCCGAACGGCGCTGCTCACCGGATTTGTGCAGGCAGCGCTCTTTCTCATATCGCGGCGCGCGCGCATTGTCCCGGTTTTTTCCTCGCCCAAGGCTGAGCTCGGCGCGCTGTGCATAGTGACCATCCATCTCGGGCACATTATCCTCGCGGCGCTCTATGGCGCCTGGATATGGATTGGTTGGAGGATCAGCACATGGACAAAAGGCCGATTGAAAGCATTATGGCCACCACGATGGAATCCATTCGCGACATGGTGGACGTCAACACCGTGATTGGCGACCCAATCGCGGCGGGCGACGGCTCGACCGTGATACCGATCTCCAAGGTGTGTTTCGGTTTCGTGGCGGGGGGCGGCGACTACGAGATCACGGACAGAAAGCCCGCTGCGGATCAGGCGACGCCGGGCGAGCTGCCCTTCGCGGGCGGCGCGGGCGCGGGCGTGACGGTTCAGCCGATGGGGTTCCTGGTGGTGAACGAAGGACAGGTGAGGCTCCTGCCCGCGCAGCAATACGCTCCGCTCGACCGCGTGATCGAACTCGCGCCGCAGGTTTTGACCGAGATCAAGAACTGGATCGCCAGCATGGGTGAAAAGAACAAGAAGGACCGCCCGATAGCGCTCAAGGACATGCCCGCGGCCATGCAGCAACAGCAGCCGTAAAAGAACCATACCCTCGATCATCAATAGACAAGGCCCTGTTGCAGAAGCGAAGAAACTGCGACAGGGCCTATTGTATCAGGGCGCTGATGATACCGGCCGGTCCTTGATGAACCTGCCCTCTTCAAGCTCGCGAAATGCCAGCCTCAGCTCCTCTTGCGTATTCATGACGATCGGCCCGCCCCAGGCAATCGGGTCATGAAGCGGCGCGGCGCTAAACAGCACGAACCGCGCGCCACGGGGGCCGGCACGCGCAACGAGCCTGTCTCCTTCCGTCAGAATCGCCGCAGACCCAGCGCCGAACGCGTCCCGCGCGTCGCCGACTGACGCCTCTCCTTCCAGCATATAGGCAAACGCGGTATCTGTCTTGGGCAACGGGATTTCAATTTGCGCATCCGGGTCCAGCGAAATATCCAGAATGTCCGGCCTGATGAATGTGCCCTCGGCTCCCGATTCGCCGTTGAACGTCCCCGCCGCGATCCGTACCTTACCCCCCGGAACGAGCGCGCAAGGCATGTCCCCCGCGCGAAGATCGCGGTATGAAGGCTTCGCCATCTTATGTGCGCGGGGCAGGTTGATCCACAATTGCAACCCCCTGAGCCGGTCCGACCTAACCGGCATTTCCTCGTGCAATATGCCGCTTCCGGCATTCATCCACTGCGCTTCGCCGCTGCCGATGCGCCCGGCGTTGCCAAGCGTATCCCGGTGATTCATTGCGCCCGCGATCAGGTAGGTAAACGTCTCGATTCCCCTATGCGGATGCATGGGGAATCCCCTCATGTAGTCATCCGGGTTGACCGCGTCAAACGCGTCGAGCATTAAAAACGGATCGATGTCGGCCGTATCGTCCATGCCCAGCACGCGCGTCAGGCGAACACCCGCCCCGTCGATCGTCTTCCTGCCGCGGACAATGCGTTTAATTCCTCTGATACAACTCATTCTGTTCCCTCCTCACGAGCCGGATCAACCTCATCCGATACGCAATTCGTACCCGCAAACAGGATGTGTCAAACACCAAGTATAAAAGGGCACGCCGCCCGGTGACAGGCGGCATGCCCTTTTTTTGATTTGATGATTTTACTTGATCGGAGCGAATTCCGGCATCTCGCCCGTGGCGACGAACGTGCCCGCGATGTAGCCGAAGGCGCAGCAATCCGCATCGGCGTTCGAGCCCAGGCGGTTGGTGCCATGCACGCCGCCAGTCACTTCGCCCGCGGCGAACAGGCCCGGGATGATCTCGCCGTAGATGTCCTTGACTTCGGTGCGCGATGTGACGACCAGGCCGCCCATGGTGTGATGGACCGAGGGGTACTGCGCAACCGCATAGTACGGCCCGTTCTCCATCTTCTTCATGGTGCCCGCCATGACCTTGCCGAAATCAGCGTCAATGCCGCTGTCGATGTAGCTGTTGTGCTTCTCGATGGTGGCCTTGAGGTTCTCGGCGCTGACCGCAGGGTACTGCCCCTTGACCGCGTAGGCGTTCATCTTCTCAGCCAGTTCTTCAAGCGTATCGCCCGCCATGACGCGCCCGGTCGCAATGCCTTCGGCGATTTCCTCGGGCTTGGCGAAGGAGAGGATATCGTTTGTCGCGATGGAGTAGGTGGAAATGAATCCGGAGTTGGCGGCGGCATTGGCGCACACGTCGCGGCGTTCGCCTTCGTTGACGTAGCGGTTGCCCTGGTAGTCCACGTACACAATGCCAAAGCTCGGGCCGGTGAACGGCCACACCGCGTACTTGTCGAGCACGCCGTTCTCAGGATCGGCGAAGGGGTAGCGCTGGATGTTGGACATCTGCATGGTATTGGCGCCGAGGGCCTGGGCGAGGTAGATGCCTTCGCCGGTGGACGCCGCGCTGATGTTGGTGGTGGGGATGTCGGCCGTCAGGTAGGGCACCTGGGTCTGGCGCATCTCGACGTTCGCGCCGAAGCCGCCGGTGGCAAGGATGACGCCCTTCTTGGCTTCAATGTTCTTGTAGCCCTCGCCCGTCGCTACGCGGATGCCGACCACGCGGTTCGCGTCATCGCGGGTTCTGTAGATTTCAACCATCTTGGTTTCGAGCTCGACATTGACGCCCGCTTCCTGAACCATCTTGTACTGAATCGACGTGATGTCCGCGCCAACCTGGTTCTCGGTCACGTAGGTGCGGTAGCCGTAGTGTCCGCCCGGACGGGCCAGCGTATCGCGAATGACCAAGCCGTTGTCAAGCAGCAGGTCGAATACGACCGGCGAGCCGTAAACCATGTTGGTGACCATGTCGATGTTGCTCATCAGGTCGCCGCCGTTCATGGTGTCTTCGATGTGCTTCTCGGCGGTATCGGGCACCAGGTCAAACTTTTTCTGGAGGTCGGCCGCGACTTCCGATGTATAGGCCGCGTACTGGCCGCCGTTGGTGGCGCTGTTGCCGCCGGTGGTCGCCAGCTTCTCAATGAGCGCCGTGCTCGCGCCCGCCTTGGTCGCGGCGTAGGAGGCCATGAGGCCGGCAAAGCCCGAACCCACGACGACCACGTCGTAGCTCTCGTCCCAGGTGGCGGGCACTTCAAACGAACCCATCACCGGGTAATACGACATGCTCGCCGCCGCTTCCACGGGTTTTGAGAACGCTTCCACGTCCGCGCCCGCTTCCGTCAGAGCCAGCTTGACCGCTTCGATGATGCCGTTTGAGGTCATGGTCGCGCCCGCGACGACGTCAACCGCCACGCTCTGGTTGGCGACGATCGCTTCGGGAATTTTGGTCAGCGCCGGGAAACCGGTGTCGGTCTCGTGGTGTTCGGTCACAGCGACCGATTCAATCGCGCCATCCGTCATCTTTACTTCAACCGTCAAGCCGTCAAACATGCCTTTGACCGTCTCGGTGTAGGTGCCCGCGGTCATCGCCATCGCTCCGGCGCCCATAAACGCCGACAGTGCCAGCACCAGCGCCAGCAGTAAACTGAGTTTCTTCATTCCCGAAAAACCCCCCTCGGTTGATTTTGGCTTCATCACGTAAGCCAGTGACAATTATATATCAATCACCACATTTTCGCCACCTTTGTATCGATACCATTTTATTATAATCGCCATATGTTTATTGATATACCACTACCGATTTGGTGGCATTTAGCATCATTTATTGTTTTTCGATAATTATTTGTTGACAATCGCTTTTTTGTGTGTTATACTCCCGGTGAAAACGAGAGGGAGGAACAGAGGATGAACAAGCGGATCATTGGCAGTCGCGCGCTATCGGGGGTGCTTGAGTGGGTGCTGCGCGTGATGTTCTACGCGGGAATCCTGATCGACTTGACGCTGCCCTTTACGCTCAGGCACGCGCTGCCTTTTTTCTACCGGGGCCCCATTACGGACGGGTTTTACGCCCAGGCGTTTTCCTTTGTGATGGCATTTGGCGTGCTCATGGTGTCATTTGTATTCTTCGCGGCCAGAGTATTCAAGACGATAAACAACGGCGACCCATTCATCGACGAGAACCTCAAATCGCTCCTTGCCATGGCGCTGATCTCGCTGGGGCTAAGCTGCGCCTGCGGCTACTACGCCGCGCGCGGGCAATCGATCCTGGCGCTGATACTGACCCTCTTTTTCCTGTTCTTCTGCGCGTTTTTGCTGGTGCTGCGCGAGCTGTTCCGCTCGGCTGTCGCGTTCAAGGAAGAGAATGATTTCACCATTTAACGCGCCGAACCGCGCCGAGGAGGTCCTACCGTGCCCATTGTCGTAAACATCGACGTGATGATGGCCAAGCGCAAGATTGGCACCATGGAGCTTGCGCAAAAGCTGAACCTCACGCCCGCCAACCTCTCGATTCTCAAGAACGGCAAGGCCAAGGCGATCCGCTTTTCAACCCTTGAAGCCGTCTGCCGCGCGCTTGACTGCCAGCCCGGCGACATACTGACCTACGAGGAAGAAAAATAGACCATGAAAAAGCGAAAACTGATCAACGGCGCGGCCGCATTGGCCGGGGCGCTGGGTTTTTACGCGCTCTTCACGAGCCAGCCGCAAGTTTTTTTGCGCCCGCACGCCGCCCTTCTCTCGCTGATCCCGGGCGTTTCGTTTGAGTATGTGGAGGGTCTCGGGTACCTCGCGCTTGCCAGGAACTTCGCCATAACGCCTGACTGCATGGGCGCGAAGTGGTTCGTCGCGGCGCTTCTGATCCTCTGCCTATCAACCGATGACGCGCACGCCCATGAGCGGCCCTCCCGGGCGGCTTTGCGCCTTGGCCTTTGCCTGTTTGTCTTAATCGCGCTGGCTTTCGCCGTGAGCGCACTGCGCATCGCCGTCAGCATTCCCTTTGCCACGCACCCAAGCGGAGCCCTCATCCACCGGCTAATCTCGCTGGCAGCGTACTTTCTGAGCCTGCTTGCCCTGTACGCCGGGGCGCAGGCACTTTCAAGGAGGACTGAACGATGAACCCAATCAAAAAGCCGATCATGCTGATCCCCATCTGCTGCGCGCCGCAGTTGCTCGCAATGCTCTCGATCCTCTGGTGCGCCGCAAACGGCGTTATCCAGACGCGCGCGGACGGTTCGCTGTGGCTGCTGGTTTCGCCGCTGGCGGCGTGCTTTTCCGCCGCACTGGCCGCGTCGTGCGTCTTTCAAAGGCAGGGACGGGAGGATACGCCGCAGGCGCTCCTGATCACGCTGCTGTTTGTGATCATACCGGCTTACGGCATACCGATCCTCGCGCTATACCTCGCGCCGCTGCCCACGCAAACCGTGCCGATTGAGGTGGCCCTTATGGGGCTTGCCGCGCTTGAAGCGGCGGGAGAACTGCTGTCGCTGTTGTCGATGCGCGGCGCGCTCGAAGGCGTTCATCTGGGGCGCGTCCTCGGTTATGGGGGGGCGCTGCCCTTCCTGATCGCACTGGTGTTTGTCTCAAGCGCCGCATCCGGCGGGAGCGTATTGGGCGATGTTGCGCTGTCCTTCGCCATGGCGGTTTTGTGCCTGGACGCAGTCGGATTTGCCCGGCTGATCATGTCGTGGATGGGCCCAAAGCCCGGCAAGGCGGTCCAGGCCCCGCCGCCCGAGACCGATGACGCCCCGGCGGCCGATGGGAACGCCCCCGAAGGCGGCAAGCTTCCCCGCAGCAAAAATCCCGCCATCGTCGCCCTGTTCGCGCTGGCGCTGCCGCTCACCGGCCTTGCGGTCAATCAATTCTCAAATTTCAACCTCTTTGATTTTTCAAGCCCTTGGTTCTACATCCTCGCATTCGTCAACGGCTTACTCATGCTGCCGTTTGAGCGGCCCCGGCGCTTCGCGCTGCCTCTGTTCTACCTGAAATCCGTGGGATTTGGCTATATCGCGTACTTCGCGTTGGTCTTTATTCCCCTCATGCCGCTGGGCCTTG
Organism: Eubacteriales bacterium; assembly: GCA_031551775.1. GTDB lineage: Bacteria > Bacillota > Clostridia > Christensenellales > Aristaeellaceae > Anaerozeibacter. Next base: position 12,161 of record JAVBND010000109.1, on the reverse strand, counting down.
TGACGGCGATCGTGCTGGTCGGCTTCCTGTTCCTGACGCCCGCCATCGCGTTCGCGCTTGAAGCCGCGCAGCTCAAGCGCGAATACAAAAGCCTCGCCCGGCAATGCGGCAAGGCAAAGGTACTCGCGCTCATGATCGCGGGATTCCTGACGTTGCCCGCCGTACTGGGCGCCAACATGGCGGTTGACCGCTTAAACTACCAAAACGCCGCAAAAGCCATTGCGGACAGGGCCGAAACGCCGCCAGCCATCAATCGCGCAAGCCTTGCCCGCGCGCTCACGCATATGAACCGGGTCAATCAGGACCTAGACACCTCTCTTCGCGACTTTGTCAACCAAGGTTTCTTCGAGGCGTTGTGGGCCGGTCAGGGCGCGCCCGTCATTGGCGCGATATACAACCGGGTGGTTTTTGACAACATTCCGATCACCAAATCCGAGGCCACAGCGCTGTACGCGGCCCATTTTGCCACCCTGCCCGCATACAAGCGCCCCGAGATGTCCGCCTGGGGCATATCAAAGCCCCGGTTCGATGTAAACATAGCCGCCGTGCGCACCGAGTTCGACGCGGATGGCGACGTGTACCGCTCGTGGGTGGACCTTGAAATCACGAACAATTCCGCCGAAAACCGCCGCGAATTTTCGACCCTCTTCCTCTTGCCCAAGGGCGCCTACATCTCGGATTATTCGCTCAAGGTGGGCTACGAAAACAAGCGCGGCATCATCACCGTGCGCAAGAGCGCCGAGGCGGTCTACAACGCCGTGGTGAGCAAAGCGCAGGACCCGGGGCTTGTGACCTTTGAAACGAGCGACCTGGTACGGCTTCGCGTATTTCCGTTTTCAGGCCATGAAACGCGCTATACCTCCATTCAAATCATGCACATCGCCCCTGTGTCGCTGACGATTGAAGGGCAAAAGGCAAAGCTTGCCGCCGAAGCCGCGCGGCCCATGCCCGATATGAAGGACCACGAAGCGTGCACCGACAAGACCTGCGCCGAACGCCTGCCCTACACCGGCAAGCCCTATGAGGATGCCATGGCCCTGTGGCACAACGAGGCCGTCATGCCCGGGAACATTGACGTGACAAAAGACGCCATCGCGCGGCGCGTTTTGACCCGAAGCAGCGCCTTCATCGTGCTAGAGACCGCCCAACAGGAACAAGCGCTCCTTGCGCTTCATGCCAAGGCGCTCGCGGGCGAGGCGGTCTTGCCAAACCCGGTATCGATGGACGAACCGGGCGCGCTGGCGGCAACCGCGGCCATCCTGTTCATCATGCTCATTTACAAGAAAAAGCAGCGCACATCCCGCGCCGCGTAGCCCATTTTTCCCGCGCGCCGCCCGAGCCCCGCAGGATGGGCCGGGCGGCGCGCGTATTTTTTACCGCGTCAGTGGATCATGACAAACAACCCGGCAGCCAGCGTCGATACCAGCGAAACAACCGTGATCTGCGTGTTGATCGACGGGCCGGCGGTATCCTTGAACGGATCGCCCACGGTATCGCCGATGACGGCGGCCTTGTGCGCGCTGCTGCCTTTTCCGCCGAAGTTGCCCGCTTCGATGAACTTCTTTGCGTTGTCCCACAGGCCGCCCGCGTTGCTCATGAGCAGGGCCAGCATCAGACCGACGACGATGTTTCCGGTCAGGTAGCCGCCAATGGCTTCGACGCCGCCGATGAAACCGACCGCGAGTGTTACGATGATGGCGAGCAGGCCCGCCGGGATGAGCTCGCGAATCGCGCCGACGGTTGCGATATCGATGCACTTGTCGTAGTCCGGCTGCGCCTTGCCCTCGCGAAGGCCCGGGATGGTCTTGAACTGGCGGTGGATTTCCTTGACCATGATTTGGGAGTTGCGGTCAACGCCCAGGATCAGCATGGCCGAGAACACGGCCGGAATGGCCGCGCCGACCAGCGCCCCGAAGAACACCATCGGGTTCATGAGGTTGAACGAAACGACCGCGCCCAAGCCCTCGGCGGTTTCCTTGAACGCGCCGAGGAGGGCGATGACGGTCAGGCCCGCCGCGCCGATCGCAAAGCCCTTGGTGATGGCCTTGGAGGTATTGCCCGCGGCGTCCAGCTTGTCGGTGATTTCAAGAACCTCGTCGCCCAGCGAGCACATCTCCGAAACGCCGCGCGCGTTGTCTACGATGGGGCCGTAGGCGTCGTTGGCGATGATCATGCCGACGATCGACAGCATGCCGATCGCGGCCATGGCGATGCCCAGCATCGGGTAGTTGCCCCCGAGCGGCTCACACAGCTTGTAGGCGACGAGCGCGCTCAGGCCGATGCCCGCCATGGACGGGAGCGCCGAGACCAAGCCGTAGGAGAACCCGGAAAGGATGGTAAACGCCGGACCGTTCTGACAAGCCTCGGCCACCTTGGCGACCGGCTTCTTGTCGTCGCCGGTAAAGAATTCGCTGGTCAGGCCAATTACGACGCCCGCAATCATGCCGAAAACCGCTGCGCCCCACAGGCGCAGGTTGTACCCGCAGGCAAAGGACGCAAGCGCGGTCAGGATGGCAAACGCGGCGCAGGTCAGGTATGTGCCGCCGTTGAGCGCCTTGCCCGGATCGCCGCCCTCGCCGATCTTGGCCATCAATACGCCGATGATCGAGGCCAGAAGGCCCAGCGAGCCAAAGCAGAAGATGATTTCAATGCCGCCCAAGGGGGCCGCGATGGTCATGGCCGCCGCGAAGGCCGCGACATTCGAATCGAACAGGTCCGCGCCCATGCCGGCCACATCGCCCACGTTGTCGCCCACGTTGTCTGCGATGACGGCGGGGTTGCGCGGGTCGTCCTCGGGAATGCCGAGTTCGACCTTGCCGGTCAGGTCCGCCGCGATATCCGCGGTCTTGGTGAAGATGCCGCCGCCCGCCTTGGCGAAGAGGGCCAGCGAGCTTGCGCCGAAACTGAACGCCATGATCAGCTGGTCGTCGCCCGTGATCAGGTACAGGATCGCCGCGCCGAGCAGCGAGCTCGATACGACAGCCATGCCCATGACCGCGCCGCCGCGGAAGCCCGCCATGAATGCCGGGGCCAGACCCTTGCGCGCGGCGGACGCCGAGCGGACGTTGGCGATCGTCGCGATGGAGATGCCGACCACGCCGGCCAGGCCCGACAGAACCGAGCCAAACAGGTATGCCGCAACCATGGCCGCGTTCGGGCCAAGGCCCTTGCCGGTCCATATGGGATTTGGGAACAATAGCAGGATGATGACGGATACGACGCCGCAGAAAATCGCCAACACTTTGTATTCGCGCTTCATGAAGGTAAATGCGCCTTTGCGAATCAGCCCGCCGATGCGGTCAAGACCGTTTCCCGCCATAGGGAGTTTTTTTACCCATTGGTAGAAGTAAGCCGCGACGCCCAACGCCGCGCATGAGATCACGATCGATACGATTGCCCAGACCATCCCGCATGCCCCCTCATTTTCTTTGCGGAGTGTATAAAGCTCCGCATACTACCCATCATAATATATGTTAACGCCAGCGCCATGATTTGTCCATTCAATATCCGACAAGAAAACGCGATCCACCTATGAATCTTCATATCTATATGATATATTAACGGCTGCATGAGAGGAGCAGAAAATATGCGCAAAACCAAGATCATTTGTACCATCGGCCCCGCATCCAACAATCCAGATACCATCCGCGCCATGATCCAGGCGGGCATGGACGCCGCGCGGTTTAATTTTTCCCACGGCACCCACGAGAGCAAGCTGCAGGATTTTAAAGTGCTGGTTCAGGTGCGCAACGAGCTCAAGAAGCCAATCCCGACCATCCTTGACACCAAGGGCCCTGAGATCCGGCTGGGTCTCTTCAACGGCGGGCGCGCGGAGCTTCAGGATGGGCAGCGCTTTACCCTTACCACGGACGACGTGGCCGGTGACCATACGCGCGTCTCGGTCAGCTACAAGAACCTCCATCGGGACCTGACGAGCGGCGCGCGCATCCTGCTTGACGACGGATTGATCGAGCTTGTGGTTGACGACATCACAGGCAACGAAATCCATACGACCGTCATCGCGGGCGGCCCGATTTCCGACCGCAAGGGCGTGAACCTGCCCGACACCCGTTTTTCAATGCCCTACGTGAGCCAGCGCGACTACGACGACATCCTGCTGGGCATCAGAACCGGGTTTGACATCATCGCCGCGTCGTTTGTGCGCTCAAAAGAGGACGTGCTCGAAATCCGCAAGATACTCGACGACAACGGCGGCAAGCACATCCGCATCATGAGCAAGATTGAAAACGCCGAGGGCGTGGCCAACCTTGAGGAGATCATCTCCGTCAGCGACATGCTGATGGTGGCGCGCGGCGACATGGGCGTTGAAATCCCGCTCGAGGACCTGCCGTCCGTCCAGAAGAAGATGATCCATATGGGGTGCGGCGCGGGCCTTCCGGTCGTGACCGCGACCCAGATGCTCGACAGCATGATCAGCCACCCGCGCCCCACCCGCGCCGAGACCACCGATGTCGCCAATGCCATCTACGACGGCACCAGCTGCATCATGCTCTCGGGCGAAACCGCCGGCGGCAAGTACCCCGTTGAGGCGGTCAAGATCATGGCCCGCATCGCCGAGCGCACCGAACAGGACATCAACTATCAAAAGCGCTTCTTTGAGCGTTCGCCGCGCGAACACGCGCACAGCGTGACCGACGCCATCTCCCACGCGACCTGCCTGACCGCTTACAACCTGAACGCGGCGGCGATCATCACCGTCACCAAGTACGGCGTCACCGCGCGCATGATCAGCCGCTTCCGTGCCGATATTCCGATCATCGGCTGCACGCCCGACGCCGTGACGCTCAGACAGCTCAACATGTCCTGGGGCGTGACGCCGCTGTCGGTTGGAGAGGAACACGTCAGCGACGTCCTGATCGAGCATGCGGTCGATACCGCGCAGCAGGCCGGTCTCGTCAAGAGCGGGGACACGGTGGTGGTGACCGCGGGCGTGCCGCTTGGCTGCTCGGGGACCACCAACCTGATCCGGGTATACACCGTGGAATAGGCGGCTGACGCTGTCATCGAAAACCTTTTGCCTGGGCAAAACCTTTTCGATGAGGAAGGAACGAGGCCAAATTGCTGAAAATCCTGCGGGATTTTCCGGGCGCAATTTGGACGGGTGGGGAAGGCTCGCCGGGCGGGCAAGCTCGCCCTTTGTCAAAATTACGAGGACTGACAAGCATCTCTATGCCGGTCAGTCCTCTTTTCATGCCGTTATTCCGCTTATTTGGATTCTTCTTCCCCGCGCGCGCGAAGAATTTTTGACGTGCGGCCAAGCGCGCCCATCAGCGCGCCGGTTAAGGAGGCGATCATCCCCCACCTGAGCAGCATGGCGTAAAACTCAATTTCCTTGCCCTCAACGGTGTAGCGCCGGACGGGTTTTGACGCGCGGGTGATGAGGTCCCAGAAGGTGGCCTTGATGTCGCTCAACTCCACCAACACGGCCGGAACCCACTCGGGGAAAATGTACACCGGCTCTATCGCGTACATGGCGACCGCCCAGGAAGCCCCAAGCAGCAGCGCATAGCCGCCCAGCGCCAAAAGGCACGCCGCCGTCACCCCGGGCAGCATGTCGCGCAGGTATTCGCGCCGCATCCGTTCCCGGTAGATGAAAAACTTCTCCCGTGAAAAGCGGTTGATCCATGAAAAGCCGATCCCGATCGCAAAGGCCGCAAGCGACGCGGCCACCAGGCGCAAAAGTACGCGCGCGCGCAGGGCTTCCTTTGCGATGTCGTAGAAATCCCCGTCCGGCATCACTTGGCTGAGCGCCGCCTGAAAAGTCGAAGCCGCGCCGGATTTGGGCGCCGCCAACGCGCTTGCGGTGACGCTTGAAAGCGCCATGCCGCGCTTACAAGCGGCGGCAAGCGGGATATACGCGCTGTACAGGTCGTGCTCGCCGCTTGAGCGGCTGTGCCGCACGACGCCCACCACCCGGAACGCATGCTCCTCTATCGTAACCTTGCGGTCGATGGGTTCGGAAACGGCGAACAGCTTGATCGCAAGATCAATGTCGAGCACGATGACCGGATCGCCGTATTTCAGCTCGTCAGACGAGGGCAAGCGCCCGCTCAGGAGGTACTTCGGGTACACGCCAAAATACCCTTCGCCCGTCGCCATAAGCCGCGCGTTCGCGCTGCCCCCGGCGTCGCCCGCCATCGCGACGTTTGATTTTTCGGCGCTGACCGCATGGGCGGTTAGGCTGCCCGCGAGCGCGTTCATGGCCTCCGCCAGCCCCGCATCCAGCGTATTGAGCGCGTCGTGGGTCATCTCGGGCGCGTCACCCGGGGACGCCTCCCGATCCTCTTCCTCCGTCCCATTCTGTTCATCGCCCGCGCTCTCGGCTTGTACGGCCACCGGTTGCGGCGCTTGGGCCACGTACTGCAAAAGGTCGGGCGCGCGAAGCAACTGCGAAAGCGCCAGCGCCATCAGGCACAGCCCGGGCACGAGCAAGAACAGATGGCCTTTTTTTGTTTTTTTCTTGCGCATGGCTCCTCCGGTCAACTGACGTATTCCATGACGGCATCGCCGTCCTTAATCGCGCGGTCTTCCATGTCGGCAATCTGCGCGTTGTACATATCCTCGGCGATGGCGACCACCTTGTCCGCGCGCTGAACAACCGTGACCGGCGTCTTGGCGATCTTCATCCGCTCGCCGGTAAAGCCGCCGTATTCACGGCGAATCTGCCAGACGTAGTCGTCCTTTTCGCCGCCTGACCGGACCGCGCTCGCGGGCAGGAGCGTGCGCGATTCCTTGGCGCGGAAGGTGACCGTCATGTCGGTGTCCGAAAGCGTCATGGCGTAGACGCCGCCGCGCATGGAGATGATCTCCTCCGTCAGTTCCACATCCACGTACTTCCTGCCCTTGATGTCAACGCCAACGCCGATCACCTTGGTCTCCAGCGCCTGCCAGTCGCCCTTGACCAACACGGCCGCGCCCGTGTCGATCGATTGGCGCACATCGGTAATATCCGCGCGAAGCACCGGCTTCACGCCTTCCTTGCTGATGGACAGCGCGGCGGTCTTGCCCTCGTAGGCGTCGCCCGGCTTAACGGAAACCGCCGTCACATAGGCGTCGCGGGGCGCGATCACCTTGGACAGACCGGATTTTTTTACCGCGAGCTCGGTCATATCCTTTTCCACCTGCTCAAGCTCGGCCGTCATCAGGCTGCGCTCCTTGAGGTATTCCCAAATGCCGTCCTTGCCCTTGGTCTTTTTGTCGCTGAGCATGGAAAAGAGGGTGTTCTCGGCGCGGGTGGCGGCGGAAGCGGCTTCGGCGTATGCCGCCGCAGCCAGCCCCAGCGCAGGGCTGCCCCCGTTGTCAACCAGGTACTGCTGAAGGTCCGCGTTCTTCACATCGCCCGGCACGCGCAGGCCCTCCTGCTCGCGAAGCGCCTGGTACTTCACCTTGGCTTCGATCAGCGCCTTGTGCGCGAGAATCATGGCGTCATAGGCGCTGTTGCGGGGGTTTGTTTTGTTCAGTTCGCGGTTTTTGATGTCAAGGTCAATCAGCTTCTTGCGCTTGTCCTCGTAGTCCTTGACCAGCTTGTCATTTTTTTCATCGTAGTCGGTCATTTCCATTTCAAACATCACTTCGCCCGCTTTGACCTCATGCCCGGCGCGCACATAGACGCGCGAGACCGAGAGCGTCTGCCCGCGCGCGTCGTCCACGCGGACTTCCTCGGTTTCGGGATGGGTCAAAACGCCCTTGAGCGAAATCGATTGCTCGATCTTGCCCGTCTTGGCCGACACGATCTTGATTTTCGGCGTCACGATGGTGCGCACGGTGCCCGCAAAAAACATGCACAGCGCCACCGCGACCGATAGTATGATGAGTCCTTTGACCGCCATTCTTTTCAAACGTCTTCCCCCCTATTTAAGCTCCGACAATTGAATGCCCATTTGTATGTCTTCCTGGAAGAACAGGTAGATGAACAGCGCCGGCAGGATGTAGATCGCCGCGCCCGCAAACGCGATTTCCTTGGCCTCGGTCGATATTTGCCCGAACATCACGGAAAGCGGCTGTAAATCGTATCGCTCGCTCAGGTACACCAAGGGCTGTTCAACCAGGTTCCAGCAATCGGCGAACGACAGCGCCGCCGCCGCGCCGAGAATTGGGCGCGATACCGGCAGCACCACATAGATGAAGCTGCGCCACGTGCCCGCGCCGTCAATTTCGCCCGCTTCGATCAATTCGTCCGGCAGCGACACCATGAACTGGCGCAGGAGGAAGATGATGAAGGGCGCAAAGCACATGGGCAGGATCACCGCCCAGGGCGTGTTCATGATGCCGAGCTGGCGAAGCGTGATGACGTTTGGCACCATGGTCACCTGGAAGGGCATCAGCATGAGCATCAGGATGATGAAGAACAGCGCGTCCCGGCCAAAGAAGCGAAAGCGGCTGAGCGCATAGGCAAGCATGGGAATGACCAGCGCCTGACCCAGCAATATCGCGCCCGCGTACATGGCGGAATTCACATAGAGTTTTAAAACCGTCACGTCTTCGATCAGGATTCGGTAATACTGCCTGAGTGAAAACAACTGCGGCGAGAGCTTGATGGGCATCCACGCCGCCAAATCGTAATTTGAGCGCATGGCGAGGTACGCGGTGATTTCGCTCGTCGGAAAGAACGAATAAAAGAAGGTCAACACAATTGGGGCCAGCAGGATCACCGCCAGCACAATCAATAGCGCGCGGACCAGCAGGCTGTCCCTCCTCCCCCGGCGAACGCGCCTGGGCCGCTTGAGTTCTCGCCAGCTCCTTTCAGGGGGCCGTTCGCCGGCAATCTCGCGCCAGTTCTTGCCTTCGATCGGATCAAGCCGGCCCTTGATCCGCCTATATCCCCCGCTCATCCGCTTACCCCCTTGCGCATGCGGTTCTCCATGAAGAACAAGAGGCCAAAGAGCATGAGGACGATGGCGGCAAAGCTGTACGCTGCGGTCGTGACCATCTGGTAGTTGAGCTTTGAAAACATGTTGTTCATGTAGTTTTGAAGCGTGTACACCGCGTAATCGGGGTACGCGCCGCCGATGAAATAAACCTCTTTAAAGATCTTGAACGCGTTGACCCAGGCCATGACCAGCACGAGAAAGGCGGTGGGCGTAATGAGGGGCAGGGTAATCGAAAACGCGCGGCGCAGAAAACCCGCGCCCTCAAGCCGCGCGTATTCGTAAAACGCCTCGGGCACCGACTGGAGCGCCGCCATGAAGATGACGACCGAAAAGCCCAGGTTCTTCCACACGTACATGACCACGACCGGAACGCGCAGGGACGCGCCCTCAAGCCACAAGACGCGCTCAAATCCAAGGGCAACCACCGCGCGGTTGACCGCGCCGCCGTAGTCGAAGAGGATCAGCCAGATGAGCAGCATTGCGCTGGTCGGCATGAGGTAGGGCATGAGCACGGCGTTTTTGAACAGCGCGCCGGATTTTTTTAAACCGTTGAGCATGGACGCGACCAGGAACGACATCACCCAGATGAGCGGCGCGCAAAGCAGCGACAGCTCAAGCGTGTTCTTGAGCCCCAGCGTAAACATTTGGTTTTGCCAGATGCCCACGTAGTTCTGAATGCCGACGAACTTGTTCTCAAATCCGCCGTCGGTTAAGCTGTAATAAACGCCGCCGCCAAACGGGATCAGGTAGAACACCAAGAGGCCGATCAGCCCCGGCGCGAGGAAGAAGATCACCGATTTTTTTCTTTTGAACATTTGCTTAAGTCGCCTTCCTGTTTCCTACATGCCCTCCATCATGGCCATGCTTATCTTCTGGTCGATGCCCGAGATGAACTGATCCATGGGAATCTGTTTGGCGGCGTAGCGCCCAAGCAGCGCATCAATTTCACCGGCATTGGAACTCCCAAGCCCCATGTACCTGACCACCGTCAAGTTCTCGGCCAGCTTTCGATACTTTGCGATATCCTCCGCGCTCGCGGCCCAGGCTTCTTTCTCGTAATCCTTGATGTTTGCTTCCGCGCTCCTGACGTTCTCCTCATAGATCGCTTTGTCCTCGGGCGGGGCCTTTTCAAGCTCCGCTCGGGCTTTCTCAAGCCACCTCTGCATCTCGCGCATGTTCTGTTCGTAGTAATCGTCGCGCAGCGGCTCGTTGACGTCCGGGCACAGGGTGGTTTTCATGTATACGTTCATTTTTTCAAGCGTCAGCGAAAGGTATTCCTCGGCGATATCGCGATTGCCCGAAAAAGGGTTGATCACAAACGCGGTGAACGTAAGCGGCAGCGCGGGCGCTTTGCCGTTTTCAAACGCCATGGGCCAGGTGATGTCGTCGCGGTAGCGGTAGCCGTCAAACCCCGCATGCGTCCAACCGGAAAACAACACCGTGCCGCTCGACCAGGTATAGCCGTCTTCCGATTCCTCTGTCTCAGTGGAGGAAAAATCCGCCGCGTCCAGCCGCTCGAGCGTTTTTCTTAAAACCGGGTCGTTCAGCGACAGCATGCCCTGACCGCCTTTGCTCGAGAGATAATTCCCGACTATCCAGTTGAGCAGTGTCTCACGGATGCGGGGCATGCTGGCGGGATCAAGCGGCGTGACCTCGGGAAACGCCTCGCCGTACTTGTCGGAAAAACCCTCGATGAAGTCGATCATCTCGATCCAGGTCCTGGGCAAGGTCTCTTCGGTCAGGCCAAGCTTCTTCATCACTTCCATGCTCAATCCCATAACGCCGTAGCTCGAGAACGACTGGGGCACCGCGACAAGCTTGCCGTTAACCGTCACCGCGTCCCGGATGGCCGGGTACATGCGCGACATGCCCTTTATGATTTTCGCATGGGTCACTTCCGCCAGGTAGCCGCGCCCGATCAGCGCCTGAAAGGCCGGTCCGTCGAGGTCCAGGATAAAGATATCGCTCGTCCCGTCGCGGTCCATCATGGCCCGGGTCACTTCTTCATCAGGCATGTAGGAATTCAAGATCGAAACCGCGACTTCCGGGTGCGCCGCGGCAAACGCGTAGTAGGCGTCGTCCGCCTGATAATAGCCCTTGATGGTCAGCGTGCGCTCAGGGCGCGCGTCGGGCGCGAGGTTTCGGATGATCAGCGCCTCGTAGTTGTAATACATGTAGTATTGTCCCGTGATCAATTGCCCCGCGCGCAGCATGGCGCTGTTGTTCCCAAGCGGCATATCGCTCACCACTTGCGCGTTTTTAAAATCCATGCCCTTGACCTGATGGACCGAACCGCCCGCCACATAGAATATGCTGTCCGTTTGCTCGTCATAGGCCAGGCCGTAGACTTCGGCGCTGTCAATTTCAAATGCCGCCGCCTGGGTGTGCTCGCCCGTTTGCGGGTTTATGACCGCTACCGTGACCGGCCCTGTGTTGTCGTGGCGTTCGCGCTCAAACGAGAGGAGCTTGCCGTCCTTGTAGCGCGCGATGGCATTGGTGTTGTGGGGCGCATTGAGCTTCTTGTAGCTGCCGTCCGCCATGTTAAAAGCGAACAGCTCGCACGTGTTCCAGTCCTCGCTCATCGCCATCAGGTAAAGCGTGCCGTCAATCGCCACGGGGTTGTCGTACTCGCGGCTGTAGCTGTATTCGCCATCTTCTATGCGCATCTCGCTCCAGTCGAGTTCAAGCATTTCGCCAAGCTTCGCCGCGCCCGATTCATCGACCGTCACCCGAACCAGCCTGCAACCACTCTTTTCGCCCCAGGTCTGCATCAGCGCGTAAAGCGCGCCGTCGGATGCAAACAGGCCGCGCATATCCATATCATCGGGGCGCTCGCAGGCAAGCCGGGTCGGCTTCTCATCGCCCAGCTTGTAGGCGTACATGTCCGAATACGCGCCCACATACACCGTATCGCCGATGACCGCGGCGCTCTGGATTTCTACCATCCCGCCGACGCCGCGCCGGAAGGGGACCGCGTCGCCGGGCGCGGCCAGCGCGCTGGGCGCCCAGATCAAGACAAGGCTCACAGCCAACGCAAGGAGTCTTTTCATAACGCGGTCCCCACTTTCATAAGCAGTGCTTAAGGCAACACCGCACAGGTAGCGGATGTGATGATGGGATGATTTTTCATCCAGGTGGTCCTGCAAAAACCGCAGGACTAGCAGCGCTAATTCAAGTGTTTTTGCAGGGCTGCCTGGGTGGAAAAGCAGCCCGTCAGCGTGTTCGCTACCTGTGCGGCGTTGCCCTAATACCCTTCCATCATCGCCATGC
>JAVBND010000011.1:0-31618 GCA_031551775.1 Eubacteriales bacterium | reverse complement strand
CACAATTTAAATTAAGGAGCTTTCGCTTAACCCGCGAAGGCCTTTTTAAAAAGATGTCGCTTTATAGCGCACGTCTCGCCTTATGTTCGATTTCGCAGATCATGACATGAGGTGAGACCATGGAGCTTGAAGCGGTATTGCGAAAGGGAATGCGAGATGTCTTGGGGTTTGGGCCCAATCAGTGGGTTAAATGGGTTGCGATGATGGACGAACGGACTTCCGCGGACTGCAGGGCACTGAACGAATGCTACTTCTTTTTTTCTAAATGCCCCAGATGGCCCGAACATCCAAATTGTAGGTGTTACCTGGCTGCGATATCACCGCCTGATATTACGGCAACAGCTTCGATTCGAAAGTTCACCGAGTATCTGTTTGCTGAAAAAGGCAAAGAGAAGGGAAAGGATGTTCAATACTACGAATGGGGGTACACAATAGAAGATTCGGAATTATTGCGTGCTATCTATGTTGAACAGGCGAAAGCAAAGTATCAAAATGGGGATTATGTATTGGGCAAAATTGATCATCATGGACAAAGGGTCACAATTATCATTGAACTCTCAGACAAGGATGGAAAGATAAAGATTGTAAAATCCGGATGGTTAGTAGAACCACTGGGAACCATTCGACTAACCACTCCACATGCGGGTTGGAAATGATTGAGGAGGATATGGACATGAAGTTTGAGGAATATACGGATGTTGTGTTGATTACGGATAGATATGAATCGGACGGATTTAAGCGGGGCATGATCGGAACCATTGTTGATGTATATGGAGACGGGGAAGCATACGAAGTAGACTTTACCAACGTAAAGCACGAAGGCGGTGAATGTGTAGACGGGTATTACATCGTCGATTTTCATAAAGACGCCACGGTTTGCAAGCCCAAATTTATCATTGGGGGGAGTAACAATGAGTTTCTGTTTCGAAGCTTTCAAGCGGAAGACTTGCGACCTTGGACAGAATAAATGCGGCCTACCGGGTAGCAATCATCATGAAACTTTCGTAGAGATACAAGGAAACCGTTAAACCGCCCCATATTTGGACTGGTGACAAAGATGGAGAGGGTTACGAAGTTGATTTTAGCGTTGTTGACTGAAGCAACGGTACAGATGATTGCCAAGTGGGCAATCGAAGCGTAGACGTAGATGAGGACGGATCGGCCCTGTTCAAATGAAAAGGAGCCCGCGCAGTGCATTGTACCGCGCAGGCTCCCTTTTCGTGTCACTCAGTCCTCAATCAGCGTCGCGCCGGTCATTTCGGCGGGCTTTTCAAGGTTCATCAGCGTCAGCATGGTCGGGCACAGGTCGCACAGCTTCCCGCCTTTGCGCAGCTTGTGCTTGGGATGCCTAGGGTCCACCACGATCACGGGAACCGGGTTTGTCGTATGAGCCGTGAACGGGCCGCCAGATTCCGGATCGACCATCTGGTCGGCGTTGCCGTGGTCGGCGGTGATGATCGCCTTGCCGCCGTGGGCGACGATCAAGTCCACCACGCGGCCCACGCATTCGTCCACCGTCTTGACCGCCTTGACCGCCGCGTCCATGAAGCCGGTGTGGCCCACCATGTCGCAGTTGGCGTAGTTTAAGATGATGACGTCGTACTTCTCAGCCTCGATCTCTTTGAGCACCGCGTCCGTCACTTCGTAGGCGCTCATCTCGGGCTTCATGTCAAAGGTCGCGACGGTGGGCGAGGGAACCAGTATCCGGTCCTCGCCCTCAAAGGTCTTCTCCTCGCCGCCGTTGAAGAAGAAGGTCACGTGCGCGTACTTTTGCGTCTCGGCGATGCGCAGTTGCTTGAGGCCCTGTTTCGAGATGTACTCGCCCATCGTCATGGTCAGCGCTTCCGGCGGGTAGGCCAAGAGCACGTTGGGCATGGTGGCGTCGTACTGCGCCATGCACACGTAAGTCAGCGGAAAGAACCCGTTCCTGCGCGTGAAGCCGGTGAAGTCCGGGTCCACGAACGCGCGGGTGATTTCACGCGCGCGGTCGGGGCGGAAGTTGAAGAACACAACAGAGTCGTTCGCCTTGATGGCCTCGCCGCCTTCGATGACGGTGGGCAGCATGAACTCGTCGGTAACGTGGTTCTGGTAGGAATGTTCGATGGCCTCTACGGGGTCCGATTCTTTGACGCCTTCGCCGTACACCATTGCGCCGTACGCTTTCTCCACGCGGTCCCAGGCAAAATCGCGGTCCATGGCGTAGAAACGCCCCATGACGGTCGAAACCCGGCCCGCGCCGATCTCCTTCATCTCGCCCACCAATTCGCGCATGTATCCCTCGGCCGACGAGGGCGGCACGTCGCGCCCGTCGAGCAGCGCGTGGACGTATACGCGCGTAAGCCCGCGCGTCTTGGCCATCCGGAGCAGGCCGTACAGGTGCTCCTGATGCGAGTGCACGCCGCCCGGGGAGACGAGGCCGATCAGGTGCAGCGCGCTGTCCTTGGCCTTTGCGTCCTCGATTGCCTGGACGAGCGCCGGGTTTTCGAAAAACACGCCGTCCTCGATGTCTTTTGATATTTTAACCAGCATCTGGTACACCACGCGGCCCGCGCCGATGTTGGTGTGGCCCACTTCGCTGTTGCCCATCTGCCCCTGGGGCAGGCCCACGTCGCGGCCCGACGCGCCGATTTCGGTGGCCGAGTACGCCGCGCGGAAACGGTCGAGGTTGGGCGTGCCCGCGACCGAGATGGCGTTGGTGCTAGACGGCGCGGCGATGCCGAACCCGTCCATGATGATGAGCGCGGTGGTCATCAGAAGTTCACCACCTGCGCGAAATCAGCCGCCTTAAGGCTTGCGCCGCCGATCAGGCCGCCGTCGATTTCGCTTTGCGCCATGAGGCCCTTGACGTTGCTGCCCTTCATCGATCCGCCGTACTGGATGCGCACCTTCCGGGCCACTTCTTCGCCGTACTGGCCCGCGATGGCCTTGCGGATGACGCCGATGGTTTCACCCGCTTGCTCATCGGTCGCGGTAAGGCCGGTGCCGATCGCCCAGACCGGTTCGTAGGCGACGACGAGGTTTTGGACTTCTTCGCCGGTGAGGCCGGTCAGCGCCATCAGGGTCTGGTAGCACACGATCGGGTTGGTGTAGCCCCCTTCGCGCTCGTCCTTCATCTCGCCCACGCAAACGATCGGGATCAGGCCGGCCTTGACGGCTGCCACGGTGCGTTGGTTTACGGTCTTGTCGGTCTCGCCAAAGTACTGCCGGCGCTCGGAGTGGCCGATGATGACGTACTCGCAGCCCACGGCCTTGAGCATTTCGGCGGACAGTTCGCCGGTAAAGGCGCCATTGGCCGCAAAGTGTACGTTCTGCGCGCCGAGCTTGACGTTCGTGCCCTTGACGACATCCTTCACCGCGTCAAGGCATACGCTCGTCGGGCAAATGACGACGTCGCACTTGGCGTCTTTCACCAGCGGGATCAGTTCTTGAGCCAATTGGACAGCCTCGGCGGGCGTCTTATTCATTTTCCAGTTTCCGGCGATGATGGGCTTGCGCATGTGTATATCCTCCTAAAATAGAATCAAATGTGGTAAGGGATTCCGGCTCCTCGAAACGATCCCCGTAAATCCGCCCCCGCGACCTGTGCTACTTGTCGTTCAGGGCCGCGACGCCGGGCAGGACTTTCCCTTCGAGGAATTCAAGGGACGCGCCGCCGCCGGTTGAGATATGGCTCATCTTGTCGGCCAGGCCCATCTGGGTGACGGCTGCCGCGCTGTCGCCGCCGCCGATGATGGAGGTCGCGCCCGACGTCGCGAGGGCTCTGGCAATGGCCAGGGTGCCTGCGGCGAAGTTCGGCATTTCAAAGCAGCCCATCGGGCCGTTCCAGACGACCGTCTTGGCGCTCTTGACCGCCTCTTCAAACAGGGCGATGGTCTTGGGCCCGATATCAAGGGCCATGTAACCCTCGGGCACACCCGCTTCACTGTCGGTCACCTTGATGTCGGCGTCGTTTGAGAACTGGTCGCCGCACACGTTGTCGATGGGCAAAAGCAGCTTGACGCCCTTTTCCTGCGCCTGCTTCATCATGTCGCGGGCGAGGTCAATGCGCTCCTCGTCGAGCAAGGAATTGCCGATCGCGTAGCCCTTGGCCTTGAGGAAGGTGTAGGCCATGCCGCCGCCGATGATCAGGGCATCGACCTTTTCGAGGAGGTTGGTGATGACGCCGATCTTGTCCTTGACCTTCGCGCCGCCGAGGATGGCGAGGAAGGGGCGTTCGGGGTTCTCGATCGCGCCGCCCAGGAAATCAAGCTCCTTGCCGATCAGGAAACCGGCCACGGCGGGCAGGTAGTCGGCGACGCCCGCCGTCGAGGCATGGGCGCGGTGCACGGTGCCAAAGGCGTCCGATACATAGATGTCGGCCAGCGAGGCCAGTTCCTTTGCAAACGCGGGATCATTCTTTTCTTCTTCAGCGTGGAAGCGCACGTTTTCGAGCAGCACCGCGCTTCCTTCCTTGACGGAGGCGGCAAGCGCCTTGGCATCCTCTCCGATGACGTCCTTGGCGAGCTTGACCTCAAAGCCCAGCTTCTCCGACAGGCGCTTTGCGACCGGGGCAAGTGAATATTTCATGTTGAATTCGCCCTTGGGGCGGCCCAGGTGCGAGCACAGGATCACGCGCGCGCCCTTTTCAAGCAGGTACTTGATCGTGGGCAGCGCGGCCGAAATGCGCGTCTCGTCGGTGATGTTGCCTTCAGCGTCGAGCGGCACGTTGAAGTCGCAGCGTACCAGCACTTTCTTGCCCGCTACGTCGATGTCACGGATGGTCTTCTTATTCATGATTCATCGCTCCTTGTGATATGATTGACAATTTTTACCCAATTCCCATGCAGTATCATACTCTACAAATGTTAATCTGTCCAGCAACAGCAAAATCAATCGGGGAAATTGCTCCATATTTAACGTGCCAATGGTACAATAGCGCACGATAATTCGTAAGGATTTTCGAAGGAGCGACCATGCCAGAAAAGAAAGCGATCATAAAAATTGAGGACGCGCGCTACGCCTATCCGGAAGATGAGCAAGAGGCGGTTGCGGGCGCGTCGCTGACCGTATATGAAGGCGAGTTTTTGGCGATTCTCGGGCACAACGGCAGCGGAAAATCGACGCTGGCCAAGCTGATGAACGCGCTCTACACGCCAAGCGCCGGTTCGGTTCTCGTGGCGGGCATCGATGCGACCGATCCGAAAAACACCTGGGACGTCAGGCGCGCGTGCGGCATGGTGTTCCAAAACCCCGACAATCAGCTGGTTGCGACCATCGTCGAGGAAGATGTGGCGTTTGGGCTTGAGAACCTGGGCGTTGAGCCAAACGAAATCCGGCGGCGCGTGGACGAAGCGCTTCACATGGTGGGCATGGAGGCGTTTTCCGGCAGCGCTCCGCACATGCTCTCGGGCGGACAGAAGCAGCGCATCGCCATTGCGGGCGTGCTGGCCATGCGCCCGCGCGTGATCGTGTTTGACGAAGCGACCGCCATGCTTGACCCCGCGGGCCGCGAAAGCGTCTTGGCGGTGGTTCAAAAACTCAACCGCGAGGAAGGCGTGACGGTGGTATGGATCACCCACTTCATGGACGAAGCCGCGCGCTCCGACCGGCTGCTGGTCATGGATCAAGGCGCAATCGCCATGGAGGGCACGCCGCGCGAGGTATTCGCCCAGGCGGGCAAGGTGCGTTCTCTTGGCCTTGACGTGCCGGAAATGACGGAACTTGGCATCAGGCTAAAAGATGACGGGCTGCTCCTCCCGGACGGAATACTGACGATAGAGGAAATGGTGGTGGCACTTTGCCGATTGAGATAAGGGATTTGAGCCATGTCTACATGCCGGGCAGCCCTTTTCAGGCGGTCGCGGTACAGGACATCAGCGTCACCATAAACGACGGCGAGCTGGTGGGGCTGATCGGCCACACGGGCAGCGGCAAATCGACGCTGGTGCAGCACCTGAACGGCTTGATCAGGCCGACGAGCGGCACGGTGCTGGTTGACGGCGTGGACATCTTCGAAAAAGGCGCGGACCTCAGGGCGGTCAGGTGCAAGGTGGGGCTGGTCTTTCAGTATCCAGAATATCAGCTTTTTGAGGAAACCGTGATTCGGGATATCGCGTTTGGGCCCAAAAACTTAGGATTGAACGAAGAAGAAGCCAATGCCCGCGCGCGCGAGGCGGCGCGGCTGGTGGGGCTTGACGAGTCGCTGATGGAAAAATCGCCCTTTGAACTGTCCGGCGGGCAAAAGCGGCGCGTGGCGATCGCGGGGGTGCTTGCCATGCGGCCGACCACGCTGGTGCTCGATGAGCCGGCGGCGGGGCTTGACCCGTCCGGCCGTCGCGAGATGTTGGGGCTGATGAAAAGCCTGCACGATGAGGGCGGCCTGACGCTCATCATGGTTTCACATTCCATGACCGATGTGGCGCGGCTGTGCGGCCGGGTGCTCGTGATGAACAAGGGCGCGCTGGCGCTCGACGGTACGCCCGGCGAAGTGTTTTCGCGCGGAGATGAACTGAATCAAATGGGCTTGGGCCTTCCGCGCGCGGCGGAACTCGCGGGCGCGCTCAAACGCGCGGGTTTTGATTTGCCGGACGGGCTGTGGCAAATGGACGCGGTGGAGAAGGCGATTCTCCATGCCCTGAAGGGAGGCGCCGCGCGTGGTTAACATTACGCTTGGCCAATACTTCCCGGGAAACTCGGTCATTCACCGGCTCGACGCGCGCATGAAGCTGCTCTTGACCGCCGCTGTGATCGTCGCGGTCTTTCTGTGCAAGGGCTTTTTGTCCTACGCGCTCCTGTTTGGCTATATTCTGGGCGCAGCCATGGCGTCGGGCGTCAACCTCAAGCTCATGTTCAAGGGGATCAGGCCGATCCTCTTCATCGTGGCCTTGACCTTTGTCCTCAACGTGTTCTTCTCGACCGAAGGCGATATTTTCTTCCAATGGGGTTTTATCACCATCACGTGGCAGGGTCTCACCATGGCGCTTTACATGTCGGTCAGGCTGATCCTGCTCGTGTTCGGCTCGCAGCTCCTGACGCTGACCACATCCCCCATAGCCCTCACAGACGCGCTCGAACAGCTGATGCGCCCGCTCACCAGGATCGGCTTCCCGGCGCATGAACTGGCGATGATGATGTCGATCGCGCTTCGGTTTATCCCGACCCTCCTTGAAGAAGCGGACAAGATCATGAAGGCGCAGAAGGCGCGCGGCGCGGATTTTGAAAGCGGAAACCTCATCCGCCGCGCCAAGGCCATGCTGCCGCTCCTGATACCGCTGTTCGTATCGGCGTTCCGGCGCGCGGACGATCTTGCGCTTGCCATGGAAGCGCGCTGTTATCGCGGAGGAAACGGCCGCACGCGCATGAAGATCCTGAAGTATACGCGCCTTGACCTCATTGCCCTGATTTCGATGGCGCTTTTGATCGCGCTGGTGGTGGTCCTGCCGATATGAGGATACGCCTGACGCTCGAATACGACGGTACCCATTACGCGGGCTGGCAGCGGCAAGAGAACGCGCTGGCGGTTCAGCAGGTGGTCGAGGACGCGCTTTCGCGGCTTACCCGCTCGCGCGTAACGCTGACCGGAGCCAGCCGCACCGATGCGGGCGTACACGCGCTTCATCAGGTGGCGCACTTTGATACCGAGGCGCGCGTTCCGCCTGAGAAGTACGCCTATGCGCTCAATACCATGCTGCCAAGCGACGTGCGCGTGGTAAGTTCCCGCGAAGCGCCAAGCGATTTTCACGCGCGCTTTTCGGCCACGGGCAAGACGTACCGCTACCGGATGCTCGATACGCCGCACGCCAGCGCCATCTATAGAAACCTCTCGGCGCACGTGATCTATCCGCTTGACGTTAATGCGATGCGCGAAGAAGCCCGCGCCATGATCGGCACGCATGACTTTGGGGCCTTCGCGGCCAGCGGATCGGTGGTCAAGGATACCGTGCGCACGGTTTACGCCTCAGATGTGGCGCGCGAGCCAGACGGCTTCGTGGTCCTGACGGTTAGGGGCAACGGTTTCCTCTACAACATGGTGCGCATCCTTGCCGGTACGCTGATGGGCGTTGGCAGCGGGAAGCTCAACAAGGGCGCGATCGCGCGGGCGATTGAATCCGGCGACCGGTTGGACCTCGGCGTTACCGCACCCGCGCAAGGGCTGACGCTGGTCAGCGTGGAATATCCGGAGGATTAAGGGCAATATTGCGCATGTGCGGGATTGCCTTCAATATGAATCAGAATAAAAGGCGGCTTCCTTCAAAAGTGTGAGGAAGCCGCCTTCATTCCGACTCTATGCCCCTTGCGTCCGCGCGAGCTGGCGCGTGATGTAGGCGAACTCATCCTTGTACGGGTCCTTCGTCAGAGCGTCGATCCCCTCGAGCAACTGGGAGGCCGCTTCGTAGCTGGCGCTGCCCGCGTATTCGCTGTTCCTGAGCAGCATGGCGACTTCGGCGACCGCCGAGGCGAAGCGCAGGTTGCTTGACGGTTGATCGGTCACGTGGCTTTCGTCCACCGGATAGGTGTAAAGCTGACTTTCATCCGCGTCCGGCGCCTTGGCGCGGATCGAGACGGTCAGGTATTCCCGAGAATCGGTGAGCGACGCCGTTTGATACTTGAGGGAGGGCTGCGTGCCGCCGCCGTCCCCGGCAAGCGTCAGTTCGTAGAGCGCCGTCACGCTGTGCCCCGCGCCGATTTCGCCGCCGTCCTTTTTGTCGTCGGCAAAATCGCGGGCGGCCAGGGCGCGGTTTTCGTAGCCGATCAGGCGGTAGGCGGCCACCTTCGCGGGGTTGAACTCCACTTGCAGCTTGACGTCCTTGCACACGGTGAAGAAGGTCGCGCCCAACTCCTCGACCAGCACCTTCTTGGCCTCGAGCAAGCTGTCGATGTAGCTGTAGTTGCCGTTGCCGTGATCCGCCAGGGCTTCGAGCTTGTTGTCCTTGTAGTTGCCTTCGCCAAATCCCATCACCGACAGGAACACGCCGCCCAGCTTCTTCTCTTCGATCAGGCGCGTCAGTTCCCCTTCGCTGGTCACGCCGACATTCAGGTCTCCGTCGGTCGCCAGCACCACGCGGTTGTTGCCGCCGGTGATGAAGTGCTTCTCGGCCAGGCGGTAGGCGGTCTCAATGCCGCTCGCGCCGTCGGTCGAGCCATAGGCGAACAAGGAATCGATGGCCCCGGCGATCTTTTCCTTCTCGTCGCCGCGCGCGCCGTCGAGCACCACGCGGTCGCTGCCCGCGTAGGTCACGATCGATACGGTGTCCTCGTGCCTGAGCGACTCGATGACCATCCTAAACGCGCTTTGCGCCAGCGGCAGTTTGTTGCTTTCGTCCATCGAGCCCGAAACGTCGATCAGGAAGACCAGGTTTGACGCGGGCAACTTGGATGCGTCGATGTTTTCGGCCTGAAGCCCGACCATGAACAAGCGCGATTTGTCATTCCAGGGGCAGGGCGCGATTTCGGTCGTGACCGAGAACGGCTCGCCTGCTTTCGGGGCAGGGTAGTCGTAGCGGAAGTAGTTCAGGAACTCCTCGACGCGCACTTGGTCCGGCTGAGGAAGTTGGCCCGCCGTGAGCATGGCGCGGGCATTGGCGTAGGAGGCGGTGTCCACATCCGCCGCGAAGGTCGAAAGCGGCTCATGGACGGTGTCGATGAAGCCCGTTTCGGCAATGTGGCTGTACTCGGAGGTGTTGGGCGCCTGCCGGGTATACGGGACATAGGTGAAGAGGTCAGCGCTTTCGTATGCTCCGTCGTACAAGTCCATTGCGGCTTCATCCGTAAATTGAGCCGATTCCGGGACCGCCCCGGCGCCGAGCGAATCGGTTTGGACATTTGCCCGCGAGGTGGCTGCGTCCGGCATGGGCATGGAAGTCGCGGACGGGACGGACTTGCCGGTCTGCGCGGCGGGTGCGGGCGTCGGCCGCGCTTGCAGCAAGACGGTATCCTGCTTGACGGGCGGCGTAAACGGCCCGCTTAAGGCAAACACCGCGACCAGCGCTGCGGCGGCGACGCCCAACCCCGCGCCCATGATCCACCCGCGCTGGCGGCGGTGCTTGCGCTTTGGCGCGGCAAAGGCGAGCGATTGTTCGATCTTCTGGATGGTGCGCTTCTCAAAATCCGGATCGAACTTGAGTGCGTTCATTTGCTCCCTGTATTTTTCATCAAACATGCTCAATCCCTCCAATCTTTGCCTTGAGCAGGTCCCGGCCGCGCGCAAGGCGCGTGCCGATGGTGGCGCTCTTTTCGCCGAGAATTTCGGCGATCTCCTTGATCTGATAGCCCTCGTAGTAGTACAGGTGGATGGGCAGGCGGTACGGTTCGGCAAGCGACATCACCGCGTCCAGCACCTCGCCGCCTTCGTCCATCGTGTAGAGCGCGGCATCGCTTAGCTGCCCCCGGCTCTTAAACCAGCCGCTCTTGACAAGGTTCTTTGAGCGGTTGACGGTTGCGCGCAGCAGCCACGCCTTTTCATGTTCGGCGCTTGAAAATGTCGGGGCAAGCCGAAAGAAACTCAGGAACACCTCCTGCACCACATCCTGCGCGTCGTGGGTTGAATGTACATAGGTGTAAGCCAGGCGCAGCATGCTTTGGCTGTGCGCCGTCACCGAATGGCGGATGCGCTCGGATAAATCGACCGATACGCTCATGAACGTCCCCTCCCTTCACCCTATAAACAAGTGAGCAGGCCGAAATTTTTCATCATTTGACAAATTTTCCATAGAATGGTAGGGTCGCAATTCGTGGGGCGTGCGTTTCAAATGTACGATCAGGGTAACACACTTCAAAATCGGTGTCAAACGGAGCGAATATGTAACCGAAAACGCGCGGAAAATCAGCAATTCGGTAAATAGTGGGTTGCTTATTGAAAAGACAGGTGTTATAATAAGGTAACCACGAAAGATGAACGCGAGACCTGAATGATGAGCGGGAGGACACATGGAAAAAGCGACATGCGCGCGGCGCCCTATGGCGGGACGCGCGATTCAGAAAAAGGCCGTGCTGCTCACGCTGACGGCGCTGCTTGCGCTGACCTGTCTCTTGGGCACATACGCGGCGCTGGCGGCGCTGGGCGCCATGTCGGAGTCCGGCGCGCGGGTTTTCCTTGGCAAGGGCGGCGCGCAAGTGGACCTGGGGCATACGGGCGAGGGCTATGTAAGTGTGCTGGCTGACTTGACCGACAAGGAACTGCGCGTGCGCATAACCAGAAATCAGGTGGCCTATACCTACACGCTCAGCCAGCAGGGAAATGCGGAGGCGTATCCGCTGCAGCTCGGCGACGGTCGCTATAAAATTGAGGTGCTTCGCCAGATCAAGGGATCAAGCTACGAGATGCTGGCCGAGACCGAGTTTGACGTCAGGCTTGACGACTTTCTTGCCCCCTACCGGACGCCCAACCAATTCGTCAACTATCGCCCGGGCATGGCGGTGGTGGCCAAGGCCCGCGAGCTTTGCGCGAACGCCAAGTCGGAGAAGGCCGCGGTTGACGCGGTGCTGAGTTACATCAAGAAGAACATCAAGTACGACAACAAGAAAGCCAAGACGGTCAAGACCGGGTACCTGCCGAACCTCGATCAGATCCTCAGCGCGCGCAAGGGCATCTGCTTTGATTACGCGTCGCTCATGGCGGCGATGCTCCGGGACCAGGGCATTCCCACGCAGTTGGTGATCGGTTACGTCAACGGCACGTACTATCACGCGTGGAACAAGGTATTTGTGGGCGGCACATGGCAGCGCTATGATCCGACTTTCGTCGCCAGCGGTTATAAAAAGGCCAAGACATACCGCGAAGAGCGCTGGTATTGACGCGCAATGCCGGCGCCCGTCCGATGATTCCGACAGCGGGAGGTGGTTTGATGCGCACGATATCAGGCGTCAATCGAAGCCGGTTGATCGCGGCAGCGCGCGGGGCCGCCCAGTGCGACCTGACGATTGCAAACGCGCAATTGCTCAATGTCATCACGGGCGAGACGTATACGACTGATGTGGACGTCTTGGACGGTGTGATCGTACGCGTCCGGGAAGAGGGGCGCCCGGCGGCTTCCCGCGCGAAGGCCGTTTACGACGCTGCGGGGCGCTACCTGATCCCCGGATTCATCGACACGCACATGCACGTGGAATCGACCATGATGGTGCCGAGCAACTTCGGCCGCGCGGCGGCCGTCTGGGGCACGACCACCGTGGTGACAGACCCGCATGAAATTGCCAACGTCATGGGCATTGAGGGCGTAACGTTCATGCTGGAAGACGCGAAGAAGTCCGCGCTTCGCCAGTACGTGCTTGCGCCTTCGTGCGTGCCGAGCCTGCCCGGATTCGAAGGCGGCGGCGCGGCGTTTGGCGCGCAGGAAGTGGCCCGGGTGCTTGACATGCCGGGCGTGCTTGGCATCGCGGAACTGATGGACTACCCGGGCGTCATTTCAGACAGCGCGCGCATGCACGAGATCATCGACGAAGGGCTCAAGCGCGACATGTTCCTTGAGGCGCACGCCCCGGCGGTGACGGGCGAAGAGCTGGCGGCGTACCTGCTCGGCGGGCCCAGGAGCGACCACGAGAGCATTGACGCGCGCGAGATTCGCGAGAAGATACGAAACGGCATGCACATTGACCTGCGCGCCTCTTCCATGATCGACGACTTGCCGCATCTCCTGAAGGGATTCGAGGGCCTTAAGTGGCTGGATTTTGTATCCATTTGCACCGACGACGTGCACGCGGGCGACCTGATCGGGCGCGGCCACATCAACGCCATCGTTTCACGGCTGATCGACGCGGGCATGGACGCGGTGGAGGTCATGAAGCTGGCCACGCTCAACGCCGCGCGCGAATACGGCTTTGAGGACTTGGGGGCCATTGCGCCGGGCTACTCGGCGGATATGCAGATCGTTCGCTCGCTTGACGGCTCGCGCCCGGATGCGGTGTTCATTCGCGGCCAATTGGTCGCGGAGGATGGGGTATACCTTGGCGGGGACGGCGGGCGCGAACGGCTTCAGCCGGTCAACACCATGAATGTTGCATCGATCGGTTCGGCGGGTGATTTCGCGCTGAACATGCCCGAGGGCTACGCCGGGGCAACCATCAAGGTCAATGTGCTCAGGCCCCTGGACGGCAGCCCTGTGCTGCGCCGCATAGCGCCGATGGAGCTTCCGGTTGTGAATGGGCGTGTTGATATTTCCGGCCACGGCGATCTGTGCTTTGTCGCGATTGCCAACCGCTACGGCGCGAAGGACAGAACGGTGGCTGTGCTCGGAGGATTTGGGCTCAACGACGGCGCGTTTGCCTCTACCGTCTCGCACGACTGCCACAACTTCATGGCGCTGTACAAGAAGCCCGAGGATGCTTTCGCCGCCCTTGAGGCGCTGAAAAAATGCGGCGGCGGCTTTTGCGCGGTGCGCGCCGGGCGGGTACTTTCGACCATTGAGCTTCCGGTCGCCGGTCTCATGTCGCTTATGCCTGTGAAAGAACTGGCCGAAGAGGCCCATGCGTTTGAAGAAACGCTCCATGAGATCTGTGAGGCGCGCATAACGCTCTTGTCCGCCGCCGTCGTCGCTTTGCCGGTGCTCCCCGGCGTCACGGTGACCGACCGGGGCATGGTGGACGGAATCAACATGCGCTTCATGCCGGTATTTGGCGCGTAGGCGCGGCAACAATACGCTGCAACAATAAAAACAGCCCCGGGTAGCTACGCTACGCCGGGGCTGTTGACATTTTGCATGGACCGCTGTCAGGCGTGCACCGTCGATCCGATCGCTTCGCCCTGGGCGACGCGAATGACGTTTCCTAGATCATCCATCGAGAACACGCGGATTGCGCTCACGCCGCGCTCCATGCACAACTGGAAAGCCGCGGTGTCCATCACGTTCAGGCCCTGCCGGATGCAATCCTCGTAGGAGATATCCCGGATCAGGCGGGCGTTTGGGTTCACGCGCGGGTCCGAGTCGTAGACGCCCTCAACCGTGGTCCCCTTGAAGACCGCGTCGGCTTTTAGCTCGGCCGCGCGCAGCGCGGCGCCGGTGTCGGTGGTGACGAAGGGATGCCCGGTCCCGCCCGCGAGCAGCGCCACGCCGCCCGATTTCAGGCACAGGTCCGCCGCGCGCGCGGTGTAGAGGGCGGCGAAGCGGTTCATCTCCTGCGCGGTGAAGACTTGGCAGGGTACCCCGATGCGCGTCAGCGCGTCGTCCAGGCACAATGCGTTCATGATCGTGGCCAGCATGCCGATCTGGTCGGCGTTGACCGGATTCATGTCGCACGAAAACCGGCCGCGCCAGATATTGCCGCCGCCGAGTACCACGCCGGTTTCAACGCCAATAGCCTGAAGCTGTTTGATCATACCTGCGGCTTCCATCACGCGTTCGGCGTCGTAGCAGCCCTTCACTCCGTTGCCGTTGAGGGGGGAGAGCGCTTCGCCGGAGAGTTTCAGGATGATCCGTTTGTAAGCGGGCATGGGGGAGACCTCCTCGTTTATCGGCCTAGAGCAAATTTCTCAAACATAGCTGGCGTCATGGCGGATCTTTTGGCCTCTCGCGTTGCCTCATCCGCTCAACGCACCTCCAGTGCGCCTCGCTTCTTCGGCTTAGCGAGAGGTCAAAATCTCTCGCCATGCCACCAGCTATGTTTTCGGCATTTGCCCTAAAAAAAGGGAACGCGCCTTGCGTGTTCCCTTTTCATGTGACCTATTGCTTCTTCATTGCGGCGGTCTGCTCGGCGACTTCCGCTGCCAGGTCGGTGACCTTCTTCTCCAGGCCGTCGCCCATCTTGTAGCGGGTGAAGCGCACGATTTCCATGCCCTTGGCCTTCTGATCGATCATCTGCATGACGTTCAGGTCACCATTCTTGACGAAGAGCTGCTCAAGCAGGCAAACGTCCTTGTAGAACTTCGCTACGCGGCCTTCGACCATCTTCTGGATGATGTTCTCGGGCTTGCCCTCGTTGCGGGCCTGCGCGGCCAGGATTTCCTTCTCGTGATCAAGGTGCTCGGCGCGCACTTCGTCGCGCCTTACGTATTCGGCGGCGACGGGCGACGCGGCGGCAACCTGCAGTGCGCAGTCGTGCAGCACTTCGCTCACATCATCGCTGGAGGAAACGCCCTTGGCTTCGATCAGCACGCCCACCTTGCCGCCCATGTGGATGTAGCTGTCCACGAGGCCGCTTTCGCCCGCGTCGTAGCGGACAAAACGGCGCACGTCGATCTTCTCGCCGATCTTGGCGATCTTCTCGGTCACGATTTCGCTTACGGTCTTGCCTTCGTCGCCCGCGAACTTCGCGGCGAGCAGCGCTTCGACATCAGCGGGATTGTTCTTCACGATGGTCCTGGCGATGTCTTCCGCCAGGGACTTGAATTCGTCGTTCTTGGCGACGAAGTCGGTCTCACAGTTGACTTCGACCAGCGCGCCGACGTTTCCTTCTATGGCGCTTGCCACCAAACCTTCGGCGGCGATGCGGCTCGCCTTCTTGGCGGCGGCGGCAAGGCCCTTCTCCCGCAGGAAGTCAATCGCTTTTTCCATATCGCCCTCGACAGCGGCCAGGGCTTTTTTGCAATCCATCATGCCCGCACCGGTGACCTGGCGCAGTTCCATTACGATTTTTGCACTGATATCCATATTGATCAAACCATCCTTCCGGGTTCGTTTTATTGGTTATTCGGCGGCTTCAGCCTCGGCTGATTCGATTTCGCCGTTCTGCTCGCCCTGGCGGCCTTCGAGAATGGCGTCGGCCATCTTGCCCGCGATCAGCTTGACGGCGCGAATGGCATCGTCATTGCCGGGGATTACGTAGTCGATTTCGTCGGGATCGCAGTTGGTATCGACGATGCCCACGATCGGAATGCCCAAAATGCGCGCTTCGGCGACCGCGATGCGCTCCTTGCGGGGGTCAACCACGAACAGCGCGCCCGGCAGCTTTTTCATTTCACGGATGCCGCCCAGGTTCTTCTCGAGCTTCTCGCGCTCGGCGCACAGCTTGATGACTTCCTTCTTGGGCAGCAGTTCAAACTGGCCGTTCTTCTCCATCAGGTCGATGGCGTTGAGGCGCTCGATGCGGCTGCGGATGGTCTTGAAGTTGGTGAGCGTACCGCCGAGCCAGCGGTTGTTGACAAAGAACATGTTGCAGCGCTTGGCTTCGGACTCTACCGATTCCTGCGCCTGCTTCTTGGTGCCGACGAACAGGACCGTCTTGTTCTCAAGGGCCAGATCGCGCACGAACAGGTACGCTTCGTCGATCTTGCGCACGGTCTTTTGCAGGTCGATGATGTAGATGCCGTTGCGCTCGGTGAAGATGTACTGCGCCATCTTCGGGTTCCAGCGGCGGGTCTGATGTCCAAAGTGTACGCCCGCTTCCAGAAGCTGTTTCATGGAAATGACTGCCATAGGTGGGGTCCCTCCTCGTTT
The DNA here is from genome assembly GCA_031551775.1 of Eubacteriales bacterium. Taxonomy (GTDB): domain Bacteria; phylum Bacillota; class Clostridia; order Christensenellales; family Aristaeellaceae; genus Anaerozeibacter. The sequence goes on along the minus strand of JAVBND010000011.1, from coordinate 15,272 downwards.
TCTTTCCGGCGCATGATGCTGCCGGGAACCACCTCGCGCGTCACCTTGGCCGGGAACCCATAAATGGGCAACGTCCGCCAATCGGCGCGAGTGCGTTTTCCGATCTATTTTATCACACAATGACATTTCCTACACGAATTTCATGTTAAAACTTGGCTTGCGGCTCGTGCGCGCAGGTGATTTCCAGGCGCAGCAGGTTGAGGGCGTTCACGCAGGAGAGCGTCCTGATCCAGGCCCGGTCGCCCAGGAAGTTAAAACGCTTCGCGACGGTTCCGCTTTCGCCCGCCACGGCGATGTAGACCGTGCCGACGGGCTCTTCCTCCGTGCCGCCGTCCGGGCCGGCGATGCCGGTCGTCGCAATCGCGTAATCGGTTGCGCTGATTGCCCGGCATCCCTCAGCCATCTCCCGCGCGCATTGCGCGCTCACGGCGCCGTACTTGCGAAGGGTCTCCTGCGAAACCCCCAGCACCCGCGCCTTGGCCGCGTCCGCATAGGTTACGTGCGCTTCGGTCAGTACCTTTGACGCCCCGGGCAGATTCACGATCTCACTTGAGAGCATGCCGCCCGTCAGGCTTTCCGCGAGAGAGAGCGTCTTGCCCGATTCTTCAAGGAGTTTCACGACCGTGCCTGCCATTGTCGCGTCGCGCCCGACCGCGTATACCGCACCGCCCAGGCGCCTTCGGATTTCTCCTTCGACCGGGTCGAGCAGCGCCGCCGGGTCCTCGCCCACGGGCAGCTTGACCGTCAGCCGCGCCGCCACTTCGCCCGCGCCGCAGTACAGCGCCAGCGTCGGAGCGCCCAAATGGAAAAGATCCAACAAAATCGTCTCCACCCGCGACTCGCCCACGCCGAAAATTTTGAGGAACCGCGAATGAATCGCCATGCCGATTTCGCGCTTGAGGTAGGGTTCAAGCTCCTTCTCAAACATATCCTTGAGCTCGCGCGGAGGTCCCGGCAGCACGGCGACGCGCTTGCCGCCGTTGGCCACCACGCAACCGGGCGCGGTGCCCTGGCGGTTCTTCATGATGTGCGCGCCCACGGGGAAGTAGGCTTGCTTGAGGTTGTTTTCGGTGATTTCGCGGCCCGGATGGTATTTCTCCATGCGCGCCTTGAGCGCTTCGAGGCTCGCCCCGTCAAGCGCCATCTCAAGATCGAAGTACTCCGCCACCATTTCCTTGGTCAAGTCGTCCTCGGTCGGGCCGAGCCCACCGGTTGTGATGACCAAGTCGCTTCGTTCAAGCGCCTCGCCCAGCGCTTCCTTGACGCGCCCCGGGTTGTCGCCGACCGTCACGTGGCGGTACAGATCGATGCCCAGTTCGCTCAGCCGCATCGACAGGTACTGCGCGTCTGTGTTGGATATTTGCCCCATGAGCAGTTCGGTTCCGACCGAAAGAATTTCAGCGATCACTTGGAGAATACCTCCCAATTGCGAATCACGTATTGCGCGCACGACCAGATTGAAAGCACAACCGACACGAAGAGCAGCCATTGTCCGGCTTGAGCTAGGAGCGACAGGGGGCCAAACCCGCCGAGCAGGATCATGGTCAGCGCCACCATTTGGCAAGCTGTCTTCCATTTGCCGACCGCGTCCGCCGCCACCACCGCGCCCTTGGATGCCGCCACCAGGCGCACGCCCGATACGATAAACTCGCGCCCGAGCAAAACCATGACCGCCAGCCAGTGCGCGCGTCCCTGCGCGAGCAGGCCGACAAGCGCCGCCATGACCAGCAGTTTATCGGCCATGGGGTCCATGAGCTTGCCGAAATCGGTGATCATGCCGTGCTTGCGCGCGTAATAGCCGTCAAACCAATCGGTCAAGGACGCCAAGGCAAAGACCGCCGCGGCGGCAATCTGGCAAATGGCTTGGTTTGTCATGAGCAGCGCCACCATGACGGGGATCATAACGACGCGCATGAGCGTCAGCTTGTTGGGCAGGTTCATAGCGCTTCCTCCCCGATCAAATCATAAGCGTCAGCCGCCGTGATCTTGACCTGCGCCCATTGGCCAGGCTTCAAATCTCGGCGCGAGGCAAACAGCACATTTCCGTCCACTTCCGGCGCTTCCATGATGGTGCGCCCCACGTAGTGGCCGTCCTCATAGCCTTCGACCAGCGTTTCGTATGTTTCGCCCACGCGTTCTTCGTTCAGGGAGAGCGAAATGCCCTGCTGAAGCATCATCAACCGGTCGAGCCGCTCCCGCTTGACACCCTCGTCCACCTGTACGTCCATCCCGGCGGCAACCGTGCCCTCCTCGCTTGAGTAGGCGAACGCGCCCAGCCGGGTAAACCTGGCTTCCCTGACGAAGGCGAGCAGTTCCTCAAATTCTTCATCGGTCTCGCCGGGGAAGCCCACGATCATCGTGGTGCGCACGGCGATGCCCCGCGCGCGGCAGGCGGCGAGCAGCTTCTTGATTTCCTCGGGCGTCCCGCGCCGGTTCATCGCTTTTAAGAGCCGGGCGTTGATGTGCTGCAGCGGCAGGTCAAGGTAGGGCGCGATCTTGGGCGTTTGCGCGATCACGTCAAGCAATGCCTCGGTTACCGTGTCGGGGTAGCAATAGAGGACCCTGAGCCAGTGGACCTCCCCCATGGCCGCCACTTCCCGCATGAGCTCCGGCAGCAACAGCTTTCCTTCGGGGAAGTCGTTGCCGTAGCGCGATGTGTCCTGGGCGATCAGCGTCAGTTCGCGCGCGCCGCCCTTGCTCAAGCAAGCGCATTCCCGCACAATTTCCGCGTGGGGCCTTGAATGGTAGCTGCCCCGGATCAGCGGGATCGCGCAGTAGGCGCAGCGGTTGTCGCAGCCGTCGGAAATCTTGACGTAGGCGGTATAAGAAGGCGTGGTCAGGACGCGCGGGCTTTCAAAGAAGCGCGATTTGTGAGACGTCAGAAGCGGCTTTTCTCCCGCGCACGCCCGCTCGACCGCTTCGATCAGGCGCGGGTATTCGTGCACGCCCATGAAACCATCGACTTCCGGTATTTCATCCCTGAGCTGATCGGGGTAGCGCTGGGACAGGCATCCGGTTACGAATAAAAGCTTGCAGCTTCCTTCTTTTTTCAGTTCCGCCATCTCGAAGATGGCTTCGATGGATTCTTCCTTGGCGGGCTCGATGAATCCGCAGGTATTGACCACGATGAGCTCGGCATCCCTCGGGTCGGCGACTGGCGCGACGCCTTTTTCGCTTAGCAGCCCCAGCAGCACTTCCGAGTCCACGCGGTTCTTGGAACAGCCAAGCGACACGACGCCGACGGTTTTGGGAAATTTCATGAGCTTTGGTTCTCCTTAAAACATGGCGCGGTATTGCTCGCGCGAAATCAGCACCTTGCGGCTCTTGCTGCCCTCGTCCGGGCCCACGATGCCGCGCACTTCCATCTCGTCAATCAGGCGTCCCGCACGTGAATGGCCCACGCGCAGCCGCCTTTGCAGCATGCTGACCGATGCCGCGCCCGCGTCTACCACGAGTTCCACCGCCTGAGGCAGCAGGTCGTCGAACGCGTCCAGCGCGTCGTCCTTGTCGGCATCGGACATGGCGGATGCGTCCATGTGCTCGATGACGTCTTCGTTGTAGTTGGTTTCGTGGCGTACTTTCAGGAAATCGACCACGGCGTGCACTTCGTCGTCGGACACCCATGCGCCCTGCACGCGCGTCTTGGCCATTCCGCTGGGTGCATAGAGCATGTCGCCGCGGCCCAGCAGCTTCTCCGCGCCGCTGACGTCGAGGATTGTGCGGCTGTCAACCTGGCTCGCCACGGTAAACGCGATGCGCGAGGGGATGTTGGCCTTGATGATGCCGGTGATGACGTTGACCGACGGGCGCTGTGTGGCGATGACCAGGTGGAGGCCCGCGGCGCGCGCCAACTGCGCCAGGCGGCAGATGGCGTCTTCCACTTCGCCGGGTGTGACCATCATGAGGTCGGCCAACTCGTCGATGATGATGACGATTTGCGGCATGGCGGGTTCGTCCGGCGGCCGGTGCTGGTTGTAGCCCTTCATGTCGCGAACGCCGAGCTCGGCAAACTTCTTGTACCGGCCGGTCATCTCGACCACCGCCCATTCAAGCGCGCTCGCCGCCTTCTTCGGATCGGTCACGACCGGCACCAGCAGGTGGGGAATGCCGTTGTAGCAGCTCAGCTCCACGACTTTCGGGTCGATCATGATGAGGCGGACTTCGCCCGGCGTCGCGCGGTAAAGGATGGAGCAGATGATGGAGTTGATGCACACCGATTTGCCCGAACCGGTCTGGCCCGCGATCAGGACGTGCGGCATCTTGGCGAGGTCGGCGATGATGTAACGTCCGGCGTTGTCGCGGCCCAGCGCCACCGCGAGGCGCGAGGCGTGCCGGCGGCACTCGGGGCTCTCGAGCACGTCGCGAAGCGGCACTGTTTCAATGGCGTCGTTGGGCACCTCGACGCCCACGGCCGCTTTGCCGGGGATGGGCGCCTCAATACGCACGCTGACCGCCGCGAGGTTGAGCGCGATGTCGTCTGAGAGCGAGGTGATGCGGCTGACCTTGATGCCCGCCGCGGGTGAGAGTTCAAAGCGCGTGACGGTCGGTCCGTGCGCGATGCCGAGCATCCTGGCCGTGATGCCAAAGCTCTGAAGCGTCTCGATCAACTTCTTGCCCTTCTCGATGTCGTGCTCGTTCTGGTTGTGAATCTTCGAGGGCTTGGAAGGTTCGAGCATGTCGATCGGCGGATACATGTATTCGATTTCCTCAACCGGCGCGGGTTTCGCGATCGGCGGGCGCGGCGCCTTCTTGGGCGCGGCGGGCGCTTGTCCTGCCGGGACGGAACCCAGGAGCGCTGCCTGAGCGGGCGATTGCGCGCCCTTGAGCGCGTCGAGTCCCGCATAGAACCCGGCGGGCGCGGCGGCGTCCGGCATGTCAAAGGGCGGCGCGTCCTCGATTGCGCCCCCGAACGGCGATGTCACGGGGCCCTCGCCCGCGCTGCCTTCCCCGGCTGTTTGCGCTTCATCGTCCATGAAACGGTCAAACGCCTGATCGTCGATCCTTTCCTCCGGTGTGCGCGCGAGGCTGTGCGGTTTGGCGCTCGTGTCAAAGAAGGGCACGGCTTGCCAGTCGGTCTCGTCGATGACCACATCGGCCTGTCCCTTTTGGGTGAGCGGCGTTTCGGCCACTTCCGAGCCGTCGGGCGCGGGCGCAAACGTCATCTCGCGTTCAAGCGTCTCGCGCGTTTCGCGCAGCGTTCGCGGCTCCTTGACGTTCAACTTTTCCACCTTCACTTTTTTCTTGCGCCCGGCGAGAAAGTTGGGGATATCGTCGGTGGGTTCCGCTTCTTCCGCGCGCGGTTTGACCTTGGGCTCGCCCGGCAGCGGGTCGCCCGTGTGAATCTTTTCAATGCGCATGCCCGCCGGACGGGGTTTGGCGTTGTCGCCGAGATACCTTGCGAAGGGGTCGTCCATTTCGTGGCCGCGCGGGGCGATTTGCGGAATCACGGCGGCTTCCTCGCGCGCGATCATGCGCTCCTGGGCGCGCTGCTGCTGGGTTACGCGAAATTCGTCATAGCGCGCGTGCGCCGTTTCGCCGATGCGCCGGAGCGATATTTTCTGCATCAGAATAAGGTCGGATAGAACCAGGGCGACCAAGATCATCGCCGCACCGGCGATGCCGAGGCTCCTGTACAAAGGCCAGCATAGTAAAGCGCCCAGCACGCCCGCGCCGCCGCCTTGGTAGGCGTAGGAGCGGGAGAGGAAGGTTTGATAGTCGTGCAGCCTGGCGCCTTCCATGATGTAGTCGGCGCTAAAAAGGTGCACGAGCGACAAAACAAACACGATCAGCAGCGAGATCAGCGCCACGCGGCTTTTTTTCATGGAGCGCTCGCGTCCGGAGAAGGCGACCAGCACGCCCGCCCAGCCGAGCATGAGCGGCAACGCGTAGCAAAGCGCGCCCGCAAGTCCGCGCGCGGTTTCGGTAAGCCAGCGCCCAAGCCCGTCCGTGGGGCTTACGATCAAAAAGTACATCAGCAGCAGCCCCGCGAAAAACAAGATCACGCCGACAGCCTCGCGCCATATCCCGCGATCGACCGGCGGCTGATTTTGTTTGGCCGGGGCGCTCCTTGCCGGCGGTTTTTTCTTGGAACCCGTTGTGGTCTTGGCCATTCCTGCCTCCAACTAACGCTTTCGATAATTGACCAGTATACAGTATATACCAAGTATTTCAAAAAAACAACTTTTGGGCGCGCCGATTCGCCCGCGCGGCTTACTTCCCCGCCAATTTGCGGCTGGTCAGCAAAATGAGAAGAACCTGCGCGTCGCCCGGGGACACGCCCGGGATGCGCGATGCCTGGCCGAGCGAGCGTGGGCGTTGGCGGTCGAGCTTCTGGCGCGCTTCAATGCGCAGCGCGTCAATCGACAAATAGTCAATGTCCTCCGGGATCAGGATGTGCTCGGCCCGCGCAAACTGGTCGATCTGGCTTTGCTGGCGCGACAGGTAGCCTTCGTATTTCACCATGATTTCGGCCTGCTCAAGCGCGTCCTTTGGGATGCCGGCAAGCGCCGGGCATTCGGGGAGCAGGTCGTTCAGCTTGACTTCGGGGCGCCTAAGCCGCTCGGTCAGGTGCGCCGAAGCAATCAGATGGATGGCGCGCGCGGTGTTTTCCTTCTTGGCGAGCATCTTCTCGTAGCGCGCCCGGCTGGCAAGGCCCGCCTTGTAGCCTTTCTCGGTCAGGCGCAGATCGGCGTTGTCTTGCCTGAGGTGCAGCCTGTACTCGGCGCGGGAGGTCATCATGCGGTAAGGTTCGTCCACGCCCTTGGTGATCAGATCGTCCACCAATACGCCAAGGTAGGCGTCGGAGCGGGTGAGGATGAGGGGCATCTCGCCCTTGATGGACAGCGCCGCGTTCATGCCCGCGACGAGCCCTTGCGCGGCGGCCTCCTCATAGCCTGATGTGCCGTTGATCTGCCCGGCAAAGTAAAGGCCGCGGATGGCTTTTGATTGAAGCGTGGCGCCCAGCACCGTCGGGTCGATGGTCTCATATTCTATGGCGTAGGCAAGGCGCAGAATCTCGGCGTTTTCAAGGCCGGGAACGCTTCGGTAGATCATGCGCTGCACGTCTTCCGGCATGGATGTGGACATGCCCTGCACGTACCACTCGTGGGTATTGTCGCCCTCCGGCTCAAGAAAGACGGGATGGCGTTCCTTGTCGGCGAAGCGCACCACCTTGTCCTCAATCGACGGGCAGTAGCGCGCGCCGGTGCCGTGGATCCCGCCCGAATACATGGGCGCGCGGTGAAGGTTGCGGCGAATCACTTCGTGCGTGGCCTCTGTGGTATAGGTCAGGTAGCACTGCGCGTTGTTTTTGAGTTCTTTTTGCGTCTCAAACGAAAACGGCGTCACCGGATCGTCCCCGTTTTGCTCGGTCATGACCGAGAAATCAATCGTGCGTCCGTCAATGCGCGCGGGCGTGCCGGTCTTGAACCGCCTGAGTTCAAAGCCCAGCGCCCGAAGCGCGTTGCCCAGCGCGCCCGCCGACATAAGGCCCTGCGGACCGCCGTTCCAGCTGCACGCGCCGATGATGATGCGGCTGTCCAGGTACACGCCGCTCGCCACCACCACCGCGCGGCAAGCGATGGCGGATCCGGTCGTGGTGCGCACGCCCGTCACGCGTCCATCTTCTACGGTTATATCGGAAACCTCGGCCTGGCGCAGCGTCAGCAGTTCTTGATCGTCAATCGCGCGGCGCATGCGCGCCTGATAGGCCTTCTTGTCGGCCTGCGCGCGCAGCGAATAGACGGCGGGTCCCTTGCCGGTGTTGAGCATGCGCGAGAGCATGAATGTGTCGTCAATCGCGCGGCCCATCTCGCCGCCCAGCGCGTCAAGCTCGCGCACCAAATGCCCCTTGGCCGTGCCGCCGATGGCAGGATTGCAGGGCATGAGGGAGACGCTGTCGAGGTTGAGCGTCAGGAGCAGCGTCTTCAGCCCCATCCGCGCCGCAGCGAGCGCCGCTTCCGCGCCCGCGTGCCCCGCGCCGATCACCACCACGTCATATTCATTCATAGGCCAAACCCCGATATCTCTTCAATTTCGCGTTTTGTGACCCGCGCCGCCGGAAACACGCGCGCGTTGGCCGCGCCTGCCGCGCATGCGTATGAGAGCGCCGCGTATTCGTTCGCGCCTTTGAGCGAGGCGTAAATATAGCCCGCCACGAAGCTGTCGCCCGAGCCCACGGCATTGACCGCATGAACGCGCGGCGCGGGGCAGTAGATCGCGCCGCTTTCGGTAAAGAGCGCCGCGCCCGCTTCGCCAAGGGATACCAGCACGCGCTTGATGCCGCGCGCGATCAGTTCGCCGGCCGCTTGTTCTTCCATTCCCGCGGGTATATCGCGCCCCGCCAATTGGGCAAGCTCTTGTTGGTTGGGTTTGATCATGTCGGGCAGCGCCTCCGCGCCCAGATCGAGCATGAGGCCGCTCGCGTCGAGCAGTGTTTTTACGTGAAGCGCTTTCGCGCGCGCAATCAGGCGCTTTCCGGCCTGCGCCGCGTGCGCCGAGCATGCCGAGCCGCCCACGACCAACAGCTTTGCGCCCGGAAGCAGCGCGTCAACCGCGCGGTACAGCGCCTGCGCCTCATCCTCCGTCATCTCGGGCGGCGCGCCGAAGCGGACCGACTGAGCCATGTCGCATAAGCGCACCTGCGTAAGGACCGTGCGCGTATTGCCTTGAATCGCAATGCCCGTCAGGTTCACGCCCTCGCTGCGCGCGAGCAAGGCAAACCGCTCGCCATCCGCGCCGCCGTAAGGCGCGACGGCGGCGCATGAAGCGCCAAGCGCCGCAAGCACGCGCGCCATGTTGATGCCCTTGCCGCCGGATTGGAACTCCACCCGGTCCGGCTCTCTTCCGAAATCCTTGACCCACTCCGTCCGATCGACGCAGGGGTTGAGCGTTAGTGTTACGATGTCCATCTTGCGCCCTCCGCGTGTTGTTGCCCTTCATTATAACCCTTCACCGTTAAGCGCGAAACCTCAGCACCGCGCTCTTCAATGAAGTTTAACGGGGCAAAGTCATTTACAAAGGGACGTGCTTGCGATATGATGCAAGATAAGGTTATATCTTGCTAACTGACACCAAGGGGGGGCTTAAGATGGATGCCCGGCGTGGTTTGGTCATGCTCAGCGCGCTCAGGAACGATGAGGATGGAATTGTCGAACGAATCGATGTGGAAGGGCGCACCAAGCGGCGGTTGGTGGAGATGGGGATTACGCCGGGTACGAGGCTTCAAATATCGCGCCGCGCGCCGCTTGGCGACCCGATTGAGATACGTTTGCGCGGTTATACGCTGACGCTGCGCGAGGAAGACGCGCGCCAGATCATGGTATTAAGGGGAGGCGCGAAACAATGAACATCACCATCGCGCTTGCGGGCAACCCCAACAGCGGCAAGACCACGCTGTTCAACGCGCTGACCGGTTCGAATCAATACGTTGGCAACTGGCCGGGCGTGACGGTTGAGCGCAAGGAAGCGCGCTTTGAGATTGAGAGCGATCAGGCGCTCCTGGTCGATCTGCCCGGCGTCTACTCGCTCTCGCCCTATTCGATTGAAGAAAACATAACCCGCCATTTTATCGCCCAACACAGCCCGGATGTCGTGCTCAACATCGTGGACGCGACAAACCTTGAACGCAATTTGTACCTGACGCTTCAGTTGATGGAGCTTGAGCGGCCCATCGTCGTCGCGCTCAACCTGATGGATGAAGTCACGCGCCACGGCGGCAGGATTGACTGCGCGAAGCTGTCGGGGCTCCTGGGCGCGCCGGTTGTCCCCATCTCGGCCAAGAAGCGGCAGGGCTTTGACCAGCTTTTTGCGGCCATACATGATCAGGCGCACAATCCCGGAGCCACCTCGCCTGTCGCGCGCTATGACGCCTCCACGCGCCTTGCGGTCGCGGAAATTGTGGCGGCGCTTGGCGGCGCGGGTTCGCACTCGGCGTTTGACGAAACCGAGCACCACGACCACCGCGACGCGACGGGGCGCGACGACGACCATTCGCCCAAGGCCCGCCACGCGCACATCGGCGGATATGAGGACGAGGGCGACGAGGACTACGCGCCGCCGGTAAATTGGGTGGCGCTGAAGTTGCTCGAAGGCGACGAGACCATCTACAACGCGGCCTACCTGACCGCCGATCAGAAAGCGGCGATTCGAAAGGCTGTGGGCGGCTACGTGGAACGCGGGCGCGAGGTACATCCCGGCATTGACGGGCTGACGCTGATGGCCGACTGCCGCTACCGCATGATCGAGCGCGCGCTTCGCGAGTCCGGCTTCGTGCGCTCGGGTGATGTGCACGCGGACGTGTCGCAGAAGATCGACCGCGTGCTCATGAACAAGTACCTCGCGTTCCCCATCTTTCTGGCTGTCATGGCGCTTATGTTTCTTTTGACATTCGGCCCGGTGGGCAGCTTCTTGACCGGCCTCATGGAAACGCTGATCGGCGATTATCTCGCGGGCGCGGTGGAAATGGGTCTGACCGCCATCCACGCAAGCGACTGGGTGGCGTCTCTCCTGCTCGACGGCGTGGTCGCGGGCGTGGGCGGCGTGCTTGTGTTCCTGCCGCAGATCCTGCTCATCTTCCTGTTTATGTCGATCCTCGAGGATTCAGGCTACATGGCGCGGGCCGCTTTCATCACCGACAAGCTGCTTAGGCGGATGGGGCTCTCGGGCCGCTCCTTTATACCCATGCTCATGGGGTTTGGCTGCACGACCACGGCGATCATCGCGGCCCGGGGCGTAGAAAACGAGCGCGACCGGCGCATGACCATCATGCTGACGCCCTTCATGTCCTGCGGCGCGCGGCTTCCTGTGTATGGTTTGTTCACGGCGGCGTTTTTTGGCAGGGGCCAGGCGGCGGTGGTTCTGAGCCTGTACCTCTTGGGCATGCTGATCATGGTCCTGTGCGGGCTGGCGCTTCGCAAGACAACCTTTCGCGAAGGCGATACGCCCTTCGTGATGGAGCTGCCGCCCTACCGCTGGCCGACGCCGGTCAACGTCCTGCGCCGCCTTTGGGACAGGGCGAAGGACTTCCTGACGCGCGCGGGCACGCTGATCTTTGCGATGAGCGTCCTCATCTGGTTCATGCAGAGCTTTTCCCCGTCGTTTCAGTATGTGACAGATTCGGCGGTCAGCATCTTCGGGCGGCTTGGCGCCTTTATCTCCCCCATTTTCAGGCCCCTGGGCTTTGGCGAATGGGAGAAGGGCGTGGCGCTTCTGAGCGGCCTGGTCGCGAAGGAAGCGGTGGTCTCAACGCTGCAAGTTCTGTACTCGGCGGGCGACACCACACAGTTGGCGGGCATTTTAACCGGCCACTTTACGCCCCTTTCCGCGTATTCGTTCCTGGTGTTCATCCTGCTGTACACGCCGTGCGTGGCGGCTGTCGCGGCGCTTCGGCGCGAGATGCATTCGCGCAAGTACACGCTGATGGCAATCGCGCTTGAGCTGGGCGCGGCGTACATCGTAACGCTTCTCGTCTATCAGGTTGGGAGGTTGCTCGGATTCTGATGCATGTTCTGGGTTATATCATCGCGGGCGCGGTCGTGGCGGCGGCGGCTTTCATATTGATTTTCCGCCTTTCGCGCTTCATAAAGACCTCCGGGCTGAGCGCCTGCGACAATTGCCCGTATTCGGGTTCTTGCGCGGGTTCGTGCGGCAAGAGGCCGTCACGGAAGCGGAAATAGTGGGATTGCGGCATATGTCGCTTGTATTTGTGGCATAAATGTGGTAACATAACGCGGGTGACCAATTAATGAAACAAAGGGTGAAGCACATGAACAACACCAAGAAGTACGCGGCGGAACTCATCGGCACCTTCGTATTGACCTTTATGGGTTGTGGCAGCGCCATCTTCCTCGGCTGCGATCCGGCGGGCGGGCACCTGGCTGTAGCGCTGGCGTTCGGGCTTTCGATTGTCGCCATGGCCTACGTGATCGGCGGCATTTCCGGCTGCCACCTCAACCCCGCGGTATCGCTTGCCATGTGGCTTTCCGGCAAGCTCAAGGCGAATGAACTGGCCGGCTACATTGTGGTTCAGATCGCGGGCGCGATTATGGCGGCGGGCCTGCTGCGCGTGTTCGTGGGCCTGGGCATCCAGGACCTGACCGGCGGACTCGGTTCCAACGGCATCGCGAACGCGGGCGGCATCGGCGGCGCGCTCATCACCGAAGTCGTGCTGACCTTCATCTTCATCTTCACCATTCTCGGCGTGACCAGCGACGAGCGCAAGGGCAGCGTGGCCGGCCTCGTGATCGGCCTGACGCTGACGTTTGTGCACATCGTGGGCATTCCGCTGACCGGCACCTCGGTCAACCCGGCGCGTTCCATCGGTCCGGCGCTGTGCGCGGGCGGGCAAGCCCTGTCAAGCCTGTGGATCTTCATCGTGGGCCCGCTGGCGGGCAGCGTACTGGCAACCTTCTGCTTTAATTGGCTCAACAAGAAAAAGGCGTAAGACAACCTGTTTTGAGTTTACCTGACCGCCGTGCCCGCCATGAGCGCCGTCACCGATTCTACCGTCTCGCCTTCGCGCAGGGGCCGTCCGACCACGAGCAGCCTTCCGTTGTCCTGAATATACGAGCAGGTGATCAGCGAGAGGATCTTGTCGGTTTCGTCCCATTCTATCGGAACGCTAAAGTACGAGCGGCCCTTAAGGTCATCGATGAATGCCTTGGCGTCCGCCTCATCGTCAAAGTTCGGGCGGCGCACCTTGAGATAGTCTTTGTTGCCTTCGTCCATCGACGCATCGATTACCGCCACGATGGCGTAGGTGGTGGGTTCGGGATCGTACACCGCCTGGAAGGTGAAGGTGGGGTTGGCCTGAAGGTAGCTCAACGAGCGAAACTCGGCGAGCCGCCCAAACATGGCGCCGTTTTTCATGTTGTGGCCGTAGATCATCAGGTGCCGGTCGGAGGGGAAGAGGTGAGTGCGCTCGTCGAGAAACAGCGCGCCCGCCTCGTCATCCCGCTTGTCGAAATTGCGAACCATATAAAAATCGTTGTTGTCCGCTTGCACGATGGGCAGGTCCACCTGTGTGTTCACCTTGAGATACCCCACGAGGTCGTTGTTCTTGGCGTAGAGTTCGCCAAAAGCCTCGATCACGGGCGGCAGCGGAACTTCGGCGATATCACCCACTTGTGCGCCGGCCGCGGCGGGTTGGGCGGCGGTCTTGCTGGCCGGGGCCTCAGCGCCCCAGGCGGCGGGCACCACGTCGCCATAGCCGGTCTTGGGCACCGCGCCCTCGGTCACGGTCATCGTCGCCTTGGCTCGGCCCACGCCGTAGATGCGCGCGTAGTTGACCAACACGTCGCCGTCTTCCGTCCAATCGGGCACATAGGCGGTGAAGGTCAGCGTCACCTTGTCGTACGCGGGCACGTCGATCGTCCAGTTGATCTCATCATATCTTGAGGAATACGATCCGCCATGGGTGATCGAGCGGCGGTTGATCTCAAGTTCCTCCGGCAGTTCGTCCAACACTTCCACGTCATACGCATCCGCGCCGCCCGTGTTCTTGACCGTGATGGTGTACTTCACCGTCGTGCCCGGCGCGGGCGTGCGGTTGTTGACCTTCTTGGAAATGGACAGTTCGGGCTCGGGCTCATACACGGTTACCGACGAAAGCGCGATCAGACCCGCTGCCTCGACGGTGTTGATGAACACGTCGCCCTCGACCGCCGTCTCGGGAATCACGCCCAGGAATTTGAGCTGAAGCGTCTGGCCCGCAGCCAGGTCCACGTTCCAGCTGATTATGCCGTCCGCCACATGGCCGCCGCTCCCGATCGACGCGGGATCAATCCACATGCCGCCAGGCACTTCATTGCTTACCGCAAGACCCGTCGCGTTTACCAAGCCGGTGTTTTTGAGGCCAATGGTGTACAGCACCGCGTCGCCGGGCTCGGCGTACTTGACGGTCGAGCGGATCGAGAGGCTTAGCGTCGTATCCGCGACGGTCACGCTGGCGCTTGCGGTCTTGTCGTCAACCATGGCGTTGAAGGTGTACAGGCTGCCGCCGGTGGCGAGTTCCGGCACCTCGACGTCAATCGCCAGCGACACGGTTTCATTGGTGCCAACCAACGGGGGGGCCCAAGCAACCATGTTGGTCGCGGAATCATAGTTGAGCACTTCGGGGTTGACCGGCACAAAACCCGCGGGCAGTTGGAGATAGACCGTCTTGCCCGTGACCGGTGAGCCGCCGTTGGAAAGTTGCAACAGGCATACCATGGTGCTGCCGGGCGCGACGGTCTCGGGCGTCAGCGACAGATACATCGTCAAGTCCGGGCCAATCGGCACGGGCGTCGGCGGCGTGATCTTCACTTCGTTGGATACCGCGCTTTCACCCATCGCGCCCATCGGCGTCAGGCAGAACAGCGCCGCCATCATGAGCGCAAGGAACAGCGTCAGTTTGCGTTTCATCGTCATTCTCCTCCCTTAGCCGTTCACTGGGGCGGGCGTGACCACCAGGCGCCAGGTATAGTTGACATTTTCTTCGTCAAGCACATATTCATACGTGTTCCCGTTCGCGTCCGGCACATCCTGCCAGCCGCCGCCATTCGCGTACTGCCACTGATAAGCGAGGGATTCGCCTTCAAGCGCGCCCAGTACCGTGGACAGCAATTGAATTGTATTGCCATACTGGGGCTCATCGCCCGCGTAGGCCACATAGATCGATACGGTAAGCTCGCGCTCAGTCGGTTCCTCGGGATCGACGGGCGCTTCGGGATCGACCGGTTCCTCGGGATCGACGGGCGCTTCGGGATCGACCGGTTCCTCGGGATCGACGGGCGCTTCGGGATCGACGGGCGCTTCGGGATCGACGGGGTCCTCGGGATCGACGGGGTTAAGATCATCGCTGATGAACGCTTCCTCGTCAATTTCCTCAATTTCTTCGATGACCATCGGTTCGGGTTCGGGTTCAGATGTGGGCGGCACGGCCGGGTAGACCATGCCGCTCTCATCCGGGGGCAAGGTCAGCCCGTAGGGGTCATAGGTGTACGTCGTGCCGTCGAGATCCTGATAGTACCATATGCCTTCGACCATAACCCATGGGGTGTTCTCGAAGTATTCCGCATGGCTGAGCACGGGCAGACACGTCATCACCAGAGCCAGCGCGATCAGCAGGCATTTTTTTACCGGGTGTTTCATGGGGTATCGCTCCTTTCCGTGAGCAGGGCTCATTGTTCCGTTTTGCGCGCCCAACGAACCTTAGACGCTCTATCCGCGCAATTGGATGCAATTGGAATGGAAATCCCACCAGAAAAAACTATGGAAAAATAAGGAAGGAAGGC
>JAVBND010000089.1:0-45218 GCA_031551775.1 Eubacteriales bacterium | reverse complement strand
CAATGAGTATAGAGTATTCTCTCCCATTCATCAAACCGCGCAAAGTATTTCCAAGGGATATCCACATAAAAAACCGCCTGTGCGGCAAAATGGCCGCGCAGACGGTTTTATACGATTTGGCGATGGCTCGGCGCTTAAAATGCCATCTTCGACTGGATAAACGCCGCCACCTGATCGATGGGCATGCGCTCCTGCGTCATGGCGTCGCGGTCACGCACCGTAACGGTGCCGTCCTCCACGGTGTCGAAATCCACCGTCACGCAATACGGCGTGCCGATTTCGTCCTGGCGGCGGTAGCGCTTGCCGATGGAGCCGGTCTCGTCGTATTCGCAGGGGAAGTGGCGGCGCAGCTTGTCGTACACCTCGCCCGCCAGCTCGCCCAGCTTGTTCTTCTGCAGCGGGAGCACCGCGCATTTGTAGGGCGCGAGCGCCGGGTGCAGGCGCAGCACGACGCGGGTGTCGCCGCCTTCAAGCTCCTCCTCGTCGTAGGCGTTGCACAGGAACGCGAGCGCCACGCGGTCCGCGCCCAACGAAGGCTCGATGCAATACGGCAGATACCGCTCGTTCGTGACGGGATCGATATATTCCATGCTCTCGCCCGCATGCTCCTGGTGCTGCTTCAGGTCGTAATCCGTGCGGTCGGCAATGCCCCAGAGCTCGCCCCAGCCGAAGGGATACAGGAACTCAAAGTCCGTCGTCGCCAGCGAGTAGAAGCTCAGCTCCTCCTGGCCGTGGTCGCGCAGTCTAAGGTTTTCATCCTTCATGCCCAGCGCGAGCAGCCAATCCCGGCAGAAGGCGCGCCAATAGGCGAACCACTCCAGATCCTCGCCCGGCTTGCAGAAGAATTCCAGCTCCATCTGCTCAAACTCGCGCGTTCTGAAGGTAAAGTTACCGGGCGTGATCTCGTTGCGGAAGGATTTTCCGACCTGCGCGATGCCGAAGGGAATCTTCTTGCGCGTGGTGCGCGCCACGTTTTTGAAGTTCACAAAGATGCCCTGCGCGGTCTCCGGGCGCAGGTAGATCTCGGATTGGGATTCCTCGGTGACGCCCTGGAAGGTCTTAAACATCATGTTGAACTGGCGGATGCCGGTGAAATCGTGTTTGCCGCAGGTGGGGCAGGGGATGTTCTTCTCCTCGACGAAAGCTTCGAGCTTTTCGTTCGTCCAGCCGTCGGCCTGCACCTCGCCCTTGGTGAACTCCTCGATCAGCTTGTCGGCGCGAAAGCGCGCCTTGCAGGCGCGGCAATCCATCAGCGGGTCGTTAAAACCGCCGACGTGGCCCGACGCCACCCAAACCTCGCGGTTCATCAATATCGCGCAGTCCAGCCCGACGTTGTATGGGCTTTCCTGAACAAACTTGCGCCACCAGGCCTTCTTGACGTTGTTTTTGAACTCGACGCCCAAGGGACCATAGTCCCACGTATTGGCGAGCCCGCCGTAGATTTCGGAACCCGCGAAGATGTATCCCCGGTTCTTGCACAGTGCGACCAACTTGTCCATCGTGAGCGCGGCCATGATGATCCCCTCGATCCATATATGATATAGTATGAACTTTATGATACCAAAATACGTCTCACCGATGCAAGACTTTCTTGTTAAATTCAGCCTGCCCAAAAGTCGGTATGGAAAAAATGCCGTCCCTATGTTATACTTGGATGTGCTATATGTGCTGTACTTTAGTCTGGGGCGCCTTGCCGCTCCACGATACGGAGGAATGGGATTGATGAAACGCTTTGGATGGATGCTGATCGCGCTGACGATTGCCCTCGGCTTGTGTGCGCCGGCTATGGCGGCCGGGGATGGCGAAACCGCGTACCGGGCTCTCTTGATCGGCATTGACGGGTATCAGACCAACGCGCTCACGGGCTGTGCCAATGACACCGCGCGCATGAGCGCGACGCTGCAAGCCGCCAACGAGGCAGGTGCGTTTTACCAGTCTCCCACCATTCGCTCAAACCTGCAAACCGACGAGATCGGCCAGTTCCTGACTGAAGTATCTGAGACATGGGACGTGGACGAGGACGACGTGACCTTCTTTTATTTCGCGGGGCACGGCTTCATGAGCGAAAAGGACAATCCGGCAATCGTGGGCAAGGACAGCACGATGCTCAAGATCGCCGACCTTATGACCATGCTCGATCGGATTTCCGGCGTCAAGGTGGTGGTTCTCGATTGCCGCTACGCGGATTCGCTTTTGTCCAAGCTCTCCAAGGCCGACGGAACGCTGCTCAAGGCGCTTTCGACCTTCGACAGCGCGGTGATCGACGTGTTCAGGAATTCGCCCACCGCGAACAATTACTATGTGATGTCCTCTTCGACCCTCTCCTCGAGCGTTGAAGCGGCGCTTGGCGCGGGCGACGATCCGCGCGGACTCATCACGTACTTCCTGACCGAGGGCTGCGGATACGATTATGTGGAGCAGCGTCCCACCGAAAACCTGCCCGCCGACCTCAACGGCAACGGCGCGGTTTCGCTCATGGAAGCGCGCGATTACATCGAATCCTCCATCATTAAGCTTCCCAACGCCACCGATATCGTGGCGGATGTGCAAATTTTTCCCGCGGGCAGTTCCTTTCCGATTCTCGCGCGCCGCGCCACTGCGGAAGTGCTTGACGTGAAGCTGGAGGAAGGACCTGTCAGCGTGCCGGTCGGCCGCACCTACCAGCTTGAAGCCAGCACCCAACCGGTCAACGCTTCCAAGCATACGATTTATTGGTCGTCTTCCGACCTTTCCATCGCGACGGTCAACGACAGCGGCGTGGTCAGGGGCGTCAAGAGCGGCGACGCGCTGATCGCGGCGACCACCTCAAACGGCATTACCGTATCGACCGAAGTCAGCGTGCGTGAAATGACGATGGTCGAATCACTTGGTTTGAATGTGCCGCGCCTGGCGCTTGGATTAAACAGCACCGCCGAGCTCAAGCTCACCGTGAAGCCCGCGGGCGCGGACGAACCCGTCACATGGAAGAGCGACAACCAGACGGTCGCGACTGTCGATCAGGCAGGCAAAGTTACCTGCGTGGGGTTGGGCGAAGCGGTTATTTCGGTCGCAAGCGACGGGGGCGTTGAAGCCTCCTGTTCGCTGAGCGTAGTTGAGCCGAATAAAGTGGTGACGGCGGTTGAGCTCGACAAGTACAAGCTTGAAATTTTCGAGGGAGAGACCCGCAACGTCCGCTCGCGCGTCAAGCCGGCTTCTGCGGCCGATCCCGGGGTTCAGTTCACATCAAGCGATCCTACGATCGCAGACATCAGCGGCGAGAGCATCATTCTGGGTGTGAAGCGGGGCGAATGCATCATCTACGCCACCGCCTCAAGCGGCGTTTCGGCCGAGCTCAAGGTGACCGTCAGAGGCGCGTCGGTCGAACTGAACAAGAATTCGCTCCTGCTCAAAGAGGGCGCCACCGCCGAACTCAAGGCACAGGTAAAGCCCCAGTCGATGGCCAAGCCCGTCACTTGGGAGAGTACGGATCCGTCCATCGTGACGGTAGAAAACGGCAAGCTCACGGCGGCAGGCACGGGCATCTGCTCAATCGTCGCCAGTCTTGAGAACGGGGCGAGCGCTACCTGCCGTGTGATGGTGGGCGGCACTCCGGCCAAAAACGTCAAGATCAAGCCCGCCAAGGTGACGCTCGACGCCGGTGCGCAAAAGGCGCTCGAAGTCGAGGTGCGCCCGGTCGGCGCGGCGCTCGAATCGCTCTCCTGGAAGAGCGCCAACGAGAAAGTGGTTCAGGTGGACAACACCGGTTCGCTCACCGCGATTGGCCCGGGCAAGGCGGTCGTCACGGTCAACACCATCGGCGGCGGCAAGGCGCGCTGCCTCGTCACGGTCAAGGGCGCGGTCGCTTCGGAGTTGAGCGTGACGCCGGAAGAGGCCACATTGGTCGCGGGCCTGAGCGATAAAAACACGGTTGAACTGTCGGTCGATGCGCCGGTCTCGGCGGGCCAGGTCGATGTCAAGTATCAAAGCTCGAATCCCAAGGTGGCGACGGTTGACAAGGACGGCAAGGTCACGGCCAAATCGGCGGGCAAGACGGTCATCCGCGCAAAGGCGGGCAAGGCGACTGCTTCGTGCAGCGTAACGGTCGAGGCCAACCGCGTGCAGAACAAGAAAGCTGTCTACGGCGAGGAAGAGCTGGTCTACACCAGCGCCCGCCAGATCTACTACAAGGACGGGCAATTGGTGGTTGAACTGTTCTTCGCCAACCGCACAAAGTCGGGCGCCACGGCGCCGGAGGCGGGCACCATCTATATTACGCTCTCCGACGGGACGAGCGTGGCGTTCAAGGAATTCACGGCAGCGGGCAAGCAGAAGTTGCCCGCGGGCAAGACCGGCGCGCTCACCTACAAGGTAAAGGTGAAGGACGGCGACCCGCTCTACGGCCTGGACCTGCGCGGCGCGAGCGCTCAGCTCTTTAAGCCCGGCGAAATGCCCGAAGGGACTTTCGGCGCGGCGGCGGATGTTGAAGAGGCATCCGATGACGCACAAATGCTGGACGACGCTGACAACGCGGAATTTGACGATGCGGACCTGGAAGGCGATGCTCAGGATGATCCGCTTGACGGGGAAGCCTGACCTCACAAATGGACAAGCGGGGCTGTTCCGTCAAACGGGACGGCCTCTTTCATTAAAACCGGAAATCCTTATTCTCAGGAGGTAGTTCTTGCATACCATCACGTATGTCGTTGCGCCCGGAGACGATGGCCGACAGATCAAGCGCGTCATTCGTGGGTCGATTGGCTTGTCCGGCCACCAATACAGCATGCTCAAGGCGGCGGGCGCGGTGTTGCTTGACGGAGAGGGCGTGCATGCCAACCGCATCGTCCGAAAGGGGCAAGTGATCTCGCTCACGCTCGTCGAGGCGCCCGACCATGTTCCTGAGTCCGAGGACGCGCCCATCGACATCGCTTATGAGGACGAACACCTGATGGTGATCGACAAATGCGCGCCACTGCCCTGCCAGTCCTCGCCGCGCAAGGCGCTTGGCACGCTTGAAAACCGGCTGGCGCACCATTTCCGGGATCAGCCGGACTTTATCTTCCGCCCCGTCAACCGCCTTGACAAGGGCACCAGCGGGCTGATGATCGTCGCCAAGCATGCGCACGCGCAAATGCTGCTGTCCAATCAGCTTCACTCCTGCTTGCTTGAGCGGGAATACCTGGCGGTAGTGTGCGGCATTCCTTCGCCCAGTGATGGCGTGATTGAAACCGGCATCCGAAAAGCGGAGGGCGCGACCGTGCGCCGCGAAGTTCACCCGGAGGGAAAAGCGGCGAAGACAAAGTACCGTATACTTGAAGCGCACGGCGCGCATTCGCTCCTCAGGCTCAAGCTCTTTACCGGCCGCACGCATCAGATTCGGGTTCACTTGGCCTTTATTGGCTGTCCGGTCGCGGGAGATTTTCTCTACGGGGCGGAGGATGGGCGCTTGCCCGGCCGGTTCGCGCTGCATTCGGCATTTTTGACCTTCACCCATCCGTTGACGGGGGAGCGCCTGAGGTTTGAATCGCCTCTGCCGGATGCGCTGAGGCGGGTACTTGACGACTGAGTTTATATCGGGAGGGAAGCCATATGCGGTGCGGATGTCCCCAGTGCGATGCTTACATGGTTCACAGTGAGGGTATGCGTCTGGGTTGCGTGTGCCCCGAATGCGGCGCGCATTGCGACGCGTGTCTTGGCACCAATACGGTCATCAGCCGGGAAGCCTTTCAAGCGATGAAATCGGTTCCTGAGTCTCATGAAGAAGGCGCAGCCCATGAGCGGGCGCGAGACTGAGGCATTGTCATGAATTTCTCATGCGCTTTTAATTAGATCTCAAACCGCCGCGCCACGGCGCGCTATCAAACGTGCCTTCGCCATGGTATAATGGCGTCATGCGCGCACGGCGTAGCGAACGACAACATCGCCAACGGAGGAGAAGAAATGCTTAAATGCGAACACCTTTCCAAGAAATACTTAACTGCGGTTGCGGTTCAAGACCTGACGCTTGAGGTGCCCAAGGGCCGCGTGTGCGCGTTGCTCGGACCAAACGGCAGCGGCAAGACCACCTTCATGAAAATGGCCGCGGGACTGGTCAAGCCGTCGGGCGGCGAGATTTCCTTTTGCGGTGAACCCATCGGCACCAAGTCCAAGGCACATGTGGCATACATGCCGACCGAAGGCTATTTTTTCGGCTACATGAACGGTATGGACGCGGGCAAGTACTATGCCGATTTCTTTGCCGATTTTGACAGCGCGCGCTATCATCAATTGCTTGAGCAAATGCAATTGCCGCTTAAAACCCGCGTGCGCCATCTCTCAAGCGGCATGATGGCCAAGCTCAAGATTGCGGTGACGCTTGCGCGCAAAAGCGACCTCATGATGCTTGACGAACCGCTCAACGGCATCGACATCATCGCGCGCGATCAGGTGATTGAGGCCATCAAGGGCCGCATCGCGCCCGAGCGCAGCTTCCTTCTGTCGAGTCACTTGGTGGACGAACTGGAGAAGATCGTCGATTACGCGGTGTTTATGAAGCAGGGCGTCGTGGCGCTTGAGGGGCAGTCGGAAGCGCTCAGGTCAGAGCACGGCAAGGGCCTGGTAGACCTGTACAAAGAAATCTACGCTGTGTAAGGAGGGATCATCATGCTGAAATTGGTCAAGTACGAATACAGGCGCAACCTCACCGGCATTGTCGCAATGCTCGGGATGATTGCGCTGCTTGAGGGGTTCTTCCTCGTTGCCATTGAGCGGCACGAGCTCAACTGGGTGATCTCGGCGTCCATGCTGCTTTTCACCGCCGCCATGTTTTCCGTGCTGGGTCTTCTGATCTATTCCGTCGCGCTCTACTCGCGCGAACTCAACGCCAAGACCAGCTACTTGACCTTCATGACGCCCAACAGCGCCTACAAAATCCTGGGCGCGAAGCTGCTGGCGGCGTTGTTGCTGGGTATTTTCTTTGCGTTCGTGCTTGGCGGCCTGGCGGTATGGGATTTTGAACTCGTGCGCTTCGCTTATCCTGAGATTGACCTGATGGGATTCATGATGCAGCGGCTGCTCGAATCCTCCTCTTCTCCCGAAATCATGAACATTCTCACAACGGTTGCCATGCTTGGCATCGAGTTCCTGGTCACGTTCTTCTCAACTGTGATCATAGCCTATCTGGCCATCACGTTAAGCGCCACAGTGCTTCAAAACAAACGCTTAAAAGGCCTGCTCAGCTTCATTTTGTTCCTTGTGATCATCGTGGCGCTCAACTATGGGACTTCTCTCATGTCGGCGGGGCGCAGATACTGGACGCTGCGCGAGATGGTTATAGCCGATATCCCGCAATTCGCGGTCTACCTCGCCGTATCGGTGGGCGCGTTCTGGCTGAGCGCGTGGCTGCTTGACAAAAAAGTAAGCCTGTAAAAACCGAAAACTTTGCGCATCAGCTTTGGCTGGTGCGTTTTTTGTTAAGATTTAAAAGGCTATTGACCTTGACGCTACGTCAAGGTATAAGCTATGGTTGTTGGGAGGGATGTGCATGGAATACACGGTGGATGCCCTGGCGAAGTTGTCGGGCGTGAGCGCGCGCACGGTCCGCTACTACGACCAGATCGGGCTGCTTCCACCGGCGCGGGTGTCGTCGTCCGGGTATAGAATTTACGGGCTTGATCAGGTGGATCGACTGCAGCAGATCCTCCTGTACCGCGAAATGGGACTTGAGCTCAATGCCATCGGCCATGTGCTCGCAGATCCCGGATTTGATGTGGCGACGGCGCTGAGGGAGCACTTGCGCGGGCTTAAGGAAAAGCGCGGGTACATCGACCGACTGATTGAGACTGTAGAGCGAACGATTGAGAGCAGGGAGGAAGGGAAAGTCATGAGCGACAAAGAAAAATTTGAGGGCTTCAAGAAAAGCCAAATCGAGGAGAACGAGCGCAAGTACGGCGAAGAAATTCGCGCAAAGTACGGCGAGAAGACGGTGGAGGAGAGCAACCGCAAGTACATGAACATGAGCCAAGCGCAATACGACCAAATGAACCGCGAGAGCGGGGAACTGGCCGCGCGCCTGAAAGAAGCGGTTGAGGCGGGCATAGACCCGGCAAGCGCAGCGGGCAGGGAAATCTTCGAGCTTCACAAGGCGTGGCTTTCGCACACGTGGACTTCATACAGCGCCGAGGCGCACAAGGGCGTGGCGCAAATGTACATTGACGATGAGCGATTCACCGCCTACTATGACAAAGAAACCCCGGGCTGCGCGAAGTTTTTGAGGGACGCGGTCTGCGCCCACGCGTGAGGAAGGACAATTGGCCGTTTCACCCCGGTAGATGCTTCTAACGGGGTGAAACGACAGCGTAAGTGCGGCGACGCTAAGGGATAGCCCTTGGGCGGGATGCGGAGGCGGCACCCCTGGCGTCCATCCATACGTTGAGGCACAGCCCCGCAAGCACGCACGCGCCGCCGATGAGGTTGGCCGGAGAGAGCGTGCCCTGGATGCCCCAGTCGAGCAAAACACTTGCGAAAATCTGACCGATGAACACGATCAGCGTCATTAGGAAGGCGGGGATGTGGGGGGTTGAGAAGTTGGCCTGGAGCACGATCACGACACCCATCGCGCCGCCGAGGTAGATCCAGGCGGGGCCGGGCAGCGCGTGTGCAGGCGCGGACAAACCCATCATGACGGCGAGCATCCAGACGATGAGCGCGACCGGCAGGCCGATGATGTAGTTGTAAAAGGTTGAGACCAGGGGGGTCGTGCGCGAAGCCAACTGCGCGTTGATATACCGGTTGAGTGTCAGCGTGACGCCGGTCGCGAGAGACAGCGTCACCGCGACCAAGTGAAAGGCGCTGCCCGAGAGCATGTACGCGATGCCCGCGACACAACAGGAAAGGCCGATCAGCTTGCCCTTGTTCATGCGGGTTTTTTTCATGCCGAACAGGCCAAATTGATCGACCAACAGCGCCGAGCCCGCCTGCCCCACAAGGTTCAGCGCGACGATGGCCGACACATCGATCTTGCCAAAGGCCTGGTTGTTGAACATGGTGGTCGCAACGCCTACCGCCCCGCCGAGCAGACCGGTCCACTTGATCCCTTTGAGAACAAATACTTTTTCGCGCTTGAAAAGGCAAGCGGCGCTCACCAGCAAAAGGCCCACGATGTGGATGATCACGGTCGCGAGGTACAGGTCAAACGCCGCGGTCAATCCTCCGTTGACCAGAATCATCACCGAAACCATCATGGCCGCCAACGCCGACAATATGTAGTGCATGAACCCGCACCCCCTTACCTGTCAGTATACCGCATAACGCTTGACAAGGCATATGACATATGTCATAGTAGATGTGTTGTTTTTCGGATGGGGGGAAGCGGTATGAGAAAGCTGACACTTGGACAAGCGGGCGCGCGTTTGCTTGCCGATACCGGCATTGCGCAAAATCAGGCGTTGGGCGCGCGGGTATTTGAATACGAACCGGGCGAAGCGATATGCCAGCAAGGGCAGCCGCTTACGCATTTGCTGCTCGTGATGGAGGGGCGGGCAAAGGTATGCCTGTTCACCGAAAACGGGCGCAGCTTGCTGCTCAGCTTTTACGATGCGGGCGGCATGATCGGCGATATGGAACTGATGATGGGGGAAGAAAGCGCGCACACGAGCGTTGAGGCGGTGAGCGCATTTCGGTGCGTTGCGGTGCCGCTTGGTGAAAATCGGGCGGCATTGATGGGCGACGCGGGGGTATTGCGCACAATCGGTGCGGCGCTCGCGCGCAAGCTCGACAGAAGCTCGAAGAACGGCGCGTTCAACATCCTCTACCCGCTTGAGTCGCGGTTGTGCTCCTACATCGACAGCGTCAGCCATGAGGGTTTTTTTGATGAAAAACTGACTGAGGTCGCGGAGCTATTGGGCGCGAGCTACCGGCATCTGCTGCGCGCGCTGAAAGGGCTATGCGCTGTTGGGGTCCTGTGCAAGGACGGGCGCGGATACCGGATCGGCGATCAGGCCGGTCTCAAGCTGCGTGGGCAAGGGTTTTACGCGCCGATCGAACGGTAAACGTCAAAGCGGCGCCCTTCAATATCCGAGGGGAGCCGCTTGACGTTTCATGCGCTAATACTTGGGGTGGGTGGGCAATGCGATCCGGCGCGGGATGCGCTCGCCATTGTAAGCGTAGGTGAATACCCAGCGCCCGCTGCCGCGCTCTACGGTCATGTCGCATGCTTGCGGGGCGATGTTCATCTCCCGCCCGTTTTCGCTGATCGGGACGCCTGCGCTGTCCGGCAGGACGATGGTCGCGCGGGCGTTGAAGGGGATGCGCACCGCGACTTCAATCATCCCGTTTTCCATGAGCTTCCAGCCGCTTTCAATTTCCCCGTAAGGCGTTGCGACGCGCGCCTTTGCGCGGCTCAGCTGGTCGTTCACGAGAGGCCTGATCAGCGCGTGCTTGAAACCGGGCGCGTGTTCGACGGGATTGATGCCGCAGGCGTAGCGGTACAGCCATTCGACCACCGCCCCAAACGCGTAATGGTTGAGCGAGTTCATGCTGACGGGCCCGAATGAGCCGTCCTCGCGCACCGAATTCCAGCGCTCCCAGATGGTGGTCGCGCCCATTTCGACTTCATACAGCCAGCTTGGGCATTCGCTTGACAGCAGCAGGGAATAGGCGTATTCGTTGAGGTCCGCTTCCGACAGTACCGGGCACAGGTAGGGCGTGCCGATGAAGCCGGTGGTCAGCTTCACCCGGTCTTGGACGATCCGCTCGGCCAGGCACTTGATGGCGACCGGTTTTTGCGCTTGGGTCAGCAGGTTCATGTTGAGCGCGAGCAGGTATGCCGTTTGCGTCTCAGCGACCACGCGCCCCGAAGGCGAGACGAACTCGCGCCGGAACGCGGCCTTGATGCGCTCGGAGAGGGCGCGGTAATGCGATTCATCCTGCTCTTTGCCCAGCGCCTTTGCGGCCTTCGCCACGTACTCGGCCGACCAGGCGTAGTAGGCGGTCGCGACCAGTGACGTGGGGGTCAGGCCGAACAGGTTGTCCGGGTCCTTCGTGTCCTGCGCCAGCCAGTCGCCCAGGTGGAATCCCTCGTAGAGGTCCTTGCCCTCGGCGTCTTGCGCCCGCATGTAATCGACCCAGTCCTTCATGCTTTCGTACTGATCCTCGAGCACCGCCTTATCGCCGTAGTAGAGATACAAGTCCCACGGCATGAGGACCGCCGCGTCGCCCCAACCGGTGGTGGGGAACTGCCAAAGCTCGGTTCCGCGCAAGATGAAGGGAACGACGACCGGCACATAGCCCGACTTTTGCTGCTCGAGCTTGAGATCGTAGAGGTACTTGCGGTAGAAGGCATCGCACTGCATGTTCATGACGGCGGTGGGGCAGAAAACCTGCGCGTCGCCCGTCCAGCCCATGCGCTCATCGCGCTGCGGGCAATCGGTCGGAACATCGACAAAATTGCCCTTTTGGCTCCACATGGCGTTGTCGAAGAGCTTGTTGACGCGTTCATCGTCGCACTCGAACCAGCCGGAGCGCTCCATCTTTGAGTAGATGACCTCGCCCTTAAAATCCTCGGGATTGACTTTTTCAAGCCCGGTCACCCGCGCGTAGCGAAAGCCGTAGAAGGTGAAGTTCGCTGCGTACTCGGCCTTGCGCCCATCCGCGATATAGATGAGTTCGGCAAGCGCCGTGCGCATGTTGTCGCGGTAGAAATTGCCGTCCGGACCCAGCGCTTCGCCAAATTGCAGGTGGATTTGGGTTCCCGCGGGCGCGTCGGTCGTAAAGCGGACATGACCGGCAAAGTTTTGACCGAAGTCGAGCACTGTTTCGCCCTTGGGCGTCACGATCAATTTGGCGTCCCGAACCTCTTGCACCGCAACCGGTACGCTCTTGCGCGCGTGCAGCAGTTCCTTGCTTAGCGCAATCACCTGGGCGTGCGCCCACGCGCTGTCGTCAAAGCCCCCGCTCGACCAATCGGGGTCCAGCAGGCGCGCGTCGAACACCTCGCCATCGTAGATTTCCGCGCGCAGGTATGGACTCCTGGCCGCTTTCCAGCTTTCATCGCTCACGATGGTCTCGCGGGAGCCATCTTCGTATTCGATGTCGAGCTCGCAAATGAAGGCCAGAGTGTTGCCGTAGATTTCCGTGCGGTAGGGGATGCTTGGCCAGTTTACGCGGCCCTTGTAGTACCCATTGCCCAGCCATGCGCCGATGGCGTTACCGCCTTGATTGAGAAGCGCCGTCAGGTCGTAGGTCTGATATTGCAGCCATTGATCATAGGCGTTGATGCCCGGCGTCAGCAGTTCGCCGGACGCAGGACGCCCGTTGACGAACAGGCGGTAAAGCCCTACGCCGCAGGCGTACGCGCGCGCTCTTTTGACCGGCTTGTCAATGGCAAAGCCCTTGCGAAGCTGAGGAAACGCCTGATCCCAGCCGATCCAGTCGCCGCGCCACGTCTCGCCCATGCGCCCGGTCTCAAAAGACGCCGCTTCGCTGAAGGGACTTTCCTGATCCGCCTCATCCCATATCATGACGCGCCAAAAAAAGCGCGTCTTGGGAAGCGGCTTCAGCGCAAGCCTGTACCCCACGCTTTGGCCGGACATCACCTTGCCCGTGTCAAGCAATATGCCATCGAATGCCTCATCAAGCGCGACCTGAATGCGGTATGCGCTCTGGAGCTTGTCTTTACCGTCCGCTTCGGTGATCCAATTGAGCGTCGGGCGGTCAAAATCAAAACCGATTGGGGATTCCATGTAATCTGTCCTTAGGCGGGTGACGTTCATGTTGTTCCTCCTGATTTTTTGATGTCTTCGCTATATTCACTGGGCGATGTGCCGGTATAGGCGCGGAACGACCGGCTGAAATAAAAGGGGTCCGCATACCCGGACATGGCCGCGATGTCCTTGACGTAGGGGGATGAGAGTCCCTTGAGCAGTTTCTTGGCATACTCCATGCGCGTCATGGTGAGATAACCGCCAAAGGACTTGTCCTCGTACTTGCGAAACATTTTGCTTATGTAGCTTTGCGAGATTGAGAACTTCTGCGCGAGCGATTCAAGGGTTAGCGGATCTGCAAAATGCGCGCGCACATAGGCGGTCACGCGCTCGAAGGTATCGGGCGTGTCCAGGCGCTCGCCGCCCATGCTTTCCGGTGCGGCGGAAAAAAGCAGCTCGTCCATGTACCGCGCCATTTCGTCCATGCTTGTGATGGAGTAAAACGCGTCGTCCAACAGGTGCTCGCCTACGCCTTCAAGCCGCGCGCCGCCGTCCAAGCGCCGCATGAGGTAGACGATGTAGCGCAACTGCCGTTCGAGCCACAGCTGCGGCATGGAACGGCGCGTCCAGCTCTTCATCAGGTCCTTGAACGCCCCCCGCACACACTCGGTCATACCGGCTTCAAGCCTATCTTCCATAAACTTGAGCGCGTCCGGTTCGTCGGGTGGAAGTTTGAGCCGTTCAAAGGAATCGGTGATCACCACCGACTGCGTCAGCCCAACCACGGTTTTTACGTCAAGCGCGCGGTACAGGCGCTTAAGCATGTCGGCAAAGTGCTCCATCCGAAAAGGGGTTTGGAAAGCGACTGCGGTAACATAGCCGCCAAGTGCGGCCTCTTGGTCTATGATCTCGCCCATGTACCGGCTCAAATCGGCGCTTGCCGGGCGCAGGCAGATGCGCTCCATTTCGTCTCGCCCGAAGATCGATAGGCTCCTGTCCACCTCCTGGTAGATTTCCGGGCACGGACAGCGCGAGAAGCGCTTGGGGAGCGCGCCGCGCCGGACCAGCACGCAATCGTAGGCGTCTTCGGGAAAGCAGGCTTTCAGGCTTTCAACGCAAACCTTGACGCCGGAGGAAAGGTCAAGCAGCATGCTGTTGCGGCGCGCGTTGAACTTTTCCTCAAGCGCGCGGCGCAGTTTGTCAAAGACGCTGGCAAACGCCGAGGGCGTGAGCGGCTTGAGCAGGTAGTCGTACACGCCGCTTTTCAGCGCGCCGCGCACGTAGTCATACTCTTGATATCCGCTGACCATGAGCGTGACAATACCCGGGTATTCGGCCCTTAGGCGCCGGGCGAGTTCCACGCCGTCCATCACCGGCATCTTGACATCCGATACCACGACATCAGGCGTTTTTGTCCGAATGAGGTTCAGGCATTCCCGGCCGTTGCCCGCTGTCGCCAGGACGCTAAAACCGGGGCAGCGCTCTTCGATGAGATGTGCGATAAACTCCACCGAAGAAGGCTCGTCATCGACCACAACAACTTGAAACATGTTTCCTCCCGCTTTGGTTTTGGTCTGCGTTACGCGTCCTCGATTCGGATGACGACCGTCGCGCCGCCGTCATTTGAAAGGCTCAGTGTAAGCCGGTCCTGAAAAGTCAGGTACAAGCGCGCGTAGATGTTGTTCAGCCCCATGCCTCCTATTTCAAGTTCCGGACCCGCCTTGTCCTGCGAAAAGTCGCGGCGGATCTTGTCAAATTGCTCGTATAGAGACGCAATCTTGCCTTCCGGGAACCCCGCGCCGTTGTCGCGAACGCGGATCGCGCAGGCGCCTTCGTCCCGATAAGCATCAACCTCAATCTTCATAGGGCCCGAGGATTGGTTAAAGCCATGGCTGACGCTGTTCTCGACCAGTTGCTGGATGGTCAGGCGCGGGATCTCGATTCCCTTGACCGCGTCCTGCGCGCCCGCCGTGCATTCAAACAGGTGGCGGTAACGCGACTTGAGCAGGAATGCGTACTGCGCGAGGTATTCGAGTTCTTCCCCGATCGTCGAAAGGCGATTTCGGGTATTGGTTGAATAGCGCAGGATTGCCGCCAAACTTGAGCAGATCTCACAGATCATCTCATCGCCGAGCATCATGCCCCTCTGCGAGATGACGTTCAAGACATTGAACAGGAAGTGGGGGTTGACCTGCGCCTGAAGCGCGTCAAACTGGGTCTTTAAATGCAGCCGCGCGATTTGGCGTTCCTTCTTGATTGACACCGACAGCCGCCCCATCAGGTCCTGGTACGCGTCCACGAGCGTTTCAATCTCATCAATCGACTTGACCCGCTCGACCGGCTCGCCGATGGTTTCGATTCGGGTATGTTCGATCATGGCGTGCACCTGCTCGATGGGACGGGTGAGGTAGCTCGAAATGAGGTAGACGAACAGGAGTGAAACCACGACAAACGCCAGACAAATCAGGACCGTCGCTACGGCGATATACCCGGTTGCGTCCGATATGCCGCGCCCCGACATGACAGTCAGCACCAGCGCGCCGGTGTATTCGGAGCGGTGCGCGGCGGTGATCTGGCGCGGGCTTGCGGCTGAACCGATGGTTTGCGCGTCTTCGGTCAGGCGTCGGAGGTCGCCTTCGTCCATCGTCACGGTCGAGTACATAAGTTGTCCGTCCGGGTGCAGCAGCAAGACGCCAACATCCGCGCCCGGAAGCTCCAGCAGGTCCCTGAGCGTTGAAAGCTCATGCTGCACTTCGATGTAGCCCATGTCCCTGCCCTGAACTTCCTTGACGTAGGAATACACCAGTGGTCGATCGCCCACGCCCCAATCGTCTATGTGCGGGCCGATCAAGAGGTTGTGCCCGCGCGTTCCGGTTGCCTGATCCAGCCACGGGATGTCCTTCCAGGTGACGGCGGGGTTGATCGCGCGCTTGGCGTTGGTGCGGTTGGCGACCACGTCGCCGTAACGGTTGAAAACGATGACGCGGTAGAAGCTGTTGAGCGTATCGCGGTAGAGCCGCGAATGCAGGGTCGATGCGGCCTGGTCGGCGTACAATGCAGGGTAAAGCGGGTCCTTGCCCGCGTTTGACCACTGAAGCAGCGCATTCACCACGTCGATGTCATACACCAGCGAGTTGATCGCGAATTCCATCATCCTGACCGACCCGTCAAACTGCTGGGATATCTCCTTGGCGTAAAACGAAAGCGATTGTTCCTCGCGCTCAAGGAACCGGTCGATGTTGTAGTTGTAGTAGGTCAGGCCGATCACGAGCGCAAGAATCACGATGAAACAGGCGTACAAAAGGATCATCTTGGATTTGTAACGCACAGACTTCACCTCTTTTCTTGCGCGGTTATGCAGAGAACACAAATACAGACTGCATTCTGTTTAGCACACTACCCCTTGACCGCACCCGCGACCATGCCGGAGATGATGCGCCTGTTGAACAGCAAAAACAGCGCCAACATGGGCAGTGTGATCAGCACCACATCGGCAAAGAGCAGGTTGTAGGAGCTTGAATACTGGCCCATGTAGTGGTACAGCGTCAGTTGCACGGTAATGTTTTTTGCGCCCGGATAGAAGTAGAGCGGGTTTGTGAAGTCGTTGAAGATGGTAACGGCGTTTAAGATGATGGCGGTCGCGGTTACGGGTTTGAGCAAGGGGAAGATAATCCTTGAAAAGATTGAAAACTTGGTGCATCCGTCGATCCGGCCGGCCTCTTCAAGCTCGCGCGGGACGGTTGACATAAAGCCGCGGTAGAGCAAAACGGTAAACGGCAGGCTCAGCGCCGTCTCGATCATGACCATGGAGAAGAGCGTTTTGTAGATGTTCAGCGTTTGCAGGACCCATATGGTCGGAAGGATCGTCGCGGGTACCATCAGGCCCACCATGATGAGGGCGTTGGCGGTTAGGACCGCCTTCGAGCGCCTGCGCTCAATGACGTAACCCGCCATCGCGCCGCAAACGACCAGCGACGCGACGCTCAGCAGCGTCAACAGCGCGCTGTTGCGAAACGCCAGCAGGATTTCATTGTTGTTATACTGAAGCACCTCAAGATAGTTGCCCCACCGGAAAGTCTCGGGAAGCGAAAGGAGCAAGCCGTTGGCTTCCCGGCGTTCCTTCAGCGAATTGGTCAGCATGAACAGGAAGGGGATGATGAAGATGACCAGCGCTGCCAGCCAGCCCGCGGTTTCGGCCAGAATACTGCCCCCCGTCCGTTTGTTATCCCTCATGACAGCGCCTCCTCCCGCTTGTTTAAGTACCATTGCAGCGGAAAGGCCAGCGCCGCCGTCAAGGTCAGCATGATGACGTTGCCGGCTGTTGACAGGCCGTAGAATCCCTGCGCGTATTGTTTGTAGACAATCGAAGACAAAACGTCGGTCGCAAAACCCGGTCCGCCCTTGGTCATGGTCCAGATCAGGTCAAAGGAGCGTATGCCGCCGATGAACGAAAGCACGATGACCGTGTTGCGCGCGGACGTGGTCAGGGGGAATGTGATGCTTCGAAGCTGCTGCCACTTATTCGCGCCGTCGATCTCAGCCGCCTCGTAGTAGGTTCGGTCGATCGAGGTGATGCCCGCGATATAGATGACGGTTGCGATGCTCAGGCCGCGCCACACGTCCGTAAAGATGACCGAGTACAGCGCGGTGGCGGTATTGCCCAGCCAATCGACAGGGCTTAGGCCCAGGAATTGAATCACCTGGTTGATGATGCCCTTGGTCGGGTGCAGCATGGCCTTGAATACAATGCCCACCGCGACGGTTGAGACCAGGTTCGGAAAGAACACGATTGAGCGCAAGATGTTGCGCGTTTTGATTTGACCGGTCAGAAAAATCGCGATCAGGAAGGCCAGAACCACTTTTAGCCCGCTGGTCAAAAAGGCGTAGATGAATGTATTGCCCAAGCCGATGCTGAGCGAATATTCGGTGAAAAAGAGTTTGTAGTTGTCAAACCCGCAAAAAGTCGAACTCGAAAAATCCCAAACGGTCATGCTGAAATAAAACGAAATCAGCATCGGCGCAAGGAAGAATACCGTAAAGATCGAAAACGCGGGCAGCAAAAACCAATAGGAATAAATGCTGCCGCCGAGCGGCGCTGTGCCCTCCGCACTGCTTTTGCGCATAAATACCACCCTATCGTCCGTCAGCCGCCCGAAAGGCGTCTGACGGCAAGTTCACATGTTTGTTTATACGGATTCCTTATTTCCAGTCAAGACCCAACTGAATGGCTTGCTTGAGACAGTCTTCATCGTAGATCTTTGCGGCTTCCTCCGCCTTGATCTGGCCTGAGCCGACTTCCACACAGATGTTCATGCAATTCGGGCCTTTTACCGGGGTCTCAAATTCCATGGCGACGGTGGTATGACCGGCGTCAAAGTACGCCTGCATGTCTTCGGCGACGCCCGCGTAAGCGACATCAGGGATGGTGTAGCCTTCCACACAATAGGGGCCGTCCGGCAACTGCACAGCGGTGAACGCGTCGAGGGCTTCGCTTGAGATGTAGAACTCGAAGAACTCGAGTACGGTTTCCAGGTTGTCGCTGTTCTTGTTGGCGTAAAGTGAGGTGGGCATCCAAACGGTCAGGCCGTTGTTGCCATCGTCAGACGGTACGCCGAACACGCCGATGCCGTCCACGCCTTCCTTGCCATAGAGGGAGTATACGTTGCTTAGCGCCTGGGTCAGGATGAACCAGTGTGCCGCCTTGCCTTCGGCGATCATCTCGCAAGCGTCGTCATAGGTGGCGGCCAGGTAGTCGGCATTGTAGAAACCGACCAAGTCCTGATATTTCTCGAAGGAGCGCAGGGCGGAAGGGGTGGTGGCATACTTGGCTACGCCCGCTTCGAATGCCTTGGAGAAATCAGGGGCTGCCTGGAGCACGTTGTAGTGGTCGCCCAGGAAAAGGACCTGGCTGGTCCAGCTGTCGCCAAACGCGCCGAGCACGGCGGATTCGCCGTTGTCCTTGAGCACCTGGCAGTTGGCGAGAAAGTCCGCCCAGGTTTCCGGCACCGCGAGGCTGTACTTTTCGTAGAGCGCCTTGTTGTACAGGACCGCGCCTGCTTGCGTGGAACTCACCGGGATGCCGAAGCTCTCGCCGCCGACGGTCACGGAGGAAACATAGGTATCGTCGAGCTTCTTTGCCCATTCGTAGCCGGAGAGGTCCGCGAAATATTCGCCGGGATTGAGCGCGTTTAAGAGCGAGCCCGAGTTGTAGCCGCAGATGTCAGCCATGTCACCGGACGCCAGCCGGGTCTTGACGGTGTTGTCGCCATCGGCGCCGCCGACGCGGAATTCCAGTTCAACCTTGATGCCCAGTTTCTCTTCCGCCAGCTGAGCGACCGCCTTAAAGCCATCGAGCGACAGGTCGGAGTCGATCAGCATGGAAATGGTACGCATCTCAGCCATCGCGGGAACGGCAAGCGTCCCCAGAATCAACAAACCCGCCAGAACCAATGACAGAACCTTCCTCATACATACATCCTCCTTCTATTTCGGATTTCTACCATAAATTATAGACGAAGGCCTTGGGCGATTCCATGGATATTCCATCAAACAGTCATGGATATTTCGGGCGGATTGTGATAACAAACCGGTGAAGGATTTACCGGCGGCGTTTCGTATCGTGCCTGTAGATGAGGGTGAAGTCAATTTCACTCGGGAACGTGGTAACCCGCGCGGCACTTACGCGCGCCGCGTCGCCAAGGCGGATAAAACCGCCGCGCGGGTTTTTCAATTGGTGCCGCTCGGCGTCAAGATCCCAATCCCCTTCCATCGTGCGCAGCGGAACAAGCCCTTCCACGGTATTGGGCAGCGTTACATAAAAGCCCCATGCGGCGACGCCGGTCACGATGCCGTCAAATTCTTCGCCGATGTGGCCCAGCATGTAGTGCGCCTTGAGCAAATCGTCGGCGTCGCGCTCGGCAAGCGTCGCGCGCTGCTCGGCCGCGGATGTCAAGCGCGCAAGGTCGGGCATGTGTTTTTCATGGGCAGCGTATTCCTTTGTTGAGCCCGACAGCAGGAGTTTGAGCATGCGATGGACCATGAGGTCCGGATATCGGCGGATGGGGGATGTAAAGTGGCAGTAGTCGTTCGCGGCAAGGCCAAAATGCCCGAGCGGTTCGGCTGCGTATTCGGCGCGGCGAAGCGAGCGCAGCATTACTTGCTTGATGAGGCTCTCTTCCGGCTTGCCTTCAGCCTGCTCAAGCACCTGGCTGAAGCGCATGGGCGAAGGATCGGCGCCGAGGCGCGTCTTGATGTCAAGCCCCCCAAGGAAGGCTTCAAGAGACCGAACCCGGTCTGTATCTGGCTTTGCGTGTACGCGGTAAAGGAAGGGCAATTCGGTCGTGCGGGCCAGGAGCGCCACCGTCTCGTTGGCAAGCAGCATGAAATCTTCGATCATGCGCTCGGATTCGCCGCGATTGCGCGCAAAGACATCAATGGGACGGCCTTCAGGGCCTAGTGTAAACGCCGCTTCAGGCAAATCGAAATCAATGCTGCCGCGCGCATGGCGCGCTTGGCGCAGGACATTGGCCAGCGATACCATCGCGCGCAGTGTTCCGTGAAGGTCTTCGGGCACATCGTTTTTCTCACCCGCGAGCATCTTGTTGACTTCTTCATAGGTGAGTCGCGCGCTTGAATGTATGACCGAAGGCGATAAGGTGTGATCGACGACTTTCCCGTTTGCGATTTCCATCATAAGGCTCATGGCCAACCGGTCAACGTTTGGCATCAAGGAGCACATGCGGTTTGAAAGCGGCTCGGGCAGCATCGGCAGCGTAAGCCCCGGAAGGTACACGGAGGTGCCGCGCTCAAGCGCTTCCCGGTCTATGGGCGTCCCGGGCCGGACATAGTGCGATACATCGGCGATGTGCACGCCGAGCCGATAGCCCACTTCGGTCTTTTCGAGTGATACGGCATCGTCAAAATCCTGCGCGTCGATCCCGTCAATGGTGAAAAGCGTAAGCGCGGTGAGGTCAAGCCGTCCTTCGCGGTCGCGCTCCAAGACTTCCTGCGGGAGGGCATCGGCCTGCGCGAGCGCACCCGGCGGGAAGGCATCACGGAGACCGTGATTTGCCGCAATGGCGCTTAATTGCACACGGATGTCGTCGGCATCGCCCATGACGCGCTCAATTACCGCGCGCAGTTTCACGCCCTGCGACGGCCAACCCACGATTTTAAGCATCACCATGTCGCCGTTTCGCGCGCCGTTCAAGTCGCCTTCGAGTTCAATCTTGCGCGTCAGGCGGGGATCGACCGGCGTGACCGAGGGTGCGTAGGTGACGCGTGTGCGCGTGACGCCGCGCCCGCGGTCTTTTCGCGAATTCTTGCGCGGCGCTTTGAGCGGTTCCTCTACCGGCATCATGGCAAAGATGGCAAGGAAGCCCTCGCGCGCGCGGCGGGTGATGGCTTCTACCGTACAGGTTGTGGGGTCTGTGTCCGAGAGACGAACCAGGATCAAGTCATCTGCCATGGGGCGCAGGTCGCCGCGTTTTTTGATGAGCAATTGTTGGCTGCCGTCCATTGGGCGCGCGACCAATCCCCCCTTGCGCAAAACCCCTGTGCGCGCGGATATCAGACCAAGGTCTGTGGTTAAGGCGTAGCGGCCCTTACGGGTCAGCGCCACGCGGCCATCGCCGGTGAGGGCGGTCAGCGCTTCAAACGCAGCATCAACCGGTTGCTCAAGCGCTTCGGCAATCTCAAATACGTCCATCGCCTTTTTTCGGCCTTTCAGGAGGTCCACAATCGTATCCTTCATTTTTTCGCCCCTCCTTTTCTGTCTTTCTCTATATCATAACCCATTTGGGCGAATTGGTAAACAGGCACATAAAAAACGGTGCGGGCAACCGCATGGCGCGCTTTGCCGTCCAAAGATTACCGGACGATTCAATTGAGCAATTCAGGTCAAGAAAATCATAGAGTGGGTATGGTATCATGGCTTCGGGTGGTAAACATGAGCGGAAAATGGGACAAGGTTAAGGCGGTCAACCGGATGCAGGAGTACATCCTCTCCCATCACCAGGAAGAAATCACGCTTGAGGACCTGGCCAGGGCAGCGGTGTATTCTCCCTGGCAGGCATTGCGCGCGTTTTCTGAGCTGACAGGGCAAACGCCGTTTGCGTACCTGCGCGATGTGCGCCTTTCCCACGCGGCGAAAAAGTTGCGCGATGGCGCGAAGAGCGTGCTCGATGTCGCGCTTGAGAGCGCTTTTGCTTCCCATGAGGGGTTCACCAAGGCGTTTTCGGTGAAGTTTGGCATCACGCCCAGCCGCTACCGGAAGGAGACGCCGCCCATTGCGCTGTTTTGTTACTACCCGGTCTTCAGTCAATACAAGCACTTTGAGAAAGAGGAGGCGGAAGCCATGAACAGTTCCGTAGTGTTCACGCAGGTGATTGAGCGTCCGGCGCGCAAGATGATGCTGAGGCGCGGCGTGAAAGCGGAGGAGTACTTCACCTACTGTGAGGAAGTCGGGTGTGATGTGTGGGGATGGCTTGAAAGCGTAAAGGGCGCACTGTACGAACCGGTGGGCCTGTGGTTGCCGGATACCTTGCGAAAACCGGGCACGTCGCT
This sequence comes from Eubacteriales bacterium, assembly GCA_031551775.1. Lineage (GTDB taxonomy): Bacteria > Bacillota > Clostridia > Christensenellales > Aristaeellaceae > Anaerozeibacter. The sequence goes on along the minus strand of JAVBND010000089.1, from coordinate 22,998 downwards.
CTATTGTCAGGGCGTAGAACTGCCGGCCGATTATCAGGGAACGGTGGCGGACGGATTTGATATCATTGATCTTCCCGCGTCAAAGTACATGGTTTTCCAGGGCGAACCGTATGAAGAGGCGCAATTTGAAAAAGCGATCGCGCTTGTGATGGAGGCTATTGAGAAATTTGATCCGACGCGCTTTGGATGGGCGTGGGCTCCGGACGCCGGACCGCGTTTCCAGCTTTCGCCAATCGGCAGCCGAGGTTACATTGAAGGCTGGCCGGTGACGGAGTACCCGGCATAACCAGACGCCCCTTCGGCCATTGGCTTGAAGGGGCGTTTACCCAAGATGGGGATGAGCAACGCGGCGGGCGCGTCCGATTGTGCCGCCAGGCGCTTTTTTGCTGATTGAAAAAGGTTGACGAAAGCACTTTCGTATGGTACTGTAAATATATACGGAGCAATTGTGTAGAGGAATTGTGCGATATGATTCGTGTCGCGATTTGTGACGATGAGGTCAGTTCACTGGAGCTTTTGTACGCACAGGTGGCAAATTATTTAAAAGCACAGGAAGGTGTCGAGTTCCTTGTGCGCCGTTTTCAGTCGGTCTACGACTTGCTGGAATGCCTTGAGCGGCCAGAACTTTACTTTGACTTGTACTTGCTTGACGTCATCATGCCCATGTACTCCGGCATCGAGGTGGGAAAGATGATCAGGAAGCGGGACGATTATGCCACCATCATCTATACCACATCTTCCGACCGGTTTGCGCTCGAAGCCAGCAGCACCGCGCCGCTTCAATACATGATAAAACCCATAGAGCCGGAGGCCATTGCCAAGGTGCTCGACAAGGCGCTTAACCGCATCGACAGGCCAGCCAGCAAGAACCTCTTAATCAAGCGCAAAGAGGGCTATTTCAACGTAGGAATCCACAGGATCGAGTATGTGGAGTATTTAAACCATGCGCTGGCCTTTCATTTGGGCGACGGCAGCACGGTGATGAGCCGCGTGATCCAGGAATCGTTTAGCGCGGTGGTCGAAAGCGCACTCACCGACCCGCGCTTTATCAAGCCGCACGCGTCCTTTGTCGTCAACATGGATCATGTGGCGGGCATCAACCAGCGCGAATTCGAAATGATTTCAGGCGCCATCGTTCCGATTTCCAAGCGCGTTTACTCTGATGTCAAGCAGCGCTTCATCGACTATGTGTCCGCGTTCCACGACGGCGTCGTAATATAGCCGGCTACTTTGTGCACGCCCCGTCAAGGCGGTTCTCAATGAACGCCTTGATTTTTTTCGCGCGCTCCTTGACGGTCAGGCCCAGGGCAAAGGCATAGGCGGCCTCTCCCATTGCGCGGGCGCGCGCGGGTTCGTCGCGAAGCGTTTGAACCGCCTCGCGAATGGCCGCAATATCGTCAGGATCGACCCGAAGCGAACGGTCCGGCGCGAGCAAATCGTCGTTGAAAGCCCCGCTCGAGGAGATGACCGGCAAGCCGCACGCCATGGCTTCGACAATGGCGTTGCAGCAGCCCTCCGCGCGCGTTGGCAAGACAAACACATCCGCGGCGTTGAGGTAGCGCGCAATCTCCTCGTGCGCTACGCGCCCGCAATAGACGATGTTGTCCCCTCCGGGCGTCAGATCGCCGTAGCCTATGTAGATCACTTTGACGTCTGTGAGGCCCTTCAGCGCTTCTTCCAGGCGCTTGACGCCTTTGCGCTGGTCGAACCAGCCGACGAATGCCACGGCGAAATCCTTTTCGGAAAGCCCCAGCGCCCGCCGAAGCTCGGCGCGGTCATCCCGACGGTAAAACAGGCGCTCATCGACGCCGTTGGGCAATACCGCAATATCTTTGTCATCAATTCCGTACATCGATACGCAATCGGCCTTGTTCTTGCCTGATACGCTGATGACGCCGCCCACCGTGCGCGATATGCGCCGCACCTCGCTGCAAAGGCGCGCGCGCAGTTCGCTCTCGCCGCAACCGACGAAGAGACGCCCGGCGCCTTCGTTGCCCGTGCCGAGCAGGTACGCGCCCGCCGCAACGGCGGAAAACCAGAAATGCGCATAGACGGCATCGGCGGCGCCCGCCTTTCGCATGGCGCGCTCCACCGCGCGTCGGTAGCTCGACTTGCCGAGTTTGCGAAACGTTCCGCTGAAGGAGATGTACCAGGGCTGGAGCACGGCAAAAGAAGTGCCGCCGGAAGTTTCGCGCACCCAACGCCGCTTCGCGCGATGGCCGTCGCGCAGGAACACCCGCGTAAGGCTCTGCGGCGAGATCACGGTCACTTGGGTTCCCAGGTCGCTCAGCGCCGAAACCAGGTCGTCTACGAAGGTGAACACCGGCTCGGCGGGGGAGGGGAAGCGTTCGCATACCACCGTCAGCTTTTTAAGCGTCATCACCGGCCTCCTCAATGCTGCGCCGGGCGATGTCCACATAGGAAAAATGCTTCATGCCTTCGCGCTCGGCGGCTTGCTTCATGCATTTGTACGCCTCGGGATCGTCCAGCAACCACAAGATTTTTTCCCGTATCTCGCGCTCGCTGTCCTCGGTAAGAAAGACCACGTTTCCGCCAATGTCCACATGGGTGGTGCCGTCCCATCTCTTGACCATCAGCGGGATGCCCTGGCCGCACACTTGCTCCCAGAACACCGAGTGGCGGCCCGGGAACACCACGAGATCCGCCGCGGCAAAATAGTCGTAGCAGTTAAGCGCGTCAACCCAGCCGATGTACTGGACGGCGTCGCCGTCGCTCAGCGAGTTTACTTTTTTTTGCATTTCAGGGATGACCGAGCCGAATACGATCAGCTTGACGTTCTCCCGCGCGATCCCAAGCACCGCTTCCATGAGCAGGAGCGTCTGCGTCTTGAACTCGTTGATCTTGCCTCCGGTCATGATGAGAAAATCGTCGTCCTTGATGCCGTACTGATCGCGAATGCGTTTTCTCACGGCGGCATCGGCGCTCTTCTTGACCAGCTCGTCGTCCGCGCCCATGACCAGCAGTTCCACCTTCTCAGGGAAGACGCCGTATATGTTCTTGAGGAAATCCACGCGCGCGGGGAGCACGCCGTAGAACTTTTTCGCGTAGGGCTCAATCGCCTTGGCGCAGCGCCGCCACAGAAGCGGGTGCAGCAGGTAACGCGTAAAGGGATTGCGCGCGCTGTTTGAAAAATCGGCGTGATTGTCCACGTATACGGTGATGCCCGGGTTGCGCTTTACGTACTTGACCACCTGCCTGATGTCAACGAACTGGCAGCCGTGGATGAACAGCACATCGGGTTTTTCGCGCTCCAGCGCCTGATAAACGCCCTGGTAACGGCGCAAGCGCCGCGCCAGGCGCAGGTTCCCCCGGTAGTTCAGGCGCGTGACGGGAATCCCGTATTCGTTTGTGTACCGCCCGCCCTCGGTGAGGTAGGTCACCTGGCCGTGCTTGTCAAAAGTATACAACGAAGCGATCACGGCCACATCGTGTCCGGCAAGCTTGTGATACTTGGTCAGCATATTTTCCTGGTACGAATAGTTGTCCACGAAATAATTGCCCAGGCATAGATGCACGATTTTCATTGGCATTTCTCCCTATTATCCGCGCACGAGGCGTTTGAACAAATCGACATGTTGCCGAGTCCCGGCTTGCTGAGAAAACTTTTGCCGGTAGAGAGCGCGCGCGCCTTCCGACAGGCCGCCTACGCCTTCTTGGAGGTTCTTCAAGATGCGTTCGGCCAGCGCTTCGGGGCTTGACGGATCGACGACTGAGCACTTATCGCATGCTTCGACCATCCGGGCGTACTGGCTGTCGGTATCCACCGCCGCAATGATGGGCCGCGCGACCGCAAAGCAGGCGGTGGTCTTGCTGGGGAAGGCGGTTTTAATGACGCCGGGCGCAAGGGTGATCAGATTGACGCTTGCCATTGAATACAGGTCGATCGCGTGCTCGCCGGGAACGGCTTCGTAAAACAGCACGTTCGTAAGACCGCGTGAAACCGCTTGGTCCTCAAGCGCCGCCTTGCGCGCGCCGCCGCCCACGATCACCAGCCGGACGCGCGGCTCATCCAAGAGCAGTGCCGCCGCGTCCAGGATCAGTTCCACGTTTTGCATGGTTCCGATGTTGCCCGCGTACAAAGCGCGAAAGAAATCCTTCAGTTCCGGATGCATGGCCAAAAAGCGGTTGTCTTCATCCATGATGGGCTCGACGTCGTCGCTGTAACTCCAAAGCGCGATCACGTTTGTCTTGTCGGCGCTCGCGCCTTCCTCAATCAAACTGAGCCGCATGTCCTCGGACAGTGTAATTACGCTGTCCGCCTTGCGATAGCCGTAGCGCTGCAGGCAAGCCGTAATCCGGTAAACAAGGCCGCCTAGCTTGAGCGCGCCGATCGCGGCGGCGTTTAAGGGGAAGATGTCCTGCACGTTGAGGACGAGTTTTGCGCCCTTGGCGACGCGCCTGACAAGGTAGGCGAAAATCGCCTGGGTGTTGCACGAGTGCACGTAGACGAGGTCGGCATCTTTGTGGCGGGCGAGGTACTTTCCGGTTCTTGCGGCATAGCGCGATTTTGCGATGTAGCGTTTAACGAAATTGCCCTTCTCCTGCGCGGGGACCGGTACCGCGTCTACACTGATATTCCGGTGACCGGAAAGCGTTTGGGGCAACGCGCCTTCGCCGGGCGCTTGTTCCTCGATGATGTGGACCGCGTGGCCTTCGTCCGCAAGCGTTTTGATGAGTGAAGTCAGGATGTGCAGCGATGGGCCGGGCCGGGTCATGTTGAGGCTCAAGAGGAAAACGATCTTCATTTCAGGCCCTCCATCAGCGCGTCAATGCACATGCGCGTGGCGTTGCCGCCCGCCTCTAGAAACTTGCGCTTGAACGCGCGCGTCTTCTCGCGTTCGGCGTCCTCATCGAGCGTCAGAATGCGGTCAAGTACCTGCGCTTCGGTCTTCAGCACGCCGCCGGGGACCGCCTTCTCAAGGTCCAGGTATAATCCGCGCGCGGCTTTGTACGCTTCGTAGTCGTAGCCAAAGCATATTTCAGGACGCTCAAGGATCGCGTAGTCAAACAGGATGGCCGAATAATCCGATACCAAGAGGTCGGCGGCAAGCAGGAGGTCGTTGACATCCGGATGGTTCGTCACGTCGCGCGCGAAATCGCCAAACTCGATGCCCATCAAACGGTTGGTGTAGGCATGCGCGCGAACCAGGACCACGTACTTGCCTTCCAGAGCCTTCTCCCAATTTGCCATATCGAGCGGCGGTTTCAACGCGTAGGCCATGCCGCCGTCCAAGCTGTCGCGCCAGGTGGGCGCATAGAGAATCACGCGCTTGCCTTCGGGAATGGAAAGCCGCTGGCGCGCGGCCGCAATCATGCCGTCATCCGCATGATAGAGCAAGTCGTTTCGCGGCAGGCCGCTTAGCAAAATGCTCGCGTCGCGCACGAGAAAATCACGCAGGTAGATATCCTTTTCATACGCGCCCGCCGCGCAAAAAAGATCAATGTTTGAAAAATCATAGTCTTTGCGCCCGCTGGCGGCGTTTCCGATGGTCTTGAGCGGCGTGCCGTGCCAAGTGTTGAGGTAGCGCGTTTTTTTCTTCTTGAACCTGAGCCCGCGCTCAATATTGACCGAGGTGATCCAATATCCGGCTTTCAGCGCGGTCAGGAAGTATTGCGGCGTATCGGCAATGACGACGTCCGCACCCTCGATTTTGATCCCGTCCCCCGCTTCGAGCGCCCAGACGTAGCGCAAGCCGCGGCATCGCGCGTCGCGTCGCATGGCTTCGTAAAGCACCCGAGGACTATCGTTGAATTTGCGCCCGTGGCCTGAGAGCAGCACCAGGTGTGCATCTGTCTTGACGAACAGCCCCGCCAACCGAAACACCGCGCTGCCGAGTTTTTTATAGAGCCACTGTACGGCGCGCTGATGTTTGAGCACATAGTCTATTTTTGCGCGTAGTCCATTCACGAACGAATCTCCCTTTCGGTCAACAAAACCGCTTGACTGAGCGTATTTGGCCGGTAGCCGTCGGGCTTTTGCGACAGGTCAACGTGGTAATGGTGATCGCCGAACACCTTGTTCGCAGGGCCGGGCAATCGACCCAAAATCCGGAAGAGCCACGAAAACCCCGGTATGAGCGGGCATTTTTTGCCGTTTGCGCGCGCGATCAGCGCCATGAGCACGCCGGTATCCACGAGTTCCCTGTCCTGCGGAAAAAAAAGCCCGCCTTCGCCCGAGTCAATGATCAGGCGAACTGCCTCAGACAGATGATCTATGAACAGCATAGAGCGCTTGTTTTCGCACCGGGGCGCGCAGGGGAGACGGCGCGCGAGGCGACTGAGCCTCGCGTAATTGCCGGGGCAGCCCGGACCGTACACCATTGGCGGGCGCAGGATGGCGACGTGAAAAGAATCGCCGATCAGATCTGATAGCAATTTTTCCGCTTCCAGCTTGCTCATGCCGTAATGGGAAGCGGGGCTAACCGGCGTATCATGCCCGATCGCCTGAATGGCCAAAGGGTAAACGCTCATCGAACTCATGAAGATAAACTGACGGACGCCTTCGCGCTTTGCCTTTTGGGCTACCTCAACGGACAGGTCACGGTTTACCGCATAATAGAGCGCGGCGCTTGACTTTTTTTCCTTGAGATGGACAATGCCCGCGACATGGAAAACCGAGTCGTATTTCGAAAAATCATGACCGCGCCACAGGCTATCTCTAAGATCGATTGTGTCAACCGCATAAGCGCCATCGCGGCGCGCAAGCCACTTTTCAAGGGAGGTGCCGATGTAACTCGCACTTCCGGCAATCAGAACTTTTTTCATGAAGAATGCTCCATGTTTTATTGACACATCATTATACCACACGCGCGCATTCTTGCCAATCATCAAGTGGCGCATTAAAAAACGCCCCTTCACTTGCGAAGGAGCGGCGCTTGGTTATGCCTTTGCGCTATGGTCTTCCTGAAGCACCTGATCGATGAGTTCACATAGCTTCTCCATGCCGGTACCGTCCTCGGCTGAAAACGGCACCACCTCCCACGGCTGAACGGCAAGCGTGCGGCAGATCACCGGGATGTTGCGGCCGCGCTCGGCGCGGGAGAGTTTGTCGGCTTTGTTGGCCACCACCGTAAACGCAATGCCGTAGTGGCGCAGATAATTGACCATCATCTGGTCTTCGGCGGTCGGCGCGTGGCGGATGTCCACCAGTTGCAAAACGTGTTTTAAATGCTTGCTTCCCGAAAGATACCCTTCAATCATGCCCGCCCAGCGCTGTTTCTCCGATTGCGGTGCGCGCGCGAACCCGTATCCGGGCAAGTCAACCAGCATGAACTGATCATCGTTCAGACTATATACGTTGATGAGGCGCGTCTTGCCCGGTTCGCCGGACACCCGCGCGAGCTTGCCGTTTCGCCCGACGCGGTTGATGAGGGAGCTCTTGCCCACGTTTGACTTGCCCGCCATCGCGATTTCGGGCGCACCCTGCCCGGGAAAGTCACCAAGGTCGGTCATCGAGCGCACGAACGCGGCGCGTTTGATCTGCATGAGAAACTCCCTTCAGTTGGTCAAAACCAGGTTCAGCGCCTGATCGATGCGCGCGATTAAATTGATGTTCATCTTGCTGCGCACGTCGCTTGGCACGTCCTCGAGGTCTTTTTCGTTGGCGCCCGGCAACAGTACGGTGCCAATGCCCATGCGGTGCGCCGCCAGCAGCTTTTCCTTCACGCCCCCGATGGGCAGTACCTTGCCAACCAGCGTAATCTCGCCCGTCATGGCCACGTCCTGGCGCGCTTTGCGTCCGGTGATCGCCGACACCATCGCGCAGGTCATGGCCACGCCCGCACTCGGTCCATCCTTGGGCGTCGCGCCCTCTGGCACATGGATATGCAAATCATGCGTCTTATGGAAGTCCACGGCAATGCCGAGCGTTTCAGAACGCGAGCGAATATAGGCGTAGGCGGCGCGCGCGGATTCCTTCATCACGTCGCCCAGTTGTCCGGTCAGGTCAACCGTGCCGCTGCCCGGCATGACCGCCACCTCAATTGAGAGCGTCTCCCCGCCAAACGGCGTCCAAGCCAGACCGTTGACCACGCCCTGCTCGGGTTCCTTGAGCGGCGGTTCGCTTGAGAACTTGCGCGCGCCGAGCAGACTCGCAACCGTCTTGGGGGCAATCGAAAGGGGGGCTGTGCCGCCTTCCGACAGCTTGACCGCGGTTTTGCGGCACAGCGTCGCCAGCGTGCGTTCAAGCGTTCGAACGCCCGATTCGCGCGTGTATCCGTCGATCAGTTCGTCAAGCGCCGCTCGGCTGAGCTTGACCTGCGCCTTACTCAAGCCGTGTGCCTTGAGCTGCTTGGGCCACAGATGCCTAAGCGCGATTTCAGCCTTTTCGGCGCGCGTATAGCCCTCGAGCTCAATCACTTCCATGCGGTCGAGCAGCGCGCGCGGGATGGTGTCCAGCGAGTTGGCCGTGGTGATGAACAAAACGCTTGACAGATCCAGCGGCGCTTCGAGGTAATGATCCGAGAAAGCCCGGTTTTGCTCCGGATCAAGCGCTTCAAGCAGAGCGGAGGCCGGATCCCCCCTGAAATCAGAGGCCAGCTTATCGATCTCGTCCAGCAGGAACACCGGATTCATGCTGCCAGACGTGCGAACGCCTGAGACAATGCGCCCCGGAATCGCGCCGATGTAGGTGCGCCGGTGGCCGCGTATCTCGGCTTCATCGCGCAGGCCCCCAAGCGAAAGCCTGACAAATTTTCGGCGGAGCGCGTGCGCGACCGAACGCGCGATGGAGGTCTTACCCACGCCCGGAGGCCCCACAAGGCAAAGGATCGGTCCCTTTAAATCGTCCTTGACCGCGCCCACGGCCAGGAACTCCAAGATGCGCTCCTTGACCTTTTCAAGACCAAAGTGTTCCTTGTCAAGAATTCTGCGCGCGCTCGCGAGGTCGTAGCGGTCATGTGTCATGGTGCCCCAAGGCAGTTCCAGCATGCATTCGATGTAGTTGCGGCTGACCGATGCTTCCGGCGCGCCGGAAGGCATGTGTTGGTAGCGCTTGAGCTCGCGCTCGACCTGAGCGCGCGCCTCGGCGTTCATCTTCGATTGCTTGAGCCGCTTTTCAAACTTGTCCTTTTCAGATTCGTCGTCGTCGCCGAGTTCTTCGTGGATGGCGCGCAACTGTTCGTTCAAATAATATTCCTTTTGGTGCTGGTCGAGCTTTTCATGGACGCGCGTATGGATGCGCTTCTCCATGCGGATCAGCTCGATCTCGCGCGCAAGAATGCCCATCAGGGCGTCCAGGCGCGCCCGCACCGAGCGGGTTTCAAGCATTTGCTGCTTATCCCTTATGCCTTTGAGCGCGTTGGCCGCGATTAAGTCGCTGAGCGTACCCGGATCTTCTTCGCCCTCGACGGTTGAGGTCAATTCGCCGGAAATGCCGCCGCGCTCAGCCGCGTATTCGAAGAACAGCGTTTTGAGCGTGCGCATGGCAGCTTCCAGGCGCAGCGTCCGACCGGCAAGGCGGGGCTCGATGCGCTTGAGCTCGCCCAGTTGCACGTCGTCCTGTTCGACAACGCCCAGCAGCAGCGCCCGGCTCTCGCCTTCGACGAGGAGGCGCACCGTATCGTCGGGCAGGCGGATCACCTGCTTGATTTTAACCACCGTGCCCACGCCATACACGTCTTCGACGTGCGGGTCCTCGACCGTCGCGTCGCGCTGCGCCACGACAAGCACCCGCTGATCAGCGCCCAGCGCGCGTTCAATGGCCGTGAGTGACTTGCCACGCCCCACGTCGATCTTGAGCACCATATTGGGATAGGCGAGCAGCCCCCTGAGCGGCAGCAACGGAAGTTTCTCGTTGCCGTCGCCCGCGTCTGTCATCTCGCCCAACTTGTTTTCATGCATCGAAAGTGCCTCCTAAACCGTATCCTAATGGATTATATCTTTTATATGTAGGAAAATCAAGCGCAACAACCAGAAGATGCTGTGACAAATATAAACATAAAAAGGCCTCCATGAACCATGGAAGCCCTTTGTCAACGAGGGTCAGTCGTCTTTGGCGAGGTACAACTCGCCCGGCTCGTAAGCTTCCTGCCATATTACCTTATCGGCTGACGCCGCTTCGCTCTCAACTTCATACCAGCTCATGGCCTTGTACGCGTCAAACGATTGCCCGTCCTTTGAGCGCAGCACCAGGGTTTGCACACTGTCATATGTGGGTTCCTCAATCGGTACCGCCACGCGCCAGCCGCTGTCGAGGCGGTAGGCCACCGCGACATCGGTTTGCACGGTTACGTAGCCGAGGTCGCTGAGCGACGTGCTCGCGAATTCTGAAAGCTCGGAAGCCGTAGGCGCGTTTTTGGAAAACGCCAGCTGCTTGATCGCCTTCTTGTACTCGCCGTAGCTGATGAGGCTGAGCGCCTGCTTGGCGTTGTCGATCAACTGCGTGTCGAGCTTGGCAGCCGCATATGCGGATGCGCAAAACACGAGCATCGCCAGAATCAGGGCCAGGATCTTGCGTTTCATGACTGTCGCCTCCGAAGGATGGTTATCCATCCATAAGACGGATCGTCCGCGCGTCCGGTTCCCGATATATGTCCATATTCAGGAAATTTCTGGCATGGTTATGATGCGGTTTGCGCCCAGCATCAGTGCGTCTTCCCGGTCATGGGTCACGATGAGCACCGTAGCGCCGTCTGTGCGCGCGCGAATGAAGTCGGCTGTGATGCGTTTTGTATCGCCGTCAAGCGCGCGAAACGGCTCGTCGAGCAGCAACAGCTCGGGTTTAAAGAGCATCGCGCGCACAATGGCGACGCGCCGCTTTTGGCCGCCGCTGAGCTTGGCGACCGGCTTGGCGGGTTCGTGAAGTTCGACTTCTGCAAGCGCCTGATCGATTCGCCCTGCCGTAACCGCTTTTCCGGTTACAAGCCGCACATTCTCACGTGCGCTCAAATGCTCGATCAGCCTATCCTCTTGAAATACTGCGCCGGTCCTAAGTTCAGAAAAACCGGATATAAGACCGTGGTCTGGTTTGAGGAACCCGAGGATCAACATGAGGGACGTGGTCTTCCCGCTGCCGGATTTTCCCATCAGGCAGTTGACCGAACCGGCAGTCAATTCCAAAGAAAAATCTTTTAATACCGGCCTGCCTTCAAACGCGACCGTTATGTGTTCCAGCTTCATCAGGTCACGCTCCCTTCGTATACAGACCTAAGTCTTTTGATTGCGCCGATGGCGAGACGCTCAAACAGTACGCTGAGCAGGATGATGGCCAGCGTCCAGGCAAACAGTTCGTCGGTTGAAAGAAAGAGCTTGGCGCGATAAAGCCTGTCACCGATGGAACCGGCGGGCTGGCCGATAACTTCCGCCGCGATGCCCGCCTTCCAGCACATGCCCAGCGCCGTTTCGCACGCCGTCAGGAAATAGGGAAACGCCGCAGGCAAGTACAGTGCGCGTGCGCGGCGGTGAAGGGGCACGCCGAACACATGCGCCATTTGCATGAGCTTTTCATCCGCCGACAAAAGTCCGTTCAGCACGCTTTTATAAATGAGCGGCAGCACCATCAGGAAAGCAGTAAAAATCGAGAGGTTTCTCGATGAAATCCACACCAGCGCCAAGATCACAAAAGAAGCGACAGGTGTTGCCTTGATGGCCGACATGAGTGGTGAAAAGAGCGTATCGATCAAGGGAAAGCGGCACGCGGCGACTGCCAGCGCACACCCCAACGCAATTGCCATCAAAAATCCCAGCAGTATCCTTCCGAATGAAAGCGATACGGCTACGTAAAACGAACCCTCTCCCATCAGGCGCAAGAGTGTCTTGAGCGCCGTGACGGGAGAGACCAGAAGTATTTCCTGAGCGACCATGGCGCTTAACGCCTGCCACGCGCCGAGCCAAAACAGGATGGCTGCGGCGCGTGCCAACGTGCGCTTAGTTTTCTGTGTAATAGAAGTCTTCATTCGGGAGCGATCCTCCAACCGATGCGGCGTCTTGCTGATAGAGCGCGCTTAAGTATCCCGATACCTTCCGAGCCATTTCCGCCCCTTCGATGCATACGATGTTGCACAGCGGGATTGCCTTCTGGGCAATAGGCGCCTTGGCGATCCCCGCCTTCTCGATGAGCACGGAGGCTTCGGTCGGATTTTCATTGGTGTAGGCCACTGATTGGCGGTATTCGTTCAGAAAGCTAGAAACAGACTCCGGATTGTTTTGGATAAAGTCTCCGCGTATGAGCACGACGCCGGTCACCAGAGCGCTATCCGGCAGCGCCTTTGCCCATTCGTCGGTCAAACTCAACGCTATGCGAAGGTCGGGGTTTTGTGCCTGGACAGCGGTAACGTAGGGCTGTGGCAGCATGGCGAGCGTGACTTGACCGGCGCCCAGTGCGGAAGCGACTTCGGTCGATTCTGCCTTGAATTCGATGGTAAGATCCTTGGCAGGATCAATGCCATTCTTTTCGAGCACGGTGTTGAGCGCGTATTCGGGCGTGGTACCCTTGCCGGTTGAATAGAGCGTCTTGCCTTTTAGATCCTCTGGCGAATGGACGGTATCGCCCACTTCGACAACATACAGCACACCCAGCGTGTTGATGGCCGCGACCTGAACGCCGCCCTCAATTTTGTTATACAGAACGCTTGCGAGATTCGCCGGAACGAACGCGATGTCGAGTTCTCCCTTGACCAGAAGCGGTACGATTTCATCGGCAGTGCCCGCAACGGTAAATGCATAGGAAGAATCGTCGGCGTGATCTTCCATCATTTTTACAAGGCCCATGGTTGTCGGGCCCTTGAGCGAGGCGATGCGCACGGGTGCTTGATCGCCCTGGGCAAAGGTCAACTGAAACGCCAGAATGAAAACGGACGCCGCGATGAGCAAAGACAGAAATTTCTTCATAATTAAGCCCCCTCGTTTTAAACAAGATCAGTTTGCCCGGATTTTCTATTCATTGATATACCCAACTTATGGGCGCGTCAAACCAGGCGTCTTGACACTAGTCCCGTATGCTGGGAAAAACGATGGTGTTGCGCGCGTGAATTTTCGAGATGGAATCGTCGTATTGCCGACAGGCAAGCGTTATGACGAGAGAATCAAGGATGCAATTGTGCGACGTGCGCGTAACGACCACGGCGTCATCGGTCATATAGGGAATGTCCCCCGGTGGAGCGTATAAAAGCACGTCCGCTTCCTTGCATAGCGGCGAATCGACATAGCTTGAAACGGCAATGGTTGAGGCTGCGTTGCGCTTGGCGATGCCAAAGGATTCGACGGTGTCTCGGGTGTGCCCGGAATACGAAATGCCGATGACGACATCGCCCTTTCCCATATTAAGGGCCACGGTTCGCATGGTTACGCCGCTGGTCGCCGAGCATACCCAGTAGCCAAACTGATGGAAATGATAAACGGCATTGGTTACCACCGATTCCGAACTGCCTGTGCCGAGCAAGAGAATGCGTTTGGCGTTTTGGAGCAGTTCGACAGCGCGCTCCACTTGTTTGATGTCGATTTGCTGAATGGTCTCATACAGAGAATTGATGTTGCTGGTGAAGATTTTGTTGAAGATGTCGTTGGCGTCGTCGCCGCGCTTGACGGTCGGCAACAAGAACGGTTCCGCTTCGCTGGAACACTCTTCGAAAAATTTGTACTTAAATTCGGCATATCCTGCAAAACCGATCGCTTTGCAAAAACGAACCACGGCGGAGTTTGCTACGCTGGAAGCATTGGCAAGATCGTGTATGTGCATCTTGGTAACCGATGCGCCGTGTGACAGGATGTAATCCGCTACACGCTTTTCGCCGTCTGTCAAGTTTTGATATCGCTGACGAATCAACAGGAGCATACTCGACTTGCTTTCCATGGTTAAACCACCTTCACGATTGTCTACTTCCATTCCATTTTAATCGAAAATGCTTGCAAATGCAAGTAGGTCGAACGGATAGAAACATTTCTATGAATTGTTTTCAAATATTGACTCAAATGAAACGAGACTGCCAATTCGAAGGCATTCAAGCGATTAGTCCCGACTTACCGGCGGGTATTCGCGTAAATACAGGTTAGAAATATTTCTAAAATTTGATTTTTGTACTTGATATTTTCCTGGTATCATGTTAATATACGGGTGATGTGATTCTGCGTGGAAATGAGTTCACAAATTGAATTGGGTGGGATTTGAAAAAATCGCGGATGGAGATGGGCGTTATGAACAAATTGTGCCGGTTTAAGAGCAACGCGGATTTGGGGTTTCCCCGGCTGATCGCGCACAGAGGGCTGAGCTGGGCGATGCCGGAGAACACAATTCCCGCCTTTGCCGCCGCCATCGCGTTGGGCGCGGACGAAATTGAGATTGATTTGTGGGTGACAAAGGACGATGAGTTGGTCGTTTGCCATGATCATACGGTTGACCGCACTTCAAACGGGCATGGAGAAATTGCGGATTTGACCTGGCCCGAGATTCAAGCGCTTGACGCCGGAGCCTGGATGGGCGAGGCATGGCAAAACATACGGTTCAGTTCCTTTGAGGAAGTGCTTGCGTATTTTGCCCAGGCCGTAATTTTCAACATCCACATCAAAGGCGCTTCCGACAACGGCCATGCGTTTAAAAAGAAGCATATGGAAAAGGTGGCTGCCACGATTCGAAAGTACAACTGCGAAGATTGGTGCTACATCGCTGGCGACCGCGACATCTTGGAGCTTGCTGTCGAGGTTGACGAGGGCATTGAACGCTGCTCTCTTTGCGGTTGCTTCGATTACACAATCGTGGATGAGGCGATACGGTATCGGTGCAAGAAGGTTCAATTGGTGAAGCCTTACTATACCGCGGAGATGATTGAAAAAGCCCACCGGCACGGCATTACATGCAATCTTTTTTGGGCGGACGATCCGAGCGAAGCTCAAGGATTTTTTGCCCAGGGTATAGACGCGATTCTGACAAACCGGTTGAACTTGCTTACCGATATGAAGTTGGGAGGGGATAGGACCTAGCGGGCGCGCCTTGCGGACAGGATGACCGCTTTTCCGATGGCGCAGGGTACGTAGATCTGATTGGCCAAGCGGCAAAATTTGTTGAAGGCTGGTAAACGCAACGTAGAGGAGGATAACACCATGAATCGAAAGCTTACGGCAATCCTGATCGTCCTGTCAATTCTGCTGGGCGCGCTCCCCGCATTCGCGTCCGAAGGCAAGCCCTATGAGGGAACCACCATCCACGTCCTGCTCGGCACGCATCAATACTACGATATCATTGACCAACTCATTCCCGAATTTGAAGAAGCGACAGGCATCAAGGTCATTATGGAGCACCTTGAGCGCGTGTCTCTGGCCACCAAGCAGGAAATGGAGCTTGGTTCTCACACGGGCGCTTATGACATCATGCTCATTGACGGCAGCAAGGTCAGGCGGTACGAACGCGCGGATTGGGTCGAGCCGCTCAACGACCTGATCGCGTCCACCGATCCTCAGGTTACCGATCCCAGTTTTGATTATGACGACTATGTCGAAGCCTACGCGAATCTTTTGAACGTGGACGGCAAGATTCTGGGCCTGCCCATCATCGGGGAGACCACCCTGCTTTTCTACCGGCAGGACTTGTTCGATCAGGCCGGCATCGCCGAGGCCCCCAAGACCTGGAACGAACTTGAGCAGGCCGCGATCAAGCTCAAGGAATTGGGCGTTGCCCCCTTGGGCCTGCGCGCCAGAGCGGGCGAAGGTTTGAACGTCTATGTATGGGCATCTTTGCTTTACGCATACGGCGGGCGCTATGTGGATGAGAGCGGCTATCCGGTGCTGAACACGCCGGAGGCGATTGAGGCGACGCAAAAGTTTGCGGATCTCGTCAACAATTACGGCCCTGTGGGCGCGGGAGATATGACCCACGCCGAACATGTTCCGTCCTTCCAACAGGGCAATTTGGCCATGTTCTACGACGCCTCCGTGTTCAACAGCCAATTCTCCGATCCAGAGAAGTCCAAGGTCGTCGATAGCTGGATGGCGGCTCCCGCGCCCATGGGCGAGGACGGAAAAGGCGCGAGCGCGGTTGCGGCCCATTCCATGATGCTGGTAAAAGACAGCAAGAACAAGGAAGCCGCGTGGCAATTCATGCAGTGGTATACCGGCGCCGCGATGCAAAAGAGGGTCGCTATCGGAAGCGGTACCTTTGGCGCGATCGTGCACAAGTCCATCATGGAGGACCCGGAATACCTCGCGATTTACGGCGGACACAACTGGGTGAACGCCGTCAAGGAATCCCTTGAGCACGCAAGGGCCGATTACCGTTATACGGAAAACCCCGATTGGCCGTGGATCGGAGATAGGATCGGCAAAGCCGTTCAGGATACGATCATCGGCATCGGCTCGGCTGAGGAAAACATGAACGTGCTCAACGCCGATCTCACCGAGTTCATGAAGGAAAACGGATATATCCAATAGAGCGGGACGCTTTTGGGACGCAAAGACAGCCTGACTCGCCGTAGGCGCGAGTCAGGCCCTCTTAGAAAACCCATTGGCGAGAACCGCCCGCGAAGGAGTGAGACCATGCATAGCAAGATCGTGCAAAAGAGAACCCTGTTGCTCATGCTTGCGCCGTGTCTTTTGATCGTCTGCGTCATCATCATTGTGCCGCTGATAAACCTTGTCGTCTATAGTTTTTACGACTACAAGCTGGCCAGCCCCAATGGTATGCGCTTTGTCGGCTGGTACAATTACAACAAGGCGGTCAACGACAAGGAGTTCATCAGCTCGCTTTGGGTCACGGCAAAATACATGCTGGGCGTGCTGGTCACACAGGTGCCGATGGCGCTGCTGTTCGTTGAGACGCTAAGCCACATCAAAAGGGGCACGGGGCTGATCAAAACCCTCATCATGCCGCCGATGGTTATGCCGGGCGTCATCGCGGGCGTTATTTGGCGGCTGCTGTATCACCCATCAGCCGGCCTGATCAACTACTTTTTAACGCCCCTGGGCCTTGATCACGCATGGCTGGCGGACCCCAATACCGCGCTCATGAGCCTTGTGATGGTGGATTTTTGGCAGAACACACCGTTTCTGATCTTGGTGTTGCTGGCTGGGCGTTCAATGATTCCGGACGACCTGTACGAAGCCGGGCGGATCGACGGCGCGAACGGTTTGCACCTTTTCAGGCACATTACCCTGCCCCTCATACGCGGGAGCTTGATGGTCGGGGTGCTGTTTCGGATCATCGATTCGCTCAAGGGCTTTGCGCACATCAACGTGATGACGTCCGGGGGCCCCGGCAATGTCACAACGACGATCAACTACTATGCCTACCGAATGGCCTTTACCTACACCAACATTGGCTATTCCTCGGCGCTCGGTGTCTTTTTGCTCGCAATCACCACGCTTATGGCGTTCGCATTGGTCAGGATGTTTGGCGAGAGGAGGGCGTCAAAATGAACGCATCGCTCATGAAGCGCGGGATTTCAAAATTCGGTTGTTATGCTGTGGCCATGGTGCTCATCGCTTTCATTCTCTTGCCGATTTACTACATCGTCACCATGTCGCTGAAGTATGACGTCGATGCGTTTGCCTATCCGCCCAAATGGATTTTCACCCCGACTTTTGACAACTATATCGCGATTTTCAAGGATGGCGTGCTCACGAAAAACCTGCTCAACAGCGTGATCGTCAGTTCAAGTTGCGTATTGATAGGCCTCCTCATCGGCACGCCGGCGGCATACGCCTTGAGCCGTTTGAAAAGCAAGGCGGTTCCGGGACTGATGCTTTTCATTCTCGCGGTTCGCCTGATCCCGCCGATGAGCATGTTGCTGCCCGTGTTCAGTTTGTATGTAAAGCTGAACCTGATGGACACGCACATCGGGCTGATTTTGCTCAACCTCACATTTGTGCTTCCGCTCAACGTGTGGATGCAAAAGAATTTTTTCGACGATGTCCCCCGCGAAATGGAGGAAGCGGCGGAGATAGACGGCTGTACGACCGTTCAGACGCTGGTGCACGTGATCATTCCGCTGATCGCGCAGGCCATCGTGGCCACGGCGATTTTCTCCTGGATACAAGCCTGGAACGAATACCTGTTTGCGCTGGTCATCACCAGATTCAACGCAAGAACCATCATCGTCGCGGTGAACAATTACATAAACTTTGACGAGATGCGCTGGGGAGAACTTGCCGCGACATCGGTGGTGATTTGTCTCCCGGTCATCTTGTTTAGCATCTTCGTTCGAAAATACCTGATTAGCGGTTTGACAGCCGGAGGAATTAAAGGGTGATGACATGACACGCCTGCTTCTGGATACACATATTCACACCAGCGAAACCAGCCGTTGCGGAAGCGTGGCGGCTAAAAAAATTGTGCGATTGTACAGGGAACGGGATTATGACGGAATCGTCATAACCGACCATTACCACAAAGCGTATTTTGATTCCTTGGGGGGCGCCGGTTGGGCTCAAAAGGCCGACTGCTTTTTAAAGGGCTATCGTTTGGCTTTGGAAGAAGGCGAAAAAATCGGCCTAAAGGTGCTGCTCGGGATTGAGATCCGCTTTGATGGCAGCGACAACGACTACCTGGTATATGGAACGGATGAAGCCTTTATCATGGAAAACAAAGAAATGTATGCGTGGGGCTTGTCCGGATTCAGGGATGTGACAAAGGACAGGGAAATCGCCGTGATTCAGGCGCATCCGTTTCGGCCGTTGATGACGCTCGAGGATTCCCGGATTGATGGAATTGAGGTGTACAACGGGAACGTCCGGCACGATTCCCAAAACCACCTGGCAAGGGTGTATGCTGAAGAACACGGGTTAAAGATGACCTCCGGATCGGACATGCATGAGATGGAGGACTTGGCGCGCGGAGGGGTAACGCTCAAGAAGATGCCCGCTGATTCCGCCCAATTTGCCAATATGATCTTGAACGGCAAAATCAGCGGATTGATCATGCCGGTGCCGGGCTGCGCGCTTGAAGAGGCGAGGGTTTGACGCAAAGAGCCCTGTTATTTCCGTGGTTTGGCGCCGCCGCCCTTATCGGTCGAATTTGATGATGCCCTTTTTCAAAATCTTGCGGGAAAGCAGCTTGTCATAAGCCTCCACGGCATCCTCGAAATCAAAGCAGTCGGATATAAAATCCTTGATGTTCAGTTGCCCTGAGCGAATCCAGTCCATGACCTGCTCGTGCGCGGCGCCTTCTTCGCGCTTGAGGGGCATTTGTTGGTAGATGACGCGCCAGTTGTAGTCAGCCGAGCTAAAGTCAATGGTGATCTCTTCCTTTTCCGGCACGCCGTAGCACAAAACAGCGCCTCGGTCCTTGATCAGGCCCATGCCCTGATTGACAATGGCGGGGAATCCGGCGGCGTCGAGGACAAAATCCACGCCTTCGGGATAGAGCTTGCGCACTTCTTCGCGCACGTTCTGTCCCTTGCTGTTGATGACGTGGGTCGCGCCGTTTGCGCGGGCTTGCTCAAGTTTTTCCGGAATGATGTCGCAGGCGATCAGGTTCTTGACGCCGACAAGGCTCAGGAACTTGACGTAGGTCAGACCTACGGGGCCGCAGCCGAAGACCACAACACTGTCGGCGGGCTGGATGCCAAAATAGCGGATGGAGGAGAGCACCTCGCGGAAGGTGATGAGCATGACGGCATCGACCGGATCGATATCGTCCGCTACAATTGTCTGGGCAAAGGCGCAGTCAGGCGCGCCCGGGGCGGCGGGATCACACACCACGGCATATTCGCTCATCGCGCCCCAGCCGGAGCCGAGGCCCGGCAGGTTCTCGGGATCCGGATCGACAAAGGGCAACAGCACCACGTCCCCGATTTTGAAGGTGGTCACCTTCGCGCCCAATTCCACAACGCTTCCGACGCCTTCGTGGCCGAGCATAATGGGGTAGAGCGATTCGGGAAATCCCTTGAATGTACGGTGCAAAAGCTTCACATCGGTGCCGCACATGCCGCAGGCAATCGTCTTAACCAATGCCTGATACGCGTTGTAGCGGGGTTTGTTGACCTCCTGAATGGACAATGCGCCGTCCTTCGCGATGACCAGTGTCTTCATTGCCGCGTCCTCCTTAAGGCTGTCGTGAATATAAATTGGCCCCAGCAACCGGCTTGTGCGCAATCAGCATATCATATTTGCATGCAAAGATCAACATAAAACGAAGTGTTGTGCGCACTTAAACATTCGTGTGATGCGAACGGAGTCCGGCTTGACTTTACCGAAACGCACGACTATAATACAATGTAGTAACAAAGGAACATAGTGATAAAGCGGAGGCGTTTTGAATACCTGCGCGAAACGGTGAGGTGTTGCGGCATGGTTGAAACGGTTCTTGGGCAGGCAGAGGCGCGGCAACTGGGCCATTGCCAGATGCACGAGCACCTGTATGTCGCCGCGACGCCAGCTTCGTCCAAGTATCCGATGCTGAAAATCGACGATGAAGCGCGCTCAGGCGCCGAACTTCTGGACTATCGCGCGGCAGGTGGGCGCGCGGTTCTCGATGCTCAGCCGGGCGGCGCGGGCCGCGGCGCGGCAGCGCTTGCCCGCATGAGCCGTTTAAGCGGGGTTGAGATCATTGCCGTTACGGGCTATCATATGCCCATGTTCTATTCGCCCGGACACTGGATTTTTACCGAGGATGGACCGGCGCTCACCGACCGGTTCCTTCGGGAAATCCGGGAGGGGATTCAGGGCGAGGAAGGCGTAGGCATCGATTTGCCCATTCGCGCGGGCGCGGTCAAGGCGGCCATCGGCGGGGAAGGACCGTGCGGGCGGCTTGCCGTGTGTCTGCGCGCGGCCGCACGCGCGGCCGCGCGGGCGAAAGTACCGCTGATCCTGCACACCGAAAGCGGGATCGGCGCTGTGGAAGCCGTCGGCCTGTGCGAGCGGGAGGGGCTTGCCCCCGCGCGAATCGCCGTATGCCATGTGGACAGGCAGGCGGCGGACTTTGCGCCGCATGAGGCGGTCGCGCGCACCGGCGTCTACATGGAATACGACACCATCGCCCGCACAAAGTACCACGACGATGACGCCGAACGGGGATTGATCCTGCACATGCTCTCGCGCGGCTACGGGAACCGGATTTTGCTCTCGCTTGACACCACTGCCGACCGTTTGTCAAGCTATGGGGGTAGCCCGGGGCTTGGCTTCATCTTGCGCTGCTTCCTGCCCTCGCTTTATGAAGCGGGTGTGTCCGGTGAGGAAGCACACCGCATGACCGTATTGAACCCCATGCGTATTTTTGAAAATGACGCGTATCGATAAGGAGGAACGCCTATGTTCACCAGGCCCGCCCCCGCAACCCAGCCAACCATGTACTTTATCGGCGTCACCACCCAGCAGTCCTCCATCATGAGTCTTTTTCCCAAGTGGGCCAAGGCGCTGGGCATTGACGCCGTGATCAAGGGTATAGACATTCCGATCCACGCGCCCAGGGAGGTGTACAGGGAATGCGTCCGATTTATCAAGGATGATCCTTTCTCTGCGGGCGCGCTGGTCACCACCCACAAAATTGACCTATTTCAGGCGGCGTCGGATTTGTTTGAGTACATGGATCCCTACGCGCTAAGGTTCGGTGAACTGTCCTCTATTTCAAAATCCGGCGGGCAATTGCGAGGCCACGCCAAGGACCCGATCTCGGTTGGATTGGCGCTTGACGCCTTCATTCCCGAGGGCCATTGGGAGAGGACGCACGGCGAGGTGGCGGTGCTGGGCGCGGGCGGAAGCGCACTGGCGGTCAGCGCTTATTTGGCGCTGGGCAAGCACAAAGGCAATGTGCCCGCCCATATCCACATCGACAACCGCAGCGCGCCAAGGCTGGCCGAAGCCGTCCGCATCCTTGAAGATTCGCGCGTGCCCATGAGCTTTCACCTTTGCCCCCGAACCGAACTCAACGACCGCGTGGTTCGGGCGCTTCCCAAGGGCTCGCTTGTGATCAACGCCACGGGCTTGGGGAAGGACCGCCCCGGATCGCCGCTGACCGACGACTGCCGCTTTCCGCAGGAGGGCTTGATCTGGGAGTTCAATTACCGGGGCACGCTCGAATTCATGCATCAGGCCGAGGCGCAGCAGGACGAAAAGAATTTGTCCATTGAGGATGGCTGGACCTATTTCATCTACGGTTGGACGCAGGTCATCGCGGAAGTATTCCATGTGGACATCACCGGCGAGCGCCTGGCCATGTGCGACGCCCTGGCGCGGGAGAAGTGAGGGAAGAGGATGAACGAGAAAATACTGACCACCCCCCGTTCCTATGGAAAGGGGATGCCCGAGTTGTTTCGGCAGCTGGAAGAGGCGGGCTATGAAGTGGTGTTAAACGAAACCGGCGGGATTCTTGATAAGGAACAGATGAAGGCGCTGATCGCGGATTGCGTGGGCATTGTGGTGGGTATCGATCCGCTGGACGGCGATGTGCTCGCCGCGGCGCCCAAACTTCGCGCCGTGGCCAAGTACGGCGTGGGCATTGACAACATCGATATAAACTATTGTAAAGAGCGCGGAATAAAGGTCAGCCGCACTGTGGGCGCCAACAGCGAAGCGGTGGCCGACTACACGCTGGCGCTGATGCTGGCGGTGGCGAGAAGGGTTACCGTGATCGACCAGAAGTGCCGCCGTCTCGATTGGGGCAAGGTCACCACGCGCGACATATCGGGCGCGGTACTGGGGCTGTTTGGCCTGGGTGCGATCGGGCGGCACGTGGCGGCGCGCGCGCAAGGGTTTGGCATGAAGGTGCTGGCATGCGATCCCCATTGGCCCGAGGAATACGCGCGGGCCAACGGCATTTCCAGGGCGGACGCCGGGGCCATCTTCCGAGAGGCGGATTTCATCACGCTGCACCTTCCGCTCACGAGCGAGACGGAGGGCTTTGTGGGCGAAGCGGAAATCGGCATGATGAAGAGGGACGCCATCTTGATCAACACGGCGCGCGGTGGCCTGGTGGACGAAGGGGCATTGCTCAAGGCGCTTAAGGAGAACCGCATTTACGGCGCGGGCCTCGACGCTTTCACCCGCGAGCCGCCCGAGGACGGGGATTGGCTTGCGCTTGACAACGTGGTGCTCGGTTCCCATTGCGCCGCTTCCACA
>JAVBND010000061.1:0-57869 GCA_031551775.1 Eubacteriales bacterium | reverse complement strand
GAACGGGGCCAAATTGCTGAAAATCCTGTGGGATTTTCCGGGCGCAATTTGGGCGGGTAGGGATTTTGAGTCGGGCGGGCAAGCTCGCCCTTGGTCAAAATCCCATTCACCCTCGCGGTACACGCCCGCGAGGGCGTTGCTAACGGGGTTTGTTGACGGTCTGAGCAGCCCCCAATTGGGGCTGCTCTGCCGCGAGACCGCGCGGAATTGATCCGTCTAAAACAATCGCACCGACAACCGACAAATTTTCAGATGAGCCAGAGTGGCCTCCGATTCCCGGCAGTCCCCTTGTTGTTTCTGAGAATTGGGAACAATCCGGTTTGCCGCTTCTATGCTTGCGGTATCCTTTTTCATCCGCCCGAGAGATCGGCGCCCCGGGCGAAAGCCTCTATATTCCAGGATCAATTCCCCAATACGTCAAAGAGACTTTGGCATCACTGCATGCTGGCAACCGCGTCCAGTGCCGCAATTTTACCAGTGCACAGCGCGATCTTGATGGCACTGCCCGAGCATGCGTAGGATTCAAAGAAGCAATTGCCAACGACGACCTCGCCTGTACCGTAGAGGTTCTCAATGGCGTTGCCCTGAGCATTCAAAATGCGGCAACGCTCATCCGCCTTCAGGCTGACCATGCAGAACATGTTGAGCGGTTGAACGCGCTGTGCGTAGAAGGGCGCTTCAAGCATCGGAACCATGGCTTCCTGCTCCAGACCGTAAACGGTGTCGCCGTTGCCCGCCGCATAATCGGCATTGTATTTTTCGACTGCTGCAATAAACGCATCTGTCGGGACGTTGATCATCTCAGCCAATTCTTCCAGCGTATCCGCTTTGTAAACCGGAAGGCCGCCTTCTGCGAGGGCCGCTTCGATGACGCTCACAAAGGCACTGCTGCTGTCGGTCACACCCCAAGCAAAATGCCCGTCCTGCTGTGCGGCGACCTTACACTTTTCACTGTAGTGCATGTTTTCGTTGACAAAGCGGTTGCCGCTGGTGTTGACCCAGAGGGGCAGACCCACCAAGCTAGTGCCGCCATAGGGGGTATTTGCTTCGTAAACGTAGGTTAAACCAGCTTGCGGCACACAGCCGTAGCCCGTGATCACCGTGTCCAGTTTTTCGGTCAGACGGACGAAATCACCCGTGTTACCCGGGCTGCAAAGTGCCTGGGCGCCCGCGATCTCCGGGGCATACCGCTCGACGAGCTCCTGATTGTTTTCGATGCCGCCACAGGACAAAATGACCTTCTTAGCGTTCACGGTGTAGGTGCCTTCCGGCCCATCCACGACCACACCAGTCACCGCGCCATTTTCCACGACCAGTTCGGTCACTTCGGAATTCAGGCGGATTTCTGCGCCTTTGCCCGCCGCATACTGGCCAAACCAGATGCTGTACACCGGGCCGGAATTCTTCGCAGTGGGGACCGATACGCCAAAGGCGGGGACACCGCGGCCTTCGCCCGGCAGACCGTGATGCACAATAGCATACTCCCAGAAATTTTCCGCCAGCGGCATACCGTCATCGATCAGCTGCATGAACAATTCGGGTACGGTATCCGAGATGTTGCGAACCAACTCTTCGTTGATCCACATGTCTTCCGGGCGGTTTTCGCAAGCATTGGCGAACTCGACGAATAGATTAACGTATTCATCGGTGGTGTAATCGACGTTGATCATCTCATTGTACGGCGTGCCGTGTACGTTGAAACCGCCGCCGGACAGGCCGGTCGAGCCACCCACGTAAGAAAGCTTCTCCAGCACCAGCACTTTCTCAACGCCTGCATCCTTTGCCGCAACCGATGCGCTCAAGCCGGAACCGCCGCCACCCACGATTACGATATCATAATCCTCTTGCGGCAGATCGGTTTTTTTTGCAACTTCCGCTTTCGGTTGGTTGAATGCATCCAGCGCACCGGCCTGCGTCAGCGCATCCTTGACAGCGGAAATCACGCCATAAGAAGCGATCGTCGCGCCTGCGCAGGTGTCCACGTTGTAGGACTGATTCGCAACGATGCTTTGCGGAATCGCTTCGGATACGACTGCGCCCATCTGCGGCGTTTCGTGTTGCTCGATCACCTTGACATCGGTGATCGAACTTTCGTCCAGTGTGACTTCCACAACAATTTTGTCCTGCATACCCTTCGCCGTTCCGGTATAGGTGCCGGGAACGATTGCACTCTGTGCCCAAACCGGCACTGCGCCAGCCATCAACAGGATGCAAAGCAGGATACTGATCCGTTTCTTCATGGGTTTTCCTCCTCGAATTGCGTTCATTCGCCAAGTGCCGACCGCCCCGCGAATTCTGACTATATTTTAACGGAAAAAGAATGCATCGAAAAGAATCATTCGCCCACAAAAGTTGCTTATGCAAAAATCCGGGACAATTGTCGCAAAACAATTATCCCGGATGACTTTTTCTTTTTCATTTCTCCTGATCCAATAAAAGCGTGCGCTGTGTATACTGACCCAGCATTTCATAAATCGCCGGAACATCCGGATTTGCGATATACATCCATCCGATCCTGAAAACGGCAAACGTCCCACCCAACGCGTATGAAATCAAAATGTTATCCTCAAACGAGTGCTGTTCCGTTTCCAGATAGCACTGTCTTAGCGTATCCTCCACCTTGGTCAGCAACCGGCAGGGATCGCTGGAAAACAGAACCTCTTTTCGCCCGCGGTTCTTTTCGCCGTTGAACGCCTCATCCAGCGCCGCAAAGAAGCCCTTCGCGTCCTCACGGATCGACGGTCCCGTGCGAATATCGTCCACAATTTCCCTCACCATCTCATTTTCCATCTGCCCTTCCAGCGCAAAAACATCCGCATAGTGCCGATAAAATGTGCTCTTATTGATTTGTGCCCGTTCGCAGATTTCCCCTACCCGAATACGTGAAGTATGCTTTTTCACCCGCAGAGCATAGAATGCTTCCTGAATAGCCCGCTTCGTCTTTTGGCTGCGCAGGTCCATAACGCAATCCCCCATACTCATCACCCGGTAATCAGATCGCCCCTACCCGGATGATTATAACCCATCTTTCTTTCAAGTACAACGCCCATCTCGCCCTTGTGCCGGATTTGGCGAAAATGCTCAATCGGTTATGTGCAATCTCCCGGTTGGCAGAATGGCTTCCCTATGGTACAATATCCTTTGTAAACGATTACAAGGCGGATGGTTGTCATGAAGAACCGAGCTACGATCAAGGATGTTTCCCGGCTTGCGGGCGTAAGCACAGCCACCGTGTCCCGTGTCATCAACGGCACCGCCGCGGTCAGCGATGAGGTAGGAAGGCGCGTTCAGGACGCCATTGAACGGCTTTCTTTCCGCACCAACGCCATCGCCATGGGGCTGAAGAGCGGACGCACCGGCGTCATCGGACTGGTCGTGCCAAAGCTTCAAAACATCTTCTTCATGGGCGTGATGGAAGCGCTGGAAGAGGTGGTGAAGAAGTCGGATTACAGCTTGCTTGTCGCAACGACCGGCAATGATGTAGCCTGTGAAACCAGCGCCATCTCCAAACTCCTCGCCTATCAGATCGACGGCCTGGTGGCGGCTACCAGCGGCACAAACGCGCAGTATTTCGAACGCATTCACCGCCAGGTCTGCCCTGTCGTACTGGTTGACCGGCGCATTGACGGCGCTCAAATCGACATGGTATCGGACGAAAATCGGTTCTCTTCCTACAAGCTCGCACAGGAAATTCTCAGCGCCGGACGCCGCCGGTTGGTCATTCTCAAGGGC
The DNA here is from genome assembly GCA_031551775.1 of Eubacteriales bacterium. GTDB lineage: Bacteria > Bacillota > Clostridia > Christensenellales > Aristaeellaceae > Anaerozeibacter. The sequence continues at coordinate 54,137 of JAVBND010000061.1, read as the reverse complement.
CTGATGCACCTGGACATGATGCGTCAGCGCCTTGCGGGGGTTCATCAGGCGATAAACGAGGCCGAAGCTTCAGGGATCGAAGTTCGGGAGCTTGATTTGTTCAACGATTTGAAAACAGCCAGGCACGCGCTTGCAGAGCTCTTGTCGAACCACTCAGGACAGAACTTGGGCGTGATATCCCTCAACGGGCAGATGACGGAAGGCGTTCTGTTGGCCGCGCGGCAACTCGGGCTGAGCGCGCCGCAGGATTTTTCCCTCGTATCGTTTGGCCAGCTCAGCTCCGAGCTGATCGTACCCAAGGTCACCTGCATTCCTCAGGACGGGCGGAGAATCGGCGAACGCGCAGGCGAACTTTTGCTTATGCGCCTTGAGAAAGCGGATCATCGGGAACCGCTCGAATTTCAGGACATCATCTTTGAAAACCTGCTTTTTCACGGAGACTCCACGTAGCTTTTCATTTTACCATTGATGTAATCGTTTACACGGAGGATTGAAATGGACGTCAATACCGAACGAAGCCTTAAAATCTTTGCGGCTCAAATCCGAATGAACGCGCTTACGCAAATCGCATCCGCCGGCAAGGGGCATGTGGGCGGCAGCATGTCCGCGAGCGATCTGATGGCGGTCCTGTACGGATACGCCATGCGCTACAAGCCGGATGAGCCGCGCTGGGAAGGCCGCGACCGGCTGATCATGTCCAAGGGGCACAGCGGCTGCTGCCTATATGCGGCGCTTCAACTCAAGGGGTTCTTCCCCGCATCATGGATCAGGACGCTAAACCGCCTGGGCACCAGCCTGCCCAGCCATTGCGACCGGCAAAAGACGCCCGGCATCGACATGTCCACCGGTTCGTTGGGGCAGGGCCTTTCCGTGGCCATCGGCATTGCCCACGCCGGGCAATTGCGCAGCGCGCAGTATTACACCTATTGCGTCATGGGCGACGGCGAAATGCAGGAGGGGCAAGTGTGGGAAGCGCTGATGTACGCCGGACGGCGCCGCGTTCCTCGCCTGATCGCCTTTGTCGATCTGAACGGCAAGCAGGTGGACGGCATGGTGGAAGATATTTTGCCCATCTCGGACATAGGTGAGCACGCAAAGCTTTTCGGATGGTATACGGAAAGCATCGACGGACACGACGTCGCCGCAATAGCCGCCGCCATCGACCGGGCAAGGGCGCAGGAACTGCCCGCACTCATCGGATTAAAAACCATCAAGGGGAAGGATTGCGTCTTTGCCGAGCATTTGGCCTTCAACCACGGCATGGACGTAACCGGCGAACAACTGCGGGAAGCGACGGGGTACCTGGAAAAGAAGATCGCGCAACTGGAGGGAAGCGGCAATGGCTGAATATATGGCGCTTGACCGTTCGTCCATGCGCGAGGTTTACGCCCTGGCGCACGGGGAAATGATCCAAAACAATCTTCCCATCGTGTTGCTTACGGCTGATTTTACTTACGGCATGGGGCTGCTCGATTTTCAGAAAAAATATCCGCGCAACTTTCTCAACGTGGGCATCGCCGAGCAAAACATGGTCGGCATAGCGGCTGGCCTTGCCGAGGAAGGCTTTTTGCCCTTTGCGCACACCTTTGGCGTCTTTGCCGCAAGGCGGGCGCTTGATCAGATTTATATTTCATGCGCGTATGCCGCTCTACCCGTAAAAGTTGTGGGCGCGGATCCCGGCTATACATCCGGCCACAACGGCGGCACGCATATGGCGATGGAAGACACGGCGGTTTTCCGCGCGGTGCCGCGCGCCCTTGTGGTCGAACCGACCGATGCGTGCATGCTGCGCGCCATCCTTCCCCAGATCGCGGCCTTCCCCGGCTTTGGCTACATGCGCCTGGCGCGCGGGAAAGCCGTGAAGGTCTACGGCGAAAACAGCACTTTCACGCTGGGCAAGGCGGTGAAGCTTCGCCATGGGACCGACGCCACGATCATCGCCTCCGGGCGTTGTGTCGCCGACGCGCTGATGGCGGCAGACGCCCTGGCGCGCTCCGGCATCGGCGCGCGCGTGCTCGACATGTTTACCATCAAGCCCCTCGACGAAGAAGCGGTGCGCGCCGCCGCCCGAGAAACCGGCGCGATTGTGACGGTTGAAAACGCTTCAAAAGCCGGTGGGCTCGGCGGTGCGGTTTGCGAGTGTTTGGGACAGGAGGGTTCCGGCTGTGTATGGCGCATGGGACGCGGGGATGTATTTGGCGAAGTGGCGCAAGAATCCGAGCTCAAGGCGCTGTATCATCTGACCGCCCGCGATATTGAAGACACGGTTATCAAAGCGCTCGAAAGGAAGAAGACAGTTGAACATGTTTGATTTATCGGGCAAAAAAGCAGTAATTACCGGCGGCGTGCAGGGGCTTGGCCGCGCCATGGCGGAAGGGCTAAGCCGCGCGGGTTGCGAGCTCGCGATCCTGGACGTCAATCCCGATACGCCGGAACTGGCGCGCGCGGCGGGCGTAGGCGCCAAAGCCTCGGGCATCGTGTGCGACTTAGGCGACCCCGTGAGCGTTGAGGAGGGCTTCGCACAGGCGCTTACACTCATGCGCGGCGCTGACATTCTGGTCAACAACGCGGGGATCAATTTGCGCAAAAACCTCGCCGAATGCACGAGCGAAGATTGGAATCATATCTTTGCCATCAATTCAACCGCGCCCTTCCTGCTCACCCAACTGGCTGCCCGGGTCATGAAGGCGCGCGGCTACGGCAAGATCATCAACATCGCCTCCATGCTCGCCTTCCTTGGCGCGGTCGGCAATGGCTCCTACGCGGCGTCAAAGGGTTCTGTACTTCTGCAAACGCGCTCCTTTTCCAACGAATTGGCCCCTTACGGCATTTGCGTCAACGCCATCGCGCCGGGTTATTTCAAAACTGAGCTCAATTCCCCCGAACGCATGAAGGTATTGGGCGAGGATTTTGTCCGGAGCATTGATATGCGCATCCCCGCCGGGCGCTGGGGCAATCCCGAGGATTTGCAGGGGACGGTCGTATTTCTGGCCTCGCGCGCTTCCGATTATGTGACCGGCGCCTGCATACCGGTTGACGGCGGATACCTCGCCAGATAGGAGAAAAACATGCTCGCCATTCGTGTTCAAAAGGGCAAGGGGCTTGTGCTCCCGCCTCAATACGCGCCTGTTCCGCTATGTCGAGGAAGGCATCAGCCAGGGCATCTATACGCCCCAGCTCTTGGCACCCATTTTTTTCGGCGCGGCCGGCGAAGGACGCCTTTGCGCTGATCGATAATCATCCCGGCGAAACAGGCCGGGTCATACTGACTTTTCCGGAGGAGGACGCCGATGAAGCTGGAATTTGAATATGGTCATGGAACACTCAGCGCCAACCTGCCCGACCATACAGATGTGTTCATTCCCGGAACGACTGTGCCCGATCCGCCCGCGATCCCCCAGGATCAAATTGCCCAAAAGACGCTTCTGTCCATCCGCCACCCCATCGGCATGGAGCCGCTTTCATCCCTCGCCCATAAGGGCAGCAAGGTGACCATTGTGTTTCCCGACAGGGTGAAGGGCGGCGAGCAGCCCACCTCCCACCGAAAAACGGCCATCCCGCTGATCCTTCGGGAACTGTACGGCGCGGGCGTCGAGAAGAAAGACATCCTGCTCATTTGCTCAAACGGTCTGCACGCAAAGAACACCCAGCAAGAATTGCTGGGCATATTGGGCGCTGATTTGTTCGGAGAATTTTGGCCGTCCGGCCAGATTATCAACCACGACAGTGAAGATTGCGATAACCTGATCGACCTCGGCCACACCGATGCGGGCGACCCGGTGGTCATGAACCGGTTCGTCTACGAAAGCGATGTGGCGGTGCTCGTTGGCCACACCCAGGGCAACCCCTACGGCGGGTATTCGGGCGGTTACAAGCACGCCGCGACCGGAATCACGCACTGGCGCAGCATCGCCTCCCATCACGTTCCCTCCGTCATGCACCGCGCCGATTTTACGCCCGTCAACGGGCATTCCCTCATGCGGCAAAAGTTCGACCAAGTCGGCATGCATATGGAAAAGACGATGGGCAAGAAATTCTTTTGTTGTGACGCGGTGCTCGATACGTATTCCCGGCAAATCGAGATCAACTCCGGCTACGCAGGCGTGATGCAGCCGCATTCGTGGCAGACCGGCGACGCGCGCACCTACGTCCCCTGGGCCGAAAAAAAATACGACGTGCTGGTGTTCGGCGCGCCCCAATTCTTTCATTATGGGGATGGCATGGGAACCAATCCCGTCATGCTGATGCAGGCCATATCCGCCCAGGTGATTCGCCACAAGCGGGTCCTTTCCGACCGGTGCGTAATCATCTGCGCCTCGACTTGTAACGGGTATCTTAACGAACCGCTTTGGCCATACCTGCCCGAAATGATGGACCTGTTTGCACGCGAGCGCATGAACACGCTCCCTGACATGAACCGCTACGGCGAGTACTTTGCGACCAACCCCGCGTACATACGCAAGTACCGCTACGCAAACGCCTTTCACCCCTTCCACGGCTTCTCCATGATTTCAAGCGCGCACATTGCGGAGATGAACACAGCCGCCATCTACGTCGCGGGCGCTCAGGAACCGGGATACGCCCGGAGCATGGGCATGAAGACCAGGGCGACCATCGAAGAAGCGCTATCGGACGCCATGGGGAAGTACGTGGGGCCGCATCCCAACATCCTGGCGCTGCCCCAAACCTTTAAGCTCGGGGCGGTTCATCTGGCCATGAAGGACGGCTTCGGCGAGGCCGATTAAGCTTCTTCGGACACGGCGGGCAGCGTGAGCGGCTCGGTACGCGGTTCGGCGGTAGAATCCCTCACCAACAGAGAACTCTGGTACGTCACATACAGCGGATCGTCCCAGTTCGCTTCCCCGCCTTCGATCAATTGGAGCAAGTAGTCGAAGGCATGGCGGCATCTCAGCGACATCTTGGTATCGACCGAAGTGAGGGTGGGCAGCAAGTAGCGGCCATAGTCGATGTTGTCAAAGGAAGCCACCGATATGTCCTCCGGTACGCGAACGCCCGCCGCGCGCAGCGCGTTGTACACGCCGACGGCAATCAAGTCGCCCTGGGCAACGATGGCCGTCACGTCCGGATGCTCCAAAAGAACCTTGTCGGTCTGAATCTGCCCCATGGTCACTTCGAAGGGATCGGCCGTAGGCGGCAGGTAGGTGGTCTGTTCATATACGTAGAATGTGTCGGCAATCCCTTTTTCCGCGTAATACCCCTCAAGGCCGAGCAGGCGCTGTTCGCGCAGCGTCGAGACCGAATTGATGGGCGGCGTGATGTAGGCCACATGGCGGTGCCCCAACTGGTAGAGATGCTTCCCAAGCTGGCGGCCGCTGTAGTTGGAATCCACCGCAATGTTGCTCACGCTCAGGCGCGAGGCGGCGTCCCCCATCACCACAATGGGCATCTTTTGCCGCGCGCGTTCGATCAGATCGGGGCAGGACGGCGTACATACGTAGAGAATTCCCTGAACACCGCGCGCCAGAAAGCGCTCCATGTAGTACCGTTCAACAGCGGGGCTTCGATCGGTATTGCATACGATCAGGTTGATTCGGTTTTCGTAACACCGGTTGGAAACCTGCGAGAGCAGGTCGGAAAAACTGGGATTGACGATGTCGGGAACGATCACGGCGATGTCCATATCCCGGTCATGCTCGACAAAAAGCGGCTCCGTAGGCTGGATATAGCCCAGCTTGATTGCCGACGACCAGACCTTTTCCCGTGTTTCAGAGGCAAAGTTCATGGATGGCTTCCCGCTTAGGATCAGGGACACCGTGGCCTGGGACACGCCGGCATGCTTGGCTATATCGGTGGTCGTTATGCGCAACTTCCGAGTGTTTATGGCAATCACCGCTTTCGGCAGGATATCGTAAGCTTGGTATCATCCTAACAGAAAGCCGCCAATTGTCAAGGGGCTAGGACGAAAAATTAAATTTATTAATTGTAAGCCACCTTGCGTTGTAAAGGTTTGTCCGCATCATTCGTAAACAATTCGCCCGCCAAGCGGTTTCGTTCCAAGTATTCGGATTCAATTATGTAAACTTCCACTATTTATTGTTCTGTTCGGAAATACCGTATTGACAACGCAGGCAAATTCATATATGATTGCGCTGTTACCTAATAATATTAATTCATTCTCGATTTGCGACCGGTAATGACCGCAAGAGCGGTTGTAATAACACAGAAGGAGATCCGACGATGACGAAACTTAGCGCGCTGATTCTCACCCTGGTCCTGCTGTTGGCCCTGCCCCTGGGTGTACTGGCTGAGGCCAAGCCCGCGATCGATCCCTCCGACCTGATGACCTACTTCGCGCAGATCGAGCCGCTCACGGAGCGGGTGTCCCTCAACATCGGCTCCGACCCGGGCATCTACCACAACTTCTACACCTACCTCGCATACAAGATGGGCGGCCTTGAGATGGTCGGCATCGACGCGACACTGTGCAACTTCCCCTCCGGCCCCCTTCAGGTAGAGGCCATCGCATCGGGCCAGGTGGATTGCGGCGGCTACGGCATCGGCGGCATCCTGAAGGGCTCGGTTCAGGGCGTTACGCAGTTGGTCAACATCCGCATGAACGAAGCCATCACCCAGAAATACTTTGTCAAAGAAGACAGCGCCATCGCCAAGTCCGGCGTCAACGAATTCGGCTTCTACGGCACCAAGGAAGACTGGGCGGGCGCCCAGGTCTACCTGCCCTCGGGCACCACGCTTCAGTACCTGCTCGGCACCGCCATGGCCAACTTTGACCTGACCCTTGCCGACATGGACACCGTCTTCACCGAGGCCACCAACATCTATACGGTGCTGCTCTCGGGCCAGGGCGACGCTTGGGCGCTGTGGAACATGACCTCCTATGACAGCCGCCTCAAGGAAGGATATCTCGAAGCGCTCAACGGCATAAACGGCGGCATATTCCTGCCCGCGGCGTCGGTCGTCAGCCGCTCCTCCGTGGCCGATCCCGAGAAGGCCGAAGCCATCCAGAAGTGGTTTGCCTGCGAGCAGGCGGTCATCCGCTGGATTCAGGCCTCGGACGAGAACCTCAATTCCGCCATCGACTACATGTACGAGTGGTGTGACAGCGAAGGCGTGGTGTGCAGCTACGAATCCATCGAGACCTTCCTCCACGACGCGACGCCCTTCACAATGGAAGAGAACTACGAAATGTTCACCCAGGTTGAAGACAACGGCATGCTCAAGGTCAAAAACATGCTGACCGGCCCGATGGACTACTTCGTGGGCAACGGAAACTACACCGAAGCCGACTACGACAAGCTCTACGACGATTCCAACTACAACAGCGACTACCTCGAGTACGCCGTATCGATCTTCGGCTGATGTGATTTGGCAGACAACGCAGGGGCCGTTCCGGCGGACGCCGGGCGGCCCCAAATTTCAAGGCATGGAGGGTCAACTATGTCAGGTAAGCGCAAAGCCAGCGGCGAGGGACTGTTCGTCAAGCTGCTGCCGGTAATTACCATACTGGCGTTTCTCGGGCTATGGCAGCTTGCGGTGGAAACCGGCATTTTTCCCGCCAACAAGGTCGCCTCGCCCCTCCAAATCGTCGAGGGCTTTATTTGGAAGCTGTCCAACACCGGCCCTGACGGTTCCACACTCCTCACCAACATCCTGTCCAGCCTCCAGGTCTCCATGAGCGGCCTCGCGATCGCCATCTTGGTCGGCGTTCCGCTGGGGTTGACCATGGGCTGGTACCGTCTGTTCGACCGTTTCCTGCATCCGATCTTTGAGGTCGTTCGCCCCATTCCCCCGGTCGCCTGGATTCCGCTGATGATCATCTGGGTGGGCATCGGGCTTCAGGCCAAGGCCATGATCATTTTCCTGGCTGCGTTCATCCCCTGCGTCATCAACTCCTATACCGGCATCCGCCTGACCAGTCAGGTATACATCAACGTCTCCAAGACCTTCGGCGCTTCGAATTTTTACACCTTCATCCACGTGGGCATTCCCTCCGCCGTGCCGATGATCTTCGCGGGCATGCGGTTGGCGCTTGGCGTATCGTGGGGTACGCTGGTGGCGGCCGAGATGCTGGCCGCGTCTTCCGGCCTTGGCTACATGATCAACATGGCGCGCAGCTTCGCCCGCATCGACATCGTGATGCTCGGCATGATCATCATCGGCCTCCTGGGGTACATCTTCACCACTTTATTCGCTCTGCTCGAGAAAAAAATCGTCAAGGGAAGGACGGTGCTGTAAATGAGCGACAGAGCGAAAAAACTGCTGTATGCCCTTGCGCCCGTCCTCTCACTGATGCTGTTTGTCGCGTGTTGGATGCTACTGGCCAAGGCCAACAGCCGCATTGTGGCCTCGCCCATGGACGTGCTGGAACGGACGGTTTTGCTTGCAACCAAGAAGATCAGCGGCCAAACCATCTTCGGCCATATCGGGGCCAGCGTCGGTCGTGTGCTGCTCTCACTCGCGCTCGCCGTGATCGTGGGCGTACCGCTGGGCATCATGATCGGCTGGAACAAATACGTAGCGGGAACGCTGGGCACTTTGTTTGAACTGATCCGCCCCATTCCGGCGCTGGCCTGGGTGCCGCTGTTCGTGATGTGGATGGGCATCGGCGAAGCGCCAAAGATCGTCATGGTGTTCTTGGGGTCCCTGATGCCCATCGTCGTCAACTCCTACACGGGCGTACGGCTCGTCTCGCCCCTGTACTTGAGCGTCGGCAAGATGTTTAACGCCACCGGCAGCCGCAAGCAATTGGTCCACATCGTGCTGCCCGCCGCCTTGCCCGCCATATTCGCGGGCGTGCGCGGCGCGACCAGCGTCGCGTGGATGGTCGTGCTGGCAGCCGAGATGCTGGGCGCGAACTCGGGACTGGGTTTCCTCATCAACCGCGGCATGACCATGTTTGACATTTCGCTCATCATGACCGGCATGGTGATGATCGGGCTTTCCGGCGCGGGGTTCGCGCTATTGACGGATTTCATCGAAAGGAAGGTCTGCCCATGGAACAGCAGCGCCAAAACGTCCGACTGAAGATAGACCGCGTCTTAAAGACCTTCCAGGACAACGGAAAGCCAAGCCTCGCGGTGGACGGCGTGTCCTTTGACGTATACGATGGAGAATTTCTCGTGCTCCTGGGACCTGGCCGCTGCGGAAAAAGCGTGTTGCTCAACATGATCACCGGGCTCATGGAGAAGGATTCAGGGTTCATCACGCTTGACGGTGAAAAGATCAGCGGCCCCAATCCTCAAATGGGCATGGTGTTTCAAAAGCTTGGACTCATGCCCTGGCTGACCGTCATGCAAAACGTGACCTTTGGCCCGCGCATGCAGGGCATCAGGAAGAAAGAACGCGAGGCGCGCGCGCAGCACTACATCAACCTGGTGGGCCTGGACGGCTTTGAGCACAGCTTTCCCCATCAATTGTCGGGCGGCATGAAACAGCGCGTCGGCATCGCCCGCGCCTACGCCAACGATTGCAAGATCCTGGTCATGGACGAGCCGTTTGGGCAGCTGGACGCACAGACCCGCTACAGCATGCAAAACGAGATCATTCGCATCACGCAGGAAGACAAGCGCACCGTGCTCTTTGTGACCAACAACATCGAGGAAGCGGTGACCGTGGGCGATAGAATCGTGCTGTTCACCAAGTTCCCCGCGAAGGTCAAACAAATCTATGACATCAACCTGCCCAAGCCCCGCAACGAGATTTCCGATGAATTCCTGCGCATTCGCAAGATGATTTCCGATAACGCGGATCTCGCGCTGTGAAACGAGGGAGGATCAAAGAATGGAACAGGACAAGATTCGCGTTGTCAACCTAACCAAGAAATTTGGCGACCTGCTGGTGCTAGACAACATCAATTTCAGCATCGCCAAGGGTGAATTCGTCTGCGTGGTCGGCCCTACGGGCTGCGGAAAGACCACCTTTCTCAACCTGCTCACCCGCCTCATCATGCCCACGCAGGGCGATTTGCTGATCGACGGCCAGCCCGCCGACCCCAAGAAGCACAACATCTCCTTCGCCTTTCAGGAACCCTCGGCCATGCCGTGGCTGAGCACCCGCCAGAACCTCGAGTACGGCATGAAGGTGCGCAAGATTCCCAAGGTCGAACGCGACAAGCGCCTTGAGCGCATTATGGCGCTATTGGGACTCAAGGAATTCGAAAAGAACTACCCGCATGAAATGTCGGTCAGCGCCGAGCAACGCGTAATCATCGGCAGGGCTTTTAGCACCTATCCCGATCTCTTGCTCATGGATGAGCCGTACGGGCAAATGGACATCAAGATGCGCTTCTATCTGGAGGATCAGGTGCTCAAGCTCTGGAAGGAGTTTGGCAGCACGGTGATTTTCATCACCCACAACGTGGAGGAAGCGGTATATCTGGCCGAGCGGGTGTTGATCCTGACCAACAAGCCCGCAACCGTCAAGGAGGACTTGCGCATCGACCTGCCCCGCCCGCGCGACGTCACCTCCCCCGAGTTCGTCCAAATCAGGCGTCACGTCACCGATGCCATCAAGTGGTGGTAACGCGTTTTCAATCGACGAAAAGGAGAAATACCGATGAAAGCCATTATGCTCATGTTCGACTCCCTCAACCGGCACATGCTCTCTTCCTACGGCTCAAATGAATTTTCTACGCCCAACTTCAAGCGCCTGTCCGAGCGCGCGCTGACGTTTGACCATTTCTACGTGGGCAGCATGCCCTGCATGCCGGCGCGGCGGGAACTGCATACCGGGCGGCTCAACTTCCTGCACCGCAGTTGGGGTCCCATCGAACCCTGGGACGACTCCATGCCCGAAATTCTCAAAACCAACGGCGTCTATTCGCATCTGACCACCGACCACTATCACTATTTTGAAGACGGCGGATGCAACTACCACACCCGGTATTCCTCCTGGGACTACTATCGCGGGCAGGAGGGCGATCCCTGGAAGGGCGAAGTGGCGGACCCCGACTACGGCGACCGCATCGGGCGCAAGTGTTACCTGGTCCGCCCCGACTACATCAACCGCAAGTACATCAAGACCACAAAGGATTTCCCGCAAGACCGCTGCGTGAGTTCCGGGCTTGAGTTTATGGATGTCAATCAAGGGGAAGACAATTGGTTTTTGCAGATCGAGTGCTTCGATCCCCACGAGCCCTTCTACGCGCCGCCGGAGTTCCGCGCGATGTACGACGCGGGCTATGATGGGCCGCATTTTGACTGGCCGGATTACGCGGCCGTCACCGAGACACCCGAACAGGTCGCGCAATGCCGCCGTGAATACGCGGCGCTCATGTCTTTCTGCGACGCAAGCCTCGGACGCGTGCTCGACAAGATGGACGAGCTTGACATGTGGAAGGACACGCTGCTGATCGTCAACACCGATCACGGCTTCCTGCTGGGCGAACACGACAACTGGGCCAAGGTACACGTACCCTATTACGAAGAGATCGCCCACGCGCCCTTCTTCATCTGGGACCCGCGCCATCCGGCGCCGGGTGAGCGCAGAAACGCCCTGGCCACCACCATTGATATCCCCGCCACCATCCTGGATTTCTTCGGTCTGGATCTTCCCCGGGATATGCAGGGCAAACCGCTCACGCCGATCATCCTGCGCGACGAGGCCATCCACGAAGCGGTACTCTTTGGCATGCACGGCGCGCACGTCAACGTGACCGACGGACGCTACTGCTACATGCGCGGCCCCGCGACCGAAGAGAACCTGCCCAAGTTCAACTACACGCTGATGCCCACACGCATGGAGCGCCGCTACCAATTGGACGAGCTGGCCGCCATGGACAAGGAACTGGCCGAGCCCTTTGCCTTTACCAAGGGCCTTAGAACGCTCAAAATCCCCTGCCCCTCCCGGTACGAGCCGCAAAAGGGGCAGGTCATCAATCCCTTCGCGCTGGTCGGCACGGCGCTGTTTGACATGGACAAGGACCCCGGTCAGCTCTTGGCGCTCAATGATCGCGTGCAGGAAGAGCGCATGATCAAGCTGATGGTCAAGCTGATGAAGGAAAACGACTCGCCCAGCGAACAATACGCGCGCCTGGGCCTTGAAGCCTACGTGTAACCCGTTTGCGCGAGGGGGCTTCCCCTCTCGCATTCCACCGGAATGAAAAAAACGCTCAATGTTACATCAAAAAAGTCAAACCCGCTCAACGCTGACACACATCAGCTTTGAGCGGGCTTTTTTCGATCCGGGGTTTACCGCATCTTGATTTCGAACAATGTGCGGCCGTTCAGGCATTGCGGGCGCACAACGGTGTAACCATTTTCAAACTCGAAGGGAATTGCCTCTTGCCCCGGCAGCAGATTGACGCAAAGCGGCCGTTCCCCCGTAAAGATGCGAAGCGTGCGGTTGAAAAGCGGTACCACATCCTCTATGATGTCCAGTTGTTTGCACTTGCGCTGGATCAGGTAGTTGAGCACGTGAACGATCAGATCCTTATCCAGCCGGCGCAGCGTCACTTCGGCGTAGGCGGGCAGGTCGCTTTGGACCAAGGGGCTCTTGATCATGCGGCCGAGCAGGCTGCCCACAATGTCCTTGTATGCCTTCACGCCGTATTCGGCCAAGTCCTCGAACAAAACGTTTGACACATAGGCTACATTGTCATTTAGCGCCACGCATGGCTCCCCTTCTCCCTTGGGCCGGGGCGGCGTCTGACGGTGCGAGCAGAAATGCGCTTCGCTTCGGTCGAAATAGCTGTCCACCGTCTCGCACAACACCTGAGCGCCGGGCTTGGCCGACACCCTGGCGCCACCGGAATAGGCCACGGTTTTCATGGCCGGTACGCCCGGGAATGCCTCTTCGCGGATATCCATGTAGCGCGGAGCAGTCAGGCCGGGGCCGCGGTAGCATACCGGCAGGCAATCGAGCATGAATTTGTCCTCCTGCCCAACGGCGGAATAACCGGTGACCAGGAGCTTTCCGCCCGCCGCGACGTAGGCGTCGATGCGCCGCGCCGCGTCCTCGGTGAGGGCGACTTTGTCCGGCAGGATCAGCAGCTCATATCGGTCGATCGGGTCGGTCAGGTCCAGGATATCATATTGGTACTTAAGCTCGCTCAGCGCCCGGTAGACGCCCTCCAGCGAGCGGTCTACCCCGTTGCCCAACGCCTGAGCGGAGCGGGTGGTGCTGTATACGCCGATTTGAGCCACCTTGCGCGTGCCGCGGCACCACGGTTCCGTGGCCTCCATCTGGCTAAACACCGCTCCGATGCGCCGGTAGACGCATTCGTCCAGGGCCCCCGAGGGATGGAGCTGGTCGCCCACGCAGATGCCCGCGCCATTGGCCATCGCGCGGAAGCACTCGTATTCAAGGGCTGCCTGGTTGCGCAAGGTGCCAAAGTCGCCCCAGGCGAGGTGAAACTTGCCGTTCATCATGATGATGTCGTGGGTGGTGTATTTGTTCACGTAATTGACGGACAAGGGAAAATGGGTATATCCCCACTCGGTGGAGGGCAGGCTTTCAATGTCCATAAACGTGACATATTCGCGCTTGTTGGCGTTGCTCACAGCCGGATCGTCCTTCAAGTCGCAGGCGTAGGGGAAGCCGTTGAAATAGACCTGCAGATCAGCGTCGAGCGCCATGAGGAAGGTGTACATGTCGCGCATGTAATCGATTTGGGCGAGGCGCGCCATCCGCTGCCGGTCCTGCGCGCTGTAAATGTCAAGCCCTAAGGCCATGGCCTTCTCCCGGCAATTGTGGCACACGCATTCATGGGGCTGGATGATGTCGATCCAATAACCGCGTGGCGCGAACAGCTCATACTCTTCCTTCAGCTCATCCTTGATGACCCGGCGGTATTCCTCACTGTTCAGGCACAGCGTCTGCCACTGGTAGAAGCCGCGCGCAAAGGGAGGCTTCGCGCCAAGCAGGCCCTCGGGCGATACCTCCTGCCATTGGGGATGGCGGGTGGCCCATTCCTCGTTCCAGCCCACACAGGTATAGACCGAGTAGGTGATGCCGTATCTCTTGCAGGCTTCCACCTGCCTGCCGAGCAGACTGAATGTAAGGTGCGGGTGCATGGGACCGATCTTGCTCGGGTAATAGAACCAGCCGTGGTGGCATTTGCCGAACAGGTTGATGTGCTGAACATGGGCGTCCTTGAGCGTCTTGCCAAAAGCGTCCACGTCAAACGCGGCGCCAATGCCGTCGATCAGGGGCGATGTATGGAAATCCATATGAATCTGTTGATAAGGCATGGGTTTCATGATCGTACCTCCAAAGCTACTCTTGCGCATCCGCCTGCGCGATCCGTTCCACGTAAACATAGTACGCGCCCATCTTTTCGCCCTTTTCGTCCTGAAACCACGCGCTGAGATCGGTCTCGCCGACCTCGTTCACCGGGAATTCGAATGACGCTCCGTCGGCGCCGGGATCGATCGCCTTCTCGCACTCCTCGCCAAAAAAGGCCACGCCGCACCCGATCAAGCGCAGTTCCTTCGCATCGCCGTATTCCGCCCGGTACCTGAGCGCATCGAGATAGAGCGCAAGCTGATCAATCTCTTCCTGAGTAGGCTTTTCGTTCATGGGCAAGCCAAGTTCGCGCGGCCAGCGCCTGAGCTCAAACCGGTAAAGGCCGGGGCGCGTAAATTTGACGCGCCATTTCCCTGCCGATTTCTGCGCAAGGACAACCGAAATCTGGCTCCAAGCGACATCCCCCATGACATCCATCGCGTCAAGCCGCGTGGGATTTTCGCGCGCATCGCCCAAGTAGATCGGCGAATACACGCCCATGGTTGACTGCATGTCCCGCCAATAGTCTTCAAACGCCGCGCGGAGCCGGTTTGCGACTTGCGGGTGCTTGGCGCAAATGTCGTTGCGCTGCCCCGGGTCTTCCTTGATGTTGTAAAGTTCTTTGCCGCGCACCAGGCGCCATTCGTCGCTGATGATCGAATTGGTCCATTTGTCCGGAACCAGGGTCGATTGATGATACTGCATAAACTCAACCCGTCCTTCGGGCAGTCCGCCTTCGCCGTCGAGCTCTTTTTTCAGGCTGATTCCGTCCAGCGCCAGCGGCGGCAGCCGCAGGCCGCACAAATCGGCCAGCGTCGGAAAGAAGTCCACATGATAGGCGGTATAGTCTATGTCGCGCCCGCCCCCGATGCCGCCGTTCGGCCAGCGGATGAAGAAGGGTACCCGGTGCCCACCGTCGTAATACGAGGTCTTCATTCCGCGCATGCCCGCGTTGTAGCCCCTGAGCACATGCTCGTTTTCATCCAGCTCGCTTGAGCCGGAACTGCCGTTGTCGGTCATGAAAATCAGGATGGTGTTCTCCTCTATGCCAAGCTGTTCAAGCTTTCGGCGCAGGCGGCCAAAGTTCTCATCGATGTTTTCGATCATGCCGTAAAATTCAGGATGGACGACCTCCTCGTTCCCCCTGTATCCGGACGCGTAGTTCTCGGATACGAGGTAGGGCTCATGGGGCGCGTTGGTCGTGATGCAGCAGAAAAAAGGTTGGGCGCGATGCGCCTCAACAAAGCGCTCGGCCGCCTCAAACCACACGTCCGTACAGTACCCCTCGCAGGGCCTCGGCTCGCCGTTTGCAAAATACACGTCGTCAAAATAGTTGTTTCCCCAGAAATCGGGCGTCTGGCCAACGCCGCCGCCCTTGTGCGCCAGCACCTCCGAGAAACCGCGGTCCTGCGGGCGATAGGGGCAATTGTCGCCCAGATGCCATTTGCCAAAGAGGCCCGTGAAATACCCGTTCTGGCGAAAGACCTCCGCCAACGTCGTCTCCCCTTCGTGGAGGATGGACCGGCCCCAGCAAGTCGCCCAGACGCCGTTGCGCAGCGGCCGCCTGCCCGTAAAGAGCGCGCCGCGCGTGGGCGCGCAAAGCGGCGCCACATGGTAGTCGGTAAAACGCACCGCGTCCTGATAAAACCCATCGATGTGGGGCGTATGGATATGGGGGTTGCCAGTCGCGCCTAGATCCCCGTATCCCTGATCATCGGTCAGAACAAAAATGACGTTCGGTTTCTTGGGTTGCATCTTGTCACCTCACCTCAGCCCTTCACCGCGCCGGCGGCCAGGCCGTGCTCAACTTTTTCCTGACAGAGCAGGTAAAAGACCAGTATTGGGATAATGACGATTACGATGGACGCAAAGATCAGGCGCAGTTCCACCTGGTAGTCGCCCTTGAACCTGAGCAGCGCCGCGGAAACCGTCAGATTTTTTGAATGCGTCATGACCACGTTCGCGATGGCCAGTTCGTTGTATACATTGAGGAAACCCACAATGGCGGCGGTCGCCACGCCGGGCATGGAGATCGGGAAGATAATCCTGAATACGATCTGAAACAAATTGCACCCGTCCATCGCGGCGGATTCGTCGATCTCCTTGTCGATGCCCGAGATATAACCCACCAGGATAAAGGACGAAATGGATATGTTGAGCCCCACATAGATCAGCATCAGCACCAGAAAATTGTTCTTGCCGCCGATTGCGCCCACCATCTGCACAATGGGAACCACGGCGCCCTGCAGCGGTATCATGAGCGCCGCCGTCAGGAACAGCTTCATCGCGTCGGCCCTTTTGATCAGCCTTCGGGCAAGGACGTAGCTTGACATCATGACGCATACGACCATAATCGCGACCGAGCCCAGCGACAGGGTCAGCGAATTGCCGATGGCCCTGAACAGCCCTGCGGTGCTTACGACAGTCGCGTAATTGCTCCATTGGGGGTTGCTGGGCAACTGAAACATGGTGCCCCATATTTCGCTGTCAACCTTGAGCGAAGAGACCACCGTAAAGTACAGCGGGAACAATGTGAGCGCGAACCACAAAAGCGCGATCAGAAAGTAACTGACCTTGCCGGCGCTTAGCCGGAACGCCTTTCTTGCCGGTTTTCCTTTCACGCCGCCATCACCTTCTTCCCTGCCGACTCGCTTCTATCCTTGAGCACAACATTGGCGACCGCCATCACGACCAGGCTGAAAATCACGGTCATCACGCCGATGGCGTCCGCGTAGCCATACTCGCCGTAGTAGAACGCGTTTTTATAAATCAACGTGGTCAGCACCTGAGAAGAATAGCCCGGACCGCCGTCGGTCAGCGCCTTGATCAGGTCGAAGACGCGAAAGGCGTTGGTCAAAAGCAGAATTGCCGACATGTTGATGGTTCCCCGGATGAGTGGCAGCGTGACATAGCGAAACTTCTGAAACGCCGTTGCGCCGTCGATCGCCGTGGCCTCGTAGACCTCGGCGGGAATCTGGGTCATCGCCGATGAAAAGAGAATCATATGAAGGCCGGTATTGCACCACAGGACCGCGTACGCGCAAACCCATATGGAGGTTTTCATATTCCCAAGCATATTGACATTGCTGTTCAGGCCCAAGAAATCCAGCAACTTGACAAACGGCCCCACTTTCGGATAGAAGATGAACGTGAGCATCAGGCCGATGGCGACCTTGTTGATGATCACCGGCAGAAAATATACCGCCTTCACCACGCGCAGGCCGTGAAACTTCTTTGAAATAACGGTCGCGAGAAAAAGAGCGATGGGGATGACGCCGAGGACGCTGACCGCCATGATGATGACGACGTTTCGGGTAGCGGTACGCGCAATGATGTCCGAAAAGAACTTGGCGTAATTGCTAAGCCCCACATACTCATAGGGCGAAGTCGGAACGCCGTTCCATTCGAAAAAGGATGTGTAGAGCATGTTAAAAAGCGGGTAGGCAATGACCAGTGTGTAGATGAGCACCGTTGGAAAGAGCAGCGCAGCCGCTTCCACGGTGTTTTTCCGTCCGGTTTTTTTGTTCATAGAATCTCTCCTGCTCAGACAAGGAGGATTTGAGGCGAAAACCGCCTCAAATCCTCCGCTTTCCATTGGATCTTAGCGCGCGGCGTCGTACTGCGCATCAAGCGAAGCGGCGACGGAAACCGCGTCCATACCGGCGAACATCGTCTGAATCTCGGTGCGGAAAATTTCCTGCGAGGCTCTGAAGTCGAAGTAGACGTCGAACTCATCGCTGCCGCCGATGCTCTGGTTGTAGTTCTCGAAGAAGTCGGCCCGCGTCTTGCCGGTCTCAACGCCCAGCGCTTCATAGTCAACCGTTACCGGATAGACGCCCGCGCCGTTCTTGACCGCCTGCTCGTCAAAGCTTTCCTGCGAAGTCATGAATTTGATGAAGCGCTCCGCCGCGGCCAGGCGCTCGGTTTCCTTCTCCGGCGTCATGATGGACAGTCCGTCGCCGGCTGAGACGAACCAATAATCCTTGTATTCCGGCTTGTCTTCAAAGTAGAAGAAGTTGCTCATGACGTAATCGCCCTCGTTCTCAGCCGCGGCCAGGGTCGCCGTCGAATTGACCAGCATGCCGGGGTACATGGCCGCTTCGCCGTTGAGGAAAGCCGCCTGCATGCCGCTGGCGTCCATGGAGATGGCATCGGAACCGAACAGGCCCGCATTGATCATTTCCTCGTACTTCTTGAGCACCTCAAGGCTCTCCCCTTCGGACCACTTGATCTGGCCGGTGACCAGCTTCTCACGGATCTCCAGGCCGTACATGCGCATGGCGAGGGCGGTATGGAAATGCGCCAGGCGGCCCTTGGTGGCCGCGGAAAGGGCGATGGGGGTGATGCCGTTTTCGATCAAAGTGGGCGCCATCGCGTAGACGTCTTCCCACGTCTTGGGCACTTCAAGGCCGAAGGAATCCAGCATCTTTTTGTTGATGTAGAACACCATGCCGACATTGACGTTGGTGGGGATGCCGTAGACGCCCTCGAACCCTTTCATGGAATAATCCCACGGGGTGAGGTAGGCTTCGCTGGTGGGGCCGGTATAGTCGTCAGATGAAATCATGCCGCTCAGGTCGCGAACCAGCCCGTTCACCACCCATTCGCTGATGTTGCTGTACCCATAGTTCATGAACACGTCGGGGAATTCATTGGACGCGATGGAAGACTTCAGCCGCTGGTTGAAAACGTCCAGCTCGTTGACCGAGATGTCCTCGATGACGATGTCTTCGTTCTCCTCATCAAACTGGCGCATCCTGTTGTAGTAGTACTGGTTCATCGCATCGGGTCCGCCTTCGATGTAGCGGGTCAGAACAGTGATGGTCACGGGCTTTGCCGCTTCCGCCATTGCGCTCACGGCGCCAAGGAGCATGAAAACAACCAAGAGCATTGCCAGAACAGCATTCGTCTTTCTCTTCACCTTTACCAACCTCCTATAAATTCATGAACCGTGGTCCACTACACATAATTATAGTGAGGCTACAGACAAAATCAATGTGACCATTTTGGGTTTTTAGGCATATTTTTGGATGGCCGGTTTTAATGCTTTTATTTCGCCCCATATGCGGTGGGCGAACAGCCAAAATACTTTTTGAAGCGTTTGGAAAAATAATAGGGGTCCTTGTATCCAACTTGCTCCATCAAGTCCACGAGGCCTGTGTTCCCGCGCCGAAGCAGCTCTGAAGCTTTTTCCATCCGCACCTGCGTTATATACTGGCTGAGCGTTTGTCCGCCAAAACGCCTGAACGAATCGCTGAGGTAGGAAGCGTTCAGGCAAAGCGTCTGCGCAATGGTTGAGAGCGACAGATCCTCTTCCATATAGTGTTCTTCGACCAACTGCCTGACCCGCTTGACCAGCAGCATGCCCGCGTCAGACGCGGTGACGCGGTCCTGCGGAAAATTCCGGACCGCTTCCTGATAAGCCGCATGTACCTGCTTTGGCGTTCCGCCGCGCGACAAAGAAACGCCAAAGGGCGCGTCCGGCAAAAGTTGGTTTTCACTGAGATACTTCACGGTATCGCCCGGCTGCGCCTCTTCCACAATCCATACGCGCCCTTGCGCAAGCCGCACTTCAAGGCCAAAGATGCCCGTCGGCAGCAGCGCGGCAAAGGACGGCAAATCTCCGGCCTGAAAATACATCACGCTATAGCGCGCATCCGGTCTGATCCCGTGTGATTCCATTTGTGCGGCGACAGCCGCGTTCTCAAGACAGCCGCCCGACAGAATCGCGCCGAAAAGCAAATCGGTCTTCATCCTTTTTGTTTCTCTCTCAAGCTCCTCGCTTTTGCGCATTTGATGCTCAATGGACGCGCTCAGCGCCATCCTGCCCAGCGCCTTTCGCACCGCCTTTTCCATTTCCTCGCCGTCCACCGGCTTTAAAATGTAATCGACAACGCCATAGGCCAACGCCGTTTTTGCGTATTCAAACTTATCGTAGCCGGTCAGAAAGATCACCTGCGTCCGATGCCCCTTCTCGTGCATTTCCCGGCACAACGCCAAACCATCCATCACCGGCATGGAAATGTCGAGTATCACGAGGTCAAAGGGGCGCTCGTCCAT
The DNA here is from genome assembly GCA_031551775.1 of Eubacteriales bacterium. Lineage (GTDB taxonomy): Bacteria > Bacillota > Clostridia > Christensenellales > Aristaeellaceae > Anaerozeibacter. The sequence goes on along the minus strand of JAVBND010000061.1, from coordinate 33,875 downwards.
GAGCGCCAGGGCGTCCCGCCCATTTTCACACTCAACCACTGTCTCAAACCCCAGCGCCAGCCAATCGACGCACTTCTTCACGCGCACGCGGATATAATATTCATCATCGACAATCAGGAGCGATCTCATCGCGTCTCTCCTCCTTGGCCAAGCGGCAGAATCAGGCTTACGCGCGTTCCCACATTGGGCAGGCTCCAGATCCTGAGGCCGTACGGTTCGCCAAACACCAGCTTGATCCGCTCGTCAATGCTGCGCAGGCCGAATCCGCCGCCTTGGTAGACTTCACGGTGCTCCGGGGCCATGATCCGCTCAAGTTTTTCCGGCTTGATGCCGCACCCGTTATCCGAAATGGATATGATTCTTTTCCCGCCTTGAATGCATCCGTGGATGAACAGCTTCGAGCGACCCTTGCGCCCGATAAAGCCATGCACCACCGAATTTTCCACCAGCGGCTGCAGGATCAGCTTGGGAATCTCCATGGGCAGCACCTCGGACTGTATCTTTACATCAACACCAAAGCTGTCCTTGTAGCGCGTCCTGACAATCTCAAGGTACCGTTTGGTAATCCTGATCTCCTGTTCCACCGTCACCATGGCATTGCCCCCGCTGAGCACGCCGCGATAGAAGCGGGAGATGTCGTTGACCATGCGGATCGCAAGCGCGGTATCGCCCGCGTCGATGATACCGCATACCGTTTCCAGCGAGTTGTACAGAAAGTGAGGGTTCATCTGCATCTGCAGGTTTTGCAGCTCGTACATCCGCTTTTGCTCCGACTGCCGCCGGATCTGGTCCATCATGCCCACCATGTTGTCGATCATCTCGTTCAATTGAAGCCCCAACGCCCGCAATTCTTCATCAACGCTCAGTTCCACCCGCGCGGCATAGTTTCCGTGGCTGACGCTGTCGATGACCGAGATGATTCGCCCCAGCGGATAGGTGCTCCGCTTGGAAGTCCACCTTACCAAGATGGAAGAAATCAGAATGCCCGCCGCGCCAATCAGGATAATGATCCAAACCAGGAGGTTTACATCCTGGATGATGGCCTGCTTTGATACGGTGCCCACCAGCTGATAACCCAACCGCTCGTACGCTTTGCTGATGACGAGACAGGGGACATCGCCGATTCGCATTTCCTCGCCCTGATTCTTGCCCCCGGCAACGTCCAAGAACGCCGAATCCTCAAACAGCTGCCCGCCCAGTTCGCCCTTGTCTGTGGCGGACACAATTCGCCCCGCCGCATCCAGCAAATAAAACCGCATATCGCCGGACTCAAAATCCCGGTACATCCGGTTGATTTGATTTTCACTGATGGCCAGTTCCAGCACGCCGATAAATTTCCCGTTGTAGTTGTTCACACGGTGCAGCAGCGAAACAAACGCGCCCCTGTTTTCAATCAGCAGAAAATCCGTCCACCTGTAAGCGTCCCTGTCTTCGACAAAGCGATTGACCTCATCCCACAAAGGCGGGATCGCGTGATCGGGTTTGGTTGGGTAATTGGCTATGACCTTCTGCCGGGCCATGTCGTACAGGCGGATTTCCTGAATCTTCGTATAGGACGAATAAAAGTCGGCCAACGCGAGCGCAATTCGCAGCGACCTGAGCGCGCTCTCTCCCTCGCTCAAATCCTCCTCGAGAAAAAGCATGTCCTGATATCTTTGATTCACAATGATGGCGCGCGAGTCCCTTTCATAGCCGCTGAACAGCATGTCCATTTTTTCGGAAATCGCGAACAGGTCCTTCATCAAATTCTCCGTCTTCTGCTCAATCAGAATCCCGGAAGCAATCCGGCTGATCGCGATGACAAGCACGGCCACCACGACCAGGATGATCATGCAGTGCAAAAAACTGATCTTCCAGGAAAGAGGACGCCGCCGGTAGTACCGCTTTATTCTTTTCAGCATCTTCAGCCCTCCGTCACGCTTATGGTTCCCTGTCATGCCGCGCTTTATGGCGCTTTGGGGGGGCGGTTTTGCATGTACAACTGAGGTGTCGTATGCATGCGGCGCTTGAATACCTTGAAAAAGTAATTGTAGTTGGCAAACCCGACCCTGCCCGCGATGGTCTTAATCGGCATACGCCCTTCTTCCATGAGCCGGGCTGCCTGATCGATTCGGTAATCGGTCAGGTATTGCACAAACCCCACGCCTTCAACCGTTTTAAATACGCGGCTCAAGTAGGAGGCGTTGCAGTGGACCCGCTCGGCAACCAGCGAAAGCGACAGGTCTTCCTCATAGTGGGCATGGATGTAGCGCAGGGCGCTTTGCACGATCAGGTTTTGTTCGTCTCCGCCGCGCAACTCGCCGTACAGTGAGCGATAGCCGCGCACGACGTAATCGACCGTCTCGCGGTAAGAGGAAATGTGCTCGACCGCACGGTAGGGCGATGTTTCCCCACCAAACAGCGCCTCAAGGCGCATTTCGCGGCTGCGGCACACGCGGCTTAAGATGTTCAGGAATTCCACGGTCACGTGGCGAATGGCTTGGCGCGATGGGGCCTGCCTGCGGCAATCGTCAAATTCCCGGCGGATCAGCGCCTCCACATCGGCAAAATTTTCGCGGTTCATAATCTCGCAGAGCGCCTTTTCCGTGCTCAGGCTGATCGACACGATTCGGTCGGTTTCGGTTTCCGGCAGGCTGTCGCCGTCCGCCGTTTTGAAAAGCGCGCGCTCGGCCTCCCCAAAACCCGGGATCACCCGCTGCCAGTTCAAGCAAACCTCGCCCGCCGCCACGCGCACCGTTACGTTGAGGTAGCGGTCAAGTATGTCCGCCAGACTGCGTTTAAGCGTGTGCGCGGTCTGCGCGCCGAAAAGAGCGCTCGAAAATCCCTGGCTTGAAAGCGCCGCGTAAATCGTATCGCGCCCATCGGAAAAGCACAGTGCCTGACCGTGCTGAGCCAGCGCGCTTTGCGCGATGTTGACGGCGGTCGCGAGGAATTGTTCGAACCGCTCCTTTACTTCGTAGCGCCGGATCAGGCGGGGCACGTCCTCAAACTTGACCGCCAGCACCAAGACCGGCGGCGGCGGAAACGCGATGCCCAGCAACCCGACGACGTCCTCCAGGCGCTCCGGTCCCGTTTGGGCTTCGCCGCGCGCGCAGGCAAAGACCATTTGGTGAAACACCGCTTCGTTTTGGCGGGTGCGCGCGCCGGTTTCGCCCAAGTCGGCGCCGCGCGCAAGCGTCCCGATCATCTCGGCAATCACCTGAGTGGTGAGCGAGTGTTTAAGCAGGTAATCGCTCGCGCCCTCCTTCAGGCTCTGACGCACAAACGCGAAATCATCGAAGCTTGACAGCGCAAAGCAGGTTACATCGGGATATTCGCGGCGCACATAGCGGATCAGCTCCACGCCGCCCAGCGTCGGCATAACCATGTCGGTAATCAGGAGGTCAACCGGGTGACGCCCAAGCAGCGCGATGGCTTGCCGACCGTCTTCCGCCATGAGCGGGGGACGGCAACCGTACTCGGCCCAAGGCGCCATGGCGGAAAATGACGAGCGGAAAAAGGCGTCGTCGTCCGCCAACAGGATTTGAATCATGTGCCGCCTCCCTGTTCGTCCGCCGTGTAGGGCAGTGTGATGTCCATGCGCGTAAACAGCCCTTCATCGCTATCGACGCTCATCTGATAAGCGTCGCCAAAACACAGCCGAATGCGCTGCGCGACATTCGCGATGCCGATGTGGTCGCCGTTGGAACCGGGCAGCTCGCTCGCCAGACGCGCAACTTCACTCAGCCGTTCGCTCGTCATCCCCGCACCGTTGTCGGTCACCGAGACCATGACCCGATCGGCGCTCAAGTACGCCTTGATCACCACGCGCGCGTCCAGGCGCTGGTCGAGCTTGCCGTGCCTGAGCGCGTTTTCCACCAGCGGCTGGAGGGTAAAAACCGGTATGAGCGAACGCCTGACCGCATCCTCGACCGTGATGTCAAAGGCAATATCGCCAAAGTGGCGGTACTTTTGAAGGTTGATGTAATCCTCAAGCAGCTCAAGCTCGTCGGCAATCGGAATGAGGCCGGTGCCCTTGCCCATCAACGCCGAGAGCAGGTTGATGAGCGATGCGACCATCGATTCGACGTTGCGCGCCCCTTGAAGGTTGGCGAGCCGCTTAACCGTACCCAGCGCGTTGGTCAGGAAATGCGGGTTGATCTGCGCGGTCAGCGCCTTGATTTCAAGGCGTGTTTTTTCCTGGCCCGCGCGGCGTATGTCTTCAATTGATTCGCGCAAGCGCTCGACCGTCTGATTGAACGTGTTGGAAACATTCGCCAATTCGTCGCCGTGCAGGTCGTATTCGCCCACTTCCAGCCGGTTCTGCTGAACCAGCCGCATGCGCGCGGTCAGCTTGGCAATGGGAACCGTGATGCTCTTGACCACGACGGAGGCGATCAACGTGGACAGTATGAGCAGCAGCAGCGTGACAAGCACCACGATGAGCGCGATGGACAATGAATCGTTCATCAGATAACCGTGCGTAATGGCGGACGCCACGTAGAGCCCGGGCGCGCCCAGCACGTCGTAATTGAGCAAGCACACGCCGATTCCGCCCGGGCCGGGAACGCCATCCATCACGCCATGCCCGCCCGCCATTTTTATAAGCGTCCCGGCGTCAAAGCACTCGCCGATGGCCAGGGGATCACTCGACGAAAAGATATTCCCTGCAGCGTCCGCCACGTACACGCGGCAGCCTTCGTTCATGACCCAGCTCGAGTACAGAGAGGAAATAAACTCCTCGCGCATCTGAAGCGTGATATAGCCCACGATGGTGCTCGACGCGGAATCGACAATCCGCTTGGCGATGATGAGCCCGCCGCCCGAGCGCCCCTCCGGCGCGGCGTAATGCGTATCCTTCGATGTCGTCCGGACCGACCCGATCAAGTCGTCGATTGTCTTTTGCGCTTCCGCTTCCCCGATGGGTTGACCGAGGTCGGACGCGCTATAGAGCGAAATGACGTTTCGGCGGTCGTTTGTGAGCAGCGTAACATCGGCAACCACCGAAAGGTTGCTGAACTGGCGCGACAGCGCGCCGCGCACTTCTTCAAGCGCCGCGTAGCGCCGCGCCGCGCCCAAGTACGCGTAATCGCGCAAAAAGGCGCGCAATACGCCCGACGATGTGAAATTGGCGATGTCGTTGGTGAGCTGGTTCAATTGCAGCTCAATATAATTGCCCGCTTGCTTGGTCAGATTGCCGGCGTATTCCCCGACCCGCTCCGTGGTGCTGTTCCAAAATACAAGCAGCAGCGTCACGCACAGCAGCAGCACCGGAATGACCGCCACCAGCATGAGCGAGGCCCACAAGCGCTTGAAAACCGACACGTTTCTCAGCCGGTCATGTACCGTTTGATCCATTCACACGTCTCCGCTTCGCGTCATTTCACACCTGCCCTTCATTGTACCCGTACAGCCGCAACTTGTAAAGCGCGGGATATACTGTCTTGACCGGATTAAAGTCCGGCCGGGACAGTACGCGCCGTACAAGTTGTAAAGAATTCACAGCAAAAGTAGAATTTGTGCTATAGCGCCGGAGGCAAAAAAGCGCTACACTACAAATCAAGGAGCGAGCTTCATGAACAGAGCGTTAAAGATCATCGGCGCATTGGTCCTATCTGCCGTGCTCGCCGCGGCGGTTTATCTGGCGGTACCCTCAGCGCGGGATCAAGCCGCGCCGGAACCAGAAGTCACCCAGCTCGAGTTCTGGACCGTCAACAGCCAATACGCGGCCTACATGCGTGACCGCGCCGATCAGTTCAACCGGGCCGCGCAAGGGAAGAAAATTGACCTCACCGTCAAGGTCTACCCGCGCAGCTTCATCGTCGGCCAATTGAGCAAGACACTTTTCAGCGATGCGGGCGTGCCCGATATGGTGGACATTCTGTTCAACGATTTCAACCGCTTTGTCTCCAGCGCCGACTACACCCTGCTGTTGTACCCGCTGGGCTCGCTGCTTAACGGGCGGAGCGCGCCCGCGCCTTGGGCAATTGAGCCTTTTTCCTTTAACCTGAACCCGCTCGCCATCCCCTACGCTTCCGGGCAGATGATGGTGTTTTACAATCATCCGCTCATGCTGCGCTGCGGCGTGGACCCCGCGTCGATCAAAACATGGGCCGATTATCTGGCCGCCGGGAGCGTCGTCGCGGATCAAGGCATTGCGTTGTTCCCGCTCGACATCTCCGGCAACGATCTGATTTTTGCCCTGATGCTCGATGCGTCTGACGCCGAGGCCAACGGGCCCGCAGGCGCGGTGCTGCACTCGCCCAGCTATCAAAGCACCTACCTTACGCTTAGGGACCTGCTCAAATCGGGTGTATGCCGCGTCAGCGAAAACTACGACATCTACAACAACGCCTTCTTCAGGGCGTTTGAGGCCGGCGAATACATAAGCGTCATCGCGTCGGCTGAATACGCGCTGGACCTCGCCGCGAACGCGCCCAACCTCAAAGATGCGCTGTACGTTCAGGCGCTGCCGCTGCCGAGCACCGGAACGGGCGCGGTATCGGTGGCGCAATATGGCACCGCGATCACCGCGCGCTGCCGGGATATCCCGCTGGCCAAGGAATTCTTGCGGTTTGCGAAGCTGTCGGCCGGGGCAACAAGCATCCTCTCCGAAGCGGAACAGCGGCTTAGCGGCTACTTTGTCAATGGTTTTGCGCAGACCGTGCCCGATGCGGACCAAAACATCCGCCATTTTAAAGGCGCGTCCGCTTTGCCGGTGGCGGCGGCCGAAATGGTCACGCAACTGCTCAAATCGCTGGATGAAATGGACTGACCGTGTATTTTGGGGCCCAGGCCCTGAAAAATAAATCGATCATTCAAAGGAGGAACCCCCATGAAGAAACTGTTGTCGGTATTGCTCGCCCTGTCCCTGTGCCTGTCGCTGGCGCTGGCCGGCTCGGCCGAAGCGCCCCAGAACCTCAAGATCGCGCACACGGTAATCGACCTGTCCAACGTCTACTTCGTCAATGTCTCAAACGCCATGCGCGAGTTGTGCGCCGAGAAGGGCTACGAGTACACGCTGATCGACGGCAAATCCGACCCGGCGGTGCAGGTCTCGGCCATTGAGAACTTCATCGTGCAGGGCGTAGACGTGATCGTGATCACGCCGGTGGACGGCAAGGCGCTGGGCAGCGTGCTTCAGGAAGCGCGCGACGCGGGCATCACCATCATCGCCATGGATCAGGACGTGCCGGTACGCGACGCGCTCATCGGCGTAAGCGAGTACGAATACGGCTATGCCGCCGGCAAGATCGCGGCCGACTGGATCAATAAAAACGTGACCGGCACCGCCACCGTGGGCATTCTCAACCGCCCGGTATCCGAAACCCTGATCCAGCGCTCCAACGGCTTCAAGGACGGCGTCACCCAGAACAGCGATGCCGAGATCGTGGCCGAGCAAACCGCCAACACCGCGGAACTGGGGCTCAAGGTAACCGAGAGCATCCTGCAGAGCTACCCTGACATCACCGGCTTCGTGTGCCAGAACGACACGGCGGGCCTGGGCTGCTACGAGGCGCTCACCGCCGCGGGCCGCAAGGCGGGCTCCACCTTTATCACAGGCGTAGACGGTCTCCAGGAAGCGTTCAAGAAAATCGCCGAAGGCGGCATGTACGTCGGCTCGGTTGACAACAACCCCGAAGGCAAGGCCGCGCTGATCCTCGATACCGTCACCCGCGTATTGAAGGACGGCCCGATTGCCGATATGATTTACGTTCAAGTCGTGCCCGTCACAATCGACAACGTCGCCGAGTTCCTGAAGTAATCATAAGATCTTTGGCCGGGGCGGTTCTCCGCCCCGGTTTTGTGAGGGAAAAAAGATGCAGCCGATTCTAGAAATGCGCGATGTGACCAAGCGCTATCCGGGCGTAACCGCGCTTGACGGCGTCAACTTCACCTTGCTCCCCGGCGAAATTCACGCGCTGGTGGGTGAAAACGGCGCGGGCAAGTCAACGCTCATCAAGGTCATGACCGGCGCGATTCAGCCGACTTCCGGGCAGATCCGGGTGGATGACGCGCCGGTCATCCACAACACGCCCGCCAAGGCGCTGGAACTGGGCATCGCGGCGGTTTATCAGGAATTCAACCTGGTGAACAAGATGACGGTGGCCGAGAACATCTACTTGGGCCGCTTCCCCCAGAAGCACGGGTTTGTCGATTACGCCCAGATGTACCGGGGCGCACAGGAAATCCTGGATGAGTTGGGCGTAAACATCTCGTCGCACGAGCGCGTGGGCAACCTGACGGTGGGGTATCAGCAGTTGGTTGAAATCGCCAAGTCGGTCAGCCGCAACGTCCGCGTGCTCATCATGGACGAACCCAGCGCGCCGCTCACCGTGAACGAGATGGCGTACCTGTTCGGCGTCGTCAAAAAGCTCAGGGAAAAGGGCGTGGCCATCGTCTACATCTCGCACAGGCTTGAAGAAATCTTTGAAATCTGCGACCGCGTGACCGTGTTCCGCGACGGTCACTTCATCAGGACCCTGGATGTAAGGGACACCACACAGGCGCAGTTGATCGCGCTCATGGTCGGCCGCACGCTGGGCGACACCTATCCCGCCAAGGATTACGCGCGCGGGCGCAAGGTGATGGAGGTCAAAGGTTTATCGACCGGCGTCGTGCACGACGTAAGCTTCGACGCCTATGAGGGCGAAATTCTGGGCTTTGCGGGCCTGATCGGCGCGGGACGCACCGAAGTGGTGCGCGCGGTTTTCGGCGCGGACAAGAAGACGGCGGGCGAGATCGCGATGGACGGCGAGAAAACGGCGATTGCTTCGCCCAAGCAGGCGGTCGCGCTCGGCATCGGCCTCATCCCCGAGGACCGCAAACAACAGGGAGCGCTTTTGCATCTTTCGGTCAAGCACAACATCACCTACGCCAGCCTAAACGACCTCTTCCCGCGCGGCTTCCCCAATTCGCGCGTCGAGTCGCAAGCCGCCGCCGAACAGATAAAGAAGCTGAGCATCAAGACGCCCGGCATGAACCAGTTGGTGCGCAACCTCTCAGGCGGCAACCAGCAAAAAGTGGTGCTGGGCAAGTGGCTGCAAAAAAAATGCCGTATACTGATCTTCGACGAGCCCACGCGCGGCATTGACGTGGGCGCCAAGCAGGAAATATACCAGTTGATGGTGGAACTGGTCAAGCGCGGCGTGGTGGTGATCATGATCTCCTCGGAAATGCCCGAACTGCTGGGCATGGCCGACCGCATACTGGTCATGCACGAAGGGCGCCTTGCAGGCGAGCTACAGGCCCGGGAGGCCACACAGGAAAAGGTACTTACAATGGCTTCAGGCCTTAAGGAGGGCGCACAATGAAAACGGCCAAACGGTTTGACATTCGCAAATATGGGATTTTTCTGGCGCTCTTGCTGCTGTGCCTGTTTTTCTGTTTTGCTTCGGACAAGTTTTTGACCTCGCGCAACATCATCAACATCATGCGCCAAGTTTCGGTCATCGGCATCTGCGCCACCGGCATGTCCTTCATCATCATATCGGGCAATGTGGACGTGGGCATCGGCTCGGCGCTCGGCCTCGCCGCAGTGCTGGGCGCGTACCTGATGAGCATCGGCGTGCCGACCTGGCTCGCGGTGGTGATCGTGCTCGCGGACGGCTGCCTGGTGGGCGCGGTCAACGCGTTCTTGATCTGCAACGTCGGCATGCATCCGATGATCGGCACCATGGGCATGCAGATTATGCTGCGCGGCATCGTCTACTTGATTACCAGCGGCATGCCGATTTACGGCATCGACGAGCGCGTGCTGGTGCTGGGCCAAGGCTACGTCGGCGCGATTCCGGTCCCGGTGATCATCATGTGCGTGATCTTTGCGATTGGCTTTGTCGTGCTGGGCCGCACCAATTTCGGGCGCGTACTCTACGCCACCGGCGGCAATGCCGAAGCGTCCCGCCTGTCGGGCATCGGGGTCAACTGGGCCAAGTACCGCGCCTTCCTGATTTCAGGCGCGATGGTTGCGCTGGCGGGGCTGATCCTCGCGGCGCGCGTCAACTCAGGCCAGCCCAACGCCGGTGAGCGCTATGAATCGGACGTCATTCCGGCCTGCGTGCTGGGCGGCGTGAGCCTGCGCGGCGGCGAGGGCAGTTTGCTGGGCGTGATCGCGGGCGTACTGATCATGGGCGTGCTGTCAAACGGCATGATCCTCTTAAACGTCAACGAGTACTGGCAGTGGACCATCAAGGGCGCGGTGCTGCTGCTGGCGGTTGCGTTTGACCGCTTGTCCCAGATTTCCCGCGACAAACCTGTGGGGGTGTAGCCATGAAGAAGCCCAACATCGTCGTATTCATGACCGATCAACAGCGCGGCGACACCATCTTTGAAGGAAGCTGCGCCAAGACGCCCAACCTTGACCGCTTCCGCGCGCGCGCCGCGCATTTTGGAAACGCCTATTGTCCCTCGCCGCATTGCTGCCCGAGCCGCGCCACCTTTTTCTCCGGACTCTACCCTTCCGAGCACGGCGTATGGCACAATGTGGAGGTAAACAACGCCATCTCGCGCGACCTGTTTGACGGCATTGAGCTTTTCCCCACGCGGCTTCAGCGCGCCGGATACGAGACCTATTTTTCGGGCAAGTGGCACGTGAGCGCGTTCGCGACGCCCACGGATCACGGCTTTGACCACAACCTGTACCAGATCGTGAGCAACTACGGCGAGATGGCGCGCGGCTATCAGCTCCACGATGAGGACTGGGCGCACTTCTACTCGGACCCGCAGACGCTCGACGCCGACGGTGATGAAAAGCACTTCGGCCAAATCGTCAGGCCCGGTTACCCTACGTACTACCAGTTCGGGACCGACGAGAACCCCTTTACAGACAACGATACGGTGGCCCACGCGGTCAGGGCGATCGAAGATCACGACAAAAAGCAGCCGATGTTCATGTACGTGGGCACGCTCGGCCCGCACGACCCCTATTGTCCGCCCCAGCGCTTCATCGACATGTACGACTTGAGCGACATCCAATTGCCTGAGAGCTTTTCCGACGACATGTCGGACAAACCGGCGCTCTACCGCCGCACGCGCGACCAATTCAAATTGACGCGCGAGGAGCACATCGAGAGCATCCGCCGGTATCTCGCGTTTTGCAGCTATGAGGACGCGCTGTTCGGGCAAGTGCTGGACGCGCTTGACAAAAAAGGCATGACCGACGACACGCTGGTCTTCTATCTGTCCGACCACGGCGACTACATGGGCGCGCACGGGCTGTGGGCCAAGGGCCTGCCCTGCTTCCGCGAAGCATACCACGTGTGCGCGATGGTCGCGGGCCCGGGCGTGGCGCCCGGCGTTCATCAGGACATGGTCTCTCTGGCCGACTTCGCGCCGACGATCGAGGAATTGGCCGGGGCAATGTCGAATGTGCCATACGCGGGCGCGTCGCTCGCGCCGTTCCTGCGCGGCCAGCAACCCGAGCATTGGCGCACGGCGCTCTACACCCAATCAAACGGCAACGAACTCTACGGCATCCAGCGCGCGGTGTGGGACGGCGAATGGAAGTACGTATTCAACGGCTTCGACTACGATGAGCTGTACAACCTAAGGGAAGACCCGAACGAAACGCGCAACGTCATCGACGACCCGGCCCATCGCGGCATAGTCAAAGCCATGTGCAAGAAGCTATGGTACTTCGCGCGCGAGCATAAGGACGCGTGCACCTGCCCATACATCATGGTTGGCTTCGCACCCTACGGGCCGGGGATCACCGCTCAGGAAGCGCCCGGCACATGAGCTACTTGGTCTTTGCGTTTTTGTGCCTTGCCGTGACCTTTGTTGGCGCGATATGCGGCGTGGGCGGCGGGGTGATTTTAAAGCCGGTGCTCGATCTGACATCGGCATTGTCGGTCGCGCAGATCTCCGCCCTGTGCTCGGTGACCGTGTTCGCCATGACCGTCTCTTCCCTGCTCTCCTCCCGCGAGATTCGGGGAAGCCTCAAAAACCGCCGCTCGCTGCTGTTCGCCGCAGGCGCGGTTTGCGGCGGCCTCGCGGGCAAGGCGCTGTTCAACGCGCTGGTCAAGGGCATCGGCAATCAGGCCGCGACCGGCATGGCGCAAAACGCGCTGCTGTTCCTGCTGACCCTGGGCACCTTGTGGTACGAAATCAATCGCTGGAAAATCCGCACGCACCGTATGGAAAAGGCGCTGCCCACGCTGCTTGTGGGGCTGACGCTGGGCATGGTCTCGACCTTCCTCGGCATCGGCGGCGGCCCGTTCAACCTGATCGTGCTGATCCATTGCTTTTCTATGTCCCCGAAGGAAGCCGCCGCCGCGTCGCTGGGCATCATCCTGTTCTCACAGGGCGTCAACCTGGTCGAGCTGTTCGCGCTGGGCGGCATGCCGCGTCTTCCGGGCATGGCGCTCATGACCGGCGCGCTCAGCGGCGTTGCGGGCGGACTCATCGGGCGCAGGGCAGCCCGCGCGATGGACGAGCGTCAAATCGACCGCCTGTTCCTCGGCCTGCTGGCCATCATCCTGCTCATTTGCCTGGGCAACATCGCCCGTTATGCCGGGCAACTATCCTAGCTGTGCCGTGGATGGTTGGCTACTTTAGATAGAGGGCCAGCTTGCTCATCAGGACGCCAAAATCGATGGGCTTGCCGATGTGGTCCACCATGCCCGCGGCCTTGCACTGGCGCACATCCTCCGCGAATGCGTTGGCCGTCATGGCGACGATCGGCACGGTGTCGGCGCGCGGGATGTTCAGCGTCCTGATACGCCGGGTGGCCTCCAGGCCGTCCATCACCGGCATCTGCAGGTCCATGAGGATCAGGTCGTAGCGATCGGACTGAGCCGCGAATAGATCAACGGCCTGCGCGCCGTTTTCCGCCGATTCGATGTGAACGCGCGTCGGTTCCAACATCGCGATCACGATTTCGCGGTTGATGTCATTGTCCTCCACCAACAAGATGGTATGGGCGGACAAATCGGGCACGGTTTTTAAGAGGGACTGCTCCTGTACCGCAGCTTCGCCCGAGCCCGATGGACAGCCGAGCCGCACCGTAAAGGTAAAGCGTGAACCGCCGCCGGGCGCATCCTCCACGCCGATGGCGCCGCCCATCATCTCCACGATCTGTTTGCTGATCGCCAGACCCAACCCGGTTCCCCCATATTTGCGCGCGATGCCGCCGTCGGCCTGCTCGAACGCTTGGAACAGGTTGCGCTTCTTGTCCTGCGCGACGCCAATACCGTTGTCCCTCACCGAGACGCCCAGCGTGAACCCTTCCGCAGCCGGCGGGCACTCCAGCCATGCCTCCAGCCATACACGTCCGCGCTCCGGCGTGAACTTCATGGCGTTTGACAAAAGGTTCATCACCACCTGCGACAAGCGCATCTCGTCGCCCAGCGCGCGCTCCGGCAGCGCGTCTGAAACATCCACCGTCAGGTCAATGTGCTTCTCCTCGGCCTTGACAGCCATCACGCCCTCCACCGCCTCCAGCATGCGCCGGATGGAAAACACGGTGGGGGCCAGTTCCAGCTTGTTCGCCTCAATTTTGGACAGGTCGAGCACGTCGTTGATCAGGCTCAGCAACTGCTTTGAAGCGGAATCAATGCGCCCGAGGCAATACTGCATCCTGTCCCGGTCGCCCGAGGTCATCCCGATCCGGGTCATGCCAATGATGGCGTTGAGCGGCGTTCTGATCTCATGACTCATGTTGGCCAGGAAGGTGCTTTTCGCCCGTGTGGCGGCCTCGGCCTGTTGTTTTGCCGTGTGCAGTTCGGTCAGGTCGTGCACCAGCACCACCGCGCCGGAATACTGCCCGTTTTGAAATACCGGGGACAGGCTGACGGAGTAGAACATCTCACCACCGCCTGGCTCGGTCGATTGGGCGTCCAGCGTGATGCCGGCGGCGCTTTCGGGCACCGCGTCAAGCGCGCTCTTCAGTTGCCGCAAAAACGCACTGTCAAACCAGCCGTCCATAAGGCTCAGCAGCGACCGACCCTCGACCGCTTCGCCGAACCGGTCCCTCACCGAGGAGGTGCAGAGCAGGATGCGCTGATTCTCATCAAGCAGGAACATGTCGTCGGGACAGTTGTCCTGCAGCATCTTGTTGTAGCGCATCTGTGTCTCTTTTTCCCGCTCGTTGTAATCGCGAAGCGCGACCGCCTGCTTGTACAGGTGGGTCAGGTTTTCATGTTCCCGCTCCAAACGCCCGTACTTGCGCAGCAGCACCCGATTCTCTTTTTCATAGGAAGCGGCTTCATCGCGCGCGCACTCCCCATGCCCGGGTTCATTGCTCATCGTTGCCACTTCCTTTCACGCGTCCTCATGGTCCTCCCCAAATCAAAGCGCGCACATCGTGAGCGTGGCGTTATGGAAACGGTTGATGGCGATGCCATCCTTAACCGAAGTGGGCGATATCTCTCCGAACGCGTACAGGCCCGACACCACCAGCTCCGGCGGCAGGATCCGCTTGACCAGGTCGCCCTCCGCGCTCTTCTGGTCCACCAGGAACAGGTTGCGCAGGCTGCAGCTGGCGATCAAAACGGTTGAATACCGATAGTCCCCGCCCCCGGCGAGCTTGCCGCTCAGCTCGCGGAGCGCGGCTTCGCAAGTGGCCTTGACGTCGTCGCCATCGCAGTACAGCAGCCCGATGGACGCGTTCTGAGGCACATTGGCAAAACAGTTGATCTCTCCGGTCCGCTTGTCGTAGGTGTTGAGCGCGCGAGAGACCGCGATGCCGTCGCCGCCGGCATCGTCCATCTCCACGAAGAACTGGTAGTTCCACAGCACCTGGGTGTCGTCGCTGATGAAGGGGAACTCCTTGATGTATTCGTAGGCCGGCTTGCCGTCGATTTCGCAGATGATGTTGTCGTGGGCCTTGGTGACCTTGCGCTTGGACAGCGGCCGCGTACCCGCCAGGTTCTTCACCTCAAACACCGGCTTGACGTTGCCCGCGATCAGCAGCAGCGCGATGCGGTCGTTGCCCGCCTCCCCGCTGAGAAACACCTGCTGTTTGCAAAACTCAAAGTCGTCCGCCGCGACATACCCAAACACCGGCAAAGCGCCGCTGGCCTCGGACAGCGCCGCCAGTCCGTCATCGGAGGAATAGCTCTGCATGATCGAAGTCACGCACACCACCAGCTTCGGCGCGTCCTCCTGCGGCAACTGGCCAAGCGCGCGTTGATAGGTATCAAAGATGCGCTCTTTCGGCTCCGTCGCCATGGAATCGCTGATGGCCGTCGCGAATCGGCAGTCATCCGCCGTCAACACGTGCAGCACGATCGCCAGTTCGTGATGGCCGTCGTTGTTAAGCGTCGCCGCCCCCGCGGTCGTGCCGCCGATTACCGGAAATCCCAGCTCGCGGCTGAGGATCGCGGACAGTTCCCCGTTATCGATCTCCGGCTGCGAATGCAGCATCGCAACGCTGTGTTCGCCAAGCGGCACGGCCTTTCGGATCTGCTTGATCAGTTCCTCCGCCGCCATCTGCATATCGTCAAGTTCGTACGTGATTGCCGTTGCTGATCTCATGCCAATACCTCTTTCACAAAACCCCGTCGTAATGCCCGCCCGTTTTCTTGACTTGACATGATTATTATATAGTTTTACCATCGCGTGGTCAAGGCAATCTATATCGGCGAAACCTCCATCCGGCAGGCGGTTGTCATGTTCAAAAATCCGCGTTGCGCATCGTATCGTTCAAAGGCCGTTATCTTCTTTATACTGAGTGGGGGAAATGCCTGTCACCCGATTGAATGCATAATTAAAGCTTACTGTGCTTTTAAAGCCAGTCGCCTCGGCAATTTCATAAATCTTTAAGGGCGTGCCCGCAAGCAAATGCTTGCTCTTTTCAATACGCACCGCATTCAGCCAGCCAAACAGATTGTCTCCGGATTCAGCCTTGAATACGCGGCTGATATAACTCTTGGACAGATGAAACTCGCCCGACAACCGCTGAAGGGAGATGGTCTCAAAATAATGGGCGCACAGGTATTCCTTGATCTGATCTACAATTCCGCTCTTAAACCCACTTGCATCCTTGGCTGATATTTGCATGAAAATCTGCTTGTAACACGCTAAAAACTGCTCCATCGTTTCACAGGAATCCAGCCGCAAAATGTCGCCTTGCGCATCCCGATGGTCTGGCCCTGCCAAATAAATAAACGTCTGAGCATTGTTCATCAATGCTTTTCGGCTCAAAAATCCCTTTTTGCGCATAAAGACGGCCAATCTGTTCAGATGATTCAGATGCTCCGCCACTTGCGCCCGTCGCGCCGTATCGATTAATTGTCCCAACAATCGGGAAATCTCCAATGTATCCAAGGGGTCGGCATGGCGTTGCGCATATCTTGAAAATGCTTCATTTGATATAAAATAGCGATCATTGGCTTCCCGCGCCTCCAGAATGGCATATGGAAGTTCTTCAAATTGGTGCCTCTCTTCGCTGATGCCCGCATGCGGCGACATATCGATATATCGGTTGAGCATGCCGGAAAGGCTTTCAAAGAAATTCCATGCGGTATCCTTTAAATTCTCGTCCAAGTCATCGGTGCGGAACAGGAAAAAATATTCACCGGGCAGTGTGGAGAAAAATTCTACGCTGCTGCGCCGGGATGCCAATTCGGAAATCAAACTTGTTGCGGCATTGAAAGCAATCTCGGCATTAAACGACTGCAGTTTTTGCTTTTTGGCGTAGATGCCCGAAAGTGAAACCATCATCACGAGATAGGCCCGAGCAGGAATCTGCGCATTCAACTGCGCGGTTATCTCATCGGAAAAGGAGAAGGACAGCACATCGCGCAGCAATGCGCGCGCTGTCAATGGTTTCTCTGTTTTTTCTTCCGGGCACCGTTCAAGCTCTATCAGATCACGGATGTCCACAAGCCGCTTCAGCAAATCCCCCGCCTGAATACGAGGCTTGTGAAAATACTCATAAGCGCCGAGTTGAAAGGCCTCCCGCGTCGTAGAAAAATCGTCCAGCCCGCTAATGACGATAACCTTGGTATCCGGCTTCTCGGCCCGGATGATGCGCAGCACATCCAGCCCGGACATATCCGGCAAGCGGATATCCAGCAATACAATATCAGGCCAATGCATACGAAACAGCTTGATTGCCTCCGCACCATCCATCGCTTCACCAACAAGCGTAAGGCGATTTCCTTCCCAATCGATGCTGGATTTTATCCCCACACGCACGAGAAGCTCATCCTCCATAACCAGCACTTTAAGGTTAGAAGTACCGCTCATGTCTCTCCCCTCCTTAGCGCACCATGCGTTCAAGCGGCAGGATAATCGTGACCGTGGTGCCCATCCCAATAACGCTCTCAACCGACAACCCAAAGTCTTTGCCGAAATGGGCATGAACGCGTCTTTGAATGTTATTGAGCGCAATAGAATCCTTGGTATGGGGAGTGCGTTCCTCCAATAGCGTGCGCAGCACCTCAGGGCGTATGCCCTTACCGTTGTCCTTCACACGCAGCAACAAGCGGTTTTCGCGGGCTTCACCGCTGACCAGCAGCTTCAGGGGTTTGGATCCATCATCGACAAAGGCGTACAGGAAAGCGTTTTCCACGATCGGCTGCAATATCAGGCGCAGCACGCGCATGTCCATCAGTTCCGGCGCAATCCTTAATTCCGCATCCACTTCGCCCAGCAGGCGAAGCTGCATGATTTTTATATATTCCTGTATAAAACACACTTCATCGCGCAGCGTGACGTAATAATCCGTGTTCCGGCTGCAATAGGTGAGTATGCCCGAAAACGCGCCCAGCAGGCTGGCTACGTTGTCCGCCTGCTGCATCGTAGCCATCCATTGAATACGGCTGAGGGTATTATAGATAAAATGCGGCGTGATCTGGCTTTGCAAAACGCTCATTTCCAGCTCGCGCTTTTCACTTTCTTCTTCATAGATCCGGCGGATCAGCTGGTTGATCTTATCAAGCATCTCCTGAAGCATCATGTTCATGTCCCGCACTTCCGCCACGGGATGCTGGTCATCCACATCAAAGCGCACGTTCATATCCCCTGCCGCCACCTCCATCAACCGGGCTTTGATCAATGTAATGGGGCGGGTGAAGCGCGACACCATTGCCCATATCGCCACAAATTCCAGCATGAGCAACAAGACCGTAGACAAAAGTATAATCCGGAGGATTTCCCTTTCATAGCCAAAGACAACTTTTTCAGCCGCCTCCTTGATCACCCGCCATCCGCATACCTCAGACACTTGTGATATGGTGTAGACCTTCCCGTCCGAAATAAGGCTATGTGCTTCCGGCTCGGAGAAATCGATGCGGTGGACATATTCGTTGACAGGATTGGCCAACCGGGCCTTGTTTGTACAGGCCACGATGTTGCCGTCCCGGTCGATGATGTAGTAATCGCTGTCCGGGTCGGCGGAATAGCGATCGTACAATCTCTCAAAGGCGCCGATGTCAATATTGAGAAAGAATGCGCCCAGGGGCGATGGGCGAATGGACGCGGGAATCATAATTTCCTGAATATAGGTGACCACAAAATCGCTGCTGGGTTTGATCAGCATGGCGCTTGGGCGAATGCCGGAAATCCAGGTTGCCCCCGCACCCGCAACACTCTTGGGCAGCTTGGTCTGATAGTCCGCCCGCGGGACGGAAAAGTCATACTGGCGGTTTTGCTGAATCAAGTAGGAGTCGCTCAAGGCATAAAACTTGTCCTGACGTTCATGATAGATCAACGCCGATTCGAAATCCGAATTGGGTAGCATGATTTCGCGAAACATGAACATCTGAGCCGTATACTGGTCCGAGAGCAAGGCAGACGCCGTTACATCCTCCGGATATTTGCGCAGGATCGGCAATATTTCCATACTGCTGCCCGGCTGCCGCGCAATGCGCGCAAGTTCACCAAAGTATTGATCAATGCCATACAACACCTGTTCATTGCTCATGATTTGCGCTTCCACCACCCGGAGGCGCACGATTTGGGTAACACTCTCCAAAATAACAAGGCTTTCCAGTATGGTAATGATCACAACAACCAAGGCCAGCGGAATCAGAATATACATTTTTAGCGTCTGTGTGGTTACGCCGTGAAACTTCCGAAACAACATTCTCATTAAAACGCACCTCCACGGAAAGTCCGCTGGTCTCCCGGCAACTCAAGAAGGTACAGAAGATTGCGTAAATGCCGCGCTCATCGGCGCATCGGGTTAGGGCGTGTTGACACTATCCGAAATGCTCAGATTCCCTTGGATTTTTGCGTCTGACAAGGCGCTTTCCCGAAGGAATACCGAGCGTATTTCGAGGGAAAGCAACCCGGGGCCCCCACGAACACGGCGCACCGTGTTCGTGGGGTGGAGCTCGGTCAGACACAAAAAGGCGAGTGAAGATGGGCGTTGAGCGGTAGTGTCAACACGCCCTAAAACCGGGGCTGACATATGAAATGAACAGCCCCGTGTTGCCGCCCGAAACCGAAACTGCGTCCCGAAGATCATGATACCAATTCCCCTGCCTCATTGCAAGGATAAGAATCATTGAAAAACAGAATAATAGGCTTCAAAGAACTTTTCCGGGCTGACGCGGCTGGCGACTTCCTGCCCTCCGTTTGGATCTTCCTGGAAATGGGTGTACCCCTTGAGCATGCGGCTTTCAATGTCCACCGATACGTTGCCCCGTGTAAATTCGCACACCTTCCGGTTAAATACGCATACTGAGGCCAACGGATCATGAAAAGTGACATGATCGCTTGACTCAAACCACACGCCCGTCATGTCCAAAATGGGCCTGAATATGGGATGGGCATCGCAACGGCTCAGGAATTCATCTTTGGACAAAGTCACCTGATGCGTCATGTCAACGCCTATTGAGCGATGCAGCGGCACCGCGCTTTTGTAGACGATTGCGGTAGCATAGGGGTCGATCAGCGCATTCATCTCCAGAGCCCCCCCAGCCATAAAGGCGCGTATATCCGCCGGAACAAAGGCGCTGTTCCGGTCTTCTTTTGGGCCGGTTCCCGCCTTGCTCCACGGCCGGAAGTCCCATTCGGAGAACTTGCCGCACATCAGGTACAAGCCCCTCAACAGTGAGGAAATTCCCGGGTCAGCCAAGAACAGCCGCGCGATGTTGCTCATGGGAGAAATACCCAGCAACACAATTTCACCGGGATTCTCTCGGATGACCCTTTGCATCCATAAGATGGCATCATTGGGAAATTCCGTATCGTGGCGCCACTTGTTTAACATGACGGACTGCGGCGCGAAACGCTCTTTTTGTTCAATCAGGATGCAATCCTTTGCGCCGATGTGAATGGGGATATTGGTGCGATCCGCGGCGTAGAGCATGGCGCTCGCCATTCGCGCACGCACATCCGCCTCTCCCGTGAGGGTGGTAATGCCCATCAGTTGGCAAGCGGGCTGGTTTAGAAGATACGCCAGCGCCAGCGCATCGTCTATATCGGTGCCGATATCGGTATCAAGAATAACCTTTATGCGTTCCATAATCGTTCCTCCATTTGCTGAAAAGCCGCCGGCGGCAGCCGATGATCGGCGCACACCGGCGGCTAAATACCTGCGTGAATCGGGATCTACTTTGCGATTGCCATGCGCATTTCCTCAGCCGCCGCCTTGCAGGCCGCCTCCGCGGATATCTCGCCGGACATGACGGAGGATAAACAGCGGTCAAAGATGTTGCTCACTTCGGTAAAGGCCGCGGGGCTCTGCATGGGGTAGGATTCCTCCGGCATACCGTCAACGTCGAACAGATCTTGGCCGATGTAGCCCTTAACGGACAAATCATCGCTCAGCTCTATGTCCGACAAGGAAGGGATGTTCGAAGTATTGTTGGCCCAGTCCGTTACCCATTGTTCGCTTGCTGTATAGAACGCGAAAGCGGAAGCCAGTTCATAGTTGACAGTGCTGCTGATCACCTCGAAGCAGCCGATGGCGTATTCTTGACGATCGGAGTACTTATGGGGGATTTCCACTGCCGCAACATTGTAGAAGTCGTTGGACTTACAGTAGTTGATCAGCCAGCGCCCCGCGTTGGTCATGGCTACGTGTCCGTCCACCAATTGCTGAAGATAGTCATAATTGCTGTCCGGAACCGGCGCATAACCCTTGGCTACGCAATCCGCGAGGAACTGCATCAGCTCGATGGAGGCTTCGCTGTCAAACGTCACCTCGTCATAGGCGTCATTCAGGAAGCCGGTGCCAAAGGAATACAGCCATTGGTTGTAAACAAAGTAATAGTCCGGAATGGCGATGGCGTACTGCTTGGTGCCGTCCGCCTTGGGCTTTGAGAGTACCTCCAGATAATGTTCAAACTCTTCCCAAGTCCAGTCCGCCGCAGGCACTTCCAATCCGGCTTCGCCAAGCCTGTCGCAATTAAACCACATGACGGTTCGCTGGAAGCAATCCGGAAGGCCGTAAATCTTGCCATCCACCAGGCGGGCATTGTGCAGCCATTCGGGACAGCGGGCCGTGAACGTCTCCCACGCCTCGGGATGCGCGTCAATGTAATCGTTGAGCGGAGCCACAATGCCCAACTTGTTGGCCATCATGCCGCCCTCATGGGGGTTCTGGAATACGTCCGGCGCGTTGCCGGAGATCATCATGGTTTGTAGCTTGGTCAGATAATCGGCCCAGCCGTCATGGGCAATAACCACCAGTTCGACGATGCAGTCATTCTCTTCTTCAAACCGGTCAAACATGGCTTCAATGGAGGCCGTTCCATCCGCCGGGATATCGCCGGAGGTCATGGCCACCTTCAGAACCTTCTGTTCCGCGACAGCATTTAAACTGAAAGCGCAAAACACCATCGTCAACACAAGCAACACCGACAAAAACCTCTTCACTTGATTGCCCTCCCCATCCTTATAGTTTGCTATTTGCTTCGGAAACCCGGCCGGTGTCTCCGAAATCAATTCTTCAAGCCGGACAGCATAGTGCCCTGCGTAAGATATTTCTGTCCAAAAATATAGACCAATAGCGGCACCAACAGCGAAAGCAGGATCGCCGCCGTCATAAGCGGCATATTGCTGCGGCCATTGGTGGTGTTGAGCATGCGGATGCCCAGCGGCAGTGTCATCTTGCCATTGGAATTGATCAGAATCAGCGGATTGAAAAAATCGTTCCATGCGCGGATGAAGTGCATCACCATCACCACCATCAGGGTGGATTTGGACATGGGCAGTATGATGCGAGAAAAAATCGTGAAATGTCCCGCGCCATCACAATAGGCCGCCTCATCATAGCTTTGCGGGATCGACATCATCACCTGGCGCAACATGAACAGGCCAAGCGGATAGTATACCAGCGTCAGGATCAACGATGCCAGGTTATCGATCAATTTCATCCCACGGATGATCAGAAAGACCGGAATGGCAATCGACTGCCCCGGAATCATCAATCCGGCCAGCAGTATGGGAAAAAGCACTTCCCTGCCCTTGAATTTTATGCGGGCGAAGGCATAGGCCGCCATGCTTGTGAGCAGCAGCATGATCGCCATGGACGCCAATGTAACAATCAGGCTGTTCGCCATATAGGTGCCGATCTTCAAGCCGCTGAGTACCGATTGGTAGTTATCAAAATTCCATCGGGTGGGAAATATGGCCGGCGGCAAGGTGAAGGAATCGTTCGCCTTGCGCATGGAGGTCGCCAACATCCAGCTGAACGGAATCAGCATCGCCAGGGAAAAAACGCCCATCACGAACCAGTGAAGCGACCGTATCAAGATTGTATTGGCTCTCACGCGGCTCAAAGCGCTTCCCTCCCTACTCGTAATCATAGACCACCCATTTTTTCTGTATCTTCATCTGCACGGCAGTCATGATGAAGATGACCACGAACAGCAATGCCGCCACGGCGGATGCATAGCCCATGTCGTAGGCCTGAAATGCCTTTTCGTAAATGAATAGCGCAACCGTGCGCGTGTTGTCCCCCGGTCCGCCGCCCGTTACAAAGAACGGCTCGTCAAAGGCCTGCATGGTCCCAATCAGCGTGGTTAACAGCACATAGAAAATTGACGGCGTCAGAAGCGGAATGGTAATGCGGGTAAATATCACGCGCTCGCTTGCGCCATCAATGCGCGCCGCTTCGTAATAACCGGTAGGAATGTTTTCAAGGCCAATCAAATAATAAATGAAGTGCAAGCCTGTGAACTTCCAGATGCTAAAGATCACGATGGCGAGCATGGCGTACTTAGAAGAAGTGGTCCACGCAATGCCCTCCTTGATCACGCCCAGCGAGCCGAGCGCCCAGTTGATTACGCCGAAATCTTTGTTGAATAGGTATCCCCATGCAATGGCCACCGAAGCCGTGGTGGTAATTGCCGGAAAGTAAATCGCGGTACGGCAAAATCCTTTGAAAAACCGGCCTCGGATACGGTATACGCCGTAGGCCATCAACAAGCTAAAAATCACATGGGAAGGCACCAGAAACAGCGGCAGGCGAATCACATTCCACGCGACCTGCTTTATGGCCGGATCCTTCAACATGTACTTGAAATTCTCAAGCCCTACCCACACAGGATTTGTCATAATGTTGTACTTCGTAAAGCCCAGGTAGCAAAGCGTGACAACAACGGGCAATCCCGTAAACACCATGAAAAATACCAACAGCGGCGCTATAAACAACCATCCGCTAACATTGTCCTGTATTTCCCTGGATCGCACAAGGGTTCTTTTGTCGGCCAGAATCATTTCCGGTCACTCCATTCACACCTTTCGTCTACGATGCCAGTTTACATCATTTGCGCACTTTAATAAATAAACCGAATGACCCATCCGATAAAAATTTTTATCCTTTTGTTTTCACGCCAACGGCACAGATAAAAATGGTTGTCATACGAAGCAAACAAATCTCGAGGAAACCTGAGACGATGACGAAGGCGTCATCGTCTCACCGGCAAAAAAATTAACATCCGACAAAATCGAATGCCAATTTTTTAAAGGATGGGCGCCATTCCCCCGGCTACTTGCCCATCCATTGCCGGTTGGCGAAGAAGTTCGGCCGCTCGCCCGCGAAGTAGCGGTTGGCCTGGACCATGAGCATGGACGGGCTGTCGGCGTAGCAGTTGACCGTGTCGCCGCCCCGGTGGTTGGACAGGGTTACGTTGTCAAGCTGAATATAGGGCTCGTCCGGGTCGATCGGCTCGCGCAGAAATACGTCAAAGGCGGCGCCCTCCACATGGCCTGATTTGAGCAACGCCACCATGGCGTCGTTATCGATCAAATGGGGCCGGGCGGTGTTGATGAAGTAGGCGCCGGGCTTGATCTTTTGAAGGGCGTCCCGGTCAAGCACCATGTCGTCCGAGCGTACGTGCAAGGTGATGATGTCGCTGGCGGCCAGCAGCGTATCCAGATCCACAAATGTGCAGCCGTATTTTTTTATGTCGGACTCGTCCGGGCTCACGTACTTGTCGTACACCAGTACATTTGCGTCAAACACCGTCAGCTTTCGAGCCACGCGCCTGCCGATGTTGCCAAACCCGATGATGCCCACCGTCTTGCCCGCGATCTCGTACACCTTGCCGCTGTTGTGAAAGTGCTCCTGCCACCTGCCCTCAACAAGAGATGCATGGGTGCGGGCCAGGTTTCGCATCTCGGAAAGCATCAGCCCCAAGGTCAGCTCCGCGACGGAATTTGCGTTGTGGGCGGGGTTGTTGAGCACCGCCACGCCGTGCTCCGCCGCGGCTTGGAGGTCCACATTTTCCGTGCCGCCCCGGTTGAGCAGGATGATCTTTAGGTTCTTCGCCCTTTCGATGACCCGGCGGTTCACAGGACATAGGTGAACCATCAGCACCTGAGCCTCTTCCACCGCTCGGTACAGGTCCTCCGGCGGCTCCACCGCGTCTGGACCGCCCCGCTCGATCATGTGGATGGGATCGCGCATGGATGCCCGGTCAGGGGCGCCAAAGTACAGAACTTGGCCGAGCTGATATTCCGGGTGCTTTGAAAAGCATGCCCGGTAGTACTCTTCTTTCAAAAAGGCGTCCGCCACGGCGATGGTCAGCATATTTTCTCCTCTCGGCGTTTCATACGCGCTTGCGGTAACAGGTGGCCGGATTGATCGTAAGCAACCGGCGCATTTCCCCCGGGGTAAACCCCGCTTCCTTGAGCTCTTCGCGGAACACCTTGGGGATGTGCTCGTAGCCGGGCGAGCCGCCAAATGCCTTCAGGCAAGAGCGCCGCCCGATGTCGGTGGCGCACAGGACCCTGTCGCCAAACCCCCGGTCGATCAACTGGCGCAGCAGCGCAATTTTGCCCTGGTCTGAGCCGTACTTGGGCTTGCCCAGCTGGTCAAATGAGATATATACCCCCTTGTCCAGCACCCGGCAAAGCTGATCCGCGGTGATGTCCGGGATCATGTCCAGGTGCCCGATCACGATGTCGCTGGGTGCGATGCCTTTTTCCGTCATGGCGGCAATCTGCTCATGCGCCAGACGCCCCCGGTTTAAATGGGTGGCTATGGGCAGCCCGGTTTGGTGGTGCGCCCAGGCCACAATGTCCAGCGCCTGCCGCTCGCCGGGCGTGATTTCATCTGAAGTGGACCATTTGTAAAGCGCCACTCGGGCGCCGGTGCGCTCCTCGCCGTAGCGCGCTTCGTCCACCAGCCTGCGCTTGAGACTTTCCGCCCCGTGGCGCTCAATGAACATGTCCACGCCCGGGCTGCGGTAAAACCCGGCGTTCATCAGGATCATCACCCCCGTGTCGGCGCTCAGGCGCACCAGCACTTCAGGGTTGCGGTGGTAATCCAGCGGGCCAAAGTCCACGCACACGCGTCCGCCCGCTTGGTAAAACATTGTAAGCTCTTTCCCAACCATCGCCTCATGCTGAAGCACCAGGTCCTCCTCGTCCCGTACCAGGGGGTTGGGTCTGCCCCAAAAGTGCAGGTGCGCGTCCCAGATATCTCCTTCCTGGCAGGTATACGCCCCCAGGACCGTCTCCAAAACGATGGGCTTCACATCTAATCCTCCAAACGGTCAATTCTTCCAACAGGCAGTTTGAGGTCCAGCGTCTCCGGACAGTACAGATCGCCGATCTGCATGACGCTGCCGTCGCCGTCGTAGTTGATCATGCGCGCGAACATCACCGGATCGCCCACGCTCAGCCCCAAATGCTTCGCGGTAAAAGGGTTGGCCGCGCAGGCGCGCAGGGTGATGGTACCGCGCATGGGCACGCGGTTGGTCTTTTCCTCAATCAGATGGAACACCGAACAGTCGGACAAGTCCACATCCTTCAGGTGCTGCCACATGGTTCTGGGAAAATAAGAATCGTCGATCACGATGGGCGCGTTTTCACAGTAGCGCACCCGAACGATGTTGCACACGATTTCCCCCGGCTCCACCTTGAATTCCTCCGTCATATCATCCGGCACTTCGATCAGGCGGCGGCGCACCACATTGCTGGTGAGCTTACGGTTTTGGGAGGCAAAGTCCGAATAAAAGCCGGTGATGATGTTGGGCCTAAGCGTGCGCTGGGTGCGCTGCGCCAGCACGAATGTGCCGTAGCCACGCTTGCGGGTGAGCACACGCTGGCGCACCAGCTCGTTGATGGCCTGGCGTATGGTCATGCGGCTCACATTAAAACGCTGCGCCAACTCCAGCTCAGGGGTGAGCTGCTCGCCGGGCAGCAGGATCTTCTGCGTAATTTCCTCCTGGATGATATCCATAATCTGCTTGTACAAGGGCAGATCGCTTTGCCGATTGATATCTCTCACGATTTATCACCTGAATTCGCCTTCATATTTTTGATTTCATTATAGTAAAATCCTTCGCCCTTGGCAATAATTTTCCAAACCGGATGCCTCCGTTGTAGAGGACAATAAAGGCGAGGAGTATGGCCCCTTGCAGTATCTGGCGCTCGGCGTTGCTCATGCGCAGGATGGTCAGCAGGTTATCGATGGTGGCCAGTATGAATACGCCGATGGCCACGCCCCCGTAACCGCCCTTACCGCCCAGGGGCGATATGCCGCCCAACAGGCAGGCCGCGATGCCGGGCAGCAGGTAACTGTCGCCCTGGCTCAGGGATGTCGTGCCGGTATAGCCCAGAACCATGATGCCGGCCAGCGAGGCCAGCAGCGAGCACAGCATGTATACCTTGATCTTCGTTATCGTAACCGGCACGCCCGACAGGCGCGCCGCCTGTTCGTTGGCGCCCACCAGGTACACCTCCCAGCCAAAGCGCCTGCGGCTGAGCGTCCAACTGATGACAATACCCACCAACAGCCACATCAGAACCGATCCGGTCAAGCCGTTCCACAGATTTTTGTTGCAAAAATCCCGCAGCAATTGGCTGTTGCCCGCGCGGGTCGCGCCATTGGTGATGACCAGGCACAAGCCCATCAGGATGCTGCCCATGGCCAATGTCATAACCATCGGCTGCAGCCCCACCTTGGCGATGAACCACCCGTTCACCGCGCCCACCGCCAGGCCCATGGCCAGTACGATCAGAATCACCACCGCCAGCGGCAGACCTATGGCGAACAAGGAGCTGGCCACAATGCCCGAAAGAATGATCAGGTTGGCCACCGACATGTCGGTCCCGCCCACCAGCAGCGTGAGCATTTGCCCGGCCGATACGATACCCAGGTAGGACGCCAGCTTCATCAGGGAAAACAAGTGCCGGAGGGTGAACGCGGTGCCCATGACCGCGAACACCGACGCGTACAGGGCAAGCGCCACGCCCAAGAGGACCAGCGTGCTTTGAGCGTTAAGCAGCCGCACCGACAAGGGGGGCGCGTTTAGCGCCTGATTGTTCAAAACAATGTTGCCTTTGGCCACGCTAGCGCACGCCCTTTCTGAGCCCATTGGCGGACACCGCCGCGATGAGAATGACGCCCTCGGCGATGTAGGTAAAATTACCGGAAACCTTGAGGTAGAACAGCACGATCACCAGCATGCTCACCACCAGTCCCCCCAGGACCGAACCGATCATCTTGCCCTTGCCCCCGGCCAGAGACACGCCGCCCAGCACCGCCGCGGTGACCGCGTTGATGGTGAGGGGATTGCCGATGGTGGGATCGCCCGATGTGGTGATGGCGTTGAGCATCAGCGCGGCAACGCCGATGAGTACGCCCGACAGGGCATAGCAGGCGAGGTACGCCCTGCGCACGTTGAGCCCGCTCATGAAGGCGCCGTCCCGATTATTGCCAACCGCATAGATCAGCACCCCCATGGAGGACCTGCGCATGATTTGCCACACCAGGCAGAAAAAAGCGATGATCAGAATGGGTGCGGGCACAACGCCCCAGGCCATGCCGGTCATGATCTTGGTCAAGTAGGCGGGCATTGCGCCCCCGGGTACGGGCATGATCTTAAGCGCCATGCCGCCCCACAAAAAGGAGAACGCCAGCGATACCACGATGGGAGAAAGCTTGAACTTGTACACCACCATGCCGCAAAGGGCATTAAGGCCCGCGCAAGCCGCCAGCACCCACACGATGACCAGCGCGTCCCCTGCGCCGCCGGTCAGATTGGAAGCGAATAGGCAGGACGCCAGACTGACCAGCGCGCCCAGGCCCATGTTGATGCCGCCCAGCAGCATCACCAGCGTCTGGGCCATGGAGATCAGGATATAAGCCGAGGACTGGCGCGCCAGCACCTGAAGGTTGCTCACGGCGAAGAAGTTTTTTTGCAGGGAGATATTGATGAGCAGCATGAGACCCAAGATGATCACTGTGGGCGCCACATCCCCGTACTTTCGAAGCAGCGTTTTAATGGCCTTTCACTCCTTACACGCCCATGATTGCCTGGGTGAGCGCGGCCTCGTTGAGGGAACCGCCTTCCAACATGGCCTGCACGGTGCCTTCGTAGAATACGTATACCCTGTCGCTGATGCCCAGCAGTTCCATGGCGTCGGTAGAAACCGCGATCACGGCCACGCCCGTGTCCGCCAGGCGGCGCAGAAACCCGTAGATTTCATGCTTGGTTACCACGTCGATGCCTCGGGTCGGTTCGTCCATCAATAGCACCTTAAACCCGGACCTGAGCCACTTGCCGAGCACCACCTTTTGTTGGTTGCCCCCGGACAGGCTGTTCACCGTTTGCTTCCACGCTTGCTGGCCGATGCCCAGCTCACTGCGGATGGATGACACGGTTTGTTTGGTCTTTTTAACATTAAGCGTGCCGTCCTTTTTTTGCAGCAGCTTCCTTAGCACGACGCTCACCAAATTGATTTCCACGCCCAAGCGCTGGGCCACGCCCTCGGTCTTGCGGTCGGGGGGCACGTAGGCCATGCCCTGAGCTACCGCTTGGCGGGGCGAATGGGGCGCGTATGGCTTGCCTTCCAGCGTGATGTGCCCAGTGACCTGGCTCGCAGCCATGCCAAACAGGGTGCGCAAGAATTCCTCCTGACCGTGCCCGCGCAATCCCCCCAAGCCGATGATCTCGCCGGGACGGACATCCATGCTCACGCCGCGCAGCACGCCGCTCGTTAAATCCTTAACTTGAAGCAGGGGGGGCAGAGCGCGCAAGTGGGATTTTTCGGGGTACATGGCGCTGACAGATTGGCCTACCATGGCCTCTACCAACTGCTGTTGGCTGATATTTTGCATCTCTTCGTCGTCCACGGCGGCCATGATCATGCCGTCTTTGAGCACCAGCGCCTGGTCGCACAAGTCGGTGATCTCGTACATCCGGTGGGATACGAACAGCACCGTTACCCCCTGATCCCGAAGCGAGCGCACCGCCTGAAACAACCGAGCAACTTGATGGGTGTCCAGCGCGGAGGTAGCCTCGTCCAGAATGAGCAACTTGGGCTTCCACACAAGGGCCTTGGCCACTTCCACCAATTGCTGCTGTGCCAAGGACAGTTCGCTGGCGAACTGATCCGCCGATATGATCAGCCCCAATTGAGACAGCGCCTTTTCCGACTCCGCCCGCATATGTGCCCGGTCCAGCCGTCCCGCCTTGCCAATCACCCGATCATTTCCAACAAATACATTTTCGCTGACGGTTAGGTTGTCAAACAGGGTCAATTCCTGATGGACCACAGCGATACCGTGGCGCAGGGCTTGGGCAGGACTGTTCCAGGCCACCTGCGCGCCGCAAAACTCGATCGTGCCGGTATCCGGTGGGTACAGCCCGGACACGATGTTGATGAGCGTGCTTTTGCCCGCGCCATTCTCGCCCACCAACGCGATGATTCTCCCGCGCTCAATGTCAAGAGATGTGTCTTTTAGCGCCTGTATACCGCCAAAGCGCTTGGAGATTGCGCGCAGCCGCAAGATCACGTCCCGCGCCCCGGTATTCGCTGTGATCATGGTCCATCTACCTTCCGTTCCTTTGGGTTAGGCGTACTGGTCGTACTGGGCGTAGTCGGGCCAAACCTGATCCATGGCGCTCAGCAGCAGGTCGGTCATGGTCCAGTAGTCATCGGGCATGTCGGGACGCACGTATTTTTCCAGGTTTTCGTTGGTGATCAGGGGCAATTCCAGCAGGTAGGTCTTGTTGAGCTCGACGCCTTCCTTAATGCGCAGCGCCGCTTCCAGCGCCAGGCAGCCGAACTTGGTGGCTACGCCGGAGGCCACGGAGCGATAGCCTTCGCTGGCCATGTGATCGTACCAGATTTTGAGCGTGCCGTTAAAGTCTTCGCTGGTCACCGGGATGAGGTCCATGCCGTTGTTGAGCAGGACGTTGAGCACGCCGTTGGTGCTGGCGCCGCCGGAAATCCACGCCCCGTCGATCTGGGGAAAGGCGGCAATCCAGGCGGTCATGGCCGATTCCGCGGGCGCCTGCTCCCACTCGGTGTATGCCTCGGCCAGAATCTCAATGTCCGGACACTTGGCAAACAGATCCAGCGCGCCCTGGGAGCGTTCATCGCTGATTTTGTTGCCGGTTACGCCGTGCATCACCACAATCTTGCCCTTGCCTTCCAGCACGTCCACCAGGCCCTGAGCCAGCACCGCGCCCCAGTTGTACTGGTCTACCGTCAGCTTGCAGTCGTAGGCGTTTTCGTCGTCCACACCCGAGTTGTAGTTGACCACGATGATGCCGTTCTCACGGGCCTTGGTGAGCGCCGCGCTCACGCCCGTGGGGGTGGTGGAGTCGATGAGGATGATGTCGTAGCCGTCGTTGATCATGTTCTCGATATGGGTCACCTGGTCGGCGATTTTGTTGTTGGCATTGAATACCGTGAACTCAATCTGATCACCATACTTGTTGTTGCAGTAGGTCTGGGTGTTGGTTACGTTCTGGTTGTTCCAGGTGACCGCCAGGGAAAAGGTGGTCAGTCCCACTTTGAGTTTGCCTTCCTGGGCAAGGGCGCCCGCGCAGCCCATCACCAACAGGCATGCCAGCAACAAGGATACCAGCTTCTTCATGTCCGTAATCCTCCATCCATTGTCATCTTGGTTTGCTCACGTTGTTATGATTGTCTAGACAATGCGGTGCACATCACATATATAGCACAACGTTCAGGCCTTGTCAATAAGAAAAATTGGCGCAAGATACGAATTATTATCATGAATATTAAGAAGACTACGCATTTGCGGCAAATAGTTTGGCGTTGTATTGTCAATTCGGGCGCAATATGATATGATTCGAACAATAGGTCTAGACAATATGATCAATATGGGAGGGCCGAAGGATGGAGCGGTACTTGCTGTCCATAGACGCTGGCACATCGATGGTCAAGGCAATTTTATTTGACATGGAGGGGCGCATTGCTGCGCGCGCGGACCGGCCTTGCCAGCTGATTTGCCCCGCTCCCGACCGTTATGAAATAGACCTGGAGGCGTTTTACCAGAGGCTGTGCGAGAGCATTGGGCAGTGCCTGGCCCATGGGGGCATCACCCCCCTGCAGGTGGCGGGGGTCGGCGTAAGCGCGTACATGACGGGCAGCATCTTTCTGGACGGGCAACACCGGCAGGTGGGGGAAAACATCGTGTGGATCGACGCGCGCACCGCCCCCATGCTCAGGGAATGGGAAAGGAGCGGTCTTGCTCAAAAGTCCTATGGGCTCACCGGCACCTCTCTCTTGCCCGGTTCCACCTTGCCCCTGATGTGTTGGTGGAAGCGCAAAGCGCCCCAGGTGCTTGACAAGGCGCGATGCGTTTTGTATATGAAGGACTGGATACGCTTTAAGCTGACGGGCGAGATCTGTACCGATCCCTCGGAAGCCACCTGCCTGCCCGCCGATACCTTTGGCCGGGGCTGGTCCAGGGAGGTCATGGCGCTGTACGGCATGGAAGAATACATGCACCTGCTCCCGCCCATCCGCCCTTCGGATGAAATCGTGGGCGCGGTTACCCGTCAGGCGGCCAAAGAAACGGGCCTTATGGCGGGTACGCCGGTGATCTGCGGCCTGGGCGATATGCTGGCCGGTGTTCTGGGCGCGGGCGCCCTCACCCCGGGCCAAGGCGTGACCATATTGGGGTCCACCTTGCTCAACAGCGTCATTTTGGACCGCCCCGACACGAGACCCCATGGCATCGGCATGACCTTGGCCACCGTGGAGGGGAAATGGGCGCGCTTTCTCAACAATACGGGGGGCGGAACCATCAACATCGGCTGGGCCATGGACACGTTGACCGCCCAGGAGAAAGCCTCTTTTTTCTCAAAAAACGAATACTACGCATGGGTGGACGACGAGATACGGAGAACGCCCCCGTGCTCCGGCGGCGTGATGTATCACCCCTACATCAATTCCACCGGCGTCACCGCGCCCTTTTATTGCGTGGGCGCCCGGGCGCAGTTTACCGGCATAGGCCTGCACAGCACGCGGTTTCACCTGATGCGCTCGGTTTACGAGGGCGTGGCCATGGCCATGCGGGATTGCTATGGCGCGGTTGAGGGCGGCATCGACCAAATCCGCGTGTCGGGCGGCGGCAGCCGCTCCAAAGTGCTGTGCCAGATCATCGCCGACGTGTGCCAAAAAGAACTGCTGCTGCCCCGTGAGGCCGAGTCTACGGCCCTCGGAACCGCGGTCATGACCGCCTGCGCCGTGGGGGCGTACGGCGGCATCGAACAGGCGGCGGCCCGTATGATCACGATCAGCGCCCGGTATGAACCCAACCCCACGGCGGAGGACATCTACGATGCCTGGTTTTCGCTGTTTCAGCGCACCGCCCAGGCCATGATCCCGGTTTGGGAGGACCGGATGAAAGTGGTGCACGGGCTGTCACAAGAGATGTCGTCATAACGGCCGATGAAGAAGGCGTGCCCGTCTTGCGGGGCACGCCACGACAACGCCTTTGCCATCCAAATCAGCGCGTCCCGCCGGTTGGGCCGCCACCCGGTTGTCATCACATAAAGGCGTAAGCCTGCGGCTTCATTGATTCTCCGTCCACGTCACCCTTCCAGTTTCAATGTCATAGTAAGCGCCCACAACTTTTACACCGAGTCCCGCGAGAGTTTCACTGCCGCGGATCTTATAAACCGTGGCCGCGATGTGATTGCGAATCGCCTGATCAACATCTGCCGCACCGACACAATCAAGGTGAATCATGTCGATCAGTGACGCCAGCGCAGGAGAAAATTCACCGCCTTCAAAGGCGGCTGTTACCGCGCCGCACTTGCTATGACCCGCGACCATGGTTGCTGGCTGAGTTTTGATTCTATCCAGGTGCACTTGCATAAACCGATCACATAGCAGACGCTAGGAAGGCTTTCAGGATGGCTCCGGCAAACGCCTTGGAACGCTTTGCCTTAAAAACTGTGGGTCTTTCGCCGTTCACGGGCAACCGCAAGCAAGTAGGCGTCCTGGCCGTGCTGCACCGAGTAGTTCGCACCGTTGGCGCCGCCCGCCATGTCTCCGTCTGAGCCAAAGGTGATTCGGTCGTTTTTGGCGACGCCGCTTAGGATGATCGCGGCCGATCGTTCAGCCGGCTGCGCGTCGGACGGGGCCGCCATGCCCTCCCAAATGTTGGACACCGTTGTGCCGGGTGTCGCGGAGTTGATCTTGATGTTGTCGTCCCAGTATTCGCTTCGAAGCGCAATTGTCAGCGCGTTGAGCGCCGCCTTGGTCGCCGCGTACTGCGA
>JAVBND010000086.1:0-12886 GCA_031551775.1 Eubacteriales bacterium | reverse complement strand
CCTTCCAGTATACCCGGCCCTATTCAACGCCCGTCAAATCGAACTTTGGGATGTACTGCTCGTCCGAACTCGACAGTTCCTGCACGAAGCCGTCCTCAAGTCCGATTGCAAGCATGTGATCGACCACCCGGTCGTACTCCGCCTCGGTGATCTGGCGGTTGATCTCGGGGATCTTGAGCGCGCCCGCAAAGGGCACGTACTGCGCCATCAGGCTTACCCAAGCGCCGGGCAGGTTTTCCTTGATGAAGTCAAGCGCGGCCATCGATTCCTCCGCCCGGCCCGGCAGGATCAGGTGGCGCACGATGAGGCCCGACTTGATGACGCCGTCATCGTCCAACACGGGCGGGCCGACCTGCCGGTGCATCTCGATGAGCGCGCGCGAAGCATGCTGAAAATAGTCGGCCGCGCCGGAATAGCGAAGGGCGGCGTCTTTCCCTACGTACTTGAGATCGGGCAGGTAGATTCGCACCCTGCCTTCAAAACGCTTGAGCGTTTCTACCTTTTCATAGCCGCTGGAGTTCCACACCACCGGCACGCCGAGCGGCTTTTCGAGCAATTCGTCGATCACGTGGGCGTAATGCGTAGGATTGACCAGGTTGATGTTGTGCACTCCTTTTTCATCGATCAGGCGCACAATTGCCGCGCGCAGTGCGCTTGTCGTCATCTCGCGGCCAAACGAGCGATGGCTGATTTCGTCATTTTGGCAATATACGCACTTGAGCGCGCAGCCGGAGAAAAACACGGTGCCCGATCCGCGCGTGGCGCTGATCGGCGGTTCCTCGTCAAAGTGCGGCGCAATGCGCGCGACGACGGGCATTGCGCCGACGCCGCAATAGCCCGCCCGCTCCGCCCGGTCGGTCCCGCATTCGCGCGGGCACTGGCGGCAAACAAAGCCCATGCTTTAGCGCACCTGCCCCGAGCCGTCGATTTCGTACTTGTAGGTGGTCAGTTCGCTAAGCCCCATCGGGCCGCGCGCGTGCAGCTTCTGATTGGAAATGCCGATCTCCGCGCCGAAGCCGAATTCGCCGCCGTCGGTGAAGCGGGTGGACGCGTTCACGTAGACAGCCGCCGCATCGACCATGGTTTGAAAGTAGCGCGCGCGAACCGGGTCCGAGGTGATGATCGCTTCCGAGTGGCGCGTGCCGTGCCGGTTTATATGCTTTACCGCTTCCTCCACACCGTCAACCACCTTGACTGAGTAGATGAGGTCGTTGTACTCTGTGTCCCAGTCCGCCTCCGTCGCCGGGATGGCCCACGGGCAGGCCGCGAGCACCTTTGCGTCCCCGCGTACTTCGACGCCCGCCGCCCTCAACGCTTCAAGGCAGCGGGGCAGGAACGCTTCCGCCACCGCGCCATCGACCAGCAGGGTTTCAGCGCTGTTGCACACCGAGGGGCGGCTGACGCGCGCGCTGACGGCGATCTTGACCGCCATGTCCAGGTCGCATGCCCCGTCCACGTACACGTGGCATACGCCGTCGCCGGTCTGAATGACCGGTACGGTGGCGTTTTCCACAATCGAACGGATGAGGCCCCTGCCGCCGCGCGGAATGAGCACATCGACATATTCGTTCATCGTCATGAGCCGGTTCGCCGTTTCGCGCGAGGTATCGCGGATCAGCTGGACGCTGCCGTCCGGCAGTCCCGCGTCCCGCGCGGCCTCTTCCAGGATATCGGCCAAAATGGCGTTGGACCCTATCGCGTCGCTGCCGCCGCGCAGCACCACCGCGCTGCCCGCCTTGAGGCACAGCGCCGCCGCATCGACCGTGACGTTGGGGCGTGATTCGTAGATGATGGCGATGACGCCGAGCGCCACGCGGCGCTTTTTGATGACGAGCCCGTTCGGACGCGTCCACTCGCCGAGCAATTCACCCACGGGATCGTGAAGAAGCGCCACCTGATGAAGCCCCTGTGCCATCGCCCCGATGCGTTTGTCGGTGAGCGTCAACCGCTCGATGAAGGCGGGCTTGAGCTGTTTTTCCTCAGCGGACCGAATATCCGCCTGGTTGGCGGCGAGGATTTCCGGCGTTCGTTTTATGAGCAATTCCGCCGCGCGTTCAAGCGCGGCGTTCTTCTGAGCGGTGGTTGCTGCCGTGAGCTTCAGCGCCGCTTCGCGCGCGCGTTTTCCAAGTTCAATCAAGGTATCCAAGCAAAGGCCCCCTCTCGCCCGGCGCCCTCAAGCGCGGTGGTTTCATTATAGAAAATTGAAGGGGTTCTGTCAAATAAACTTGCTTAAATTCGGTCTTTAGGATAAACTATAATGAACCGACACAGGAGGCTTGTTTATGAAACTTGATTGGACGGGTGAAGAAGTGGCGGTCTTCAAGGCGCGCCTTGAAGCGTTTGAGGACGCCGAAGCGACCGGCCCCGAAGAATATGTGGCCGATCTCTACGATTGCGAAACGCCCATGTCGCTTGAACTGTCGCTTGCCGGGGGCGCGGTCAATGTCCTGGCCGCCGAATACCTTTCGTTTGACGAGGCGCTTGACGGGTGGTACCTGTCGGGACCCGTGGGGGGCGCGGGGGAGATAGAGCGCGCGTTAAAAAGCATATGACCGATGAAGCGCTGCTTGCGCGGCTCATCGAATATGCCGCGCCGCGCGTCGGCGCGCGCGCGCTTGCCGCGCGCATGCTTGACCGGCACGGTTCTCTTGCGCCGGTGCTCGAATCGCTGCCGCAGGACGTGGCGCGCGTATACGGCTTGGGCGACGCCGCGTCGCGGCTTTTGCACGTGGTTCCGGAACTGGCCCGTTACGTTTCCCGCGAAGCGGCCAAGGACTTTGACGACGTAAGCACTTTTCAATTGGCAGGAGCGTACCTCAAGGGGCTGTACATTGGAATGCACAACGAGTGCTTTTACCTTATGAGCCTGGACAAGGAAGGAAAGCTGCTGGGTTCGAGCCTGGTCCAGCAGGGGATTGTGGACGAAGCGCCGTTCTACCTGAGGCGGGTGCTCGATACCGCGATCCGCTCGGGTGCGTATGCGGTGGTGCTCAGCCACAACCACCCAAGCGGCACGCCGTATCCGTCCCTGGGCGATGTGAATTGCACGATGCGCTCGATTGAAGCGCTTGCGCCCATGGATATCATCGTGCTCGACCATGTTCTGATTGCCGACGGCACGCCCTTCAGCATCAGATCGAGCGGCGCGATGCCCGATGTGCTCTTTACACGGCAAAGAAAGGCGGACCCGTTGCTGAGGAACTGGTACGGGTCAAAGGAGGACGACGATTGAAGGCGCTGATTTTGGCGGCCGGGTATTCCACCAGGCTGTATCCACTGACGCTCAACACGCCCAAGGCGCTGCTCCCGATCGGCAAGCAGGCGATGCTGGATTATTTGGTGCGGGAGCTTACGACGCTTGACCTGACCGAAGTGGTCATCGTAACCAACGACCGTTTTTTTGCCGATTTTTCCGCTTGGGCCGAGGGCGCCCGGGCGCGCTACGCGCCGCTCAAGTTTTCGGTTTTGAACGACGGCACGCGCTCGGATGAGACCAAGCGCGGCGCGGTGGGCGATATCGCCTTTGCGCTTGGTGAAATGGGCATGGATGAGGACCTGCTGGTCGCGGCGTCGGACAACTTCTTCACCTTTGCGCTCAAAGACTTTGTGGATGACTTCGCGCGGACCGGATGCGATACGTTGCTGGGCGCGCGTATAGAGAGCATTGAGGACCTGAGAAGGTTTGCGGTGGCGACGGTCGATGATGACGGGCGCGTGACATCGCTCGTGGAGAAGCCGCAAAACCCGCCGAGTGACATTGCGATCTACGCGCTGTACCTGTACAAGCGGGACACCTTGCCGCTGTTTGATCGGTACTTGAGCGAGGGCGGGTCGAAAGACGCGCCGGGGCATTTCCCCGAATGGCTGTACCGGCAAAAGGAGGTCAGGGTATACCTGTTCGAGGGCGAATGCGTGGACATTGGGACAAGAGAAGCGTACAGCGAAATTTGCGAGCGGTTTGGAGGCTGGCGGCATCATGGATAAATGGGATCACCGGTTTATGGAGATGGCGGGCGTCATCGCCGGTTGGGCGAGCTGCTATCAGGAGAACCGCAAGATTGGCGCGGTGATCGTGAAGGGCAAGCGGATCATGACGACCGGATACAACGGCGCGCCCGCCGGGGTCAGGACGTGCGTGGAGCGCGGCGAATGCCTGCGCCGCAAGCTTGGGATTGCCTCCGGTACGCGCCAGGAGATTTGCTATGCCATTCACGCGGAGCAAAACGCGATCATTCAGGCGGCGCGGTTGGGGGTGTCGATCGAAGGCGCAACGCTGTATTGCACGCATCAGCCGTGTGTGATCTGCGCCAAGATGATCGTGAACGCCGGAATCAGCCGCGTGGTCTATCGGGAAGGGTACCCGGATGGATTTTCGGTTGAGATGCTGGCTGAGGGCGGCGTGAAGCTGGAGAAATACGAACGGTAATACGCGATTGGGACGGCAAAAGGCGGTTGCGGCATTCAAAGCCGAACCGCCTTTTTGTATGAATCCCGCTACTCGCCTTTTCGCGGTGTGATCCCGATGCTGAGCGCCTCAAGCTGTTCGGGGTGAACATCCGAGGGCGTTGCCATCATCAGGCAGTTTGCGTTTTGCGCTTTCGGAAACGCGATCACTTCGCGCAGGCTCTCCTTATTGGAAAGCATCATGACCAGCCGGTCGATGCCGAAGGCGAAGCCGCCGTGCGGGGGCGTGCCGTACTTGAACGCCTCAAGCAGGAACCCGAAGCGCTTTTGCGCCTCTTCTTCGTCAAGGCCGATCAGCCGGAACATATCGGACTGCCAGTCGCTCCTGTGAATTCGGATCGAACCCGAGCCCATCTCGATGCCGTTGAGCACCAAGTCGTAGGCCTTCGCGCGCACATCGCCCGGATCGGCCGCCATCTTCTCGCGGTCCTCGTCCATGACCGAGGTGAAGGGGTGGTGCATGGCGACGTAGCGGCTTGATTCCTCGTCGTACTCGAGCAACGGAAACTCGGTCACCCAGAACAGGTTGTACTTCGCCTGGTCGATCAAGCCGTGGCGCTTGGCGATTTCCTTTCTGAGCTCGCCGAGCGACTGCCAGACCACGCTCTTCTTGTCCGCCACGAAGAACAGCGCGTCGCCGGGTTCGGCGCCAAGCGCCCCACAAAGCGCGTCCCTGAGTTCATCGGTCAGGAACTTGTTGAAGGAACTGCGCACCGTGCCGTCTTGGTTGACCACCAGCCACGCAAGACCCTTCGCGCGGTAGGTCTTCGCGAATTCGCCGAGCGAATCGACTTCCTTGCGCGTCATCTTTTCGCCAAGACCCTTGGCGTTGATGCCGCGCACCGTACCGCCGGAGGCAACGGCCTGCTCAAACACGCCGAAGCCGCAACTGGCCACCTTGCCCGATACGTCGGTCAGCTTCATCTCAAAGCGCGTGTCGGGTTTGTCGGAGCCGTAGTTTTCCATCGCGTCGCGCCAGGTCATGCGCGCAAGCGGAAGCGCAAGTTCAATCCCCTTGACCTGATGGAACACTTCCTTAAACGCGCCCTCAATGACGTTTTGGATATCCTCGGGCTCGATGAAGCTCATCTCCACGTCGCACTGGGTAAATTCCGGCTGGCGGTCGGCGCGGTTGTCTTCGTCGCGGAAGCAACGCGCGATTTGGAAATACCGGTCAAATCCGGCCAGCATCAAAAGTTGCTTGTAGATCTGCGGGGACTGGGGGAGCGCGTAGAACGCGGCGTGGTGCTGGCGCGAGGGGACCAAGAAGTCGCGCGCGCCTTCGGGCGTGGACTTGGTCAGAATGGGCGTCTCAACCTCGGTAAAGCCCTCTGATTCCATGTGGCGGCGGATCGCGCTGACCACCTTCGCGCGCAGGCGCATGGTGGACTGGAGCGACGGTTTGCGCAGTTCCAGGTAGCGGTACTTGAGCCGGACCAGTTCGTTTTCGCTGGCGGAATCGTCAATGTAGATCGGCGGGGTTTCGCTCTTGTTGAGCAGCAGCGCCTCCAGGACGAACACCTCGATGTCGCCGTTTTTCATCTTGGCGTTGACCGCTTCCGCCGCGCGCGGGCGCACTTCGCCGCGGATGGAAACGACGTATTCGCTCCTGAGCGATCCGCCGAGCGCAAAGCAGTCAGGCCCGCAGGTGGCTTCGTCAAACACCAACTGCACCAGGCCCTCGCGGTCGCGCAGCCACACGAACACCACGCCGCCAAGGTCGCGCGTCTTCTGTAC
This sequence comes from Eubacteriales bacterium, assembly GCA_031551775.1. Lineage (GTDB taxonomy): Bacteria > Bacillota > Clostridia > Christensenellales > Aristaeellaceae > Anaerozeibacter. The sequence goes on along the minus strand of JAVBND010000086.1, from coordinate 6,685 downwards.
CCAGCCGGAAAGCTGAACCACCTGCCCGGCCTGGGCGATTGAAACTTCGCCGCAGTACTGCGTGCGCTTAAATCCGATCATCGACATCTCTTCACGCCTCCGTTTGATTCTTGATCACTTGAACGATTGTATCGCGCGCGATTTCTTCCTCGGTGCTTTGCGCCATGTCGCGCAGTTTGACGACACCCCTTGAGAGTTCGTCGCCTGCCAGCACAATGACCTTGCTTGCGCCTGATTTGTCGGCATACTTGAACTGCGCCTTGAGCGAGCGCGCCGCGTGATCAAGGTCGCATTTGACGCCATTTTCACGCAGTTCCTTGACCAGCTTGACGCCCTCAAGCCGCGCTTCATCGCCCAGCGTGCACACGAACACATCGTAGAGTTTTTCTTGCGCGGGCGCTGAGCCGTCCATGTCCTGAACCATGATCAGCCGCTCGACGCCCATTCCAAAGCCGATCCCGGGTGTAGCCGGGCCGCCCAGCGCTTCCACCAGGCCGTCGTAGCGCCCGCCGCCGCACACGGTCAGGTGACCGGAGGACGTCTTCGTGATGATCTCAAAGACCGTCTTGGTGTAATAGTCAAGGCCGCGCACGATCCGGCTGTCAACCTCATAGGCAATTCCCTGAGCCGCAAGATACCCTTTGAGCTTTTCAAAGTGGTCCGCGCACTCGGGGCACAGGTGATCGAGCATCGCGGGCGCGCCCTCAATCAGTTTCTGACACTTTTCTTCCTTGCAGTCAAGGATGCGCATGGGGTTTCTTTCAAAGCGTCCCTGACAGGTTTCGCACAGGTCCCCAAGGAGCGGGCGCAAGAAGTCCTTGAGCGTTTCGTTGTAGGCCTGGCGGCACGAGGGGCAACCGATGGAATTGATGGTAAGCCTCAACCCCTCGATGCCCGAGCGCCTGAGAATATCGAGCGCGACGGCGATGACTTCCGCATCGCAGCTGGCGTCCTTCGCGCCAAACACTTCAATGCCCAATTGGTGGTGCTCCCTCAACCTGCCCGCTTGCGGTTTCTCGTAGCGGAACACGGGACAGGAGACATAGTACATCTTGCAGGGGAGCGGCTCGGAATACAGCTTTGCCTCAAGAAACGCCCTGACCGCGCCCGCCGTGCCTTCCGGCTTGAGCGTGATCGAGCGGCCGCCCTTGTCGAGAAAGGTGTACATCTCTTTTTGCACCACGTCGGTCGTGTCGCCGACGCCGCGCTGGAATAGCTCCGTGTGCTCGAACATGGGCGTTCGCACTTCGCGAAGGCCGTAGAGCGCGCAAACGTCCCGCATGGTCGCTTCGATTTTTTGCCAGCGGTAGCTTTCGCCCGGCAGTACGTCCTGGGTACCCTTGGGGGCCTGGGTCAGCATGATGGTGTCCTCCCCTGAAAAATAAAACAGCCTTTCGATTCAAGGGACGAAAGGCTGTGTTTCGCGGTGCCACCCTCGTTAAGCGCCAAGGCGCTTCACTTTCACGCATTATCGCCGCGTCCGCGCTCCGCAAAATCGGAGAGGCTCAGGGTTGTCTTTCACCGCTTTTTCGCAGGGACGTTTGCAGCCGTGACGTCCCTCTCTTCAATGCGCGTTCGCGGGTACTCTGCCCGTCATCACCCGTGTGTATGGGGCGATTATAGCGCAGCGGCAGGCGCGTGTCAAGCAAGGGACGCCAAATTCTTGCGGTATTTTGTGCGGGCGCCAGAAACAGGTGGTGAAAATAACACCGCTGCCGCCTGTTCTATGGTATACTGGGCTGGAAAAAGATTGCCGGAAGGACGGTGAAATCCTATGAGCAAGTACATCCTCATCCCCGATTCGTTTAAGGGCACCATGTCCTCAAGTACCGTGTGCCGCGTTATGGCCGAGCAGATCAGGAAGCACGAGCCTGCCGCCGAGATCGCCCAAATACCGGTCGCGGACGGCGGCGAAGGCAGCGTGGATTGCTTCCTTGAAGCGGTGGGCGGCGTGCGCGAAACGGCAAAGGTGACCGGCGTGTTTGCGGGGGATGTGATCGATTCATTTTACGGGCGGCTCAACGACGGGCGCACGGCGGTCGTTGAGATGGCGGCGTGCGCCGGTCTTCCGCTTGCGGAGGGGCGCCTTGACCCGATGCGCGCGACGACCTACGGCGTGGGTGAATTGATTCTCTCGGCCGCGCGCTCGGGCGCAAAGCGCATCGTAATGGGGCTTGGCGGCAGTGCTACAAACGACGGCGGGTGCGGCGCGGCGGCGGCGTGTGGCGTGCGTTTTCTGGACAGGGACGGCTCAGCCTTTGTGCCGACAGGCGGGACGCTAAAGGACATTCAGTCGATCGACATGCGCGGCTTTGCGCCTGAACTTGGCGCGGTTGAGTTCACCGCGATGTGTGACATCGACAACCCCATGGCCGGAAAGCGCGGCGCGGCGTATGTGTTCGGCCCTCAAAAGGGTGCGGACGAGCATCTGGTGGAACTGCTCGACGAAGGGCTCAAGCATCTTGCCGGGGTCATCCGCCGAGATATCGGAAAAGATGTGGCGGCGCTGCCGGGCGCGGGCGCGGCGGGCGCGATGGGCGCGGGCATGGTGGCTTTCTTTGGCGCGAAGCTTGAGATGGGCATTGAGACGGTGCTGGATGTGGTGAACTTTGACCAGGTGTTGCGCGGCGCGGATTGCGTTTTGACAGGCGAGGGCAGGATTGACAGCCAGAGCCTGGGCGGCAAGGTGCCCATTGGCGTTGCGCGCCGGGCAAAAAAACAAAACGTGCCGGTCATCGCCATCGTAGGCGCGATCGCGGACGATATTGAAAAAGTATATGACGAGGGCATCACAGCGGTCATGAGCATCAACCGAGCGGCGATTGATTTCTCTGTCGCCAGAAACTACGCTCAATCAAACCTCGCCTATACGGTGGATACGCTCATGCGCTTGCGGCGTATCCGATTTGCCTGAATTGCTGCAGGGGCAGCCCTCTTGACGATATCATCAAATTGGTGGATAATACACTTGTGCGGAAGCGATCCGCGGCCATATAGCAGAAGCAAAAAAGCAGTACATCCGGTTGACGAGGGATCACTGCTCATGATTTTCGAAAGGTAACGGATTGATCGATGAATAAAGCAGTTATCGTTGGAGGAAGCAACGGGATCGGACTTGCTGTCGGCATTGAGCTCATAAAAATCGGCTACGCCATACACATCCTCGACATAAATCCGCCAGGCGACGGACTTATTGAGGATTCGCGCTGCGGTTATACATATTGCAATGTTGAGGATTTTGACGAGGCGCTTTTTGAAAAGATCAGCGCCGATTGCGATGTGCGCATTTTGATGATAACGGCGGGCATCGGAAGAGTGGCGGATTTTGAGTATCTTCATACGGCGGAGATTGAAAAGCTGCTGAAAATCAACACGGTGGCTGTGCTTAAGATCATTCGCGTGTTTTATGACCGCGTCAGGGGACAGGAGCCATTTTACCTGGGGGTGATGGGCTCTATTGCCGGCCTGGTCAGTTCGCCGATGTTCTCCGTATACGCCGCGTCCAAGGCCGCTGTCTTCCGGTTTGTGGAAAGCGTTAACGTGGAGCTTGAAGTGCATGGGTGCAAAAACCGTATTTTGAACGTTTCGCCCGGGTCCATTCAGGGCACGCGGTTTAACGGAGGGGAGAACGATCTCTCGCAGACGCAGCCGCTTGCCGGGCAGATCGTCGATCATTTGCTGCGCTCGGCGGAACTGTTCATTCCGGCGTACGATGAAGTGTACAAAGGCGTACTGGACCGATATAGAGCCGACGCTCATGCTTTTGGCATTTCCAGCTATCAGTACAAGTTAAACGCCGGGCGGGCGATGGGCGAAAGGCGCGTGAAAATCGGCTACCTGTCCGGAACGTTTGACCTGTTTCATGTCGGTCATCTTCGATTGCTGGAAAGAGCAAAGCGGCACTGCGATTATCTGATCGTAGGCGTACATCCCGATGCCTCTCACAAGGGCAAGGAAACATTCATCCCCTTTGAAGAGCGCAAGGCCATTCTTGCCGGTTCAAAGTACGTTGACCGTGTCGTTGATTCTTGCCGTGAGGACAGCGAAGCTTGGAATCGGTGGCATTACGACCGCCTCTTTGTGGGAGACGATTATAAAGGCAGCGAACGGTTCATTCGCTATGAGCGCTTTTTTGCGGATAAAGGTGTAGAAATCATTTACTTTCCATACACGGAGGGAACCAACAGCACACAGATAAGAAAAGCCGTGCTGCAAAGGTCGCAGGATGTAAAAAGAGAACCATAGGGATGAATGCCATCGTCATATAAGCAGATCACGGCTTCAACGGTCGGGGGAAAAGAGCGCGCCGCCCGGCCCGCCGTCACCCACGATGGAGCCGACCGTGTGCAGGATGCATTTGTGCAGGCGAAAGCTCCGAGATTGGCGGCGACAGTTGATCGTTCCTCGTCCTGTCGTCCTCCCTGACAATACGCCGTCGCCCCGCCGTTGACCGGCGGGGCGCATCATTGCATTACAGTGCGTAGGTCTTGGGGCCTTCTGCGAAGCTGAACGTCTCCACTTCCTCCGCGTCCAAGTAGAACATTTTGAAGATCTCGTTTTCGGGCGTCTGGTAGATGCCCTTGATGCCGGGGTTCTCGTCCAGCGCGCGGGCTTTGAGCGCCAGATCGTCCACGAACACCGCCTTGCCGTTCACCGACAACACCGGGTTGAAGCCCCGGGCGTGCGTGCAGAACGATGCGTTGGGGTTCGCCATCAGCTGGTCATACACCGGCTTCTCAATGCTTGTGCAGAAATACACCTTGTTGCCGTCCGCGAACAGATACTGGAACACGCGGGTCTTGACGCCACGCTTGTCCTGCGTGGCCAGCACGCCGTTGGGGTTCTCCTTGAGGATCGAGACAAAGTCAAACATATGGGTTTCCTCCAATATTATATCATTGTCGGCAGTTTATTGGAACAGCATCCCGGCGCTTATGCCCAGGTAGTTGGCTCCGGCGTAGTCCGGGAACGCGGCGTTCATGGCCTCTGTGAACTGCTCGGCGTTCTCGCTCTGTGCGATCAGTTCCTTGGTCTTTTCGAGGTAGTCGATCTTCGCAGCCGCCGCCTCGATGGTCTCGGGCACCTCGTGGGAGGTGAGGATGAGCACCGCGCCCTCGTCCTGGTAGTGCTTCATCTGCGCGATCATGGCATCGATCTGCTCAACGCTCGCCAGGATGTTGTGAACCTTGGAGCCGACCATGTGGGTGAACACGACGTGAATGGAGGGGATTTCGATGTCGAAGCCATCCACGGCGTCGGTGATGACCAGTTCCAGCCCATCCAGCGTGATGGTACCCGGCTCAATGACCTCGGTCACAGCGGGGATGTTGCCGTCGAACGCATCACCGAACGCCTGGACAAAGTTGTCGATCAGGCCCTTGACGGAGCCGCCCTCCTGGGCAGCGGCCTGGGCGGTGGCGGTGGCGACGATGTTCACGCCCTCGTACACATCCGCGCCCGCCGGATGATAGGCCAGCAACATGTTGTTTAGGGGCTTGCCCAGCGAGGTGATGTAGTCCGCATACTCTGAAAGATTGTCTTTGAAGCTGGGCGACTCGATGCCGATCAGCCCGGTTTCGGTTTCGAGCAGGAAGCTCTGGTCGTCGATGGGGTCTTTTGTCTGGTAGGCGTGCAGCTTCACGTCGCCAAAGTCGTACACGCGCATGGTGCCGACGCCCAACTCTTTCACATCAGGCTGAGGCGCAGCGGCTTCCGCCATGGCACTCATGCCCATGCCCAGCAGGGCCAGGGTCAGCAGGGAGATGAGGATTCGCTTCGGGTTTTTCATGTGGATGACCTCCAAGTATTGATGCTGGCAGTTGACATTGTCTGCCACTGGTGCTATCATATCCGCAAAAGTATCCAATGTAAAGTAGGCACTTCAAAGTGCTATAGCATCTTTTGGGTAACTATTGGAGGGCGATGAGGAATGTTGAAGTCGCATGAGATGCCCGCGTGTCCCGTGGAAACGGCGCTGGTGTTCGCGGGCGACCGCTGGAAACTGCTGATCGTGCGCGACCTGCTCACCGGCACGAAACGGTTTGGTGAACTGAAAAACTCGCTCACCGGCATCAGCCAGAAGGTGCTCACCCAGCACCTGCGCGCGATGGAGGAGAGCGGGCTGGTGCATCGGAAGGTGTATGCCGAAGTGCCGCCCCGCGTGGAGTATTCACTGACGCAGTTGGGTTTGAGCCTCAAGCCCATTCATGACGCCATGTGGCAGTGGGGCGAATCATACAAGGCATCACTAAAGTAGATGCATGTCTTTTGCGTCGCTCAGCGTTGAATTCCGATCACGAACAGATAGGAGCTGTTTTCTGCGAAAAATTTCCGCCGCAATCCCTTTTGGTCTTGCGCTGGCTCTGCATCGAGAAAAATGTAGACCCCGCCAATACCGCATTTCATCAAATTATTACGTTAGGCGTTACGTTTGTCCCCAGTTTTTCCATTGACTTTTGATCGCCCGTGTGGTAAGATATATCACGTCGTCAAGAAAACCTCAACTCAGTCTCTGCTGCTGGATGTGACAGCAGTCAACGCAAAAGGACACAAAACCGACTTTGGTCTGTTGGTTCGGTTGGTAGGCCACACAGACATTAAAACACCGATAATTGAACGCCTGCAAGTGGCGTTTTTTTATATGTGGAACCGTTCACAGTTTCATGGTATACTATTTGCTGTAAAC
>JAVBND010000096.1:0-25351 GCA_031551775.1 Eubacteriales bacterium | reverse complement strand
GGCGATCAAGGGTTTGCGCCTTGGAATGCGCAAACGCCTCGACCATTTTCCTTTGTGATCTCTGTCAAGGTCGGGTCGTATTTGCTTCGCAAATCTCCACCCTTCCCTGGACAGTTACCACCACTTTATTATACGAGGAGGATAAGAACATGTTTAAAAAAATCCTGAAGTACACGGTTTTGCCGGTGATTGCGGCACTTGTAATCGGCGCGGTGATTGTGACGCAGACGCCCGTCCTCCAGTTGGCCGCGACCGCCTCCGCGCCCGAACCCGCCCCGACCGCCGCACCGGTGTCGTCGATCGTCAAAACCGGTTCGTTCAGCGCCAAGGGCAGCATTCAAGCGCCCGACGCGGTGAGCGTGCTCGCGCCCATGGGCGGGCAGGTGGGCGACTTCAATTGGTCGCAAGGCGACACGGTTCAGCCGGACGCCTTGGCCTTTGAGATCAAGCCTACGATGGTCTATGCGGGCACGGACGGCGTGGTGCGTTCGCTCAAAGCCAATGTCGGCGACAGGGTGGCCGACGTCGTTGGTCAATACGGCGCGCTGTGCCATATCGAGCGAGGCGCCGTATGGCACATCGACGCTTCGACTTCCGGCGCTTACGATGACCCCGACAACCGGGACATCCGCGTGGGGCAGCCGGTGCGCGTGCAGCACGGCACCGGCGACAGCAAGGTGCGGGGTGAAGGCACCGTCATTTCGGTTGACGGCAAGGACTACGTCGTGGAACTTCCGCAAGGCGATTTTGAGCTTGAGGACAGCGTGAAGATTTACTTTGATACATCCAAGGACAACGCAAGCAAGGATCAGATCGGAAGCGGCAAGATCATCCGCGCCGAGGCGCTTAAGCATACCGGCGAAGGCGTCGTCGCGGCGGTGCTGGTCGGCGAGGGCGATGCCGTCACGCGGGGACAGCCGCTGTTCATCCTGGACAGCGAGAGCGCGCGCTACGAAGCGGGCGTCAACGCGGCAAGCGAAGTCCGCTTCACGCAAAGCGCGCTGATCGAGCAGGTTCTGGTCGCGCCCGGCCAGTTCATCAAGCAGGGCGAAGCCGTGATGACGCTCTTGCCCACCGGCGCGCTGGAGGGGACGCTCGAAGTGGATGAGCTCGACATTTCAAAGGTGCGCGTGGGCCAGACGCTCAGGGTCAAGGTGGACAGCTTCGACGGCGAACGCGGCGCTACGGTGAGTGAAATCCGTCCGATCGGCCAAACGGTGCTGGACACCACCAAGTTCCTGGTCAAGGTAGAATTCGACCAAGGCGGCGACCTGATGATCGGGATGCACATCACAGGGTATTTCGATTGATCGCGCCTTGAGTTCGGGGAGGAATCGGCTTGACGGTTTACGCTTACGACTGCCGTCTTGTAAACGAGCGCCTCTATCGGGCGTTTCTTGATCGCGTAAGCCCCGAAAGGCGGGCGAAGGCAAAGAATTTTTATAGGCGTGAGGACGCCGTGCGCACGGTGGTGGGTGAAGCGATGGTCCGGCATCTGTTCGGCGCGCTTTACCCGGCCCGTGCCTTCGCGCTTTCAAAAAACGCTTACGGCAAGCCCTATGTGCAAGGTTTCCCGGATTTTCACTTTAACGTCTCCCACTCGGGCGACTTTGTGGTGTGCGCGGTTGCGGACGGCGAGGTGGGCGTGGATGTCGAGCACATCCGGCAAGCGGACATGGCGCTGGCCGAGCGCTTTTTTTCAAGGCCCGAGGTCGAACATCTCAGAGGCATTCCGGCGGGGGAACAGGCGAGGTGGTTTTACATGATCTGGACCGCGAAGGAGAGCTACATCAAATGCGTGGGGGAGGGCCTTTCCATTCCCCTCGACAGCTTTTGGGTCCTTGACGGACGCGTGGTCCGGGATGGCGTGCCGACGCGTTTTTGCGTCAATCACCTTTTTCTGGACAATCGCCATCCATTGGCTGTGTGCCAAGACGGCGAAGCGTCAGGCGGGCTGGTCCTGCTGGCGCAGGATTTTGGAATTTAGGCAATCGGTGATCAATCCGGTCACGGCGCGGCGTCGCCTTAATAATATTTTTCTTGCAATTCTTGGCCGCGCGAACTATGATAAGCGTATATGTAAAGCCGGGAGGTTGAATTGTGGAAGAACTTTTTAAGTTTTTAAACAATGAAGGTCAAGAGAAGCGGGACCCGAGCCTTTCCGACCGCGATTATACCGCAGCTATGCCAACGGAGGCGCGTCTGCCGACCCTGTTGGGCGGGATACTCGACGGGCTTGACACCTATTTTTATGTATCGGATATGGAGACGGACGAGCTTCTGTTCATCAACCGGCGGTTGATGGAGGATTTTGGCCTGGACGAGCGCGCGCTCGGCCAAAAGTGCTGGAAGGTGCTGCAAACCGGCCAACAGGGGCGCTGCCCGTTTTGCCAGAACCAGAAGCTCATGGGCAACCCGGACGCGCCCTATGTGTGGGAGAGCTTCAACAGCCGGACCGGGCGTTATTACCGAAACGTCGATACCACCGCCAAATGGGCCGACGGGCGCACGGTGCACATTGAGCACTTTACCGACATAACCGATGTTGTTGAGGGCAGGAAGTACGCGCTGGACACGCGCGAGCGGCTTCAAATCGCGCTTGACGCGTCCAATTCCGGGGTATGGGAGATTGATTTTACCAATAAAACGTTTGCCTTTGACGAGCGTTGCAAAAAGCTCATGGGGTTTGAATCGGACGACGGCGTGCTGACCTTCGATCGGTTTTTTGTCCAACTGGGCAGGGTCATGCCCCTAAAAGAGGGAAATCCGTGGCTGACCATGAAAAACGGCGCGGGAGACGGCGATTGGCCGGCTTTTGACTCCGCGTTGTCCCTGCCGGACGGAAGCACGCGATACATCCGAAGCTTTAGCAAGCCCATCCATGAAGGTGGTCAGGTCAATCGCATCATCGGCATGAATATGGACATCACCAAGAATATCTTGCTTGAAAATGAGCTCAAGGCCGCCAAAATCGCCGCCGAGCACAAGGGCCGCGTGGACGCGGACGAGCGCGCGCAGGTCATGCTGGACGCGACGCCGCTGGCGTCTTCGTTCTGGGACGAAAACGGGAATATGATCGATTGCAATATGGAAGCCGTGCGCCTTTTCGGGCTTGAAAAAAAAGAGGATTACACGGAGCATTTCTATGACCTGAATCCGGCGTTTCAGCCGGACGGCGAACCGACGGCCGACAAGGCGGCGCGCGAAATTGCCGCCGCGTTCAAAGAGGGATACCGGCGCTTTGAGTGGATGTACAAGACCCTTGACGGCGGGAGTCTTCCGGTTGAAACCACGCTGGTGCGCGTAAAATGGCATGGGGAGTACCGCCTTGCCGCGTACTCGCGCGATCTTCGCGAAATCAAGGAGATGGAACGCGCGCGCCTTGAGGCGACCGAGCACGGCATGGAGATGGAACTTAAGGCAAAGGCCGCGCTGGCCGCGTCCGAGGCCAAGAGCCAGTTCCTGTCCAACATGTCCCATGAGATCAGAACGCCCATGAACGCCATCATTGGGATCAGCGACCTGCTCCTTTCGGAGCCTTTGAATGTAAAACAGAGAAATTACGTTTCGGACATTCAGACGTCCGCCCAAGCGCTGCTCGCCATCGTCAACGACATCCTGGATTTTTCTAAAATTGAGGCAGGCAAGCTGCAAATTTCCCCCGTCGATTTCAACCCGACGCTGCTTTTGATCAACATTGAATCGATGTTCCTGCTCAGCGCGCGCAAAAAGGGCCTCAGCTTTGAGATGAAGATACTTGACACGTTGCCTGAAACCATCCGTGCCGACGACATTCGCCTGCGCCAGGTGCTGGTCAACATTCTGGACAACGCGATCAAATTCACCAAGCGGGGCGGCGTCAAGCTGATCGTGCGCATAGAGGGCGGCATGCTGGCCTTTGATGTAACCGATACCGGCATCGGCATGAAACAGGAGGACATGGGTAAGATTTTCGGTGAATTTGATCAGCTCGACATGCGCGCCAACCGCAACATCACCGGCACGGGGCTGGGGCTCCCCATTACGTCACGGCTGGTCGCGATGATGGGCGGCACGCTTACGGTGGACAGCGTGTACGGCGAAGGCACAGCTTTTCATATTGCGATCCCGCTGGTTCTGGGCGACAAGGACGCCGTCAGGGACGACGGGTCCGGGTGGGTCCCGATCACGGCGAAGGGCGTAAGCATACTGGCTGTTGACGACAACGAAATCAATCTGCGCGTGATTGCCGGGCTGCTTGAAAAATCGGGCATCGCCTGTGACAGCGCGACAAGCGGCCGGGAAGCCATTGAAAAAATCGCGGATAAGCAGTACGATCTCGTATTCATGGATCACATGATGCCGGGAATGGACGGAGTCGAGACCACCGGAATCCTCAGAAAGACCTACGGCAAGGATGCGCTCATCATTGTGGCGCTCACCGCCAACGCGGTGGACGGCGCGCGCGCGCAGCTCATGGAGGCCGAGATGAACGACTATCTCACGAAGCCCATCGACAAGGACAAGTTGAACAACGTCCTGATCAAGTGGTTGCCCAAGGAGAAGGTACGCGCCGAAGGGGACGCCGCGCCCGCCTATGATCCGAAGCTGTCTTGCGCGCTCAACCAAGTAGCCCGCATCAACGGGGTGGATGTCGCCCTCGCGCTTGAAAGGCTGGGCGGCATGCAAAAGATGTATGAAAAGGTGTTGGGTTTGTTCACGAAGGGACTCAAAAAGGATATGAGCGAGCTGCAGGCGTTTCTTATCGGCGGCGATATAAACAATTTCGCCATCAAGGTGCATGGCGTCAAGGGCGCGCTCAGGAATCTGGGCATTGACGGCATCGCCGCGCTGGCTGAAAAGCTCGAGTTTCTTGCCAAGGATGGCGACGAAACATCCCTGAAGGCGCACTTGCCGGACTTGATCGGCGCACTTGCGCGGCTTGACGAAGCGTTGTCGGCTATTTTTCCGGGATAGGGATTGCGGCAATCGCGGCAAAGCGGCGCATGTACAAAACCCGCGGTCGCGCTTTGGCGGCCGCGGGTTTATCGACAAATCAGGGGCTACATGCGCTCTTCGGCGTCATCGTCGTCGCACCCGTCTTCGTCATCATAGTCTTGCGCTTCCTCGGCCGCTTCGCGCGCGGCCTTTTGCTTGGCGACGACGGCGCTGATCAGGATGCTCAGTTCGTACAAGAACAGCATTGGGACCGCGATCATGACCTGGGAGACCACGTCGGGCGGGGTGATGATGGCGGCGATGATGAAGATCAGGAGGATGGCGTACTTGCGGATCTTGCGCATGAAGTCGGGCTTCAGGATGCCGATGACCGACAACAGGAGGGCCAGGATGGGCATCTCAAAGATCAGGCCAAAAGTCATCACGATGCTGACGACAAAGTTGAGGTAGTTTTCAACCGAGATCGATGAGGCGATGAAGGTTGACGTGTTGAAGTTCACCAGAAACTGAACCATGAACGGCAGCGCCACCATGTAGGCGAACACCACGCCTACGGCAAAGAACACAAAGCCGACGACCAGCGCAATGCGGCTGGACTTGCGCTCCCGGTCTTCCAGCGCCGGGGCAATGAACAGCCATACTTCAAACAGGATGACCGGCGCGGCGACGACCAGCGCGACGATCAGCGACAGTTTCAAGTATGAGGTCAGCAGCTCCGACGGGTTCAGGTACACAAAGTGGAAACCTGAGGCGAGACCCAGGTTCAGCATGTAGTCGGCGATGGTGCGTATGAAGGTGAAGCAGACCACGAACGCGACCATGAACACCGCGATGCCCACCGCGATGCGGTTGCGCAGTTCGGACAGATGTCCGGTCAGGGTCATGTTCTCGTCTTTTTTCTTCTCCTTGTGATTAGGCAACAAATTCAAGCCCATAAGCCCACCGGTCAGCCTTCGTCATCGGCTTCGGCCGCCTTCTTGACGGTTTTCTTGGGCTTGGCGGTCTCTTCTTCCTCTTCTTCGTCGTCCCCCTCTTCGTGGATGCCCTTCTTGAACATACCGATGGTTTTCCCGATGGAGCGGCCGAGCTTGGGCAGCGCCTTGGGTCCAAAGATTACAAGACAAATGGCCAGGATTACCAGCAGTTCCGTCATTCCGATTTTATGCATACCGCACCTCCGTTAAAATGATCCTATACAACAGGCCGCGCACGCGCGCGGCGGAGTTACTCGCTCAGGGTTTGCGCCTCGACCGGCGTTTCGGCGGTTGGGGCGGCTTGGGCGCTTTCCGGGGCCTCCGGCGGCGCTTCAGGCGCGGCTTTTTTTGAATTGGACGAACTCCGGACGGCCTTCCCGGCGTCCGCCGCCGCCTTCTTTACATCGTCTCCAGCGCCCGTGAGGGTGTCGGTAACGTCTTTCTTGAGCTTGCTCATCTCGCTTGCGATGCCCTTAAAGTCCACGTCATCGTCCTTCAATTCCTCGGTAAATTCGTTTACGTACTTCTTGAGACCCCGGATGGCCTTGCCCATTGCCTTGCCGAACTTGGGCAAGCGTTCGGGACCGATCACGAAGAGGGCGATGATGAGTATGACGATCAGTTCGCCCGTCCCAATCTTGGTCAGCATAGATGCGCCCTCCGATGTTTGTAATAAATTACAACAATTTCACCGATTGACATCAGTATAACACACATATATCGGAATATCAAGCTGGAATCCATATGAACACAAAATATTGGTTGTAATTATTTATAAATCAAAAGAGGGCGATCCGGTGGTCGAGAGGATGCGGTACGTACACATCATTTCAAAGCGCAACTTCTCGTCGAAGGCTGCGCCGCCGATCATCGGGAGCACCTTTTTCATTTGGTATTCCATGGTGTTGCGGTGCAGGCGCGCGTCCAGCGCGGCTTGCTTGAGGTCAAGAAAATTGGCAAGGTAGGCGTAGAGGCTGGAGGAAAGCGCGCTTCCCTTTTCATAATCGTAGTCCATCACGCGGATGACTTCGTCCGAGCAGAAAGGCGCAAGGTCCATGTAGGGGGCAAGAAACAGGAAGAACAGCGTCGATGTATATGCGCTCGACAGGAACAGGCCGGGTTTGGCGCCCAGGGCGCGGACATAGAGCAGGAACCGCTTCATCAGCTTGACTTGCCGGGTGAGCCGCGATGCGTGAAAGGGTTTGGAAACCACGCCGGTGAAAGCTTGGGCGAAGAGATCCGATTGGGTTTCCGGCCTATCCGAAGCGGGGCAGAGCGCGTAAACCGCTTCGTCGTCAAAGGCCACGCACGCTTGGGGCAGCTTTTCGAGCAAGGACGCGATCAGGCGGTTGCGGGCGTCATCGGTCTTGCTGCCGGTATCGATGAGCATGAGCGTGAGGCGGCAGCCGGGCGCGTCATACGCCTTGCCGCCCAGCGCGGCCCAAAGCGCGCGGGACATGACTGCGGGCACAAAGCCCGCCGTTTCATGAGGATCCGCGTGGATCGATGGGAGGTGCATCATGAGCCTGAATGAAAAGAGCAGCTCAAAGCTCACGTTGGCGTCGTTTAGGTCAAGATGAAAGAGTTCGCCGATGCGGCGGACGCGGTAGGCCATCGTGTTGCGGTGGATACCCAAAACGCCTGCGGCATGGCGCAGCGAACGGGCCGAGACCATGTAGGCCTTAAGCGTTTGGGTATACTCGGTTCCTTCGCGCAGGTCGTACCTGGCAATTTGCTCAAGCGCGTGATGGCAAAAATCCTGCGCCGCGTAGCCGTGCGCCGAAGTGACGAGGCCGGCTTCCGCCCACAGGATGTCGTAGCGGTACGATGAAAAGCTGGCGACCTGACTTTTGAGCGCGCGCAGGGCCGCCAGGCGCGCCTTTTCCATTGAGCCGCGCGCGGAAGCGGCGCGCTCATAGGGGCCGCACAGGCCGAAGCGCAAGGGCGAATGCCTGATGAGCGCAAGCGCTTCGGGCCCGATTTCCGCGCCCGGTGCGTAAAACAGGATCGCCGCGCCGCCTTCACATTGGTAGAGCGCCTGCGCGTCAAGCGCGTCCAACAGCGCGCACAAAAACTGCTGGTCGATTGCGCCATGCCCGGTGTTCAGCGCGTACAGGCAGTTCAGGTCGCGCCCGGTTTCGTTGAGGCTCAGGTACAAATCCGGGTGCGCGCCCAAGAGCGTTTGAAGGACGGGCGCGGCTTTTTGCGTCAAGAGGTCCATGCCGTACGCGGCTTGCGCGCCGGATAGGGCGGGCAGAACAAAGGCGCACAAAGATACGCCGCAGGGGTGAAAGACCGCGCGGGCGTCGTCGCCATGCGCGTACAGGTCGTAGTCCGGGCGGTGCTCGGCAACGGCTTGGGCGGCGGGCATGGCGCAAAGCGACGTGCCCGGACCGAAAAGATCCCGCGCAATTGAAAGCAAGGTGTTTATGCTCTGATCAAACCGCTCTTTCCAAGGGACAATTGCCATAGTTTGCTCCGGATCTTTATTTGTTTCTCTGTTTTCGACGCACCGGCGCGCAATTCCTGCCAGGGCATGTTGGAACAATCTGAACTGCGGTTTTTTCGCACGTCGATCAGGAACGGCGGCGCGTCCCGGTTCATGAGGAATGGGCGGCCAGGCCTCGGACACAGCCTATTATACAACAAAAACGAGCCGGAACCAATCGTCCCGGCGCAGTTTGTCAACAAAGTCGTTGACAGCTTGAATCAAAGCCCGTACAATGACCCTGTACAGTCGCTAGGGCAACCGCGCCGTTTCTTGCGGGTATGCAAGTATGACGCGGTCGCCGGGCGGTGGATTGCCCCGCACGTTCCACCGCTTTTTCGAACGGGTGTTTCCAGGAGAAGTACCTGCGGGTTTATTTGGACCGTAAGGAGGAAGATCATGAATAAAATGATGAAAAAATGGACCCGGTTGATGCTGGCGCTTATGCTGGCGATTGGAGTCGCCGGATGCGGCGCGGCGGCTGAGGAGGAAGGCGCGGTTTCCATCGCGCGGGCGGTCGTGCGCGAAGTGTTGGACGGCGAATATCAAAAAGCGGAGGCGCGGTTTTCCCAGACCCTCAAGAACGGACTGGAAGCGGCCGGGGGGATTGAGGGCGTGATGGCGCCCGCCGCCGCGCAGATGGGCAAGGTGATCTCCTACGGCGAACCGGTCACGGGCAGCCAGATGGGCATGGACGTCGTCATGATCCCGGTGACGTTTGAAAACATGACGGTGAGCGCTATCGTAAGCCTCAGCCAGGCGGGCGAAGTGGAAGGCTTGTATTTTCAGCCGCAAGTGGCCGTGGCGGAGGAGACGCTGAGCGAAGGCGTCACGGCAACCGAAGTGACGGTGGACGCCGGGGCCGGGTATCCGCTCGGCGGCACGCTGACCTTGCCCGCGAATACCGGAGAACCGGCCCCGGCGGTGCTGCTCATATGGGGCTCCGGCGCGAACGGGCGCGATGAGGCGGTGGGCGCGAACGCGGTGTTTGCGCAACTGGCTAACGGCCTCGCCGAGCACGGCATTGCGTCGCTGCGCTTTGACAAGCGCACGCATACGTATCCGGAAATTATGAGCGAGAAGGACTATTCGGTTGTGGATGAATACATGGAGGATGTGCTCTCGGCGGTTGAGATGCTAAAGAGCGAAAGCGGCATCGACCCTGACCGCGTGTTCATCCTGGGTCACAGCCAGGGCGGCATGCTCGCGCCGAGGTTCGTTGACGCGGGGGCGGACGTAAGCGGCCTGATTCTCCTGGCGGGCACACCCCGGCATTTGACCGATGTGCTCTACGATCAGGAGCTGAACACGCTCGGCGCGGGTAAGGACGATCCCGAGGCGCGCAAGGTTTTCGACGACATGCGCGAAGAAGCGCGCGCGGTCTACGCGGGCACGGCGGAAGAAGCGCTTGCGCACGAACCGCTTTACATGGGCGCATTCCCGGCCTACTACATGTACGAGATGAGCAGGTATGACGCGATTGAGCTGATCAAGAAGCATCAAACGCCGATCCTGATCCTGCAGGGCGGCAACGACTTCCAGGTGTTGGCGAAGGGCGATTTCAACCTCTATCAGGACGCGCTCGCGGGCGAAGAATACGCTTCTTTGAAGCTCTATCCCGGCCTCAATCACCTGTTCATGCCCTCTGAGGCCACCACGCTCAACGAAGCCGTGGCCGAGTACAACATCGCTTCCCGCATCCCGGAGGAAGTGGTTCGCGACATCGCGGCGTTTGTCAAAGCGGAGTAAAGCGACCGAATGAAGATGAAAAAACATACGAGAAATTGGATCCGGCAAACGACGTTGTTTCTAACCGGTCAGACTCTGTCGCTGTTTGGTTCGATGCTGGTGCAGTTCGCAATCAGCTGGCATGTGACGATCACCACAGGCAGCGGCGTTCAAATGACAATCATGACGCTGTGCGGGTTCTTGCCCCAGCTCGTCATATCGCCTTTCGCGGGCGTGTGGGCGGACCGGTACAACCGCAAAATGCTGCTCGTCGTGTCGGACGGCGTGATCGCGCTCAGCACCCTGGCGCTGGCGCTTTTGTACCGGACGGGCCACCGGGAACTGTGGCTCCTGTACGTGGTTTCGGTGATCCGCTCGCTGGGATCGGGCGTTCAAACACCGGCGGTCGGCGCGTTTTTGCCGGAATTTGTGCCCGCGGATGAGCTCATGCGGGTCAACGGCATCAACGCGGCCATCCAGGGCGTCATGATGATGGCCGCGCCGCTGATGTCGGGCGTGGTGTGCGGCTTGTTCGGCATTGAGCCGGTCTTGTACGTCGATGTGGTTACCGCAGCCGCGGGCATCGGCGTGATGCTCCTTTTGAACGTCGCGCATACCGCGTCGGGCGGAAACAAAGACGTCTCGGTGTTCGAGGACATGAAAATTGGGCTGTCCTACGTGCGCAGGACCAATTGGCTGTGGCAGTTCCTGCTGTTTTACCTGATCTACGCCGTGATGTACACGCCGCTCGTACTGCTCACCAACCTGATGGTCAAGCGCAGTTTCGCGGGTGAGGCCTGGCCTCTGCTCATCCGCTTCTTCGGAGAGGACCACTGGAAGCTGACGATGCACGAGGTCGTGTTTGCCGTGGGCACGCTGATCGGCGGCATGATGCTCGGCACGATCGACAGACGCGTGAAAAACAAGATGCACCTGCTCATGGGCGGCTGCATTCTGTTTGGCGCGGGTACGTTCCTGCTCGGATTTTCCCCCAACTTTACCTACTACCTGGCGGTCATGCTGGCAATCGGCGTGACCATGCCCTACGTCAACTCCAGCACCATGGCGATCCTCCAACGAAAAGTGGAGCCCGATTATATGGGCCGCGTGTTCGGGCTTGTGTCGATTGTGGGTTCGGCGGCCATGCCCTTGTCGATCATGATATGGGGGCCGCTGGCCGACGTCATCAGCATAGAAACCGAGCTCATCATCACCGGCGCGGCGATGGTTCTGATCACGCTTGTGATGCTGCGTTTTCCCGAAATCCTGCGCGCGGGCGAAATGGCCGAGCCCCAGGCGGAGCCGCTTATCTAGGAGCGGCGAACGGCGTTTGTTGATTAAACGCGGGAGGACTGCGAATGGAAAGAATCGCCTTTGGAAAAACCGAAATGGCGGTATCCCGCGCGGGGTTTGGCATGCTGCCGCTCCAGCGCGTCACAATGGAAGAATCGGACCGGCTGCTCCGGGCCGCTTTTGACGGCGGGATCACGTTTTTTGACACCGCGCGGGCCTATACCGACAGCGAGGCGCGGTTCGGGCGCGCGCTTTCGCCCGTGCGGGATCGGCTGACGCTGGCGACCAAGACGCAGGCGCTCACGGCCCAGGGATTCGCAAAGGACCTCGAGACCAGCCTTGGGTGGCTCAGGACCGATTGTATCGACATCTACCAATTCCACAACCCGCCGTTTGTCCCCGTACCCGGCGGGGAAGACGGCCTGTACGACGCGGCCCTTGCGGCCAAGAGAGCGGGCAAAATTCGCCATATCGCCATCACCAACCATTCGCTTGAGCGCGCGTTTGAGGCGGCGCAATCGGGCCTGTACGCGTCGGTGCAATACCCCTTCAACCACTTGGCGACCAAGCGCGAGGCCGAACTGGTGGAGCTGTGCGAGCAAAAGGGGGTCGGCTTCATCGCCATGAAGGCGATGTCGGGCGGGCTGATCAGCGACGCGCGCCTGCCCTATGCCTACCTTGGACAATTCCCGGGCGTGGTTCCGATCTGGGGCATACAGCGCCAGGGCGAGCTGGAAGAAATCTTCCGGCTCTACGAAGCCCCGCCGGAACTTGACGAGGAGGCGGTCGCGGCCATTGCCCGCGACCGCGCGGCGCTCGCAGGCTCGTTCTGCCGAAGCTGCGGCTACTGCCTGCCCTGCCCCGTGGGCATTCCCATCAGCGACGCGAACCGCATGACACAGCTTTTGACCCGCTCGCCCAGCGCGCAGTGGCTGACAAAGGCGTGGCAGGAAAAAATGTCCCGGGTTGAAAAGTGTACCCGTTGCGGCGCGTGCGCGAAGAAATGCCCCTATGAACTCAAGCCCTACGAGACGATGCCGGAGCATCTTGAATTTTATCGGGAATACCTCAAGGGGCGGGGCTGAGCGCGCAGGTCGCGCTCAGGCGCGCCCGGGGGAGGTGGAGCGCTTGCGGATGACTTCGCAGTTGACGACGCGGTTTTTGATCACGTAATCCTTATCGCCCAAGCGTTTGAGCAATTCGCCCATGGCCAATAGGCCCATTTCAAACGAGGGCACGCGCACGCTTGTGATGGCCGGGTCGGTCGCGTCGGAGACGACGGTGTTGTCAAAGCCGCTCACCGCCACATCTTCGGGCACGGCGAGTCCCATTTCCTTGGCCGCGCGGATCGCGCCGGACGCGATGTAGTCGTTGCCGCAGACGATCGCGCTGGGTGCGTCCTTCATCTTTAGAAGCTGCGCGGCGCGCTCGTACCCGCTTTGCAAGCTGAAATCCCCGTATACGATCAGGCGCTCATCGACGGCAATGCCGAGGCCCTCCAGCGCGTCGCGATAGCCCGCTTCGCGCTTCTTCATGTGGCGCTGCTCGCAAAAGCCGCCGATCAGGGCGATGCGCCTGTGCCCGAGGGCGGCCATGTCCCGGGTGATTTCGCAAACCGGCTGGCGGTTGTCAAAATCAATCGAGCCGGACGGCAGGGGGAATTGTCCGCCGCCCACCACCACGTAGGGAAACGCGCGATAGTTGAGGGGGACGAGCAGCTTGTCGCTGATGTCCCAGGGGGACAAGAGCACGATGCCGTCGGTGTACTTGGTGCGGCTGTAGTCGTCGATGCGCCGGATGTTTTCCTCATCGTCCTTGGCAGAAGCGATTTCTATTTTCAGGCTGTAGGGTGTGCCCATCAGTGCTTGGTTGATGCCGTGTATGATGGGCAGCTCGTGCAGCCATGTCGAGTCCACAATCGGATATTCCGCCAGTATGATCAGTGAAATCATGTACGTCCTGCCCACGGCAAAATTGCGTGCGAGGGGGCTGGGCGTATAGTCAAGCACTTCGATGGCCGCCTTGATCTTGCCTGAGTTCTTGGGCCCGACCTTTTTTCCGTTGATGTACTTGGACACGGTGCCCGTGGAGACGCCCGCCAGCGTCGCCACGTCATGCAGTGTTGCTTCCTTCATGCGGATTCTGCCTTTCAGCTAAAAAATGAAGCGCGTTGCTATGATTATAGCCAAGAGACGTCTCCGTGTCAAATATTGTGAAAATGAATCAATTCATTCACCGGACGAAGGGCGCGTGCGCGCGCGGACATTTGTGCAAAACACGCACAAATGGCGCATAAGCCACCATGTAGCGCGCCAAATAATATGTGAATTACACAAAATAGTCAGACGATGTGTAACGAATAAAACGAGAAAAGATGAAATATAGGATTGACAAGCACAAAAACCTGAGGTATACTCATGAAAAAATGAACTGGTTCATTTTATGGGGAGAACGGATAAGGTTCCCCTAATATAAAAAAACGGAGGAGATCCCATGAAGAAGGTTCTGTCGATGGTTGTGGCGCTGGTACTCTTGTTGTCCGCTTTCGGGTGCGCGATGGCCGCGACCAAGGAAGTCAAATTCGGCGTGTGCATGCAGGGCATTTCCGACTGGTCACAGGTCATGCGCGAAGCGGCTGAGGCGCTGTGCGCCGAACGCGGCTGGACGCCTGTCATCGTCAACGCCGAGAACGACGCCCAAAAGCAGATCGACGGCGTGAACAGCCTGATCGCCCAGGGTGTGGACGCGATCTGGATTCACGTGGTGGACCCCGTGGCCATCGCCTCCACGATCAAGGACGCGCTGGCGGCGGGCATCATGGTCAACGTGTCGCAGACCTGCCGCGAGTACGTGGGCGAACACGAGGGCATGTACTACTACACCTACGACCATGAATACGCGGGCGCGCTGTGTGCCAAGGTGCTGGGTGAAAAGCTGGGCGGCAAGGGCAAGGTGCTGATCATTTCGGGCACGGCGGGCGCCTCCAACACCACGCTGCGCTCAAAGGGCTTCCACGAATACCTGGAAGCCAATTTCCCGGACATTGAGATCATCAACGAGATCGACGTCAAATGGGATCGCGCGACCGCGCTGTCCACCACGGAGGACACCCTCATGGCCAACCCGGATCTGGGCGGAATCTTTGCGATGGGCGAGGACATCCTCTGGGGCGCCTGCGAAGCGATTGCCGACGCCGGCATGACCGGCCAGGTCGCCATCGCGGGCATCGACTGCTCGACCAAGACCGTTCAGATGATCATGGACGGCGAGGTGACCGGCGCGGTGAGCTGCCGCCCGTCCGACGGTCCGTACTGCACCGTGAAGCTGTACGAGTGCTATTCGGGCCAGGCGGCCTGGGAGGACATCGGAATCCGTCAGCTCAACGAGACCACGTATGGCAACGACCTGAGCCTGATGACGATCGACAACGCAAACTTTGCCGACGCCGACTACGTCGTGCCGGGGTACGGCGACTGAGTGATCCTGCGCGCGGGGGGATGCGGCGCGTCCCCCCGCGAAACCGGCATGAGACGGGAGGCGCGGCGCGGTGAACGATTACCTGCTTGAAGTCAAGGGCGTATCCAAGGCATTTCCGGGCGTAAAGGCGCTTGACTTGGTCAGCTTTGGCGTGCGCCCAAACGAGGTGCACGCGCTGGTGGGCGAAAACGGCGCGGGAAAATCCACGCTGATGAAGATTTTAAACGGCATCTACCACATGGACGAGGGTGAGATCCTGATCGACGGCCAAAGGGCGGACATCCATTCGCCCAATGACGCCAGGCGCTACGGCATCAGCATCATCTTTCAAGAACTGAACGTATTCAACGAATTGTCGGTTGCCGAGAACATCTACCTGGGGCGCATGCCGCGAAAGGGGTGCTTCGTCGATTGGGGCAAGGCGTTCGCCGACGCGGAAAATCTGCTTCGGTCCATCGATTTTCCCATGAACCCCAAGCGCTTGGTCGCGACGCTCAGCGTCGCCGAAAAGCAGATGCTTGAAATCGCGAAGGCCATTTCATACGAAGGTACGCGCTTGGTCCTGATGGACGAACCGTCGGCGACGCTCACCGCGCGCGAATGCCAAAGCTTGTTCGGCGTGGTGCGCAACCTGAAAGCGCGGGGCATTTCGGTGATCTATATATCCCACAAGCTTGAGGAAATCATGGAGATCGCCGAGTGGGTGACGGTTCTGCGCGACGGAAGGATCGTCGGAAGAGAACCGGTCGCGTCATTAACCGTTCGGGGCATATCCCAGATGATGATCGGGCGCGAAATGACCGAGCAGTTCCCGCCCAGGCCGGAGGGCACACTGCGGGAGGAGGAATTGCTGAAGGTGTCCGGGCTTACGCGCTCGGGCGTCTTTGAGGATGTGAGCTTTACGCTTCGCCGGGGTGAAGTGCTGGGCGTGGCGGGACTGGTCGGCGCGGGGCGAACCGAGATCGCGCGGGCGATATTTGGCGTGGATTACCTGGACAAGGGAGAAATCGAGGTCAGGGGTAAGCGCGTCACCATCAAGAACCCGTCGCACGCCATACGGGAAGGGATTTGTTACCTGAGCGAAGACCGCAAGACCGAGGGGCTTTGCCTGGCTTCTTCAGTCAAGTGGAACCTGACGGCCAGCAATTTGCGCGCGCTCGTGCGGCGGGGCCTGCTCGACGCTTCGGCGGAGGAGGAGACGGCCAAGCGCTTGATCGGCCAGCTGCGCATCAAGACGCCCAGCGCCATGCAACTGGCGGGCAACCTGTCCGGCGGCAACCAGCAAAAGATCGTGGTGGGAAAATGGCTCAACACCGACGTCGATGTTTTCATCTTCGATGAGCCGACGCGGGGCATAGACATCGGCGCGAAGCGCGAAATCTACCTGCTGATCAACGAATTGGCCGCGCGCGGCAAGGGCGTGATCATGATTTCCAGTGAGCTCAACGAGGTGCTGGGCATGTCCGACAACTTGCTGGTGGTCAGGCGCGGGCGCATATCGACAAAGCTGAACCGGACCGAGATGTCGGCGCAGTCGTTCATCGACAACGCAATATAAGCGGGCGAGGTGCAAAAGCATGAAGGAAAGAAGTTCGACCGGGCAGCGCGTGCTGTCCGCCGTCATGAAGAACCTGAGCCTGATCTTGCTGGTGGTCATTGCGATGATCGGCGTGCTGTTCGCCAACAATTTCACATCCCAGCTCAACCTGATGAACCTTTTGAAGCAAATCTGCATCAACGCCTGCCTCGCCATCGGCTTTACCTATGTGGTGGTCAGCGACGGGTTTGACCTGTCGCAGGGCAACATCATGACGGTCGCGGCGGTCATGCTGGTGAGCGTCATGAACCAAACCGGCAGCGTTTTCCTGGGCGTGGCGGCTTCGCTCCTGTCCGGGATGGCCTTTGGCGCGTTTACCGGCATGACCATCAAGCTCATCAAGGGCGATTACAGCGATTCATACCTGATTACGCTGGGCACGGCGATGGTCGCGCAGGGCGTGGTTTACGTGTATACCGGCGGCAAGCAGCAGGTGCTGGCCGATTCGCTCAGAGGGTTTCGCGAACTCGTGCGGGTCAATTGGATGGGCATCCCCGCAGTGACGGTCGCGGTGGTCGCGCTGATGATCGTGGCGCAGGTGATCCTCAAAAAGACCCGGTTCGGGCGCGCGCTGCACATCGTGGGCTCGAACAAGGTGGCGGCGTACATGAGCGGGCTCCCGGTGCACGACCTCAAGCTGGCCGCGTTTGTGATATCGGGCTTGTGCGCCGCGCTGGGCGCGATTGTCATGGCGGCGCGGACCGGCTCAATTTCGGCCACGGCGGGCTCCGGATACGAATTCGACGCCGCCTGCGCCACGCTGATCGGCGGCAACCGCGCGGGCGACGCCACGGCGGGCCTCAACCGCACCGTCATCGGCGTACTGCTTCTGGGCCTGATCGCCAACGTCATGAACCTGCTCAACTACGGCACCAAGGAGCAGCTGATCGTCAAGGGCCTGGTCATGTTGCTGGCCATTCTCTCCAACCGGTTTCAAACGGCCACAAACGGAGGGATGCGGAAATGAAGCAATTTTTTTCAAAGTACAAGATATGGATCTTGTGCCTGGCGGCGATGCTCGTGCTGTCGCTCATGAAGGCCGAATTCCATTCGAGGGAAAACATCAAGGCGCTGCTTTACACCATGATGGCCTACGGCGTGACCGCGCTGGGCCTTACGGTGTCGCTGATTTCCGGCCAGATCAATATATCGCTCGGAAGCGTGATGGCCTTTTGCGCCTGCCTGTTCTGCCTATTTTGCGACAGCCTCGGTTTTGCCGCCGCGTTTATTCTGGCGCTTTGCGCCGGGATCGTCATCGGACTTATGCACGGCTACCTGTCGGCCTATGTGGGGCTGAACAACTGGCTGGTCGCCGTGGCGTTTATGTTCGCGTTCAAGGGGCTCGCGCTGGTGATCACCAACGAAGCGCCGGTGCGCGCGTACCAGGATCCGGTGCTGCTGGCCATTTCAAATACGCGCCTGTTCGGGTTTATCCCGGTTGCGTTTTTCGCGCTGATTCTGCTCACGGCCGCGTGGCAGGTGGTGCTGCGCTGTACGCGTTTTGGACGCGGGTTCTATGCCGTTGGCAGCAATGCCGAGGCGGCCGCTTCCGCCGGGCTCAACGTAAAGCGCTACCGCTGTCTGGGTCTTATGTTTACCGGGCTCATGGCGAGCCTGGGCGCGGTCTTGCTGGTGACGCGTACACTCAGCGCCAACGGGTCGCAAAACGTCGATTGCACCGTGTCGATCTTGCCCATGGTGGTGATCGGCGGCACGTCGATCAAGGGGGGCAAGGGCAGCGCGGTGGCCACACTGTCCGGGTGCCTGTTCATGAGCCTGATCACAAACGCCATGTACATGTTCAACATGGACGTCAACCTTCAGACGCTGGTGCAGGGGCTGATCCTGTTGGCGGTGGTCGCGGGCGAGAAGTACTTCATAAACCGGAAAATCAAGATATAAAGCTATCTGCGGGAGGTAGACGCATGCAAGGAGAATTGAAGCGGTGCTGGGCACAGGTCGAGGCGCTGTATCCCGAGATGATGCAAACGCTTGAGACCATCACCGGATTTGAGCGCGGCACGGGCAATCTTGAGGGCCTGAGGCAGACCGCGGGGTACCTCGCGGAAAGACTCAAGGAGATGGGCTGCGCGATCACGGTTCACGAGGACGATCAATGGGGTCCGACGCTGGTCGCGCGCAAGGCGGGCAAGGGGAAGGCGCGGGTCTTGATGTTCGCGCACATGGACACGGTATGGCCTGCCGGGACGTGCGCAACGCGCAAATTTGAAGTCCGGGGCAGCCGCGCCTACGGGCCGGGGGTCAGCGATTGCTCGCACGGCATCCTCTGCCAGATGTTTTCGCTCAAGGCGCTGGCGGCGCTTGGGCTCGACGATTACGGCGAGCTGATCCTGCTGTTCAACCCCGACGAGGAACACACCTCGCCGTCCTCGACCAAGTGGATCGACCGCTACGCGCGCATCTCGGATGTGGCGTTTTGCATGGAAGGCGCCGATCGGCCCCACGACTACATTTCAAGCCGCGCGGGCTCGGCCTACTACGAACTCAAAGTAAAGGGCAAGAAGGCGCACGCGGGCGTGAACCCGGACCTGGGACGCAATGCGCTGATTGAGCTGACGCACAAGCTGGAGGCGCTTAGCCGCGTGCAAATACCGGGAAGCTACTTCAGCATCTCCTTCGTCAACGGCGGCGTGGGCGGATGCATCATCCCCGACGAGGCCTACGCCATGTTCCGCTTCCGCGTGGACAGCCACCAGGCGAAGGCGGCGGTTGACGCGGCGGTCGAATCCATTTGTAAAACCACGTACATCGACGGCACGGCAAGCGAACTGATTCGCCCGGCCATCGGCTTTGGTCCCCTGGTCAAGACCGAGGAAGCGGAAAAATTCTGCGCTTTGATCGACGCGACCAGCGAAGAGATGGGCTACCCGCTCAACGAAACCTTCTGCGGAGGCGGCGCGGACGCCGTGACCGCGCAGGTCGCGGGCGCGCCCACCATCGACGGCATGACGCCCGTGAGCTACGACTGCCACAACGAAAACGAATCGCTTGACCTTGAAACGCTGGTGCCCCGGATCGCGATCATGGCCATGGTGCTTCACCGGATCGCGGCGGATCCCAAGTACCTGCGCGCCCATGCGGAAGAAATATAGCGGGAGTGAATCCATATGAAGACAACCGACTCAAGTCAAATCGTCTACGACAAGCTGCACCTGCCTCAGATCGGGACGCCTGCGGCGAAGCCGGTCATCCCCGCCGAGCGCTATCGCGAGCGCCTTCGGGCGCTGCGCGAAAAGATGAAGAAAAACGCGCTAGACGCGGTGGCGGTTTACGCCGATCGGGAGCATTTCTGGAATTTCAAGTACTTCATGGGCTTTGACCCGCGCTTTGAGGAGGCGCTATTGGTCGTCACGGCCGAGGATCCCTCCTGGGTGCTGCTGGGCAACGAGTGCCTGGGGCTCGCCGCGCTCGCGCCGGTTCCGGTGAAGTCCGCCCTGTGCCAACAGTTTTCCCTGCCCAACCAGCCCATGAACCGCCATGTGCCCCTGACGGAACTGTTGGCCTCGGCGGGGATCGCGCCGGGCGCGAAAGTCGGCTTGATCGGGTGGAAGATGTTCACGGACGAGCGGGGGCAGGTTGACGAGGACCTGTTTTGCGTGCCGCACTTCATCGTGGAAGCTGCGCGGCGCACAGTTGGCGCGTCGGGCGCGCTGATCAACGCCGCGCACTTGCTGATCCGCCCCGAGGACGGCCTGCGCGTCGTCCACGACGCCGACTCGGTTGCCTTCTACGAATACGGCGCGGCCTACGCGTCCGAGGCGGTCCGCACCATGCTGACGTGCCTCAAGCCCGGCATGACCGAGGGCGAACTGTGCAACCTTTTTGTCACCAACGGCCAGCCGCTCAACCTGCACCCGTTCGCGCTGGCGGCCCACAACGCCGACAAAGGGCTGATTTGCGCCTCCGATTACGCGATCAGGCTGGGCGACGGGCTGAACCTGTGCTTCTCGCTGGAGGGCGGCCTGACCTGCCGCCACGCCTATGTGGCCCAAAGCGGTCAGGACTTGCCCGAAGAGACGCGCGATTACATTGAGAAGCTGGTCAAGCCCTATTACGCGGCGGTCGTCACATGGTATGAAAACCTCAGAATCGGCCAGGACGCGGGCGCGGTCTACCGCCAGATCGAGGCGATGTTCCCCAAGGCGCGCTACGGGTGGGTGCTCAACACGGGGCATCTGTCGGCCAATGAGGAATGGCAGTCGTCGCCCTTCTACGCGCAATCGTCCTGCGCGATCAGAAGCGGCATGCTGTTTCAAATGGACATCATTCCCGATGTGGCGGGATACCACGGCCCGAACGCCGAGGACGGCGTCCTGGTCGCGGACGAGTCGCTCAGAAAAGAGATTGCCAAAAAGCATCCGGACGTGTATGATAGAATGCAGAAGCGCAGGGCGTACATGATCGAACAAATCGGAATCGATCTTCCCGAAGAGGTTCTGCCCATGTCCAATCTGGCCGCGTATTTTGCGCCGTACATGATGAACCGGGAGATGGGTATGCGCGTGAAAAAATCGTAAGAAGGAACGATTGATGAAGCACAAGAAGGGCGGCCCCGGCCGTGCGGCGCTGCTGGTCGCGCTGGCGGGCGTGGTTTGGAGCTTTGCCGGGGTTTTGGGCAAGTTCGCGCCCTGGAACGCATTCTCGCTGGCCGGGCTGCGCGCGTTCATGGCGATGATATTTTTTGGGCTCATGCGGCGCGATTTCAGGCCCGTCAACACGCTGCCCAACTGGCTGGGCGGCGTCGGCGCGATCGCCACGGGGGTTTTGTTTATGCTGGCCAACAAGTTGACCAGCGCCGCCAACGCCATCGTGCTCCAATACGCCATGACCGCCGTGGTCATCGCGGTGGAGGCGCTCTTCTTCCGCGTTCGCCCAAAGAAGATCGACATCGCGGCCGCCTGCACGGTGATGATCGGCGTGGTGCTGTGTTTCTGGCAGGGGCTGGGAAAAGGTTCTTTGCTGGGCGACACGCTCGCGCTTTTGTCGGCGTTCACGTATTCCCTGGTGTTTTTGGCCGCGCGCATGCCGGGCATAGATGTCAAGGGCTATGTGTATCAGGGGAATCTGCTGGGCTGTTTGCTGCTCCTTGCGATGCCGTTTGATCCAGGCGTCGCCTCGGGCGGTGTTACCGGTTGGCTGGTCGCGATTGCGATGGGCGTTTGCCTGACGCTTGGGTACCTGTGTTTCGTTCGCGGCATGGAGATGGGCATATCGGCCACCGTCGCGGCGGTCGTATCAAACGTCGAGCCGGTCCTGAACCCCACCTGGGTGTTTCTGGTGCTGGGAGAAAACCCGGGCGCGCTGACGATGGTGGGCGCGCTGGTGGTGCTGGGCGCCGTGACCGCCTATTCGATCATCAACATGCGCCTTGCGCGAAAACGCGGCCCGGCGCAAGCGCAATAAAAAGGAATGCCGCCACGCGGAGGTGCGTGGCGGTTATTTCTTTCGGTCTATAAGGCAGGGCGCCGCCTTCCGGTTTGATCTTCGCGGGTAAACGGCGCAAGGGGCGTTTGCCCATCCCGCGAAATGGGTATCTATTGGCAGATCTGTTTTCGCATGAGGGGGGACGCGCGTGGACCAACAGACCATGACGGCGCTGGCGCTTTCGCTGGGCGCGGGGCTTTCGACGCTGCTCGGGGCATTCATCATCTTCATCGGCAAGGGGAAGAGCGAAAAGTTGGTGACCGGGTCGCTCGGGTTCGCGGCGGGCGTCATGCTCGCGATTTCCTTTGCCGAGCTGTTTCCGCAAGGGCAGGCGCTGCTGCTTGGGGCGTGGGGCAAGGCGCGGGGCACGCTCGGCGCGGTGGGCGCGTTCACCGCGGGGCTTGCCATGGCCGCAGCGATTGACCGCCTGGTTCCCCATGAGCAATACGATGAAAAAACCGGTGAAAAGCCGCACGCCAACCTCTACCGCGTGGGCTTTATCTCCACCCTCGCCATTGCGCTGCACAATTTTCCCGAAGGCATTGCCACGTTCATGGCGGGGTTTGAGGACGCGGGGCTTGGCCTCACGGTCGCGCTCGCCATCGCCCTGCACAATATCCCCGAAGGCATATCGGTCGCCATGCCGGTCTACTACGCGACGGGCGACAGGAGAAAGGCGTTCAAGTATTGCTTCCTGTCCGGCATATCCGAGCCCATCGGCGCGCTGCTGGCTTTTTTGCTGCTCAGGCCGTTTTTGACCGAGGCGCTCATGGGCGTGGTCTTCGCGCTGATTGCCGGCATCATGGTGTATATCGCGGTCGAGGAGTTGCTTCCGACTTCGCGCCAATATGGCCATGACAGACTTGCCGTCACGGCCACGTTCGCGGGCGCGGTTGTGATGCTTGCGACCTTCGCGCTATAGGATTGGTCACTCGGTGTAGTTGTCGAAATAGCCCTGCACCAGTACGATCGGAGTGCCCTTGTCGCCGCTGCCGCTGGTCAGGTCGCACAGGGAACCGATCAGGTCGGTCAGGCGCCTGGGGGTGGTGCCCTGGGAAGCCATTTGCCCCACCAGGTCGCCGTCCTTGTGGCGTATGTAGCCCTTGATGGCATCCTTGAGTTCTTGGCCGGAGAGATGCTTAAAGTCGTTGTCGGCCAGGTACTTGAGTTTTACTTCGTTGGGCTGGCCGATGAGGCCGGATGTGAACGCGGGCGAAACCACCGGGTCGGCCAGTTCCCAGATTCCGCCGACGGGGTCCTTGAACGCGCCGTCGCCGTAGATCATCACTTCAACCGTCTTGCCCGTGCGGTCCTGAATCATGCGCTGGACGGCGTCCACCACGCCCTGGCATTGGCGGGGGAACAGTTTCACGCTCTCTTCCGTGGCTTTGTTGGAGCCCAGCAGGCCGTACTTTTCGTTGTAGCCGCTGCCGCCTACCGGCGAGGCGAGGATGTCCGAGAGGTCATAGACCTTCTCGGCGCCCGCCTCAAGCAAGAGGCGCTTTGACCTGAAGCGCGAATGGATGTCGCAGCACAGCACATTTTTGGTGTATTTCAGGATCGAACGGCAGTCGCCCGCCAGGATCAGCTCGCATTCGCAGCCCTGTTCCTCCACCAACCCCTTGTAGTATTCGATATAGTCTACGCCCGTGAACGGATGCTTGACGCTGCCGAAGAGCGCATGGAACTGGGCCTGGGTCAGCACGTCCGTCCAGGGATTGATGCCTTTTTTGTCCAGCTCGTCAAGGGAGATCAAGTGATTGCCCACCTCGTCCGACGGGTAGCTGAGCATCAGCACGATTTTTTTCGCGCCTTGGGCAATGCCCTTCAGGCACACGGAAAAGCGGTTGCGGCTGAGGATGGGGAATGTGACGCCGACTGTCTCGCCCCCGAACTTGCCCTTTATGTCCTCGGCGATTTGCGCGGTTGTCGCGTAATTGCCCTGCGCCCGCGCGACCACAGCCTCTGTCACCGCGATGATGTCATGATCACGAAGCGCGATGTTGGCGCTTGATGCCGCGTCCATTACGCTGTCCGCCACAAGAACCTCGATGTTGTCGCCGCTGCGGATGATGGGTGCGCGGATGCCCATTGAGACCGTCCCAATCAATCGTTCCATTCGTACCGCTCCTTTATTTTGCGCAAGAAAGAGAAACCAAACAAGGTATTATAGCATATATGGCGGCGGTTTGCAATCAAGCGCTTACGTTCGGGGCGGTACGATTTCAATCCAGTAGCCGTCCGGATCTTCGATGAAGTAGATGCCCATGGCGGTGTTTTCAAAGCAGACGCACGCAAGTTCCTTGTGCTTCTCGTGCGCGGCTTCATAGTCGTCGGCCACGAAGCACAGGTGGGTTTCGTTCTCGCCGAGTTCGTACTTGTCCCCGTGATCCCTAAGGCAGGTCAGTTCCAGCTTGAAAAGCCCCGCGTCATCGGTCAGAAACGTCAGTACAAACGAGCCGTCATCGGCTTTCTTCTCCCGAACCACCTTAAGCCCCAGCGCTTCCTGATAAAACGCGACGCTTTTTGCACTGTCCACGACGTTGATGTTCATGTGGTCAAACGCGAACTTCATTTGAATTCCCTCCTATATGTCGATCCATTCACCGCTTCTGACAAGCGCCGCGGCGCGCACGCCGTCCGGCATGGCCTTCTTGCCAAACGCCTCGGCGGCCTGCGCCTGATCCCAGAAATGCATGGGGATGATGAGCTTGGGGCGGATGAGTTCGGCAAAGCGCAGCGCGCCTTCGTCCGCGCCTTCGCCCATGCGCGGATCGATGGGAAAAAACGCCACATCGACAGGAAGCCCCTTCATGCCGGAAAGGATCGCCTCAAACGCGGCTTCGGCCTTTTTCGTCCACTCGCGGTCGCCTTCGCCCCGCCAGTGCCACAGGTTAAAGTCGCCCGCGTGGAACACCTTGAGCCCGTCGGCTTCCACCCAAAAGCTCACGCCCTGGTCGGTCGAGCCAAACGCGCGGACGATTGCGCCCTCGATCACGCGGCTTTCGCCCGGACGCATGGAAAGCCCGTCGCCGTGCACGTCGTCGCCTTCAACCAATTTGACGAGCCCCTGCCGCGCCCAGCCGCACACCAGCGGGTGGCAATGATCGCTGTGCGCATGGCTGATGAAGGCAATCGCGCGGTCCTCCGCCTTGGGTTCGGGGAGCCCCTTGCCCAGGTAATCAAAAATCAACAACCGCGATGCCGTTTTTACCGAAAATCCGCTGTGCCCGGCGTATGTTATGCGCGCCATGTCCGCATCCACCTCCACCTTCCAGTATACCCGGCCCTATTCAACGCCCGTCAAATCGAACTTTGGGATGTACTGCTCGTCCGAACTCGACAGTTCCTGCACGAAGCCGTCCTCAAGTCCGATTGCAAGCATGTGATCGACCACCCGGTCGTACTCCG
>JAVBND010000119.1:0-21858 GCA_031551775.1 Eubacteriales bacterium | reverse complement strand
GGAAACTCAATTGACAAACTATATAGCGCAAGGGGCGATAAAACAGTATGGAAAATAGTTGACAACTCGGGTATAGTGTGCTATAGTATAGACGTAAACTATGTTGTCTGGTTATCTGAGGACGGAACAGGCAGCCGTCACGCCTTATGGTCTTTAAAGAGATGCTGGATTGCCAACCAGCCTATAGCCAGACAAGGAGAGCCGCATTTTGCGGCTCTCTCGTCTATTTGATGCAGGTCATAAACTGGCACCTGTATCCGCTAGGGGGTCTATACCAAGAGTCACCCGACCATAGACAATTGATGATGGTCAACCATTTGAGAATAGCCACTGTAGAGATAACGCTCTATGGTGGCTATTTTTTACTCTTGTTAAAATCCGAATGAAAATGAAATAAATAATCACTTGCTCGATAGTACTTCGCGATCATAGATGTCTGGGTACTTCTCAACGAACTCATCTCGAATGGACTTAAGCCTAAGATATTCGCGCTTCTGCGGACTTGTCCATGTGACAACCAGCGGAACCCCCGATGTGGCTTTTTCCTTTCTCTTCTTATTAAATTGGGGCAGATGCAAATTGGCAATTAGTTCTTGCCACGAGGACAACCCAAGAAGTTTAGATAGGGAGCTGTAGCGCGGTAGGTGAGGCGAACGGCGATTATTATAGTCTATGCCGGAGTATGGAGCTATTTTAAGGTAGTCATTCTTGAACAGGGATACCCATTCGGAGGCTGTGTTTGCTCCGTAAGAACCTAGCGATATTCTACGTTCCACCCGTGGGAAATACTTATCTAAAAACTCTATGGTGGTCATTCCGAATGCATTTTCGATCGACGGATGCGAGGGCAAGTCCCGCGAAGCGTCTATTACAGAAGTCGTCGGAACGTGCCCGTGATCCTTGATCCATTGTGCAAAGGCATCTATAATCTTGAGTTGGGACCAATGTGGGCTGGGGTACTCGTCGAGCATTTCTTTCAACTTACACGCAAGATCCTCCGAAGTGCCTTGTGAAGTAAGCACAAATAATGCCTGTTGAAGTGCTTCTTTTCTGGTCATAATGCACATACTCCTTGGATTTCGACATGTATATCTTATCCCTATGATCATCGGAGAGATTCGCCGGTATCTGCGGGACAACAACCCGATCCGCGTATCGCGGTCGCTGCGCGATACGGCTTACAAGGCGCTTAAGGCGCGCGATCAGCTGGTCAACCTCAATGGACGCGATCCGTCGGTTGCCGAAATCGCGCGCGAGATGGAAGTGCGCGAAGAGGATGTCGTGTTTGCGCTCGAAGCCATACAGGATCCGGTTTCGCTTTACGATCCGGTGTTTCAGGATGGCGGCGATTCGATCTACGTGCTCGATCAGGTAAGGGACGATCGCGTGAGCGAAGACGAATGGGTGCGCACGCTCTCGATCAAGCAGGCGATGGACCGGCTGAACGAGCGCGAACAAAAGATCATCCGCCGCCGCTTCTTCGGCGGAAAGACGCAAATGGAAGTCGCGGAAGAAATCGGCATCTCCCAGGCGCAGGTATCGCGCCTTGAAAAGGCGGCGCTTACGCAGATGAAAAGGTTTATCTGACCTTTGGAAGGTCAATATCAACCCGCGGTCAGCCGCGCTCAAACATAGAGTGCGGCTGACATGTTTTTGAAAAATAAGGTCAGCCGTTAAACAGATCCGTAGACAGGTAGCGCTCGCCGGTGTCGGGCAGGATCGCCACGATGGTTTTGCCCTGGTTTTCGCTCCTCTTGGCAAGCTCGGCGGCGGCCCAGAGCGCGGCGCCGGACGTAATGCCCGCGAGAATGCCTTCGCTCAGCGCCAGCGCGCGGCCCGCCGCGAAAGCGTCTTCGCTTGATACTTTTATGATTTCGTCGTATACGCCTCTGTCCAGCGTTTCAGGGATGAATCCCGCGCCTATGCCCTGCAGCTTGTGAGGGCCGCCCGATTCGCCGGAGAGCACCGGCGAATCGGCGGGTTCAACCGCTACCACATGAACATCCGGGTTTTGCTCCTTGAGGTACTTGCCCGTGCCGCTGATCGTGCCGCCGGTGCCGACGCCCGCCACCAGGATGTCTACTTGGCCGTCGGTATCCCGCCAAATCTCGGGGCCGGTGGTCAAGTAATGCGCGTGCGGATTGGCGGGGTTTGTGAATTGACTGGGGATGAAGCTGGATTCAATCGCGGCGGCCAGTTCCTCCGCCTTTGCGATGGCGCCCTTGAGCCCTTGCGCGCCTTGTGTCAGCACGAGCTGCGCGCCGTAGGCCTTGAGCAGGCTCTGCCGCTCGACGCTCATGGTGTCCGGCATGGTCAGGATGACGCGATAGCCGCGCGCGGCCGCAATCGCTGCGAGACCGATGCCCGTATTTCCGCTGGTCGGCTCGATGATGACCGCGCCGGGTTTGAGCTTGCCGCATGCCTCGGCATCGTCGAGCATGGCGAGCGCCGCGCGGTCCTTGATGCTGCCGGTAGGGTTAAAAAATTCAACTTTGCCCAGGATGCGCGCCGGCGCGCCCGAGGAAAGGGCGAAGCAGGCCAGTTCGACGAGCGGGGTTTGGCCGATCAGGTCGGTGATCTTGCGATGAATTTTTTCCATGTTCATCCCTCCGAATTGCTTTTCGCGTGATCCTTATGATACTGAAGGCGCGATATGAAAGCAAGCCGGGTTTGAATAAAAATGAATGCGCTTTTCCGTTCATTTTTTTTGCGATCCGTGATATAATACCCGATGTGTGAATTTCTTACCAAGGAGGGCGCGCATGGCAGGTTGGATGGAGCTGTTTGAAGAGATCGGCGCGTGTGAAAAGTGCTCCCTGTGCTTGAGCCGGACAAACGTCGCGCCGGGTGAGGGTGATCCCCACGCCCGCCTCATGTTGATCGGCGAGGGCCCGGGCGCGGAGGAGGACAAACTGGGCCGCCCGTTTGTAGGCGCGTCGGGGCAACTGCTGACGGCGCTGCTTGGCGAGATCGGATTCAGGCGCTGCGACATCTACATTGCCAACATCGTCAAGTGCCGCCCGCCGATGAATCGCACGCCCACGCAAGAGGAAGCAAACGCTTGCATGCCCTACCTCAGGCGTCAGCTGCAGCTGGTAGAGCCCCGGGCATTGGTGCTCTTGGGCGCAACCGCGGCC
The DNA here is from genome assembly GCA_031551775.1 of Eubacteriales bacterium. Lineage (GTDB taxonomy): Bacteria > Bacillota > Clostridia > Christensenellales > Aristaeellaceae > Anaerozeibacter. The sequence goes on along the minus strand of JAVBND010000119.1, from coordinate 18,721 downwards.
AAATGGGTCATGGGCGACGACGTGCGCATACGCCGCGACCACGGCGTTTGGAGCGAACGCGGGGGCATCTGGATGATGCCCACCTACCATCCGTCGGCCATGCTGCGCGATTTAGGTCAGAAGCGGGAAGCCATCGGGGATTTTGCGTCCATCCCAAGAAAACTTCAGGAGTTGGGTGTGTGAAAAAGTTCAATCAGGAAATGAGCGCCTTCTTTAACAAGCTCTATGCCGAGGACGGCCGGATTTTGGTTTACGGCGAGGGCAAGAAAGGCGCGCCCATCATGCTGATCGGGGAAGCGCCGGGCGAGCAGGAGACGCTCGCGGGGCGGCCCTTTGTCGGCAAGGCGGGCAAGAACCTCGACCGGTTCCTGGAATTGACCGGATTTGACCGGGCGCAACTGTACATCTCAAACGCCGTCAAGTTCCGCCCGACCAAAAAGTCGGACGCCGGACGGCTCGTCAACCGCGCGCCCACGCGCGAGGAGGTGGCGCTGTTCCTGCCATGGCTTAAAAAGGAGATAGAGCTTGTGGATCCGGGGTGCGTGGTGACGCTTGGCAACACGTCGCTCAAGGCGTTGCTCGGCCCCAAGGCGGCCATCGCGGAGCATCACGGGCGCTTTGTGCGCTTTGACGGGCGCGTGCTCTTTCCCATATACCATCCCGCGGCGCTGATCTACAACCGGTCGCTGGGCGAAGTATACGAACGAGATCTCAGGCTGCTGGCCGATTGGAGAGCGGCGCAAAAGATCCCTGGTTGACGGGTGATGGCGTAAAATTGTCGTAAACACTTGCGCCCTGTGGATTGTTGCGCTATAATGGTCACCGCGCAGTGGCGCGATCATAAGATGTATCGGTTGCCGCCGTTTTCACTAAATCGGTTGGGAGGGTGTTTATGGGATTTGTCAAATGCCCGCGATGCGAGCTTAACTATATCCTGGATGGAGGCGCGTTGTGTACGGTGTGCCGCAAGGAGGTTCGCGGCGAAGATGAGATGGAGGACATCGCGGAGCTGTGCTCGGAATGCGGAGAAAACCCGGTCGTGCCCGGCAGCGAGTTGTGCGCGTCTTGCATGAAGGAGATGTCGCGCCGCATCGTCGATTCGACGGACGACGACGTTGAGCCGCCGGAAGACCCGACGCTTGAAATCGACTCGGTCTCCACCATGGACGAAATCGCCATCGACATCGATGACCCGCTCGAGGATGAGGATTTCGAGGGCGAAGAGGATTTCGAAGACGACGAGGACGAAGAGGAACTGGACGACGTGATCGATGATGACGATCTACTCGATCGCTGATTTACATCTGGACACGGGCGACAAGCCCATGGACGTGTTCGGCCCAAACTGGACCGGACACTTTTCTCGTATCTCAAAGGATTGGCGCGCGCGCGTTGGGGAAGAGGACGCGGTGCTGCTTCCCGGGGATTTCAGCTGGGCCATGACGCTTGACGAGGCCAGGGTGCACATCGCCCAGGTGGGCGCTCTTCCGGGGCGCAAGGTGCTCGTCAAGGGCAATCACGACTATTGGTGGGGTTCGATCAGCCGCGTGCGCGAGGCGCTGCCTGAAGGCATGTACGCCATTCAGAACGACGCGCTGGAGCTCGGCGGCGTGCTTTTTGCGGGTACGCGCGGATGGATGATCCCGGGCGAGAACGCGGATCCGGACGACGTGCGCATCTACGAGCGGGAACTTTTGCGCCTTGAGATGACGCTTTCACGCGCGCGGATGATTTCGCGGGACAAGCGCCTGATCGCGCTCATGCACTACCCGCCGCTGACGCCCGGTCAGCGCGATACCGCGTTCACGCGTTTGATGCAAAAGTACGCCGTGGACACGGCGGTGTACGGCCACCTCCACGGCGCAAGCGCTGCGCACGCGTTTGAAGGTACCTGGGAAGGGATCACATACCACCTCGTGTCGTGCGACAAGCTTGGGTTTGAACTTATGAAATTATAGGCGATTGCCCAGGAACAAGTCCCACAAGAGCTTTGCGATCAGCGCGAAAAGCACCAGCATCATCACGACTCGGATCAGTTTCGCGCCGCGCTGGATGGCCATCTTCGCGCCCAGATATCCGCCCACAATGGAACACGCGGCGGCGGGGAGCGCAAGCGGGAAGAGGATGTAGCCGTTTTTCCAAAACATCACCATGGCGGCTAGGTTGCTGGCGAGGTTTACGAGTTTTGCGGCGCCCGACGCGTTGACCATGTCCAGCCCTACGAACCATGTAAAAAGCATGATCAGAATGGTGCCGGTGCCCGGCCCGAAGAACCCGTCGTATAGCCCGCAAACCAGGCCGATCAAGGCGCAGCCTGCCGCGCGCTTGGCGTCGAAGGGGCGCGCCTCTCGCGCGATGTCGCGCCTTATGAGCAGCAACACCGCCACCACGGGGAGCGCGACAAGCATGAATGTGCGCGCGAACTGCTCGCTGACCTGTTGCAGAAGCCATGCGCCCAAAGACGATCCGAGGAGCGCGCCGGGGCAGGCGAGGAGCGCCGGAAGAAGCGGCAGCTTGCCGCTTTTGAAATACCGCCCGGTCGCGAATATCGTGCCGCAGGTGGCGGAAAACTTGTTGCTGCCGGACGCGAGCTGCGGACTCATGCCGGTCAGCAAGTACGCGGGCAATGAGATCAGCCCGCCGCCGCCCGCGATGGAATCGACGAACGAGGCCAGGAAGATGAGCGGGCACACGGTCAGCAGCATCAGGGGCGTTACTTGCATGACAGGTCACTCCTTTTGTATATCGCCATGGTCATTCGTTGCCTTTTGGCGGTATTCCTTCAAAGCTCAGGAACTTAACTGAAGCTGCCGTCTTTCGTGTAATTTTTTAGCAAACAGTTGCCAAGCGGTGCAAAATATGCTATAATTCCTTACTGTGTGATTAAGCCTTTAGAGTAGTTGAGGAGGTTTTCCCAAAATGAGCGGTTTGCTGATTTTCATCTATATCCTGTTGATCCTGCTGGCCATTGTACTCATCGTGTCGGTACTGATGCAGGAAGGCAACCGCCAGGGTCTGGGCGCCATCGGCGGCGGCGCGGAAACCTTCTTTGGAAAATCAAAAGCCAAGGGCATTCAGGGCAAACTTCAGCTGATTACCAAAATTGCGGCGGCCGCGTTTATCGTGCTGGCCATCATTGCTACGCTTTTGACTGCGCGCGCCAATTCCGCCGCGAACAAAGCGAACGACACCGCGCCGCAAGTCAGCGTTGAAGACATCCTCGAAAGCAATGTTCCAAACGGAGAGGCAGCCCCCGGCGAAGCCGTAACGCCTGAGGAAACCGCCGCGCCCGAAGCGACCGAAGCGCCGGTTGAGGCCGTGACGCCCGAAGAAACCGCCGCGCCCGAAGTGACCGAAGCGCCGGTTGTGACCGAAGCGCCGGTTGAAACCGTCACGCCGGAAGCGTCGCCCGCCGCGTAATCAAATGTGTAAATGGACCGCCCTGCCGCGACGGCAGGACGGTTTTTTTGTTTCGCGGGAAACTAGAGTCTGTTTCTTCCTTTAGAAACAGACTCTAATGCCTTGCGAACTTGGCGCGGTACTCCTTGGGCGTGATCCCCTCAGCTTTTTTGAAAACGTGGCTGAAATAGTTGGGCTCGTTGTACCCGATTTCCATGGCGATGGTGGATAGCTTCATGTCGGTATAGGCGAGCAATTCCTTTGCCTTTTCCATGCGCATGCCCGTCAGATAATTGATAAAGGTTTTTCCAACGGTCTGGGAGAATACCGTGCTGAAATGCGCGGAGCTCATGCCCACGTGTTTGGCCACGCTGATGAGGGATATATTGGGGTCGCAATACTGAAGCGCCACATATTCTTCGGCGCGGCTGATGACGTGGCTGTGCTTCAAGAAGCCGAGGTTTTCCTGCTTCATCCGGACCGCTTCCTGCAGGAGTTCCTGCGCCAGCTTCCTGAAGCCGTCCCGGTGGCTTGAGGCGGCAAAAATATCGTATTCAGCGCTGAACCGTGTGGCGATATCCTTGGGATCGGCGGAGGCTTCCGCAGCGGATACGATCCGGACGGCGATTTTCAAAATATCCACCAGCGTGTAGTAACGGAACAACATGCTGCCAAACTGGTCGCCGCTCGGGCCGTTCAAGTAGCCGTCGAGCAGCGCGGGCACATCCTCGACCGCCGCGTACAACAGCTTTTGCTGGAATTCTTCGCCGAAGGGACTTGTGAAGCTGACGATGTCCGCGGTAATTTGCGCGGTATCATTCACGTCGATGACCTGTCCCGCCGATACGCTGTGCACTTTTTTGAGCATGGTGTCGGCCGTCTCATAGGCGTCTTTTATGGCGCTGATGCGCTCGGCGACGTTGCCGACAACCGTTGTGACGATGGTAGCAAGGTCCTTGAGTTCATGGCGGATGATGTTGATGAACCGGTATACTTCTTCGGTCAGCGCTTCTTTGTTTGCGGCATAGAGGAGCAGGGTCAAACGGTCTGACCCATTGAAGGAATAAAGGGCGGTTTTTTTGTCGTTTAGAATGGTGGGGATGATCGAAGGCAAAGCCCTGCGGCCCGCGTCTTCCGTGTCGAAGTAGAAAAGGACGGGCTGGTAAAGCGGGTGTACGACGTCCAGTTCAAGGGAGCGGGCGCGTTCCAGAAGGGTAGCGGTACTTGCGCTGCCGCTGAGCAATTGCCGCATGAAATGCTGGTGGAGCGCGCTATGCACCTCATCCCGGTCATATCCCGGCGGCAGTTCATTCTTGATCTTGCCCTCTTCAATCTGCCCCGCGATCTTTTGAATGGCTTCGGCGAGGTCATGCGATCTTATGGGCTTTAGCAAGTAAAGATCGACGCCCAGGGCGATGGCTTTTTGCGCGGATTCAAATTCGCCGTAACCGCTGATGATGATGATTTTGAGCCAGGGCATCATGGCCTTTACGTGCCGGATCAGCTCAAACCCGTCCAAAAAGGGCATCTTGATGTCGGTTAATAAAATATCCGGCATAAGGTCCTGCATCAGGGAAAGCGCCATTTCCCCGTCCGACGCTTCGCCGCAAAACGCATAGGGACCGGTCATGTTCTCGATGACGCCCCGTATATTCTGGCGAATCAGCAGTTCATCTTCGACGACAAAAATCTGATACATGGCTTGTCTCTCAGCTCTTTTCTGCGCAAGATAGGCGCGGCGCGATTGTACCGGTCAGTATTCGCGGCTGTCAATGAGCGCCTGGGTAATGGTCCTGGAGTCGAAGGAGGTCTCCCCGACATAGGTAAACTTTTGCGGGGTCCCGCCGGACTCAAGTTGCTCAATGATGGCGGCTACGCGGGGACCGTGCAGCGGATTGCACTCCACATTGTAGCTGATCTCGCCCGAGAGCGTCATTTCGAGTGCCGCGCGGTTGGCGTCAAAGGAAATGACGGCGACGTCGCTGCCGGGCATGATCCCGGCGGCCTTCAAGGCGTCAATGGCGCCATAGGCCATGTTGTCGTTCTCGGAATATATGACGTTGAAGCGGATCCCCTGGGCGATGAATTCCTCCACCAACTCCTGGCCCTTTGCCTGGGTGAATTCACCGCTCGCGCGCGCGGCAAGGCTCCAGTTTCCGTTTGCTTGGATCCCCGCGTCCAAACCTTCCGTGCGGCCAATTTGAGCCGATGAGCCGATGTTGCCCTGCAAATGGACGATCTTCAGCCTTTCAGGCCCAAATCGCTCCTCCATCCAGCGAACCGCCGTATCACCCTCCTTGCGAAAGTCGGAGCCGACCCAGCAGGTGAACAAACTTTCGTCGGATACTTCGATCCTGCGGTCAACGATGATCACCGGTATGCCCACGGTCTTGGCTTCCTGAAGCACCGTATCCCAGCCGGTTTCGGTCGTCGGGGCCAGCACGATGTAATCCACTTCCTGATGGATGAAGTTGCGGATTGCCGTAATCTGGCGCTCCTGTTTCTGTTGCCCATCGTCAAAAATCAGCTTGTAGCCGTTCTTTTCGGACAAGGCCTCCAGCATGCTTTGGGTGTTGGCGGCGCGCCAGTCGCTCTCCGCGCCCACCTGCGAAAAGCCCACCACGATAAAATCCTCGTAGTGCGCATCGCCCGCCGCGTTCGTATCGCCCGGATTCGAGCCGCAACCGGCAAGAGCAAACAGCATCGCCGCCAAAAACAAGATGAAAAGCAATCTCTTCATGTGCGCATCCCCCTTCGTCAATCCGCCTTCATTCCTTTGGGCAAGAGGATGGACACCGTGGTGCCCGCACCCAGCGTGCTTTCAAAGGAAAGGCCGTATTTTTCCCCGCAATAGAGCTTGATGCGTTTGTGAACGTTGACCAGGCCAAGGCCGGTATGGCGGTCCTCGTAGACGCCTGCCTTGAGCGTGTTGATCTGTTCCTCATCCATGCCCGCGCCGTTGTCGCGCACTTCAAGCAGCATATCGCTTTCGTGGCTTTTTCCCGTGATGAAAATGCTGCCGACGCCGCGCTTGTTTTTGGTCCCGTGATACAAGGCGTTTTCAACCAGCGGCTGGAGCACCAGCTTGGGCACCAGTTCATTGAGCAAGCCTTCCTCAATGTCAATCTCATAATTCAAGATGTCGCTGTAACGGATTTGCTGGATTTCAAGGTAGCTCGTCACCTGATCGCGTTCCGCGCGCAGCGTGATGATGTCCTTGCCGCGGCTCAAGGAATTGCGGAAGAACACCGACAGGCTGGTGACCATCTGAATGACCTCTTCATCGCGGTGGTTCTCGGCCAGGATTACGATGGAGTCGAGGGTATTGTAGAGAAAATGGGGGTTGATTTGCGCCTGCAGGAGTTCAAGCTCCGCGCGGTGCAGGGTTTTTTGGTCCTCAATCTGTTTTCCGAGCAGCGTGTTGATCCGGCCCACCATTTCGTTGAAGCCCCGGTCGAGCGTATGAAGTTCGGCGCTGTTTGTTTCAATCGGCGTGACCGAGAAATCGCCTTCACCGAGCTTTTGCGCTTTTTCCGCAAGTTGCGCGATGGGCCCCGTGATGCGCCCAGCAAAATGCACGGCATAACCCAAAATGATGCTTGAAAGCAGCAAGACCCCCAGGACGGTCAGGGCGACGACGACCGTCACTTGCATGCCGATCTCGCCTTGGAGCCGCGCAAGCTCGCGAACCTCGTCATCGATATAGTCGTGCATATAGGTCTCAATCAACTTGGTGAGGCCGGTTTCCCCGCGAATATTGCGTTCGAGCAGTTCCATCCGATCGTCGTACCGCTCGCACAGGGCGATCTCAATCATGTAGCCGCGCAGGTTTTCGCACATGTTGAGCATGCTGCGGATGCGCCAGCGGTTGTCCCGGAGGGTGGTCGTCGTCTCCAGGCGGTTGAGCACTTCCACGGCTTCGTCAAGTTCGTGCATCGGAAGTTCGCTGACCGACTGGCCGCTGCGCGCCTTGATCACATGGTTGTACATTTCAAGGTCAAGCGTCGCCTTGAACTCCTTGTTGAAATCGGCTGCCGTGTTGGCGTTTTGAAGGGCGCTCGTATATTGCCTGCTGATGGACACGAGCGTCACGAGCAGCGCGACAATGATCACCAGCATCGAAACGGCGATGATCAACAGGAGCTTTGTCATCTGTCCCTTGATGCTGACCTGCGGCGCGGCGTCACAGAGTTTGCTTTTGTCCATAGGCCCCTCCGTAGTTGCGGATACCCTATTATACCACAAGGGCGGCGGCACCGCGAGTACGAGGCGCTCAAAAGAAAACATCATTTTACCGGAAAAAAATCATAATATTTCAAAAACCCGCCAATATCCAAGAAATACTTGCTAGACCTTCCGAAAAATATTGAATGTTCCCGAAAGCGAAATTTGGTAAAATAAGCACAAGCCCAATCCAAGGCGACCGACGTTTTGGACCGGATAAAAACATGAGGAGGAACAACAATGAAGAAGATCACTGGCCTGGTCCTTGCCCTGATGCTGCTGCTCTCCCTGTTCGCTTCCCAGGCCGCGTTTGCCGACACCATTACGGTAGGCATCGTGAACAACCCGCCCTCCGAATCCGGCTACCGCGAAGCCAACGTGAATGACTTTGAGAAGGTTTTTTCAGCCGAGAACGGTTATGCAGCCAAGACATTCTACTCCCTCAAGAACGACGAGCAGCTCAACGCCGCCCAACAGTTCATTACCGACGGCGTGGACTTCCTGCTGATTTCCGCCGCTGAGACCACCGGCTGGGATACCGTCCTCAAATCCGCCCAGGAAGCCGGCATCGGCGTTTTCCTGTTTGACCGCATGATCGATTGCGACGAGAGTCTCTTCGCGGCGGCTGTCGTCTCCGACATGGCCAACCAGGGCAAGCTCGCAGTCGAATGGCTGCTTGCGCAAAACCTGCCGGAGTACAACGTCATCCACATCCAGGGTGCCATGGGCTCGGATGCGCAGATTGGCCGTACCGGCGCCCTCAACGCGCAGGTTGAAGATGGAAAAATGAAGATGGTCGTGCAGCAGACCGCCACCTGGGACGAGGCGGAAGCCAAGAAGATCGTTGAATCGGTCATCAACTCCGGCGAAGCCTTCAACGTCGTCTATGCAGAGAACGACGGCATGGCCAGGGGCGCTGTCGCGGCGCTTGACGAAGCGGGCATCACCCACGGCAAAGACGGCGATGTAATCATCATGGGCTTTGATTGCAACACCTGGGCGCTTGAAGAAGTGCTTGCCGGAAACTGGAACTACGACGGACAGTGCAGCCCCTTCCAAGCCTCGGTCATCGACGAAATGATCAAGACGCTGGTGGGCGGCGGCACAATCGATCAGAAGATCGTCATCTCGGAAGAAAAAGGCTTTGACGCTGCGACGATCACCCAGGAAGATATCGACAACTACGGCCTGTAATGAAACGCCGACATAGCTTATGACTTGGCCGCGCGGTGAGGTTATGTGGAAGATTTCCGCGTATCCGCACCGCGCGTTCCCGCTTGCGCGGATGTCGTTTGACGGGCCCGAGCGGGGTTGAAGGGAGAGAGGTTGATGCAAGGCGATACTGTCTTGACCATGCGCAAGATAGACAAGGCATTTCCGGGCGTGAAGGCTCTGAGCCAAGTGGATTTCACGCTGCGCGCAGGCGAAATCCACGCGCTGATGGGTGAAAACGGAGCCGGAAAATCCACGCTGATCAAGGTGCTGACCGGTGTTTATGAAAAGGATTCAGGCCGGATAAACCTTCGGGGTGTGGAGGGGGAAATCACCATCAAGTCCCCGCAGGAAGCGCAGGACCTGGGCATAAGCACGGTCTACCAGGAGATATCGCTTTGCCCCAACCTGACGGTCGCGGAGAACATATTCATCGGGCGCGGCAAGGGCAACATCGTGCGCTTAAAGGCGATGGAAAAGCGGGCCGGTGAAATCCTCTTAAACCTCGGCATTCCGGCACGACCCAAGCAGCAGCTCGCCACTTGTTCCCTGGCGGTTCAGCAAATGGTCGCCATCGCCCGGGCCGTCGATATGGAATGCAAGGCGCTGATCCTCGACGAGCCGACAAGTTCGCTCGACGAAAAAGAAGTCGCCATGCTCTTCTCGCTCATGCGCGGCCTAAAGGCGCGCGGCGTCGGCATTGTGTTTGTAACGCACTTTCTTGAGCAGGTATACGAAGTGTGCGATCGGATTACCGTCCTGCGCAATGGCGAGCTTGTCGGGGAATATGAGATTGAGAACTTGCCGCAGGTGGACCTGGTCAGCAAGATGATGGGCAAGGTGCTGGACGATCTGAGCGGGATGCAAAAGAAGGAAGCGGCGCCGCCCGATCAAGAGGGGACGCCGGTCTATGAAGCGCGCGGCCTGAAAAGCGATGCGTGCGTCACGCCCTTTGATTTTCACATCGGCAAGGGCGAGGTCAACGGCTTTACGGGCCTGCTGGGCTCCGGGCGCAGCGAGAGCGTGCGCGCGATATTCGGTGCGGACAAGGTGACCGGCGGCCGGGTGCGGGTCAATGGGATAGACGTTCGCATATCAAAGCCCATTGACGCCATGAAGAATCAAATGGGGTACCTACCGGAGGACCGCAAGCGCGACGGAATCGTCGCCGACCTCTCCGTCAGGGAGAACATCATCCTCGCGCTGCAAGTGATGAAGGGCTTTTTTAGGCCGTTTTCCCGCGCCGAGGCGGAGGCGTTTGCCGAGGAGTACATCAAGGTGCTGGGGATCAAAACCGCTTCGGCCGATACGCCGATCAAGTCGCTTTCGGGCGGAAACCAGCAAAAAGTCATCCTTGCGCGCTGGCTGCTCACCCATCCCAAGTACCTGATGCTGGACGAGCCGACGCGCGGGATCGACGTGGGGACAAAGGTCGAGATTCAAAAGCTTGTGCTCAAGCTCGCCGGGGAGGGCGTAAGCATTACCTTCATTTCATCCGAAATCGAAGAGATGCTGCGCACTTGTTCGCGGCTCATCGTCATGCGCGACCGCAACATTGTGGGCGAGCTTGAGGGCAGCGAAATTACGCAGGACAACGTGATGCGTACGATTGCAGGGGGGGGCGAATTGAGATGAGCAAGCGATTGAACCGATTTTCCCGCGTGAGAAGCGAATACGCACAGCTCCTGATTCCGATCATCGCACTTCTTCTGCTGGCCATCTTCAACCTGATCCGGGATCCCGGCTTCTTTTCGGTGGGGCTTACGGCGAACAACGAGGGGAATCAGGTTTTGGCGGGCAACCTGATCAGCATTTTGAACGGCGCTTCCGAACTGGCGATTCTGGCCATGGGCATGACGCTGGTGACGGCGGCCGCAGGCGGGCAGGACATCAGCGTGGGCGCGTGCGCGGCCATAGCGGGCAGCATGTTCGTCAAGGTGCTCAGGAGCGGCGCCATTACGCCGATGACCATACTCATCGCCTTCCTGGCCGCGTGCGCGATTGCCGTCGTGTTTGGCGCGTTCAACGGCACGCTGGTCGCGGCGTTTGGTATCCAGCCCATGATCGCAACCTTGATCATGTATACGGCGGGCCGTTCGATCGCGTACTGGATCAACGGCGGCGCGACGCCGACCGTTTCAAGCCCCCTGATTTCCGCAATCGGCGGGTTTGTTCCGGGAGTGCCCATTCCGACGCCGGTTTTCATCGTCATTTTGTGCGGCTTTCTATTTGCGCTGATGTTCAGGTTCACAAACCTGGGCCTCTATACGCAGGCCGTCGGCATCAATCAACGCGCCGCGCGCCTGAACGGCATCAACACAAAGGCGGTGAAGCTGCTTGCCTTTGCGATACTCGGGCTGTGCGTCGCCGTTGCCGGGTGCGTGAGCGTCAGCAGGCTCGCTCTGATCAACCATGAAACCATACTGATTGAAATTGAGATGGACGCCATTTTGGCCGTGGCCATCGGCGGCAACGCGCTCAGCGGCGGAAAATTCAAGATGTCCGGTTCGGTATTGGGCGCATACGCCATCCAGGCGCTGACGACGACGCTCTACGCCATGAAGGTGCCGTCCACCGCGATCAAGGCATACAAGGCGGCGATCATCATCCTCATCGTGGTGATCGGTTCTCCGGTATTCAAGAGCATGGCCGGCCGGATTTGGGCCAAGTTTGCCTCCAAGAAAACGCCTCAAATCGCGGAGGTGAAATGATATGAACATGAATCAGCCTACCTTAAGCGCAAACGGCAGGCGCAGGGAGCCCCTTACGGACACGCACTTGCTTTTGACCATAACCATTTGCATCTTTCTGGCGATGTACGTCATGGCCATGGCCGTGTGGGGCGGCGGGTTCCTTCGGCCTCAACAGCTTTTTGACATGTTCAACAACAACGCCTCGCTGATTGTCGTAGCCTGCGGATTGACGATTGTGATGATTGCCGGCGGCATTGATATTTCCGTTGGCGGAATTACCGCGCTCGTCGTCATGAGCTGCGTGGTCAACCTTGATGTCCAGGGCGGAAATGTGTTGACCTCCCTGTTGTTGGCGCTGGGCATTGGGCTCGCCTTCGGCGCTGTGCACGGATGCCTGGTTGCCTATCTTGAGATCCAGCCCTTTATCGTAACTCTGGCGGGCATGTTTTTTGCCAGGGGCATGACGACCATTGTCAGCCTTGAGCCGCGCACGGCGCAAAACGCGGGGTTTCTGGCGCTCAAAGACGCGCGCATCGAAATTCCGTGGCTCGGGTACACGGCGAAGAACGGCACGCTGATCCCCGGCAGGATTGAAATCGGCGTCGTGATCGCGCTCGTCGTCGTGGCGGTGGTCTTTGTGATCCTCAAGAAGACCAGGCTTGGACGCAATTTCTATGCCGTTGGAGGCAGCAGCCAAAGCGCGCTGATGCTGGGCATCAATGTAAGGCGCACCAAGTTCTTTTCGTACTTGCTTTCTGGGCTGCTCGCCGGAATTGGCGGATTCGTCTTTCTGATGCATACCGGCGCCGGCAACGCGACAAACGCCGCCGGGGCCGAGATGAACGCCATAGCCTCCTCGATCATCGGAGGAACCTTGTTGACCGGCGGCGTCGGCAATGTCATCGGCACGCTCTTCGGCGTGCTGACGCTGACCACCATCAAGTCCATCGTCGTGGCATCGGGACTCAGGGAGCCCTGGTGGCAGAGCATCACAACCGGCGCCATGCTGTGCTTCTTCATTTTGCTTCAAAGCGTCGTGCTATCCAGCCGCGGCGGCGGTTTCAGGCTGATTCCCAGATGGCTCAGGCCGAAGAGGGCGTAAGAAGCCCGAAAGCCTTGATTTTGCGAGGTTCTGAAAAAGCCTGAACGTGAAAGTGATCAGGCTTTTTTGGTGTATATGTGGCATAACAATGCAAGGAGGAAGAGCGGCCCCGAGCGCAGGCGGTGATTGCTTCCGCATCCAAAGTATGGTATAATGTTTGGCGGGGATTGGCAGCGCAATGCTGCGCGGGTGTATGTTGAAAGCTGCTTGTTTACGCGACGGGCGCAGCAATGGCGGGCTGCGTCGTTCGCGTTGATGGGGCCACCCGTTCAAGTTCGGTACAGACCCACCATGAGGATTCGATTCGCAAGAATTGGTTCTTTTTCGCGGATCACCCAAACAGTTGTACCGGGAGGGCAATGATGCCTCATGAAAAGATACTTTCTCCATTCCGTGCAAGGCAGAATCATCGGCCTGCTGCTCATCCTGATGGCGATCATGCTGCTCGCTTCGATTTACACGACATATTATCTGTCACAAACGGTGATGCTTGCGGGCAAAGAAGGCAAGTTGCTCGGCATTGCGCATTTTCTGGAGCGCCAGCTTGGCGAGAGGAGCTATGACGATATTCTCGGCGACGCCGGGGCCTTGGATGCGCCCAGGGAAGAGAAGATTGCGGCGCTGCACCGGGCGCTTGAGGGCGTGACGGAGGAAACCGCCGCGATTTATTCGGGGCTGGGCGCGGGGTATTACGCCCTTGAGCTCGACGCCATTTTGACATACGGGCCTTCGCAAGAATACGGATCGAACGTCGGCGTCTCGATAAAGGCCGACCATCCCGGCCGTACCGTCATGGCTGAGAACAAGCCCATCGTCAGAATGGGTTCGATGGTGCGCGGCAACATCATGAACGCGATGTACCCCATTGAGCGGGGCGGCGCCGTCATCGGGTATGCCTGGGCCAATGAGTTGACGACCGATATCGAAAAGGAGTATGGGAGCGTCGCGGCGCGGATCATTGTCATCCTGGTGATCTTCTTTCTTCTGACCATCCTGGTCGCGATCTACCTCTCGCGTCGCCTGATGATGAACGTGGACAACCTGGTTGCGGGCATCAAGGCCATGCGCTATGACCTGACAAAGCGCATTGACGGTGTCGGTGGGGAACTGGGAGAAGTTGCCGAGAGCATCAACTCGATGGCGGATCACATAGAAAAAACGGCCAAGGAGCACGAAGCGCTCGCGCTGGCGGAGGCCGCAAACCTGGCGCAAAGGGATTTCCTTGCCCGGATGAGCCATGAGATTCGAACCCCCATGAACGGCGTGCTCGGCATGACACGGCTGGCCATGCAAGCGGACACAAAGGAGCAAAGCATGGTTTACCTGAAGAAAATTCAATCCTCGGCTACGCTGCTGCTCGGCATTATCAATGATATTCTGGATTTCTCCAAGATTGAAGCCGGAAAGCTGGAGATAGAAAAACGCCCGTTTGTCATTCGCGAGGCTGTCGAAAACATCCGCGAACTCATTTTGCCACGGCTGGACGAAAAGGGCATCGGTTTCAAGGTTGCGGTGGATGAAACAGTGCCTGAGGCGGTGATCGGGGACAGCTTGAAGTTTTCGCAGGTTCTGCTGAATCTGCTGGGAAACGCGGCGAAGTTCACCAAACAGGGGCAAGTATCGCTTGATATCAGCGCCGCGCCGCAAGAAGATGGCAAGATAAAGCTGACGTGCGCCGTTTCCGATACCGGCATCGGCATGTCGGAGGCGCAGTTGGGGCTTCTTTTCAAGCCCTTTTCACAGGCGGACACATCGACTGTGCGGGAATTCGGCGGCACCGGCCTGGGGCTGTCCATCAGCAAAGCCCTGGTGGAACTGATGGGCGGAGAGATCGGTGTCAATAGCCGCGGGGGAGAGGGGAGTACATTCTCGTTTTCCGTTGCGGCAGAACCGTATCAAGGCGATCAGGCGCAACCCAGAGATAGCGGCCATGGCGAATCGGATGAGGATTATCACGGTTTCAGGACGCTGCTCGCGGAGGACAATGAAATCAACCGTGAAATCGCGCTGGCGATATTTGCGGATATGGGCATGGAAATTCACTGCGCGGCGAATGGCGCCGAAGCGTTCAGGGCGGTTCAGGAAACCGAGTTTGATTTGATTTTGATGGATATACGCATGCCCGTAATGGACGGGCTTGAAGCCACCAAGAGAATCCGCGCCTTTGAAAAGCAGACCAAGGGGGGGAGGCGCACGCCGATTGTGGCCATGACGGCCAACGCCATGCAGGAGGACAAAACAGCCAGCCTTGAGGCGGGCATGGACGGGCATATTTCAAAACCCCTTGATATGAACGAAATCAGGCGTGAACTGGGCCGGGTTTTCGGACGCGCCGGTACGTGAGCCGGGCAGTCGGGCATATGTTCAGGCCGGGCGCGTGTTTTCATGCGCAATGGCCGGGTACCGTTATGCCCCAAAGCTGCTTGTCTCAGGCCCTATTCAGCTATGGGTTGCGCCGAAAGGAAGTGCGCACGATGCGTGCACCAAGAAAATGGCTGCCAGCATTCCTTGCGCTTGTGATTGGACTCAATGCGTGCGCATGCCTTGCGGGCGCGGCGACTCTGCCGGACACGGGCTTTGAGGTTCAGTTGCTGACCCAATTGTACATGCCGGACGAGGACTATTTCGCTCTGGCGGACATGGTGAGCGCGGTGAGCGGGTTTGTGCGCGATGACGCGCGTTACCAGGATCGTGGCATTGGCTCGATCAAGATCCGCGTGGCCGAGTGGAGGATGGATGCCGCTGAGGCGGCTGAACTGCGCGCCGAGGCGGCTGAGGCGGGTGATCTCATGCGGCGCTTGCCGGAACCGAACGCGGACGGCCTGGTAATGGGCCATGTGGTTCAGGCGCTGATTCGCGGTGCGGGAACAAAACCGACGCTGCCGAAATCGAGCGTGGACGCGCTGAGCGCCTATATCGAGGGCTATATTCGCACGCACTTAACGATACTGGAGCCTGCCCTGACCCGGGTGGACGGGATCGTGAGCGCAGGCAAGCCGCGCGCGATCCTCGATAAATTCATGGACCTGTACATGCGCAATGATGATCTGGTGGGGTGGATCCAGATATGCGGGACTCGGGTCAATTATCCGGTGATGTATACGCCGGAGGACTCGGAGTATTATTTGGGGCGCGACTTCAATCAAAAAGAAACGCCAAGCGGCACGCCGTTCTTGGATTCGCGGTGCGACCCGGATGAACCGAGCGCAAATATGATTGTGCATGCGCACAATATGAAGGATGGAACGATGTTTGGGACGCTCAAGGAATATGAGCGGGCGTCGTATTGGCGCAAGCATCCGAGGATCAAGTTTGACTTGTTGGGAGAGGAAGGGGATTACGAGATTTTCGGGATGTTCAGGTCGAAGATGTACGAGGATGGGGAGCCGGGGTTTCGGTATTACGAGTATATAGATTTTGAGGATGAGCGGCGGTTTGCCGAGTTTGTGGGCGGCGTGCGGGAAGCGACATACGTGGATACGGGCGTTGTGCCTGTGTGGGGGGACAGGCTGCTCACGCTATCGACATGCAGCCGGTATGTGGACGGGGGGACGTTTGTTGTGGTGGCGCGCCGACTGGATTAGGCAACCGCTTCAAAATTTCCGGGCCCAAATTGCCCGGAACCGTTGACACGCGCTTGTGATTGTCGCCGCCGTACGGTATAATGAAGCGGATAGATTTGAGAAATGAGGTGAAACCGGTGGCTGTCATCAATCCCATTTGGAAGGATAGGAAGCGCACGCTGTTTGGCCTGCCGCTCTCGTTTACCACATACCGCGTGACAGACGACAGGCTGTTTATATCAAGCGGGCTGCTCTCGACCAGGGAAGAGGAGGTACGCCTGTACCGCATTATGGACCTGACGCTGAAGCGGTCCCTGGAAGAGCGGTTATTCGGACTGGGCAGCATCCATCTATGCACGGCGGACAAGTCCACGCCGGAGATTTTGCTCAAGCGCATCAAACAAAGCGCGAAAGTGCGGGACATGCTCTCAGAGCTGGTGGAAAAAACGCGGCACGAAAAAGGAATCAAGGGCCGCGAGTTTTTTGGAGACGATGCGGACGAACATATGTGATGCGGCAGGGGCCATTGGGTTCCGGACAACTTGTAAAAAATCATTTCATATGCTATAATCATAGAGCTTTGACTATGGTTTGACAAAGTCTAGTGGTCTGCGTCACCTAAAACACATGGTATTGCGGCCGCTTTTCCCATCCTGCCGCGTCGCCATCCGCTTGACGTAGCGCTGCTACGCCTGCGCTCCTGCTCCTTGCAGGATGAAAAAATCGTCTCGCCATACCACGCGTTTTAGATGACGCAGACCACTAGGGCGTGTTTCATCGCGCTCAGAAAATGGGAGGAAGAAGACTATGCGAAAGATTTTGATCGGGTGTCTTGTTCTGGCAGTTTTATTCTCTACAGCCGTTTATGCGCAAACGACCGCCGCCACGGCTGTTTCGGGGTATAATGCCGGCAGCTATGAAGCAACCGTCCCCTCCATGAAGGGTGATTTGACCGTAAAGGTCACGGTAGACGCCAACGCAATTGCCAATGTAGAAGTCATAGAGTCGGTGGATACGCGTGTAATTGCCGATGCGGCAATCAACACCATTCCCGGCAAAATCATTGCGGGTCAAACGCTGGCAATTGACACGGTAGCCGGCGCAACCGTGACGAGCGGCGCAATCCTTTCCGCGGCAGCCAAGGCGCTCCAAGAAGCGGGCGGCGACATGGATTCCTTGAAGAAGGGCGAGCAAAAAGCGGCGTTGGAAAATGGCCCGGATGAAGAAGCGGATATCGTCATCGTGGGCGCAGGCGGTGCAGGGCTCTCCGCCGCCATTCAGGCAGCAAAAGACAGCGGCCTTAAGGTGGTTGTCGTAGAAAAGCTGGCATACATCGGCGGCTCCACCCGCGTTTCGGGCGGCGCGATTTGGACCTGCGGCACCGAATATAACAAAGCGGCAGGAATCGATTTTGACGGCGATTCGCTGATCGAGTTTATGGAACGGCGCTCTGGCATGGAGCTAAACCGCCCCTTGCTCAAAGCCGTTGCCGACGTTATCCCGGACACCTTTAACTACTTGATCGACAACGGGATGCCTGTGAATGTAACGCCGCAAGAGTATGGCACGGGCCACCCGGATTCTGCTCTGCTCACGTTTAGCCCGGACAATTCCTCGGGCGGCGAAGGCGGCGCACAGATCTCGGATTTCTTGGCGGAACATGCCGCCGAGCTGGGTGTTGACATTCGCTTGAACACCAAAGCCACTGGCCTCAAAATGCAGGATGATGAGGTTGTCGGCATTTATGTGACGGATCTGGAAAAAGAATATGCGATCGATGCGTCCAAGGTGATTCTTGCCACCGGCGGCTTCACACGCAACGAGCAAATCATCAAAGAACTGGCGCCTGGCTTTACCAACAACATTCCCTTTACCGGCGCTGGCAGCAACGGTGACGGCCTTGAAATGATCAAGGATCTGGATCCTGTCATCGTCGGCGATGGCATGATGGGACTTAAGTGCCTGAACCACAACCTGGGCTACTATGGCTCCATCGGCGGCCTGTGTAACCATCCCGGCGTTTTCTTCAACAAAGAAGGCGTGCGCTTTGCAAACGAGAAGGTGTTCTACAGCGAGATTACCTACCCGCTGAATCAACAAACCGATAAAGTGGTATACGGCATTGTTGACAGCACCTCAACGAGAATTGAGGACTTGGATCGTGCGGTAGAGATGGGCCTTGTGTTCAAAGCGGATACGCTGGAAGGCATCGCCGATGCGACCGGCGTGAACAAGGACGCATTCCTGGCAAGTGCCGAGGAATACCGTGCGAACAAGGCATCGGGTCAGGATGACGCGTTGTTCGGCGTTGCGAATGAGAAAATGGCCTCCATCGAAGAGGCGCCCTTCTATGCGGTTCCGATCCGCCCCGGCTTCATTGGCTCGATTCCCGGACCGCAGGTCAACGAAAAGACTGAACTGCTGAATTCCAAAGGCGAAGTCGTGCCCAATCTCTATGTTTGCGGCGAGATGATGTATGGTAACATCTTCAGCAAATGGTACCCGGCTTCCGGCACGGGCGTTGGCGG
>JAVBND010000067.1:0-69392 GCA_031551775.1 Eubacteriales bacterium | reverse complement strand
ATGCCGAGGACGCGCTGGATGGGTTTGCACGGGCGCTGCTTGAAATTGACTTGGGCCTGACCGACCATCCGCCCGCGCCGCCCGCGCCGCCGCTTTTCGCGCCGCGCGCGGCGCTGACGATTGAAGAAGCGCTGTCGCGCGCGGGGCGAATGGTGCCGGTTCAGGAAGCGGCTAACCGCGTCTCGCGCGAATACCTGTGGGCGTACCCGCCGGGCGTGCCGCTCTTGGTCCCGGGCGAAGTGGTGGACGAAGGTGTCCTGCGCCTGGCGCTCGGACGGCGGCTTGTCAGCACGCGCGGAGGGTGGCCACATACGCTCGATGTGTTAAATCATGACCAAATCGATTGACATAGGACGGGCCTTGACGGTATTATAATAGGTGTGGCGAGGCGGAAGGCCTTGCGGTCTTAAGCGAAGGAGATAAAGAAGCATGAAGAGAATCATCAGCCTTGATACGCGCGAACTCGACGAGAGCCTCAAGACCGGCGGCTGCGGCGAGTGCCAGACTTCTTGCCAGTCGGCCTGCAAGACCTCTTGCGGCGTGGCCAACCAGCCCTGCGAATCCTGCGGGGAATAACCGATTGAGTGAAAGCGCCGCCTTCAACCGGGCGGCGTGTTCCATTTTTGGCGGAGGACACATGATACATCAGTACAAAATGAACGGCCTGAACATCGTGCTCGATATCAACAGCGGCAGCGTCCACCTGGTGGACGATGTGGCGTATGACGCGATTGGGATGTTTGATCAGATGGACGCGGAGGAAATCGTCCGCGCGCTCGGTATAAAATACGCCGGGGCGAAGGGCGTGGACGAAGCGGAAATCCGCGAAACGCTTCAGGATATAGAATCGCTTAAGGACGAAAACAAGCTCTTCGTGCCCGATCTCTATCGGGAGCTTCACCAACTTCGGAAAAAGACCGGCACCGTCAAGGCGCTGTGCCTGCACGTGGCGCACACCTGTAACCTCAACTGCGATTACTGTTTTGCGAGTCAGGGCAAGTACCACGGAGAGCGGGCGCTGATGACGTTTGAGGTGGGCAAGCAGGCGCTTGATTTCCTGATCGCGCATTCGGGCACGCGCCGCAACCTGGAAGTGGACTTCTTTGGCGGCGAACCGCTGATGAACTTCACCGTGGTCAAGCGGCTCGTCGCCTACGCGCGCGAGATCGAAGGCGCGGCGGGGAAGAATTTCCGCTTTACGCTGACCACCAACGGCGTGTTGCTCGATGACGAAGTGACCGAGTTTTTAAACCGCGAGATGCACAACGTGGTCATAAGCCTAGACGGCCGCAAAGAAGTGCACGACCGCCTGCGCAAGACCGTGAACGGCCAGGGCAGCTATGACGTGGTGGTGCCCAAATTTCAGCGCTTCATCGAGAAGCGCGGCGAACGCGGCTACTACATGCGCGCAACGTTCACCCATGACAATGTGGATTTTGTCAGCGACATCCTGCACATGGCGGACCTTGGCTTTACGCAGCTTTCCATGGAACCGGTCGTTTCGCCGCCGGGCGAGCCCTACGCGCTGACCGATGCGGACATGCCGGTTTTGCTTGACCAGTACGAACTGCTCGCGAAGGAAATGATCGCGCGCGAGCGCGAAGGGCGGGGCTTCACCTTCTATCACTACATCCTCGACCTCAAGCACGGCCCCTGCATCTACAAGCGCGTGGCCGGGTGCGGCTCGGGTACCGAGTACCTGGCCGTCACGCCCTGGGGCGATCTGTACCCCTGCCATCAATTCGTGGGCGATGAGAAATTCCTGATGGGCAATGTCTATCAGGGCGTGACCAATCATAAGGTGGAACAGCGCTTTGCTTCGGTCAACGTGTTTACGCGCGAGAAGTGCCGCGCGTGCTGGGCCAGGCTGTATTGTTCCGGCGGCTGCGCGGCCAACGCTTACCACTGGACCGGCGAGATTGAAGGCTTGTACGAATACGGCTGCGACCTGTTCAGAAAGCGCATAGAATGCGCGATTATGATGAAGGCTGAGGCCGCGCTTCGCAATGCAAACGATTAAGTTACGATAAGCTAACCTTTCGGGAGGTTGACGAAAAGACGTATTGGGGCTACAATGACAGGTATATACAGCGCATGAAGACGCGAAGCACCAGCGCTTCGCGTTTTCCTGTGGGGATGAAAGGAAGCGTCATGCAGGAAAATCGGAGGCCTGTCTTGCGCATCGGCCTGGACGTGGGTTCGACCACGCTCAAATGCGTGGTGCTTGATGAAAACAACAAAATCATCTATCGCGACTATACGCGCCACCGTTCGCGCGTACGAAAACTGACGCGAAAAATGCTGTCGGATGTTCTGGGCCTTGCGCCCCGGGGCACGTCGTTCAGCCTGTCGGTCGCGGGCTCGGCGGGCATGGGCATGGCCGAAGAATTTGCCGTGCCATTCGTGCAGGAGGTATACGCCACCAACCTTGCGGTCAAGGACCGGTTGCCCAAGACCGATGTGGTGATCGAACTGGGCGGCGAGGACGCGAAGATCCTCTTCCTTGAAGGCGGGCGAATCGAAGCGCGCATGAACGGTTCGTGCGCGGGCGGCACCGGCGCATTTCTTGACCAGATGGCAACCCTCATGAATGTATCGGTCGGCGAGATGGATCGCTTGGCCAGCGGGTCCGAGCGGCTCTATACCATCGCGTCGCGCTGCGGCGTTTTTGCCAAGTCCGATGTGCAGCCCTTGCTCAACCAGGGCGCGCGCAAGGAGGACGTGGCCGCCAGCATCTTCGCGGCGGTGGTCAACCAGACCATTGCGGGGCTTGCGCAGGGACGGCCCATCAAGGGGCGCGTGGCCTACCTCGGCGGGCCGCTCAGTTTTTTGCCGGAACTGCGCGTGGCGTTTGACCGGGCGCTTCACCTTACGGGCGCTTGCCCCGAAGGCGGCGAATACTTCGTCGCCTACGGCGCGGCGCTGAACGGGGCGGGCGAGGTTTCGCTTGAGGATTTGATTGAAGCGCTTGAGCGGCCGGGTTCGGAAAACGGATATGCCGCGTGCGCGCCGCTGTTTCGGGACGAAGCCGATTATCAGGCGTTTGCGGCGCGCCATGAAGCGCGCGGCGCGAAGGAAATTGCCGCCGTAGAGGACTACGACGGCGCGGTATACATCGGCATCGATGCGGGTTCGACCACGCTCAAGGGGGTTGTGATTGATGAGGATGGGCGGCTGATTGAAACGAGCTACCAACCCAACAACGGCGATCCCGTCCCGGCCGCCAGGGCGTTTCTTGAAGCGTTTTACGAAAAGCACCCGCGCGCGCTCGTCAGGGGAGCGGCTTCGACCGGCTATGGCGAAGCGCTCATGCAGGCGGCGTTTCGCCTCGACGGCGGCGTGGTGGAGACGGTCGCGCACTTTCTCGCCGCGAAGGCGTTTGACAGCGATGTGGACTTTATCATCGACATCGGCGGGCAGGACATCAAGTGCTTCAAGATCAAAAACGGCGCGGTGGACAACATCTTTCTGAACGAGGCGTGTTCCTCCGGCTGCGGCTCGTTCCTGCAGACCTTCGCCAGCGCCTGGGGCGAGGACATGCGCGCATTTTCCATGCGCGGCCTTTTCGCAAAGCGCCCGGTTGACCTGGGTTCGCGCTGCACGGTTTTCATGAATTCTTCGGTCAAGCAGGCGCAAAAGGACGGCGCGACGCCGGACAACATTTCGGCGGGTCTTTCGATCAGCGTGGTCAAGAACGCGCTGTACAAGGTCATACGCGCCTCAAGCGCCGAGCAGTTGGGCGAGCACATCGTGGTGCAGGGCGGCACCTTCTTGAGCGACGCGGTGTTGCGCGCGTTTGAGCTGGAAATAGGGCGCGAGGTTGTACGCCCCCAAGTCGCGGGGCTCATGGGCGCGTATGGCGCGGCGCTTTACGCCAAAAACCGCGCGTTGGGCAGGAGCTCGATCCTGACGCGCGCGCAGCTCAATTCGTTTACGCGCGCGGTGGAACACCGCGTGTGTTCGGGCTGCACCAACCATTGCGCGCTGACCGTCAACAAATTTGCCGATTCACGCGTCTTTCTCAGCGGCAACAAGTGCGAGAAGCCGACCGGGCGCAAGACGCCGGCGGGTGGGTACAACCTCTGTGAAGCGAAGAGGCGTTATCTGGCTGAGTACCGGGGCGTCAAGGGCGCGCGCGGCAAGGTGGGGTTGGCGCTGGGTCTGAACATGTATGAGTTGCTGCCGTTCTGGCACGCGCTGTTTACCTCGCTTGGCCTTGAAGTCGTGGTCTCAGCGCCCGCGACGCGCGATATGTACCTCAAGGGCCAGCACACCATCCCCTCCGATACGGTGTGCTATCCGGCCAAACTCATGCACGGGGCGATTGAAGAACTCATTGACCAGGGTGTGGACTTCATCTTCTATCCCGCAATGAGCTACAATGTGAATGAGTTCAAGGGCGACAACCACTACAATTGCCCGGTGGTGGCCTACTATCCGGAGGTGCTCAAGGCCAATGTGCCGCGCCTCAAGGACACGCCCTTCTTTATGGAATACATCGCCATCCACGAGCCCAAGGAATTCCTGAAGCGCTTCCCGCGCCAAATTGAACCTTATGTAAGGGATCTTTCGGCGCGCGAGATAAGGCGCGCGGCTGAAAATGGGTACCGCGCGCTTGGCGACTACATGACACGAATCCGCGAGACCGGGCAGGCGTACCTCAAGGCGGCGCGCGAGAAGGGCATGCCGGTGATCGTGCTGGCCGGACGGCCCTACCACATCGACGAGGAAATCTGCCACGGGATCGACCGCCTGGCGGTGGATCTTGGCGCGGCGGTGATCACGGAGGACGCGGTGAGCGATCTGGTTGCGCGCGTCGAGGCGCGCGTGCTCAACCAGTGGACCTACCACGCGCGCATGTACGCGGCGGCCAAGTTCGTCGCCGATTCAAACGACGCGGGGCTGAACCTCGTTCAGTTGGTGTCGTTCGGGTGCGGCGTGGACGCGGTGACGAGCGACGAGACGCGTGAAATCATCGAGCGCGCCGGGCGCATCTATACGCTGATCAAAATCGACGAAATCGCGAACCTGGGCGCGGCGCGAATCCGCCTGAGGAGCCTGCTCGCCGCGACCGAGGAAAGGAGGCGCGAAGATGAACCCAAGGCGGATAGAATTCACCAAGGCAATGAAGAAGGACTACACAATTCTGATCCCCAATATGCTGCCGGTTCACTTTGAGCTGGCCAAGGGCGTCCTTTGCATGTACGGCTACAAGGTGGTGCTGCTCAAAAATGAAGGGCGGCAGGTGATCGACAAGGGCCTCAAGTACGTGCACAACGACACCTGCTATCCGGCGCTGCTGTGCATCGGGCAGATGATCGACGCGCTTCAAAGCGGCGCGTATGATTTAAGCCGCACCGCGCTCATGATCACGCAGACCGGCGGCGGGTGCCGGGCTTCGAACTATATCCATCTGCTCAGAAAGGCGCTTCAAAAAGCGGGATACGCGGACGTGCCGGTGATTTCTCTGAGCCTTGGCAATATGGAAAAGAACAGCGGGTTCAGGCTGACCCTGCCCATGATGGCGAAGATTGCCTACGCGCTGCTGTATGGGGATTTGCTGATGCTCTTAAAGAACCAAGTGTCACCGTATGAGGTCAACAAGGGCGACAGCCAGGCGCTCACCGAGCGCTGGACAGATGCGCTGATGGGCGAGATACGCTCGATCGGCGCGCTGACGCGGCCCCGGTTTCAAAAAAACGCCGCGGCGATCGTGGAGGATTTCGCGCGGGTACCGGTGCGAACGCAGGAGAAGGTCAAGGTGGGCGTGGTGGGGGAGATTTACGTCAAGTATTCCGATCTTGCCAACAACCACTTGGTCGAGTTCCTCGAAAGCCAAGGCTGCGAGGCGATGGTGCCGGGCGTGCTGGGCTTCTTTGAGTACATGCTTGACAACAACATCATGGATATTGAACTCTACGGCGGCAGCCGGGCGAAGAGGGCGCTGTACAAGCGGATGCTGCGCTATGTGGAGACAATTGAGAATCGGATGATCGCGCAAGTGGCATCTGTCGGCAGGTTCACGCCGCCCTCTCCCCACAGGCACACGCGAGAAAAGACCCGCGGCCTGATCGGACGCGGGTGCAAGATGGGGGAGGGCTGGCTGTTGACCGCCGAGATGGCGGAGCTGATCGAGCGCGGGTATGAAAACGTGATCTGCGCCCAACCCTTCGGGTGCCTGCCCAACCACATCGTGGGCAAGGGCATGATCCGCAAGCTCATGGAGAAGTACCCGCGCGCCAACGTGGTACCCATCGACTACGATCCCGGCGCGACCAAGGTCAACCAGGAGAACCGCATCAAGCTGATGCTGGCGGTGGCGCGGGACGCGAACGGGTAAAGCAAAGCGCGCGTGAGCGCCGAAGGGATTCTCTTGCGGGCGCGCCCGACCGCCGCCTGCGGCGGAAGAAAGGAGGGGCCGCCCCATGGGCTTTCCTTTGGTAATCACGTGAGCACTTTGGGTGTCTGATACGATTCACAGCATTGGAAAAAAGGCGGTGAATAAAATGAAAAGAAAACGATTGATGATATTGGTTTTACTGATAATATGCATACCCACTGCGGTAAACGCCGCGAATCGTCAGATGTCGGTAGGGATTATATCATATAATGATACGAATTTCTTGCTCAAGAAAAGCAACGGTGAACATGCCGAGATTACAATGTACAATCTTTTGGGTCATGACGCCGTTGAAACGTGGTCAGTCAGATATGGCGATGACGTAAAGCTTGAGGTATTTTCTTTACCGGGCATTGAAAAAATTGTACTTTTGTTTGGGGACAAATTGGTGTTGTTGACGAGCTCCGGTTCTGTTGTCGATGAATTGAAATTTGACAAGGACCATGGATGGCATTACCCCATTTTTTCCGCGGGCCTTAAATCCATGGCGATGAGCGATGCCCATTATAGAAATATTCTTGTCGTAACAAATGGCAGAATCGAAATTGTTGATATCAGTGAAATGCGGGATGACCCAATCGTCACGCTGTTTGCGTTTGTTGATGCGGAAGGAAGCGTATATTATAATAACAGTAACTCAGCTGGATACAGAAAAGTCGATATTGAAGGCAATTTTGGCGAAATTAAAGCAAAAGGCCAATTGGCTTATGTCGCGCAAGACGGAGTGTGGTTGTTGCGCGGACGAAAACTTGTTTTACCGAATGACGAAATGATAAGATTGCCCACCAAGTTCAAGAAATATTCGGTTGGTCGAACGCATCACGCGGGTGTCGTTATATCTGAAAAATTGGTCGTCTCAGCGATAGAAAAGCAACCGGTAAAGTGGGAGTTTAACACGGAAGAGATGTATGGCTTTTCTCCCGGCCTTCGATATTTTCTCAATGAGGGTGATTTTGACGAACAAGTTAAGGGTGTTTGGCTGGTCTGGTCTATTGAAAAGGGTACGCGCAAGGTTGAGCGAAAGCACACATTGAAACATTCTGACATTGAAATCGTTGACCCTGGATTTGTTGTATTTGATGATGGTACCGCATTCATTGTTGGCAGTGGATATACGATGGACACTTGGCAGATATGGAAACTCAATATTCCGGAAGGAGAATATACGCCGATTTCGATCCATGCGCCCGGTTTCTCCCGTTCTTCATAATCCCGCGCCGCCGCGTCGCGCCCGGGGCGCTTCGGTCCTGACGCTTGGGACGCTTGACGGCGGCGCGGGGTTGCGCTGGGGACGGGGGGGACGCGGGCGCTGCCCCGGCCCGCTCAAGGACTTTGCCCTTGAGAATCCCATGAGCGCTCACGCGCGGATTTGCGCCGGGCTTGCTATTCGCCTTGGAGCAACTCCATCACGCGCTGATAAAACCTTAGGTTGTGCGCCGTCGCGAGCCTGAGCGCCTGATGATCGCCCACCTTGAACAGGTGGTGCAGGTACGCGCGCGAATGGTTTTTGCACAGCGCGCAACCGCACCCTTCGTCAATCGGCCCGCCTTCGCTCCTGTGCTCGTCGTCGAGCGCGTAATAAAACGCGTAGAACTTGCCGTCCTCCCGCATGACCGCGTCCCGATTCTCTGAGCCTTTCTTAAACGTATACAGCCGCTGATGCCGCGCTTCGCGCGTCGGAATCACGCAGTCAAACAGCGAATATCCCATCTTCACGCACCGGACAATCTCCTCCGGACGGCCCAGACCCATCGCGTACTTTACCTTGCCCTCGGGCATCGCGTCGCAGGCCGCTTGCAGGATGTCGTCCCTGAGCGTCCCGTCGCTTCCCAGCGGCCATCCGCCAAACCCGTACCCGTCAAATCCGATCTCATCAAGCCGCCGCCCGCACTCAAGGCGCATGGCCCGGTCGCTGCCGCCCTGCACGATCCCGAACAAGAGCGGTTTCTCGCCCTTCATTGTGCGCGTCAGCTTGTCAAACTCCGCTCGGCACCGCTCGCCCCACTTGACCGTCAGTTCCACCGAACGCCGCTGCGCTTCGCTTGGGTCGTCCGGGTGTGTGCATACGTCGAGCGCCATCACGATGTCGCTATCGTACTGAAGCTGCGCCTGAATGCACTTTTCGGGCGTGAAGATCATCTTTTCCGCGCCCTGATCGGGCCGGAAGATGATTTCATTTTCGCGGATCTCGCCATAGGCGCTGTTCTCGCGGATGAGTGAAAAGAGCTGAAACCCGCCCGAATCGGTCAGGATGGTTCCGGGGTAACCGGTGAAGCGGTGAAGCCCGCCCAGGCGCTTGATCAGCTTCGCGCCGGGCCGGTTAATGAGGTGGTAGCTGTTCATCACCACGCCCTCAAGGCGCGCGTTTTCAACGTCCTCAAACCCGGTCGCGCGCACCGCGCCGTAGGTTGCGTCGGGGAAAAACGCGGGCAGCCTGACCGACCCGCGCCGCGTTACAAGTTCTTTCATGGGGACGCCTCCAACTTCTCGCATATCCGCAGCGTCGCACTGCGCGCGCGCGGGTTTGCGGCAAGCTCCGCTTCGCTTGCCGTAATGGGCTTGCGCGTGATGAGTTTGACCGTTGCCTTTCTTCCGCATACGCACACGGGCATGTGCTTGGGACACGTACACGGGTCGCTCATGCCCCGCATCGCGTTCTTGACGATCCTGTCCTCAAGCGAATGAAACGCGATCACGCACAGGCGCCCGCCGGGTTTCAGCAGGTCCACAAAATCAAACAAAGCGCCCGAAAGCGGCTCCAGTTCATCGTTGACCGCAATGCGCAGTGCCTGAAACGTGCGCCGGGCCGGGTGCGAGCCGTCCTTGGCGCGCACTTTTTTGGGCACCGCCGCATCGATCATCGCGACCAGCTGAGAAGTGGTTTCAATGGGCTCCTTTTGCCGCCGGTCGCACACGACCCGCGCGATCTGCCGCGCCCAGCTTTCCTCGCCGTAATCGCGCAGGACGCGGGTGATGGCGTCTTCGCTCCACCCGTTGACGATTGCGGCCGCGGTGAGGCTTTGCCGCCGGTCCATGCGCATGTCGAGCGGCGCGTCTCCCTGGTAGGAGAAGCCGCGCGCTCGCTCGTCCAGTTGATGGCTCGAAACGCCCAGGTCCACGAGCACTCCGTCGAGCGCGCTTACGCCCGCTTCATGAAGCAGCGCTTTCACGTCGTGGAAGTTGCCGCGCACGGGCGTAAAGCGCGGGTCGCTTATGCGCTTTGACGCGGCGTCAAGCGCGTTTTCATCGCGGTCGATGCCCAAGAGGCGGCCCGACGCGCCCAGGCGCTTAAGGATTTGGGCGGAATGCCCGCCGCCGCCCAGCGTCCCATCCAGGTAAATGCCGTCTGTCTTTATGGCAAGGCCGGTCAGGCATTCTTCCAGCAAAACCGGCAAGTGGTGAAATTCCATCGGGTCGCTCCCGCCTTTCATGATGCCGTTAGTATACCATGGCGGGACGGACGCGGGCAAGGGAAGAATGATGTCAACGGACCAATACGCGGCGGATGCCTTTGTGCGGGGCATGGTTTATGCGACGACGCGCTTTGGTTGATTCCGGCATGGTGCTGCCGCGTGGTACGGGAATACGGCGGGGACGGCGCCTATGTGGCGGAAGCGTGGATCGCGTTTGACGCGCGCAGCGGCGAGATGCTGTTTTAGGAGGGAAACCTTCCATGAAAAACTGGTGGCAGTCGTTGCGCTCGGACATGGTTCGATGCCTTTGCGCGCCCCGGTTTGCGCTGGCAATCCTCATGATTACCGGCATACGGATACTTGGGATCGTGCAGGAAGTATACTTCGTGGGGGTAGCCAGCGTATTGTACCTTCACCACGTGGAGGACCCCGATTTGCTGATCCTGGATGAGCCGATGAACGGTCTGGACAACGGGGGCGTAAGGGATGTCAGAAAGTTGCCTTAAAGGCGCGGGGGCAAGACCATCCTGCTGGCAAGCCACAGCAGGGAGGACATCGCCGAGCTGTGCGACAGCGTACATGAAATGGACGCGGGCAGGCTGACCAAGGTGCGCTGACCTTGCGCGGCTTGGTCGGGGCGGTATCGGATGCATAGCCAAAGCAAAAGGCCCAGATCATGCGGTTTGGGCCTTTTGCTTGTTTCACGGGATTGTGTATGCCGATTTAAAGATCAGACAATTTTGTGTCAGATATCAATTGAAAGGTCATACGTCTTCAGCCAGTCGTTGACCTGGAGCAGGTACGCCAGCATCTGCGGCCCGGTCATCAGTTGGCCGAACCAGGGCGTGTCCGACGCGCGCAGTCCGCTTGCCATGAGCCCCTGAACCGCCTTCTCGTCGATGACCTCCAATATCGGCGAGGTCCGATCCTTGAGCACCCTGTCCATTTCCTCCATCACCAGATGCGCATAGGCGGGATGGTGGGTCTTGGGGTAGGGGCTCTTTCTGCGCTTGAGCAGGGAATCGGGCAAAAGATCCTTCATCGCCTCGCGCAGCAGCCCCTTCTCGTGCCCGCCCAGGTTCTTGATCGCCCAGGGCACGTTGTACACGTATTGCGCCAGCCGGTCGTCCGAGTAGGGCGTGAGCACCGTTACGCCGCCTGAGCCGCACATCGCTCCGGCGCGCTCCTGCAGTACCGGCATGAACCACTCGATGCACAGCCCGTGCAGGAGCCTGAGCCGCGCGTCCTCGTCGCTCTCGCTTGAAAGCCTGGGCTGCTTGCCCGCCGCCTCGTGATAGCGCGCCGCCGCGTACTCGGAAAGCTTTAACTTATCCCGCACGCTCTTTTTGAGGATGGATTCGCGCAGCATCAAAGAGCCCGACCATGGGAAGCCGTCCCGCGCGATCAATTCGCTCCTGTGGAACCACGGATAGCCACCGAATACCTCGTCTCCGCATTCGCCCGAGAGCACGAACCGGTCGCGCTCGGCGATCGCGCGCGCAAAGAGCATGAGCGAACTGTCCACATCCGCCATGCCCGGCATTCCGCGCGCCGTCATGGCTTCGTGCAAGGCGCTAAAAAGGCTCTTCGGGTTGAGCTTGACCGACCGGTGATCCGCTCCCAGCAAGCGCACCGCCTGATCGATAAAGGGCTGATCGCGCTCGTGCTGGTAGTCGTTTTGTGTGAAATACTTCTCGTCATCATCATAGCCCACCGACCACGTGTGTAGCCGTCCCTGCGCGGCGCGACTCGTCAGGGCGCTGAGCACCGTGGAGTCGATCCCGCCCGACAGCATGCTGGCGGGGCCGGTCCACAAAACCTCCGCAAGCGCGTCTTCGGTCAGCGCGCGCACCTGTTCAATTGTGCGTTCCAGGCTGTCTTCATGTTCGCGCGCTTCCAGCCGGAAGTAGCGCTTGATTTTTTGGCCCGTGCCATCCGCGATCAGCGTGCTGCCGGGCTCGAGCGCCATCAGGCCCGCGATGGGCGTAAGCCCCGGAGTCCGCGCGGGGCCCAGCGCAAACAGCTCCTTCAAGCCCGTCTCGTTCACGCCGCGCTCGGCAAACGGCGCGTCGAGCAGCGCCGACGGGTGATCCGAGAACGCGACCGATGTGCCGCGCGCTATGTAGAATACACTCTTTTCACCCATCCGGTCCCGGCTCAGGATCAGCCTTGACGCATCCTGATCGACGACGACGCTCGCGATTGGCCCCTCAAGGTGCTCGGGGTATTTGTCACCCCACAGCCTGTATGCCGCCAGCACCAGCGCCGCGAGGGTGTTTGACGGGTCCACGCGCACGCCTTCATCCTCAAAGCGTTCCTTGAGCGAGCGTTCGTTTCTTAAGAAACCCACCGCGCAGGCCATTGCTCCGCCGTCGGTCACACTGTCCCGCGCGCAAAGCGCGTGGCGGCCCAGCATCGCGTAAGGCGCGTCGAGTGCCCCGAACAGCGCTTGCGGCTGACGCGTAAAAAATAAACCCAGATATTGCATAACATCACTCCCTCATTGTATCGTATGCGGCTTCACGCAAAACGTTCTGATGCTCTTTTCCTCGAGCGCTTTTGATGGTATACTAACCAATATGGAAAGAGTGATCGAGCGCTTCATGGCAAAGCGGCCGCTTGTGTTGGCGGCGGCGCTTTTTGCGCTGGGGGCAGTCATCGGCTATGCCGGGGACGCGCCCGCGTGGATTTTTTCGGGGCTGGCGGCGCTGATCGGGTTTTGCCTGCTGATCAAGGCGCACGCGGTCTTGCCGTTCGCCTTGCTGCTGCTCGTGGGCGCGTGGGGCGCGGCGGCGTTATCCCAGTTGCCCGGACCGCAGCCGGCGGCGCTTGCCGCAATCTCCGGGCGCGTTTCGCAGGCGCCCAGCGTTGAAGAGACGCGCGTGGTGATGACGCTGAGCCAAGCCTCAATCGACGGGAAGCGCGTGGACGCGAAGATAAGGCTGTATTGCTACGATCCGATAGAAGTTCAGGTGGGCGATACGGTCACGGCCCTGTGCGAGACTTGGCGGCCCCAGGGGAGGCGCAACCCCGGCGGGTTTGACTTCGCCGAATACCTCGCCCGGCGCGGCGTAAGGCTATGCGCCACGAGCAAGCAGGGCACGACCGAAGTTCAAGCGGGCGCGAATTTTTCGCCGGGGCTCGTGATCGAACACTTGCGCGCGGCGATCGGGGAAAAGCTGGACGCGCTCTACGGCGAGGATGCGCCGCTCGCGCGCTCGATCTTGCTCGGCGACAAGGGCGCGCTGCCGGAGGATTTGCTTGACGGGTTTCGCGCGGCGGGTGTCGCGCACCTGCTGGCTGTATCGGGTCTGCATATTGCCTGCCTGGCCGAGGCCATCGCGTGGCTGCTCAGGCGCCTTGGCGCTTCCAGAAAGACCGCGTTCTTTGTCACAGCGCCGCTCACTGTGCTCTACGCCGTGCTCGTGGGATTGCCGGCGTCGGCGGTGCGCGCGGCTTTGATGTTTGTGTTGACAGGCGGCGCGCGCCTGACCGGGCGGCCCTATGATTCGCTGACCGCCTTGATGGCGGCGCTGCTCATTTTGCTTGCGGTCAACCCGCTTTCGATCGGTGATCCGGGGCTGATCCTGTCCTTTTCGGCCATCGGAGGCATTTTGCTGCTCGCGCCGCGACTCAGGCTTTTGCCCAAGCGCGGGGAACGCGGCTTTGTGCGCTTCATACGGCGCTTCGCACTGGACCCACTGGCGATATCGCTCGCGGCGCAGATTGCCACATTGCCCGCCGTGTGCTCCATGTATGGGGCGATCACGCCCTATGCCGTCCTGACCAACCTCGTCGCCGTGCCGCTCTCGACGCTGGCGCTGCCGGTACTGGCGGCTTCCGTGGCGCTTCAGGCACTCGCGCCGCTCGCGGTTTACGCAATTTCGCTGCCGGGGCTTGTGTGCCTCAAGGCGCTTCATGGGCTGACCGCGTTGGTTTCGGGGCTGCCGGGAGCCGTGATTGCCTGCGGCGCGTGGCCGTGGCTGATTTGCGCGGCGTGTGCCGCGCTTTGCTTCCTGGCCTCGCCCTACATCAGGTTGCCCGCCTGGCTGGGCCGCGCGCTGGTGCTCTCGCCGGTGGCGCTCGTCCTTGTCGTGTTTGGATATGGCCGCCTTATGGTGCCCAAGGGGCTTGAGATCATCTTTTTTGACGCCGGACAAGCCGACTCGGCGGCGCTGAGCGCCGAGGGAAAACTGTACTTCGCGGATCTGGGCGAGGAATCTTCGCCGGCGGACGATTACGCGCGCTATACCGGGCGGCAGGTGGACGGCGTGTTCCTGACCCACCCGCATTCGGACCACGCCGGAGGGCTCAAGGAACTGCTCGCTTCGCGCTTCGTGCCGGTCATCTACCTGCCCGGTTGCTGGAATCAGTTGAGCGACGCCGACCCGGGCGTCATGGAAATGGTGGAAGCGGCGGCGCGCAAAGGCAGCGAAATTCGCTATCTCTGGGCAGGCGATCGCGTGGCGCTGTCGGATGGCGTGACGGTGACGATCCATGCGCCTCCAGCGGGTCAGTCGCCCAAGGAGGCCAATCAAGCCTCGCTCATGCTGCGCGTCCAATACGGGGAAGGCGCGGCGATGATCGCGGGCGACCTGCCAATAAAGGGCGAACCGGAACCGCCGGGTGAATGCCAGGTAGTCAAGATATCGCACCACGGCTCGGCGCAGTCCAACTCCACGTTCTTACTCAGGGCGCTGAGGCCGCGCGCGGCGGTGATTTCAGTGGGCCGCAACGGCTATGGGCATCCCGCCCCCGCGCTGCTTGAGCTCATAGAAAACGCCGGCGCGGATGTTTTCAGGACCGACCGTTCGGGCGCGGTGACGGCGCGCGTGTTTGTGGACGGCATGATTGAAATGGAGACGTTTTTATGACCATTGCATGGACTGATTTTTTTGAACAATTGAAAAAGGGCGACATCGCGCGCGTGTACCTGTTCACGGGACCCGAAGCGCTCGTCAAGGAACAGGCGCTCAGAGGGTTGCGCGAGGCGCTGCTGCCGCCGGGCATGGAGGCCATGAACGAGACCGTGCTGGAAGGCGCGGTGAGTGCGCGGGCGGTCATCGAAGCGGCTGAGACGCTGCCGTTTCTTTGCCAAAGACGCCTGGTCGTCGTGCGCGACTGGCCGCCGCTCATGCCGGGCAAGGCCAAGAACGAGACCGAGGACGCCGAAGCGCTCATCGACTGGCTCGCCCGCGCGCCCGAAAGCGCGGCGGTGGTGTTTTACCAGCGCGGCGCTTTTGACGCGCGCAAAAAGGTGAGCGCGACCCTTCAAAAGACAGGCCGCGCCGTGGCGTTTGATTATTTGGCGGAGGAGAAACTTATGGCCTGGCTCAAGGCGCGCGCGGTCAAGGCGGGTGCGGCCATCGATCCGGGCGCATCGGAACACCTGGTGTTTCTCGCCGGGCGGGATTTGACGCGCCTTCAGGGCGAGATGGACAAGCTGACCGCGTACGCGGGCGCGGGGAAGGCCGTAACGCGCCAAATGGTCGAGGAGCTGGTGCCGCCGTCGCTTGAAGCCACCGTGTTTCAAATGATCGATTGCCTGATGGAGCGCAAGATGGCGCGCGCCATGGAATTGACGCGGTCTATGCTGCAATCGGGCGAAACGCGCATCGGCATCCTCGCCATGCTGACCCGCCAGATGCGCATGCTGACCCACATCAAGCTGTTAAAGGCCGAGGGCCTTCAGATGCCCGCCATTGAAAAGCAGCTCTCGCTCAACCACTACGCCGCCACGCGCATGGAGAAGGCGGCGACCCGCTTTAGCGCCTGCGCGCTTGAGGAGGCTTACCGCGCCTGCGTTGAGGCCGATTTTGCCATCAAGCGCGGCAAGGCGCGCGATGAGGACGCGCTTGATCAAATCATGTTTATGCTGGGCGCGCTATAGCAATTTCTGAAGCGCTTCCTGAACGGTGGATACGCCGTGCGCCCGAACGCCTTCGGGGACCTTGATTCCGCGCAGGTTGCCCTTGGGCAGGACGACATCGGTAAAGCCCATGCGCGCGCATTCGCTGAGCCGGCGCTCGGCCTGGGGCACCGCGCGCACTTCGCCGGCCAGCCCCACTTCGCCCATCACCGCGACGTTCGCGCCCAGCACCACATTTTTTGCCGACGACGCCACCGCCGCGCACACGGCGAGGTCCGCCGCGGGTTCGGTGAGTTCAAGCCCGCCCGCGATGTTGACGTACACGTCCTGGTTGTACAGCATCAGCCCGGCCCGCTTCTCAAGCACCGCCAGCAGCAGCGCCAGACGCCCCTGATCGACGCCGCTTGCCATGCGGCGGGGGTTTCCAAGCACGGTATTGGCGACCAGCGCCTGCACATCGGCCAGCACCGGGCGCGAACCTTCAAGGCCCGACAGCACGCACGAGCCGCTCATGCCGTGCGCGCGCTCCGAGAGCAGCGCTTCGGATGCGTTGGGCACTTCGCGCATGCCGTCCCCCGTCATCTCAAACATGCCCAGCTCATTGACCGAACCGAACCGGTTCTTGGCCGCGCGCAGGAGCCTGTACTGGTGCTGGCGGTCGCCCTCAAACGAGAGCACCGCGTCCACCATGTGCTCAAGCACCCGGGGTCCCGCGATCGAACCTTCCTTGGTGACGTGGCCCACGAGAAACACGCAGCAGCCGCTCACCTTGGCGTAGCGCATGAGCTGAGAGGCCGACTCGCGCACCTGGGACACGCTCCCGGGGGCGGAGGCCATTTCGCTTAAGTACATGGTCTGGATCGAGTCCACCACGCAAACCGTGGGATTGATGGCGGCAAGCCGCGTCTCGATCACGCCCATGTCGTTCTCCGGCAGCACGTAAAACCGGTCGCCCGTCGCGCCCAGGCGGTTCGCGCGCAGTTTGATCTGCCGCGCCGATTCTTCGCCCGAAACGTAGAGCACCCGGTGGCCCGCGCGCGCCATGTTGCTGGATACCTGGGTGAGCAGCGTGCTCTTGCCGATGCCGGGGTCGCCGCCGACCAGGATCAGCGAACCTTCCACCGCACCGCCGCCGAGCACCCGGTCGAGCTCGTTTACGCCGGTTGACAGGCGCGCCATGCCCTCTTCGGGCACGTCGTCAATCGATAGCGCCTCAGCGCCCAGGCCCGGGCGGCGTTTAACTTTTTTCTCCACAGCCGAATCCTGAACTTCCGGAGCGGTTTCTATGAGCGTGTTCCAGGACCCGCATTCGGGGCATTTGCCCAGCCATTTGGAGGTGATATATCCGCACTCGGAACATACGAAGCTCGTACGCGATTTGGCCATGTATTTTCGTCCCTTTCTTTGTGAGCGTCACTTGTTTATTATAACATATCATGCCGGGACTTGCCACGGCGCATACAAACCTTTATAATATGGGAACCAAGACGCGTGGAGGGGAACGCTTACGCATGAATAAAGACGACGAGAAGGATCGGGGGCAGAGGCGGGCGGATCGCAAGAAAAAGGCCCCCGACACGCGCAACAAGCGCAAAAGCAACCGCGCGGTGCCGGGTCCTGTCGCGACGACCATCAGGATGGGTCGTTCTTTGCGCACGGGCGGCGCCTACATCGTTCGGGCGAGCAAGGACGCGTACAAGGGATTCAACGCCTTTACCCAGACCGGCCAGTTGCCCAAAAAGAAAAGCCGCCGCGGAGCGGACCCGGAACGGGCGCCTCTTCCGCGCAATTTGACATACGCCATTTTTCTTTTGACCATTTTCCTCGTGCTCTCGGTCGCGCTTATGGTGCTCAACAACGCGTCCGTCTCGGTCGAGAAGGTCACCGTATCGGTGGTGGGGCTGCCCAAGGACCTTGAAGGTTATACCATCCTCACCATGTCGGACTTGCATGCGCGCTCCTTTGGCGCCAAACAGGCTTCCCTCCTTCGCACCGTCAATGGGCTGACATACAACATGGCGGTCTTTACCGGCGACATGGTGGGTAAATCGGGCGACGCGCAACCGTTTTATGATTTGCTCGAGGGGCTCGTGGCCAAGCGGCCGACGTACTTCATCGCGGGCGATTCCGATCCCGCGCCGCTGCTTGAGAAGCCGCGAAACATCACTTCGACGCTTGACGAAATGGTGCTCAGCGACTGGGTTCTGGGCGCCCGGGAGCGCGGCGCGGCCTATCTTTCGGCAAGCGAAGGCGTCAAGGTGGGCCAAAGCACCTTGTGGCTGTCAAACGCCGGCGATATGTCGGTCAACATCCAAGAGACCCTCAAGACGCTTCAGAGTCAGGTGGAGCTCGAGGTTGACGGCGTCATCGGCGGCATTGAAGCCGATCACGCGACGCTGCCCTTTACCGACTACCGCAGAGGGCAAGTGGCGGCGCTCGACCAGGCGGTGCGCGCCATGAAGACCGCCGATATCCACCTGGCGCTTGCGCACTATCCGCCGAGCAAGGAATACATCGAGGTTGCCCAGATCTTAAGCGACCGCGCGGAAGACGACTATCAATACCTGCCCGCTGTCGATCTGGTGCTGGCCGGTCATTATTGCGGCGGCGGCTGGAAGATCCCGGTCGCGGGCGCGCTGTACGTGCCCAACACCTTGCTCCCCCGGCATGGTTGGTTCCCGGGGCAGGAAGACGTTCAGGGCCTTAAAATGCTCGGCGCGACGCAACTGTACACATCGCCGGGACTTTCGATGACGGACAAGATTGCGCTGCCCAATTTCCGCTTGTTCAACCCGCCGACGGTAACCTTAATTACCCTGACGGCCGCGATTACCGACGACCTGCGCGGCTGAGGGGCATTGAAGCGTACACGCGCGCGTGGTATAATGGTACACAAGGAACCAAATAAAACCACGCGCCGTCTTATCAGAATCATACATAGCTGCCCTCAGGAAAGGATGGTCATATGCCGGTTTTTTTTCAGGGCCTGATGACTGAGTTCGCGGTTGATCTTTCAAGCGCGCTCGTCTATATAGCGATTGTGGCCGTGTTCTTGACGGCCATGGTCAAGTGCGTCCTGCCGGTCATGCGCTCGCGCAAGATTTTGCGGCGCGCCGCGCGCCAGATCAGGCACGGCGCGGATGCCAAGCGGTCGTGGCAGGAACAGGATTTCTTGGGCAAGGGCGCTCTGTATCCGCATTGGTGCGAGTATTTGAACAACCTCTTCTTTGCCGACGGGGAGTTTCACAACCCCAGCAATATTGAAGACTTCATCAACGAGGACACCGCGATTTACGAGCCGGGCCGTTCCCATTTTGCCGAAGCCGCGCCGGGCATTATGGTGTCGCTCGGCTTCCTGGGCACGCTGATCGGCATCGCGTCGGGCCTCAAAGGTTTTTCCATGGACGACGCCGAGCAGGTTATGCAGGCCATTCGCCAGTTGGTGCCCGGCATGCAATACGCCTTCATGACCTCAATTGTCGGCGTCATCGGATCGATCACCACCACCCTGATTGCCCGCATCGCCGACGGCGCGGCCCACGGGGCGCTCAATGATTTCTATGATGCGCTCAAGAAGCACGCGGGCGTGGTCTCGGTCGAGCCCATGACGCAGATTGCCATCTATCAACAGGAGCAGACAGCGCTCATCCAAAACCTCGTGACCGGACTTTCGGGCGCGCTGGCCGAGCGCATGGCCGAGCAAATGGGCACGGCGGTGGGCCGAGCCATGGGTTCCATGCAGCAGAGCCTGGATGATTTCATGGCCCACACCACGCGCGAGCAACTGCGCGGGGTGGACATCATCGTACAGCGCTTCATCCATGAGATGAACATGTCGGTGAACGGTCAGTTCGAGCAATTGGCGCGCACCATAGACGATACCAACAAAGGCCAGCGCGAAATGGGCGAAAACGTGAAAAGAGCCATGGACGGTCTTTCGCGCGTGTCCCAGGGCATTGCCTCCGCCGCGCAGCTATCCGGCGATATGGTGACCAAGATGGACGGCTACCTCGCGCGCCTGAACGCCAACCAGCAATTGGCGCAGGACGCGTACGGCCGCGTGTCGAGCAATGTCGAGCACCTTGAAGTCGTTGCGCGCCAGCAAAACGCTTACCTCCAGTCGGTCGGCAAGTTGCAAGGCGAAATCGCGGAGGCGCTTGAGCGGTTTGAAAACGCGAGCACCCAGTTTATGGGATTCTTTGGCGAGAGCTCAAGCGAGGCGGCCAAGTCCATGCGCGAAGCCGCAGGCGCGATCGCAAAGTCCGGCGAGCAGCTTTCCGTGAGCCACAAGGCGCTGACCGGCGGCATCGCCAAGGACATCGACCGTACCTACAACAATTTCTTTAAGGCCACCAACGAGTCGGTGGAGCACTTGACGTGGCTGATGGAGGACGTGAAGAACACCATGTCGCGCCTGCCTGATACCATGGACGCGGCCGCCAACCTCTACGCACATCAGGCCGACCGGCTTTCGGACGCGCTTCGCCGCACCCAGGCCGCGCTTGATGACGCGGTGGACCGCATGGCGCAGGCCATGTACACCAACCGATAGGAGGGCACCATGAGGCACTACACAAAGCGGGGGCGGGCTTCGCGGGGCGCGGGCGGAAGCGGCAGCTTCTGGCTGTGCTATTCCGACCTGATGAGCGCGATGCTGCTTGTGTTTGTGCTGGTGCTTTTTTACAGCATCTACCAGTACCTTGACATGCTTGAAGTCAAGACCGCCGAACTCATGCGCCAGTCGGGGCTGCTCGACCAGAAACAGGTCGAGCTGACGCTCAAGGATGAGGAACTGACCGAGCAGACGCGCGCGCTGAGTGAAAAGGATCAGGCGCTCAAAGCATCCGAGGACAAGCTCACGAAGAGCGAGAAGGACTTGATCACCCAGCAGGCAAAACTCCTCCTGTCCCAGCAAGAGCTTGACTCATCCGAGGAACTGCTTTCAAAACAAAAAGCGGAACTGGAACAGGCGCGCGCGCAATTGTCCGATCAGGCGGCGGAGCTTGACTTGGCGAAAGGCCAGCTCGCGGCGCAACAGGCGACGGTCGAGCAGCAGCAAACGCTCTTGACCCAGCAGCAGGGCGAGATGAGCGAGCAGCAGCAAAAGCTTGACGCGCTGGTCGGCGTGCGCGCACGCATCATCGCCTCCCTTGCCGACGCTTTGCGCTCAGAAAACATCAGGGCCTCGGTCGATCAGCAGACCGGTTCGATCACACTGGACGCAAGCGTGCTCTTCGACGTGGGCAAGAGCGACCTCAAGGATTCCGGCAAGGAAGTGCTCGATCAGTTCCTGCCGGTGTACCTGTCGGTTTTGATGGATCCGGCCAACGAGGCCAAGATCGCCGAGATCATCATTGAGGGCCATACCGACACCGACGGCAGCTATATGTCGAACCTGCGCCTGTCGCAGGATCGGGCGTCTTCGGTCATGGAGTATATCCTGGATGACGCCAACCGCCAGATTACGGGCGGGATGAAGATGCGCCTGCGCAAGATCGCGACCGCAAACGGCCGGTCGTACTCCAATCCCATTCCCGCTGAGGACGGGACCGTTGACAAGACGGCGTCACGGCGCGTGGAATTCAAGTTCCGCATGCACGATGAACAGATGATCGAAGACATGCGTCAAATCCTGGAACGAATGGAATAACACAAGCGTGATGTCGCGCGTGCGCCCGGTATGATACAATGCCACTGAGACACGCAAGAATGGAGCGAAACCAAGTGAAATTTGTCCGCCGCTTTTTATGGTTTATCGCCTCGCGCCTGTTGATTTTTTCGGTCATCGTATCGATCTTGATCCTGGCGTTCTACATGGCGATGAACACGGCCAATATCTTTATCCTTTTGCAGGACGGCATGCAACTGCGTACCGAAGCCATCCTCACGCGCGAAAGCGCCGAGGAGCTGCCCAATTTCTTCCGCGACGATTTCCTCGCGAGCGATCAGGCGCTGCAAGTGGGTTATTCCGACCAGTCGCCCTACGCCAGCTACAAGATTTCCTCCTTTGAATCGGAAGTGACGCTGGAGTGGGTGTGGAGCTGGCCGTGGGAGGACGTGGCGAAGGCCACCATGGTCCATCGCGTGCCGACCATCCGAGGCTCCGTCATCGCGGAAAAATCGGCGCTGGTCAAGAGCGGCGTGTTGACCGCGAGCCCGCCGGCGTGGCATGGCGGGCGGTACGAAATGACGCTGTACCGCGAAAGCGGGCGATGGAAGATCGCGGGTATGACGCAAACGCAGGTGATTCTGGAACCCACACCCGCGCCGACGGCGACGCCGGCGCCCGCACCGGTGGCTTGAAATCTCCGCCGGGACGGTTGAAATCAGGGGGCTGTGGCGCGATCCGATACCGCCCCGGAGACTGGCGAAAATGAAAAATCATGGGGAACGGTTACGCCGTTCCCCGTCTGTGTGGATATCGAATGAAGATTGGATCAATTGAACTAAGCGAAGGCGCGGCGCTCGCGCCGATGGCGGGCGTGACCGACATGCCTTTCCGCATGATATGCAAGGAGTTGGGCGCGGCCTGGTCGGTCAGCGAGATGCTTTCTGCCAAGGGGTACCTGCTATCGCCGAGCGAGCCGCGCGCGGTGACCGAGCTTTTGCAGATGGACGCGGGCGAAGGGACGGTCGGGCTTCAGCTGTTCGGGCACGAGCCGGACGTGATGGCCGAGGCTGCGCTACGCTTGTCAGGGCGCGGGTTCGCCTTTATCGACATCAACATGGGCTGTCCCGCGCACAAGATCGTGTCGGGCGGGGACGGATCGGCGCTTTTGAAAAAGCCGAAACTTGCCGGGGCGATCATTGAACGCGTTGCCCAGGCGACAAAGCTTCCCGTCACGGTCAAGCTGAGAAACGGTTTTGACGAGTGGCACAAGAACGGTCTTGAGATGGCGAAGATCGCGCAAGCATCGGGCGCGCAAGCGGTGGCCATTCACGCGCGCACGCGCGAGCAGTTTTACTCGGGGCGCGCCGACTGGTCGGTGATCGGTGAAGCGGCGTCGCTGCTTAAGATTCCGGTGATCGGCAACGGCGATGTGGCGTCGGGGGAAGACGCGCTGCGGATGATCCGCGAAACCGGGTGCGCGGGCGTCATGGTGGGGCGCGCGGCGGAAGGGAACCCGTGGATATTCTCCGAGATCCGCGCATCTTTCAGGGGCGAGGCGTATGAAAAGCCCGCCTTCGGGGAACGCGCACGGATGGCGATTCGCCACCTTGACCAAGAGATTGCCATGCGCGGCGAAAGAAGCGCGGTGCTCATGATGCGCGGGCACATCGCGTGGTACCTGTCGGGCGAAAAGGGTTCGGCAAGACTGCGCGCTGAGATCAACCAACTGACCGATGCAGAAGCGGTTCGGCGCGCGCTCAAGGCGCTAACTTAGGAAAGGCGATTCAAGCCATGCAATTGGACTTTGCCCCGCTGTTCAGCGGATCAAGCGGCAACGCGATCTACATTCGGATGAACGAGACGCGCATACTGGTTGACGCGGGTCTTTCGGGTGTTCGCATTGAGCGGGAACTCGGCAAGCTCGATGTGGAGCCGGGCCAGCTTGACGCACTCCTGATCACCCACGAGCATTCCGACCACATCTCAGGCGCGGGCATCCTGTCCCGGCGCTACGGCATCCCCGTCTACGCCACGCCCGGCACCTGGCACGAGATGGGCGGGAAGCTTGGGCGGCTGGACGCGGGGCACTGCCGCGCGATTGAGCCGGGCCAGAATTTCTACATCGGCGACATCGATGTGACGCCCTTTGAGATTCCGCACGACGCGATGCAGCCTGTCGGCTACGCCTTTGAGGGGCGCGGCGCGAAAGTGGCGGTGGCGACCGACATCGGGCACTTGTCGGATGGCTGGATGGCGCCGCTTGAGGGTGCGGACATCTTGCTGCTTGAGAGCAACCACGACATTGACATGCTCAAGGCTGGGCGTTACCCCTATGACCTCAAGCGCCGAATCCTGGGCAGGCACGGACATCTGTCGAACGAGGACGCCGGGCGCGCGGCGGTCAGGCTCTACGGGATGGGCGTCAAGCACCTGATTCTTGGACACTTGTCGGGTGAGAACAATTTTCCGGAACTGGCTTGGCGCACGGTCGCCGACGCGCTCAATGAAAAGGGCATTTGCCCGGGCGGCGATATCGGGCTCGACATGGCCCGGCGCGACTGCCTGAGCGCGGTGTACCATCTGGCATCTTTGGAAGCGCCGCCGGTGATAAAACCGATATTGCTCGCCGAAGGCGGGCTGAGCGTGTGACGCTTGCCTGCTGGGTTAAATAAGGAGAGGGGACACATGGCGCAAGGCGCGTATCATATGGAGGGTGAATTTCACACTTGGGCGCGCAGGCCGACGATCGCATCGGTTGCGACCATGTATTTTTTTGCCGCCGCCGCTCTTGTGCTGCTGCGTGTCGCCGTGACGGTGTTCAGTTCCCTCTTTCCGGCGTTTTCGAGCGCTATGTTTTTCTCCATGGCGTCGGTGGCCTTTCACATGGGCCTGCTTTTTTTGCCGGTGACACGCTATGCGGTGAACCACCCTGGCGCGGCGCGCGGCATGCGGCTCAAGAAACCCAAAGCGTGGGGCGTTGTGCTCGCGGTTCTGTCCGCCGTCGTCGGCGTCATGGTCGCGGGCAACCTGGGCACGCTCTGGCTGGTCCTGATTGAATCGCTGGGCGGCAAGCTGAGCACATCCCAGGCGGTGGCATCCCCGCCCTGGGTGCTGGCGTCCAGGCTCGTGGTGAGCGCGCTGCTGCCGGCGGTTTGCGAGGAATGGATGTTTCGCGGCGCGGTGCTCAGTGCGTTCGAACGTTCGGGCACGCGCTTCGCGCTCGTCATTTCAAGCCTTCTGTTTGTTTCTCTTCACGGCAGCGTCGAGGCGCTTCCGGTTCAACTGATGATCGCCTTTGCGATGGGCGTGATCGCGATTGCGACCGACTCGGTCGTTTGC
Source organism: Eubacteriales bacterium (assembly GCA_031551775.1). Classification (GTDB taxonomy): domain Bacteria; phylum Bacillota; class Clostridia; order Christensenellales; family Aristaeellaceae; genus Anaerozeibacter. Next base: position 44,760 of record JAVBND010000067.1, on the reverse strand, counting down.
GCCATGATCTATCACGCGCTCAACAACGCGCTTCAGATTGTCTTGCCAAGGTCTGAGACGCTGCCGGGCGAAAAGCTGATCGATGCGCTGGGCGGTTCGCGCGAGGTTTGGATGAGCGCGCTTCGGGTTTGTACGCTTGGCGCGGTGTACGCGGGCGTTTTGCTTGTCTGTTGGCAACTCGGCATACGTGAGCGGGAAAAGCCGCTCGTCTCGCCGCGCGGCGCGCCGAACGTTCCGCCGTGGGTAATCGTGGTGTTTTCCTCCGGCGTCATCACGACGCTCATCCTGTACTTGATGGATTTGCTGAGGATTTCAGGGGTGAACTTATGAATGCGTTGATCCTGTGCGTGGGGAAACTGAAGGAGGACTGGCAGAGGGACGCATGCCGGGAATATTTGAAAAGGCTTTCGCGATACGGGCGGTTTGAGGTGCAGGAAGTAGAAGACTGCCCCGAGCCCGCGAAGCCGTCGGGCGCGCTTGAGAAGCAAGTGATGAACCGCGAGGGCGAGGCGCTGCTCAGGGTTATCAAAAGCGGCGACCGCGTCGTGGCGCTGGCGATCAACGGCGCCCAGCACGATTCCGTGGGCCTTGCAAAGACGCTCGGCGATTGGGAAACCGACGGGCGGAGGTTGGTATTCGTGATCGGCGGTTCGCTTGGTTTGTCGGAGAAATTGCTTGCGCGCGCGGACGAGAAGCTGTCCTTTTCGCGCCTGACATTTCCGCACCCGCTCATGCGCGTGATCTTGCTGGAGCAGCTCTACCGCGCGCGCAAGATTTCAGCGGGCGAACGGTACCACAAATGAGAAAACGACAAAATTTTGACTTTCCTTGATCTTTAACCGGAAATTAGCGTTCGAAACCATTGACAAAGGCATCCATGAGTGCTACTCTATACGCAGGCCCTGGCACTCGACAGATGAGAGTGCTAACAGGTGAAAGGAGGGCGGAGCGATGAGGCTGGACGAGCGAAAGTTCCTCATATTGCAGGCAATCATCGACGACTACATCATGACCGCCGTCCCGGTGGGCTCGCGCACCATCTCGCGCAAGCAGGGCGTCGGGTTTTCCCCGGCGACCATCCGCAACGAGATGAGCGACCTGGAGGAGCTCGGGTACCTGGATCAGCCGCACACATCGGCTGGCCGCGTGCCGTCGCCCAAGGCATACAGGCTGTATGTCGATCATCTGCTCAAGGTGGGTGAGGTGACGCGGGAGGACGCGGAAAAGATATCGGCTTATTTGAATCAGCGGGCCATGCAGGTTGAGCAAGTGGTGAAGCGTGCAGCGCAGGTACTCAGCGATGTAACGCAGTACACTTCGCTGGTTATGGCGCCCAAGATGGAGACGCTTTTCATAAAGCGCGTGCAACTGGTTCCGGTGAGCGATCAAAAGGCGCTCATGGTGGTGGTCACAAACGAAGGGCTGTTCAAGGACGCGGTGATTCGCGTGCCCGAAGGCCTCGCGCCCGAACACTTCTTCGAATTGTCGAGGATGCTGACCGAGCAGCTTGAGGGCTTGTCCCCGACGCAGGTCAGGCGGCGGTTTGCCGATATCTTCCTGGGCATGCGGGAGAACCGCAAGCTGCTGGCGGGCGTGCTCGACGTGATCGAGAACCGCTTGGTGGAGGAAGAAAAGGGCGGCGTGGTGGTGGGCGGCAGCGCAAACCTTTTGAGCTACCCCGAGTACGCGGACGTTGAAAAAGCCAGGAATTTCCTGAGCGTGCTGGAATCAAGGGAGAAACTATATCCCCTGCTCAGGCAGGCGGGCGCGATGGAATTTACCATCCGCATAGGCCCCGAAAACGACCTGCCGGAGCTGAGCGAATGTTCGCTCGTGACGGCAAACTACTCCATGGGCGACGCGGCTTCGGGCACAATCGGCATCATTGGCCCCACGCGCATGAATTACGGACGGGTGTTGTCGGTTCTGTCCTACATGGGCAGAATGATTACGGAGATGCTCCAAGAGAAATAGAGGTGCAAACGTTGAAGGACAGGAAGAAACCCACGCCCTCCCAGGGCGAAGCGATCGACGAACAGCTCGCGCCTGAGCAAGAGGTTCCCGAGCAAACGGGAGAAGCGCGCGCCTATGGCGAGGACGAATGGAAGAGCGCGCTTGAAACCGCGGTCAAGCAGCGGGACGAATACCTTTCAATGGCCCAGTGCGTGCAGGCGGATTTTCAGAATTACAAACGCCGCAACGCGCAGGCGCGAAGCGATGGATATCAAGACGGCGTGTGCGAGGCGATGGCCACACTCCTGCCCTCGATCGACAATATGGAACGCGCGATCAAGGCGGCGGACGACCAGGGCGATACGTCCCCGCTTGGCGAAGGGGTCAGGATGACCTACCGGCTGCTGATGGAAGAGGTCCAAAAACTCGGCCTTGAGGAGATCCCGGCGCAGGGCCAGCCATTTGACCCCGAAAAGCACAATGCCGTCATGCGCGCGGACGAAGGGGAACCGGGCACGGTGCTCGAGGTTTTTCAGAAGGGTTACCGCGTGAAAGACCGCATCATCCGCTACGCGATGGTCAAGGTGGCCGCCGAGTAACGGAAGCGATAGAAACTACACCAATCATATTGCAATCAAATTTTAGGAGGATACACATATGGCCAAAATCATCGGCATTGACCTGGGCACCACCAATTCCTGCGTAGCGGTTATGGAGGGCAGCGAGCCCACCGTCATCCCCAATCCCGAAGGCGCGCGTACCACGCCCTCCGTCGTCGGCTTCGCCAAGAACGGCGAGCGCCTCGTGGGCCAGGTTGCCAAGCGGCAGGCGGTCACCAATCCGGACCGTACCATTTCATCCATCAAGCGCGAAATGGGTACCGACCACCGCGTGAAGATCGACAACAAGGATTATACGCCGCAGGAAATCAGCGCCATGATCCTGGGTAAGCTCAAGACCGATGCCGAGGCGTACCTGGGCGACAAGGTGACCCAGGCGGTCATCACCGTACCCGCGTACTTCTCCGACGCCCAGCGCCAGGCGACCAAGGACGCGGGCCGCATCGCGGGCCTTGAAGTGCTGCGCATCATCAACGAGCCAACCGCCGCGGCGCTCGCCTACGGCCTCGACAAGGAAGAGGCGCACAAGATTCTGGTGTACGACCTGGGCGGCGGCACGTTTGACGTATCGCTGATGGAGATCGGCGACGGCGTGTTTGAAGTGCTGGCCACAGCGGGCAACAACCGCCTGGGCGGCGACGACTTTGACAGCCGCGTCATCGACTACGTGGCCGATGAGTTCAAGCGCGAAAACGGCATCGACCTCAGGCAGGACCGCATGGCGCTTCAGCGCCTGCGGGAAGCCGCCGAAAAGGCCAAGATCGAACTCAGCGGCCTCATGAGCGTCAACATCAACCTGCCCTTTATCACGGCCGACGCGACCGGCCCCAAGCACCTTGACGTAACGCTCACCCGCGCCAAGTTCAACGAACTGACCGCGGACCTGGTGGACAAGACCATCACGCCGCTCAACCAGGCGCTGCGCGACGCGGGGCTTTCGGCGAACCAGATCGACAAGGTTATTCTGGTCGGCGGTTCCACCCGCATTCCGGCGGTGCAGGAAGCGGTTCAGCGCGTGGTCGGCAAGGAGCCTTACAAGGGCATCAACCCCGACGAGTGCGTCGCGATCGGCGCGGCGATTCAGGCGGGCGTCTTGGGCGGCGAAGTCAAGGACGTGCTGCTGCTCGACGTGACGCCGCTCAGCCTTGGCATCGAGACCATGGGCGGCGTGTTCACGCGCCTGATCGACCGCAACACCACCATCCCCACCAAGAAGAGCCAGGTGTTCTCGACGGCTGCCGACGGCCAGACCGCGGTTGACGTGCATGTGCTTCAGGGCGAGCGCGAGATGGCGGCCTACAACAAGACGCTCGGCCGCTTCCAGCTCTCCGGCATCGCGCCCGCTCCCCGCGGCGTTCCGCAGATCGAAGTCACCTTTGACATCGACGCCAACGGCATCGTGCACGTAAGCGCGAAGGACCTGGGCACCGGAAACGAACAGAAGATCACCATTACGGCTTCAAGCAACCTCTCGGAGGAGGAGATCAAGAAGGCCATGGCCGAGGCCGAGCGCTTTGCCAGCGAGGACAAGGCCAAGAAGGAAGAAGTCGAAACCTTCAACCAGGCAGACAGCCTGATCTATCAGACCGAGCGCACCATGAAGGAAATGGAAGGCAAGCTCGATCCTGCCGACAGCGCCCGCCTCAAAGACGAGCTTGAGACCTTCAAAAAGCTGCGCGAAGGCAACAACGCCGGCGAAATCAAGCAGGCCAGCGAACAGTTTAGCCAGATGACCTATGAAATTTTCGGCAAGGTCTACCAGCAGCAGCAGGGCGGGCAGCCGGGCAGCGGCGAGAGCGGAACCGTCAACGACGACGGTACGGTTGAGTCGAACTTCGAAGAGAACAGCTAGGTAAGCGCTGATTCATTCGTGATCGAATTGATCAGTGCTTACCTAGGGCGAACAAGGAATACGATCCCATAGATCACCGGCATGGACGGGCGAGGGGAACGGCTTAAGGGCCGTTCCCCGTCCCGCGAAGGCCGTCCTTGCGGGAGGGGGGACTGAGCTTGGCAGAAAAAAGAGATTATTACGAGGTGTTGGGGCTTTCAAAAGGAGCCTCTGACGCCGATATCAAAAAAGCCTACCGGGCAATGGCGAAAAAACTGCATCCTGATGTGAACCCGGGCGACAAGCAGGCGGAGGAGAAGTTCAAGGAACTGAACGAAGCCTATGAGACGCTGTCGGACCCGCAAAAGAAGGCGCGCTATGACCAGTTCGGCCACGAACAGCCGGGCATGGGCGGCGGCGGGTACTCCGATTTTGGCGGTTTTGGAGGCGGCGCGGGCTTCGGCGGGTTCGATGACATCTTTTCCGCGTTCTTCGGCGGCGGTGGCGGCGGCGCGCAGAGAAACGGCCCGGTTCAGGGCGATGATTTGCGCTATGAAGTCACGCTGACGTTTGAAGAGGCGGCCAAGGGCTGCTCGAAGGACATCAACGTGACCCGGCACGAGGAGTGTTCCGCCTGCCACGGCAGCGGCGCAAAGGAAGGCACGCATCCGCAGACCTGCTCGGCCTGCAAGGGCACGGGTCAGGTAAGGGTTACGCAAAACACGCCATTTGGCCGCATCCAAAACGTCAGGACCTGCGACGCGTGCCGCGGCACCGGCAAGGTCATCAAGGACCCTTGCGCCAAGTGTGCGGGCCAAGGCCAGGTGCGCACCACCAAGCGCCGCTCGGTCAAAATACCGGCGGGGATCGACGAAGGCCAGGTGATTCGCGTCAGCGGCCAGGGCGAGCCGGGCCTGCGCGGAGGGCCGCCGGGCGACTTGCAGGTGCTGGTGCGCGTCAAGGCGCACAAGTACTTCGTGCGCAAAGGCAACGACATGTACTGCACGGTGCCGATTTCGCTCACACAGGCGGCGCTGGGCGCGGAGATCGACGTACCGACGCTCGATTCGCCGGTCAAGTACCAAGTGCCGGAAGGCACACAGCCCGGGACGGTGTTCCGCGTCAAGGGCCAGGGCATCCCCTCGCTTCGCAGCGGCAACAAGGGCGACCTGTTCATTGAGATCAACGTCGAGGTGCCCAAGAAGCTGACCGACAAGCAAAAGGACCTGCTCAGGCAGTTTGAAGGCGCCATGACCGGTAAGGAATACGAACAAAAAAAGAGCTTCTTTGACAGGATGAAGGACGCCTTCAATTAGGGCATGCTCCAAGGACCCAGGATGCGCGTGTAAATTGGCAACACAATATACCCCATGGCTAAAACAGGCTGTTGCGATGTGGCAAGACCGTCGCAACAGCCCTTTCCATGCGTCAAATCAGAGGTTTGCACCATTTTGGCGGTTACTTCTTATTGTAGCCATAACATTAATGTGGTAAGCTATGACAATCGGTTACCATTTGATCATTCAGGAGGAAAAACCATGAAGAAGACACTCGTGCTCGTTTTGGCTCTGCTCACCGTTGCGGTGATGATGTCGGCATGCGCAGGTCCGCAACAGCCCGCCGCTACCCCCGCTCCTGTCCAGACCGAAGCGCCGGTCGTTACCGAAGCGCCGGTCGTTACCGAAGCGCCGGTCGTCACCGAAGCGCCGGTCGTCACCGAAGCGCCGGTTGTCAACTAAACGTTGACGGCATCTGCCGCCGGGCCGACCCGACGATCCTGATGGTTTTACAAATGGAGCTGTTGCAGAAGTAAAAAACTGCAGCAGTTTCGCTTTTATGGGGAAGAGGCTCCCCGAAATTTTCATGACAAGAAGGAAAAGAAAAGCTGCCCCCCGCGAGAAACGCTTAAGGCAACACCGCACAGGTAGCGGATGTGATGATTAAATGATTTTTCGTCCAGGTGGTCGTGCAAAAACCGCAGGACTAGCAGCGCTAATTCAAGTGTTTTTGCAGGGCTGCCTGGGTGGAAAAGCAGCCCATCAGCGCGTTCGCTACCTGTGCGGCGTTGCCTTAAGGGGACGGCTTGCGATATGATATAAAAAACAAGGGCTGTTGCGGAAGAAAAGAATCTGCGACAGCCCTTCCTTTTGAAATATTCGCTTGTTCGCTTATGGCGATTGGCGAGTGTATTTTTGGACGGTGAAAGCAAGCAACTCATCTGTGAAGCTCGCGTTCATTTGCATGAATCGCACGGACTCATACTTCATGCCTTCCTGCGCCCATTGCACCAAACTGCCGGTGAGTCCGTGCGCAAAGAACCTTGAGATCCTGAGGACGACGCCGTCATCGAGCGGGCGCCGGTTGGAAAGCAGGATGATTTTTTCTGTAAGACGGCCCTGAAACAAGGCAAAGATGTGTTCTCTCAGGCTATTTTGCGCCTCGGACGTAAGCGCGGCGGCATAGAATGCCCGCCCCGCGTACAAATACTCCACAAGGTCATCGATCAGCGAAGTATTCCGACTGCGGCTTTTGAGCTTTGCGACGTCCGCGTCAAACAGCCAGCCGATCATGTCTTGCTTGTCCTGAAAGTGGTAGTAGAATGTCTGGCGGTTAAGCCCCGCCGCGTCCACGATCTCGCCAATGCTGATCTTGTCCGGATGCTTGTCCTTCGCCAATTGCTTGAGGGTATCGGCGATCAAGTGCTTGGTGAGCTCTGTCTTGGGCATGAGAGCACCTCCTTCGCGGTTCATGTCGTTTAAAATATTCGACGTCATATGCCAATTTCCCGCCTGATTCGCGTCTTTTTTCCGCATGCGGCGCAAAAGGAACGCGCGCCTTTTGCGCTCAACGATGGCGTGGTTTACCGGATGCCGGACGCAAATCGGAAAACCGAGGCGCAAACGATGGGCGAGGCAACACCCGCCCGCCGCAAACGGTCAAAGGGTGATGAAAAGTCGGCGCCGCGCTATACAGGGAACGCGAAACATGCTATTATGTGTGTGTTAATGTGTCCTTGTGGCGATTGTGGAAGGAGGGGAAACTGGATGGCCAGGCTGTTGCGCACAATGTCCCTGATCGTGATGGTTTGTTTGGTGGTGGCTGCCTTTTCGGGGGGCATCGCCCTGGCGGAGCAGGCGGCGCCAACGACTAAGATTCCGCAAATTGACAGCTCTACCGCGCGCATTCCGATCACGGATGCACTCTATCAGCTTCTCACGGACAAGTACAAGCTGGACGGCCCCAAGCCGGTCTGCTCCAAGACCCATGGCGCATGGCTGAACCTGGCCGACAGGAAGGCGGACATCCTGTTCACCGTCGCGCCAACAGCCGAGGAGATGCAATACTTTCAGCAAAAGGGTGTCAGGATTGAGGTAAAGGTGTACGGGTACGATGGACTGGTGTTCCTCGGAAACCAGGACAATTACGTCAGCGACCTGACCTCGGACCAGATCTGCGGCATCTACACGGGCGCGATCACCAATTGGTCGTCCTTTGAGGACGGCGATGACGCGCCGATCGACGCCTACGTCCGCGACGCGCAATCGGGAAGCCAGCGGCTGTTTGAGCAGCTCGTGTGGGCCGGGCGTGAGATGCCGGACTTCTCCTCGCCAAGCTACAGGGTGGGCGAGATTGAAACCATCGCCTCTGCGTTCAAGGTCACCGAGTATGAGGAGATGGAGGCCATCGTGGCGGGCGTCTCCGAGAATCAGTATTCCATTGGTTTCAACATCATGTCGTATGTGGATGACAAATTCCTCCATCCGTGGAACGATGAAAATATCGAGCAGGTGGTGCGCGCGAGCGGCAGTGTGAACCTGCGCAGCGGACCCGGCCTGAACTACAAGGACGTCGGAACCATCAAGAAGGGGGAGACGCTGCCCTACCTCAAGCAGGAAGCCACGGACGAGCGCGGGGTGATTTGGTTCAAGGCGCAAAGCCCGGCAGATGGGGAGGTTTGGGTCTCGTCGCGATACTGCGATACCCATGAACTGATCCCGCCGGCGGTCAAGCTGTTCAGCATCGACGGCGCGGACCCGACCACAGAGAACTTTGCGTCCGGTGCCTATCCGTTTGTGACCACCTCGATTGTCGCCATCCGCATGGACGAGCCCGAAGACAGCCCTGCCCGCCAGCTTTTCAACTGGATCGGCAGCGAGGAGAGCCGCGCGCTCATCGCCCAGAACAGCACGCTGGCGGTCGGATTCTCCGATCCGTATGAGTACACCGGCGTGGTGGAATAAGGGAGGGCGCATGCAATTTTGGCCCCGGGACACGCTGACAGAAAGGCGCAAGCCAAGGAACGGCGCTTGAGGTCGTGAAGCGCTGTGGTCGCGCGGCTGCCGCGATGAGGGAAATGGGAGGAACAACCAATGCCTTCCGCCCGTCCAATATGTGGTTTATTTGTGGCATTCATAGGCATGTTGGAGGTGGGTTTGGATGAAACGGTTGTTGGTGCTCCTGATGGTGTTGGCGCTGTTCGTGCCGGTATGGGCCGACGCGCAAGGGATGAGTGGGCCGCCCGAGGTGCGGGTGCTGGTAAATGATGTGGAAATCCCTTGCGTCACGGTGCTCAACAAGTGGAATGGCGCGACGGTCAAGCGCATGGCAACATTTCCGACGCTGGTGGAGCAGCAGCAAGGGCGCGAAGTTCCCTATTGTGAGCCCGGCGCTGAGGTCAGGGTCAAGTTTTCGGCGCCCGTGCCGGACCGGGCGGAACTGAGTGATCGGATTCTGAATCCCGACGGCACCGACAAATACAGCGCGCCGGACCAACCGGACGTTCAAAGCTTGACCGAGTTTCCTGACGGCTGGATCAGCTTTGAGCTTGAGCCCAACCCGATGTCGATGCTCAGCTCGGATGGCGCGGACTATGAGCCGGGCGCGAGCCTTCGCGGCTTCCTGTTAAAGTGCTGGTGGGGCGAGAACGAGTGCGAGTATGCCTTCATGCTGCGCACCGATGCGGGCATAGCCGCGCAGTCCAAGTCCGACGACCCATACGAGCAGATTGCCGCGCTGGAACCGCAGGATTATGAGGGGCTGTTCTCTTGGGTCGGGCGCGCGGACGGAGCCTATGCGGACGCGCTCGCGTGGAGGCTGGGCGAGAGCTTTGCGCTTAACGGCAATGCGTTTGTGAGCGCGCTGCTTGCCTGCGATGAGCAGACGCGGACGGGCGCCATCGATTTGCTGGTGTATGAATTCACCATCATCTACGGGGAAATGGAAAGCGCTCAGGCGATGGACGCGCTCGAGCAATTGCTTGATCAGCACGAAAGACCTGATCTGCTTGGGTACATCCAGGCGCAGGTAAAGGCAAACATGGGGTAGAGCCGGGTTTGGGCGGGGGAGAGAATGGGATCAAGCGTTGACTTGTCACCCCCGCCGCCCTTTGGACACTGACCGCATGAAAACTTCAATGGTTTTTTCCGAGTAATTCATGGCGCGAACCAACGCCAGCGCCACCCGGACCGCCGTTCGTTGCCCTCGGGCAACGCGGGGAATGGGTGGCGCTCTTTTTTGGTGGGATTTGCGGACTCGGCCGGTTCTCCCGCCGATTGTTATCTATCATCACCATGCGATTCGCGCTATACTGGGCGCGTACAAGAACGGGTGAAACCTATGGTGACAAGCACATTTCCGATACACATAAACAGGGCGTTTTAATAAAAGACTATGGTCTGTAAAAAGCGAAAGAAGTTTGGTTTTTTACAATAAAGACCGAAGTATGTATTCTGGAAAATCATAAACATCCATCCGCGTCGGCCTAAGCACCTCCTAAATGCGGGCTACATGAAAAATTACAAGAATTTCCAAATATTTTACTCGAATGCAACCGCTGATGTAACCCTTGTTTTGATATAATGTTACGAAGATCGAACGTGTATGTGAATTTGGAAAGTGGAGATAAAAGAAAATGAAGAATCACAAGCTTCGAAAATGGACGATGAGCCTGTCGCTGTGCGTAGCGCTGCTGGTGCAGCCCTTTGACGTGCCACTGATTCGCAATTTCGCATCAGTCGCGCACGCGGAACTTGTAGACATCGGCGATTCACGTGAGGAAGCCGGTGTCGAAGCGCTGTTCACGCTTGCCGACAAACCGGCTGAAGCGCCGGCGGCTGAGCGCGAGTCCGTGGCGGATTCGTTGCAGGACGTTGTGCTTGTAATAGAAGAAGCAACGGCTTCAAGCGCGCCGGATGAGGCAGCGTCAAACGATGCGCAGCGCCCGACTAAGTTGGGTTTCGGTCAGGCTGCGTATGGCCGCAGTGCCCAGCAGGCGAAGTCCCTGAATATCGACAATGCGGGCACGCTGGCCGGTGCGGGCACGCTGGCCGGTGCGGGCAGTGAGTCCGCTCGTCAGGGCGCGATCAGCGCTCAGGCCAAGACCGCCAGTCAAGCTGCGGACCCCGAGCCGGACAAGGGCTCTGTTCGAAGCTTGTCCGCCGGTTTAGACGCACCCGTTAACACGGAGTACTTCATTACCTCTGACCCGCTGACCCTGGACCCACCCGAAGACGAAGAGGAAACCGATCTTGAAGAGGATCCCATTGTGGATGATGACCCCATTGCGGATGATGATCCCATTGCGGATGAAGATCCCACAGCAGGGGATGAGCCTATAGGCGACGACTTGATGGACGTGAACGGCATGGATATGCTGTCCGTTCAAATGATCGAGGGTTCGTTTTTGACTTTGGAAGAATACACCGAACTGCGCGATCATCAGCCTGAGACGTTCGCCTACCTGGGTTCGCTGTTTGGCGCGCAAACCGACCTGTCTCAGGTTACACTTGATCAGGCCCAGTCGGTAACCGCGTTTACCCCTTCGACCAACGGCGTAGGCGACATGCGTTCCACCGCGTTCCTGACGCGCATGGGCGGCTTGACCTCAATCAATTTGTCCGGCCAGCCGATCGGGGATTTCCCGGTCGAGGCGAACGCTTTTTCCGGCGTGACGAACCTGGACCTGAGCGGCTGCGCTTTGTCGCTCAGCTTCCCCTCGGACGCCCTGGGCAGCCTGAAGTCGCTGAACGTCGCCAACTTGTCGGGCGTCCATTTTCAAGATGGCGCGCTGCCCGATCTGACCTCGTTGAACCTTGACAATGTTGAAAGCGTGGCGTTTGATTCCGGCGCGCTGGCAAACAACTCAATCACGTCGCTGACCATCAGTGGAGCCGGTAGCCTGCGCTTTGGCGCGGGAGCCTTGACGCAATTGGCAACGCTGACGCTTTCGGGCGAGACCGGCAGCCTGACCATTGACGCGGGCGCATTGCCCGCCGTAACCAAGCTGGACACCGGCGCGCGCCTCGGCACGCTGAGGATGGAAGACGGCGATGGCTCGGGCGCCTGTGCCGCGCTGAACACTTATAAGGGGTTGGTGCTTGGCAGCGTGGGCGGCCTGTATATCGGCTCCAACGCGCTGCCCAACATCCCCTCGATCGAACTTGCGGGTTCGGCGGTTTCCAGCATCACATTCGCGGGCGGTGCGGCCCCGAACTGCGCGACGCTGAATTTGAGCAACGCGGCGCTTGAGGAGCTGAATTTTGCCGACGGCGCTTGCAACGCCGTTACGAAGTTGACGGTCAACACCACGGCCGATTCCTCGTTGCGGAAAGTATCCATCGGAAGAGACGCGCTATGCGGGATTACCACCAATGCGCTGGACTTTTCAAGAAATGCGAACCTGGCCACGTTTGAGCTGGGCAGCGGCTCGCTGAGCAAACTTCAGAAGCTCTACATCAGCGAGAGCGGGCTCAAGAGCCTGGACTTTTTGGGCGAGGATGCGCTGCCTTCTGTCCAAACGCTGTACATGGTCGGCATGAGCATTGAGCATGTGGTCATTCCCGGCAACTGCCTGAAGGCGATGACCACGCTGGAGATGGCCAACAACAAGATTCTGAAAACGATCACGTTTGCGGACAACTCGGTGCCCGCGATGACCTTGCTGAAAATCGAAGGCACGGATACAGTGATCGATTTTATCGTGGGCGACAACGCGATGAACGCTTACGTGCAGTTCAACACGTCGCATATGGATTCCAAGATCAAGCGGTTCGTGGTGGGCAACAACGCACTCAAAGCGGCGACCACTTACGTTGTGGGCGACTATGCGGAAGAGATCATCATCGGCGATAACTCGCTTAGCAGTTGTTCGACGTTTGGCATCACCGGCGCTACCAAGGGTGTGGTTAACTACAACGGAATACCGCTAAAGTCCCTTATAATAGGAAAGAATTCGCTGAGCGGTCCGCTTACGGCACTGTACTTCAACAACAATAAACTTTTATCCAACGAGGGCATATCGATTGGCTCCGGTTCGCTTGAAAACGTCAGGACGCTCACGCTGGATGGTTCCGGCGTGACCAGCCTGGAGTTTTTGGCCGGCCGCATGAGCGCCGTCACCACGCTGAACTGGAAGAACATGGACATGAGCTCGGCAAGCATTCCCGCGAACTCGCTGGCGGGTCTGCTCACACTGGACATGAGCAACAGTGCGAAGCTTGAGAGCCTCAGCATTGGCGCGGACGCTGCGCCTCTTTGCAAGGTGCTCAACCTGAACGGCTGCACGGGCCTGTCCGACATCCGCTGCGACAGCGGCGCGGTGGGCGGACTGTCAATTCTTACCGCGAAGTCGCTGGTCAAATCCGGTCTGACGGTGTCGGGCGGGGGATTTGCGAACGTGACCAGGATCGACGTGTCGAGCAGCGCGGCGCTTGAGACGCTGACCGTCGGCGAGGACGCGCTGCCCAAGCTGAACTCGTTCACCATGACCGGTTGCCCGGCGCTGAACAAGCTGAACATCGGCGACAGGGCAATGAACGCTGTGACCGCGATCACCATCCCGGCGGCGTTCAAGGAGGTAAAGATCGGCGATAACGCGCTCAACAGCGCAAAGCTGTCGTTGACCACGGGCGCAACCTCGCTTCTGACGTCGTTTGAGGTGGGGAACCATTCGCTGAACCATACCGCCATGACCGCGCTGTCGTTTACCGGCAACGCCAAATTGAGTTCTCTGTCCGTGGGTGAAAGTTCCCTCAGCAACGTAACGACGCTGACGCTGGACGGCACGGCGCTTAAGAGCGCGGGCTTTGGCGCGAACACATTCCCGGCGCTGGCTACGCTAAACATGAAATCGATGCTCACCGAGGAAGCGCTGCGGTTTGACGGCGACACGCCCAGCAGCGTGACCACGCTGGATCTGACGGGCGGCAATGTGCCCCGGCTTGTGTTCGCGCAGGGCGCGATGCCCAATCTGAATGCGCTGACCTTGGGCAGCGGCGCGGCAGGCAGTTCAAAGGTGACCGCGCTGATCGTAGAAGACAACGCGCTGAACAGCCTGACCAAGTGGACATTCTGCACCGCAGTCGGCGCGCCGCTTGAGACGCTTACTGTCGGCCAAAACGCGCTCGGCAGCATCAAGACGCTAAACCTGATAAACAACGTTCTGTCAAGCTTCACGGCCGGCGAGGGTTCCTTTGGCGTGCTCGAGTCGCTGACGCTGAGCAACACGCAGATAATGGACATGAACTTCCTCAGGAATGGCGCGATGAAGGGGCTGCAGAAGCTGTACATGCAGAATGTGGCCGCGAAGGAGTTGAGCGTGCCGAGCGGCACTTTGCAGGCATGCGTCTATCTGGACATGCAGAAGAACCGGAAGATGGAGTCGCTGACGTTTGAAGACAACACCTGTCCGGTGCTGCCCCAGGGCAGTTTCCAGCTCTATGACTGCGACGTACTCGCCACGCTGATCGTCGGGGATAATTGCCTGAACGCCTATGGATGCTGGCACCCGTCCGAGGGCTGGCTGCCGGTCAAGACGCTGATCGTGGGCGACAATTCGCTCAACAATGCGCTGCGCTTCGGCCTCAGCGAGGTCATGGAGACCGTGCGGATCGGCAACAACTCCTTTGGCAAGATCGACAAGCTTTACTTTAGGCCCAATGTTGGCGGCATTAAGTCGATTCCGCCGCTCGTAAGCTTCGTCGTCGGCGCGAACTCGTTCACCGGCGCCGGACTCAAAACCGCGGGCGCGGGTTATCAGATGGACTTTTCGGGCTACACAACGCTCAGCGAGTTGAGCATCGGCGCGGGTTCTTTCCGCAATCTTGCGACGATGGACCTGACGAACACCGCCAGCCTGTCCGAGGTGAAGATGGGCCTGAAGGCGCTTGAGCACCTGACCACGCTGACGTTGACGAATTCAGGCATCACGGAACTGACGATTGGCGACGACGCGCTCAACGACTTGGCCACGCTCAAGCTGGGGGACGCCAGCGCCGACGGTTCCAAGCTCGAGAAGTTGACGATCGGAGCGAAAGCGCTGCCCAACCTGACGACGCTGAGCTTCTGCACCAACGCCACGGGCGGCCCGCTGACCAGCCTGATTGTGGGCGACGGCGCGCTCGCCAAACTGCCGTCACTCTCATTGATCAACAACAAGGCCATCAAGGAGATCCAATTCGGCATCGGTTCGCTGCCGGTTGCGACCACCATTGACATGAGCAACGCCGAGGCTGAGTTGATTTCCTTCGGTTCCAAGAGCGCACCCAAGCTGACCAACTTCAAGTTGACCGGCGCGGCCGTCGGCAAGCTGTACTTTGGAGAGAATAGCTGCGCGGCCATCACCGGCGCATCCTCCGCGCTGCTCACCGGCGCGACGAGCCTGAAGGAGTTCGAGGCGGAAGACGGCGCGCTCAAGAACCTGACCAACCTGGCCACAATGCCCGGCGGCCAGCTGACCCGCTTCGCCACGCGCGGCACCGCGCTGATGAACGTGCCGGTGCTGAATCTTGGCGAGCAAGCGGGGCTGACAACGCTGGAAGCGAACTTGGTCGGTATGGATGCCCTCAAGGAGTTGCAGCTCTCCGGCACGGCCATTGTTGCGCTCGATTTCCAGGATCAATCGCTGCAAAAGGTCACCAAACTCTCCCTGCCTGCCGCTACGCTCGAATCGCTGCGCTTCGGCGTGAACACGTTGCCGGTTTATACGGGCAACAGCGCCGGCTCGCTGATTCTGAACGATTATCCGGCGCTTAAGTCGCTGGTGTTCGCTGCGGGCAGCCTGCCGCGCCCCACGGCGATCAGCATCGAATCCAATCCGCAGCTGGCCCTGTTTGAAGTGGAGGACGGCGCGCTTAGCGGTGTGACCCGGTTCACCGCGAACGGCGACAGCGCAAAAACCCAGCTTGCGACCTTCCGGCTCAAGGGTACCGGCATGAGCAATGTACAAAGCATCGACCTGAGCGATGCCGCGAACTTGACGAACTTTGAGGTCGATGCCGCCAATCTGACCAAGCTGACCGCGCTGAACCTTTCACGCACGCCGTTGGCGTTTGAACGCGTGGGCGAGGGCGAGTACCCGGCGCTGACGGATATGCTGCTTGAGGGTATGCCCAATATGCTTGGCTTCTCGGTGGACGACGGTGCGCTGACTGCGCTTAAAACGCTGCGTTTCACGGACAGTAGCAACTTGGCTTCGTTCACCGTCGGCGGCGGTTCGCTCAACACGCTGAGCGCGCTTGACGTGAACGGCACGGCGATCAGGGCGGCCGCATTCGCGGACAATAGCGCAAACGGACTCAAGGACATGGAGTGGTCCGCGCTCCCGCTGGAGACCATGAGCGTTGGCAATGGCTCGCTGAACGGGCTGGGTAGCCTTACGCTGTGCGCCGCCGAGGGCAGTTTGCTGCGCTCGCTGACGATTGGCGACGGGTCGCTGACCGGCATCAAAGCGCTGGTGCTCGCGGACGCGGCAAACCTGACCGAGTTCTCGTTTGCGCCGGGCTCCCTGACGAGCCTTGAGGCGCTCGATGTCAGCCGCTCCGGACTGAGCGCGCTGGACGTCTCCGGCGGGCGCTATCCGAACCTCATCACGCTCAAGGCTGAGGAAATGCCGCGCCTGGGCGCGGATCACGGCGGCGTGTTCAGCATCGGAAACGGTGCGTTGCCCAAGCTGCAAAGCTTGCTGCTCAAGGGGCAGAAGGCCATGACCACGCTGGACATTCAGGCGGGTTCGGGCGGCAATTCCACGCTGGCGAACCTGACCGAGCTGAGCGTTGCGCCGCTGGCCTACGCCGGAAGCACCTCGCTGTCAAACATCGCTTTCAACACGGATACCATGCCCGGTATCCGCGAGATCGAGCTGAACAACACCGGCATCACCAGCGTTGTGCTGGAAGAGAATGCCATGCTGGGCCTTGAGAAGCTGGTCCCGGCGGGCAGCACGAAGCTTTCGTCCTTCGAGGCGAAAAATGGCGCTGCGCCCAACCTGTACCGGTTCCAGCGCGACAACTCGGCGCTGACACACCTGACGATCGGCGACGGCGCGTGCCTGAACATCGGCATGCCGCTGAATGGGGACGACTACGATCCGCTGGGCGGATTGAACCAGGGCACATTCCAGTCGCTCTCGATCGGCGCGGGCGAGCGCGGCGGCCAGTGGCTTACGCAACTCGACCTGACCGGATATGGCGTGTTTGACACGTTCGTGCTGGCGGATGGTTGCGCGTTGCCCGACATGGAAAATATCATCATCACCCACACTGGGCTTACGAGCTTCCCGTCGCTTAACGGCGTCAGCTTGCCCAAGCTCAAGCTGTTGCACCTGTTTGAAAACCCGCTGTTGACCGGCGCCTTCGTGCAGAGCATGCTGCCCAATTCGTTGGTCGAGCTCAGGCTGAACAAGACGGGCATCAACGCGCTGGATCTGTCCGGCAGCGCCATGCCCAACCTTGAGGTATTGGTTGCGGACAACTGCAAGAGCCTGGTCTCCGTGACAATCCAAACTGAGGGCGGCTCGTTTGGACGCAAGAAGATGGACGCGTTCAAGTTCGCCAACGACACGAGCCTGACCAGCATGAAGCTGGATGCCAAGACCATTGAAAACCTGATGGACGGTATGGAGGGCGACGGCCACAGCGTCATTGAGCTTTACAACACCCGGCTGGGGTACGAAGACCTGCTGCCGCTGGTGCGCCCGCTCAATAGCGGCTCCAATGTCACCATCCGGCTGCCCGACGATTTCCTTGCGGCGCTCGAAGAGGGCAAGGTAGGTGACAACCCTGATGCGGGTTCGCGCGTGGCGATGCTTCATTCCGATGCCACCTACAACAGCGGATCGGGCGACGCGCACATCTCATCCAGCGTGATCGTGGACAACCTGTACCCGGTCTACCGCGTGCAGCCTGAGATCTATTTTGCCGGCATGGTGAACAATCAGGAGGGCCCGAGCAACAACTTGGCGGGCACCTTCGAGGCTGACCAAAGCGAAGGTGGGCTTGCCGCCTACCTGGCCTCGCTGCCTGAATCGCAGGCGCAGGGCGTGCGCGCGCTGCTTTCCGGCGGATTCCCCAACAACACGCTGGGGCTCTCGGCAAACGACGCGGCTTGCGCCACCGCCGAAGCGATTGCGGCCTTCCTCAATGAAAACCTGCCCGCGGACAAGCGCGTCCCCGGGAACTACAACTACGACAACGGCACCGACCGCGTAAACGGCCTGTCCTACGCCGAAGCGCCCGACCCCGTAACCAATCCCGAGGGCTACAAGCTCTATACCGCCGTGATGAAGTTGCTGGAACAGGCGCGCTCAGCCTCGACCGATCCGGTGGACAAAACGCCCGCCGAGTTGTCCGGTGCGGTTGACTTTGAGGATCCCATGAGCGGGAAGCAGACGACCGCGATCGTGCGCGTCACCAAGAAGAACATCAACGGGAACTACATCATCGCGGACTACTCCAGCAACATCATCGGGTTCGAGCGCCAGACCGCCGATGGCTGGGAAGCCATCGACAAGCCGCTGAGCTACCAGGGCGAGCCGGGCGATGTGCTCAGGCTGACCATCGACAACGAAGACAAGACCAAGCTGATCAAGCTGTCGTTGCATGCGGTGGATACCCAGATCGCCGGGCAGCACTATGACGTGACCTCAAATGACAACGGCGACTACCAGAACGACCGGTACAAGTCCGACTATATCGCCGTGCGCGGCGTGGATACCACCGAGTTCGACACCCCGATCACACTGCGCCCGGCGGAGGCCGTGATTCAGGTGCACTACAAATGGAAGGGCCAATTGAGCGCCATCCGCCCCGCGGACACCGTACGCTTTGCGGACATGAAGCCGGGCGACCTGATCAGGACCGACGGCACCGGCGCGGCCAGCGTCAGCGCGCCCGCCATCGACGGGTTTGTCGATCCCAAGGCCGATTGCGGGCAGACGTTTGAAGTCACCCTGGAGGGCGGCGAGATCACCTTCTATTATAAGAAACCCATTCATGTCACCGCCGACTCCGGCTCACTGACCTACAACGGCAGCGAGCAGACGTTCGCGGGGTACACCACCGACCTTCATGACGACGAACTGTACGGCCTCGTGGCCAGCGCGACCGGAAAGGACGCGGGCGATTACGCTGTGGTCGTCACCGGCGAGCCCAAGTTGTCCAGCAACGGGGACTTTGAGGAGCTGTACCAGCTCACCAGGGTCGATGGCAATTTGCACATCAACCCGGCCGAGCTTGAGATCAAGGCCGTGTCCGGCAGGTTTGGTTATGACGCGACCGAGCACAGCGTGTCCGGCTATGATGTCGTGAGCGGCAAGCTGTTCGCGGACGACCAGATGACCGTGACGCTTTCGGGCGGCACCCGCACCGACGCTGGCGAGAACGAGACGGCCATCGAAAGCTATGCCATCGAAAACGCGGGCGGCAGCGCTTCCGGCAACTACACGGTGGACGCCGCCGGCACCGGTACGATCACCGTCACCAAAGCGCCGCTCACGATCAAGGCCCCCACGGGCAGGCTCGTGTTTAACGGGGCGGAGCAGGCCGTGTCCGGCTACGAGCGGATAAGCGGCGAACTCTTCGGCGGCGCGCAACTGACGCCTGAACTCTCCGGCGACAGGCGCACGGAAGTGGGTTCAAATGACACCTCCATCACGGGCTACGCGATTCGAATCGGGAATACCGACGTGACCGCGAACTACGCGGTGGACGCAAAGGCCATGGGCAAGATCACGATCGATCCCGCTGAGTTGCGCATCAAGGCGGCCTCGGACAGCTTCGTGTACAACGCGACCGCACAGGCGGTTTCGGGATACGAGATCGTGCAGGGGCGTTTGTACAACGGTGATGAGTTGTCAGTCGTGCTGGCGGACGCCGTCCGTACAGACTTCGGCAGCAACGCTACCCGCATCGCCAGCTTTGCGATCACCAACGGCGGCGCGGATGCCTCCGGCAGCTATGATGTGGACTTCTCGGGCACCGGCACGATCGCTGTGACCGCCGCGCCGCTCGCCATTAAGGCCGCTTCCGGCAACTACGAGTACAACGCGACCGAGCGCAGCGTGTCCGGCTACGAAATTGTGAGCGGTAAGCTGTTTGGGAATGACGTGCTGGACGTGGTGCTGACCGATAACACACGCACCGATGTGGGCGATAGCTCGCCCAGCATCAGCGATTACGTCGTCACCAGCGGCACGCGCATCATCACCGACAACTACGCCGTGAACGCGGACGAAAAGGGCGTGCTGAAAATCGATCCCAAAGGGCTGGTTGTGACGCCCGAGACAGAGAGCTTCGGATACGACGGAACCGAGCACGCGGTCGCATACGCCATCGACGGCATGCTGGACGGCCACAAAGAACAGGTTGTTTTGAGCGGCGCGGCCAGAAAGCTTGCGGGCGACAACGAGGTGAGCGTGGCATCCGTCCAGGTGTTTGAGGGGACCGCCGACGTGACCCGGAACTACTCGATCCTAGGTGAGACCGGCAAGATCACGGTTGTCCCGGCAGAGATCACCGTCAAGGCTGTCAGCGGCAGTTTCCGCTTCGACAATGAGGAACATACCATCACTGCAAGTGAGTTCTACGGCAACAAGGCGCCGGGGGACACGTTCAGCGCAGAGCTTCTGAACAACACGCGTACGGCGGTGGGCGAACAGCAGGTGACGGTCGGCAATGTGACGGTCAAGAACGGCAATGACGATGTGACCAGCAGCTACAAAATCACCCGCGTCCCCGGCGTGATTACCATCACCATGATCAACGCTGAGTTGATCATCACCGCAAGAGACCTGGTTCAAAGCTACAACGGCGAGCGTCACCAGGGCACGGAATATACGGCGATTGGGCTTAAAAATGGCGACACAATCCGCGGCCTGACCATCACGGGCGAAGGCACAGACGTGGGCACCTACGAGCTGGTACCGTCGGCTGTAGAAATTGTGAGCGCCCAGAACAAGCCGGTTCTCGACTACGCCAACATCACCTACGTCAAGGGCGCGCTGACCATCACCGCGAAAGCGGCGACGCTCACTGTGGACAGCCACAAATTCGCGTACGACGCGCAGGAGCACACGGTGGGGATCAAGGCCACGGGCCTGCTGGCCGGCCACGAACCCAATGCCCAACTGAGCGGCGCGACGCGCGTGGAAGTCGGGCAGAATGCCGTTACGTTTGATGCGTCAAGGGCGCCGACCATCATGGAAAGCAGCAAGAACGTGACGGGCAATTACAGCCTCACATTGGTTCCGGGCACGATCTCCATCACTGGTCGAGGCGGCGCGGTGAAGATTACCGCGAAGAACGTCAAAGCCACCTACGATGGTCAGAAGCACGGTGCGGATGGCTACGACGTGACCGGACTTATGAGCGGAGACCGCATCGAGGGCGTGACGATCACGGGCGAGGGCACAAGTGCAGGCACATACAACCTGGTGCCCGCAGGCGCGCGCATTCTGGACGCCGGAGGCAAGAATGTCACGGCAGGTTACCAGAAGATCGAGTACGTCCAAGGCAAGTTATCCATCGCCAAGCGCACGCTGAACGTCAGCGCTGAAACCAAATCCTTCCCGTTTGACGGCGAGCCGCACAAGGTGGGTTACACCGTCTCGGGCGACCTGCTCAGTGGCGACAGC
Organism: Eubacteriales bacterium; assembly: GCA_031551775.1. Classification (GTDB taxonomy): domain Bacteria; phylum Bacillota; class Clostridia; order Christensenellales; family Aristaeellaceae; genus Anaerozeibacter. The sequence goes on along the minus strand of JAVBND010000067.1, from coordinate 23,450 downwards.
GTGAATGACGTGGTGCTGACCGGCAACACGCGCACACTGACCGGCTCAAACGATGTGCTGGTGGGCAAGGTCACCATCGAAAATGGCAGCACGAACGTATCGGGCAACTATGACGTCGTGAAGAAGAACGGCAGGATCGAAATTACGCCGAACAACGACCTGAGCTACCGCGTCCAGTATTACTACGCCGGCGCGCTGGACAGCGCCGCCACAGTCGTGCGCACCAAGCAGACGCTGGGTCAGGTGATCACCAGCTACCCCGATAAGACCAAGCCCGGGTTCAGCCTGAGCCGCGTACAGTATGGCGCGAACCCCAGCGCCACCGCGCTTCAGATCGGCCTGATCGAGGCGAACAACGTCATCAACGTGTACTACGAGCGTACCGACGGCATCAGCTATACGATCGAGTACCATTACCAGAACACCAAGGGCGACGGGTACGATCTGGCCAGCGTGGACACCATTGGCGGCATGAAGGTGGGCGACACGGTGACGGCGATTGACCTGCGCGTTGCGGCCGCGGCGCTGAACGGATTTGAGCTTGAGCGCAGCGAAGGGTTGCCGATGACCTTGGCTTCGGATGTCTCGCGCAACGTGATTCGTGTGTATTACAAGCGCGTCAAGGACATCGAATACCGCGTGGAGTATTACTACAACGGCGTGTATGACCAGACCGCCACCGAGCGCTATACGAACCGCACCTACGGCGAAGTGATTCGCAAGTATCAAGACAAGATCCGGCCCGGCTATGAGCTTCAGAGCGTCGAAACGCTGCCGTTTGCGCTGACCATGCGCAATGAGTCCAATGTGATCCGCGTGTACTACGACCTGATCGGCGGCGGCGAGCTGCCGCAAACCATCGTCGAGAACGAAATTCCGCTGAGTGCGGGCACGGGCAACCTGAACGCGGGCGACTGCTTGGAATAATGCGTTCCTGCTAAGTTTTAAGCGTGAGAGAGAGGGGACATCATGAGGAAGCTGATCGCAATGGCGCTGTGTCTGGGTATGCTCTGTGTGGGGTTTACCGCGCGGGCGGAGCGCGCCATGGATGCGCTGAACATCGGAGTGCTGGGCCAGCTTAGCGGCGATTTCTTCACCGACATGTGGGGCAATAACGCCGCCGACATGGACGTGCGCGCGCTGATCCACGGCCAATCGACCGTGGCGTTCAACGGCGTGGGTAATTTTGCGCTGGACATGAGCGTACTCAGAGACATCCAACTGAGCGATGACGAGCAGGGAAACCGCACGTACCTGTTCACGCTCAACGACGCCTTGGCATACTCGGACGGCAGCGCGCTCACCGCGAAGGACTACGCGTTCTCGGCATTGCTGTTGGCAGATCCCAGGATGACCGATCTTGGCTCTGTGCCGGGCGCGATGGCGCATCTGGTGGGTTTTGAGGAGTATGTGAGCGGTGTTCGCCAAGGCGATGAGAAGGCGTGCTTTTCCGGCGTCAGGCTGCTGTCCGAGCGCCAGTTCAGCATCACGGTCTCCGGCGATTTTCTGCCCTACTATTACGAGCTGACGCTGGCCAACGTCCAACCCTATCCCATCGCGGAGATCGCGCCTGGCTGCGACATCCAGGACGACGGCGACGGCGCGTACATCACCGGTCCGTTCGGCGAGGAGATGCTTAAAAAAAGCGTGCTCGACCCGGATAACGGCTACCGGTACTACCCAAAGCTGACGAGCGGCCCCTATGTGCTCGATGGCTACGACCGCGAATCGCATGTTGCCACGCTGCACATGAATCCCAATTACCCCGGCAACTATGAGGGACAAAAGCCCAGCATCCAATATCTGACGATCCAAACCGTCAATCAGGGCGACGCCATCGATCAACTGCTGTCGGGCGAACTGGATCTGGTGAACAAGGTCTCAAGCGGCGACCGGATCAATCAAGGATTGGAAGAATCGAGAAACGGTTTGCTGTCAGCAAGCAACTACATGCGTGCCGGACTGAGCTATCTCAGCTTTGCGTGCGAGCGCGGGCCTGCCCAGTCCCTGAATGTGCGCAAGGCCGTCGCGATGTGCGTGGATGAGGAGGCGCTGACCGATCGGTTTCTCAAGGGGTTTGGCTTGGTGAGCTACGGGTTTTACGGCTATGGCCAGTGGATGGCTGACGCCATGGGTGACGACGTACTGCAACTGGCGCGGTATGCCCTGAACCCCAACGCCGCCATTGGCCTGCTCGAACAGGACGGCTGGACACTTCGTGAAGACGGCGCGCCCTATGACGATGAGCTGGGCGGCGTGCGCTTCCGAAAGGCGGGCGACGGGACGCTTGAGAAGCTCGCCGTCAGCCTGGCGATCCCGGACAATTCCGAAGCGGGCAACCTGCTCGAGGAGTTGATCGCGCCGCCCATGGCGCGTGCGGGCTTCGAGCTGAGCGTCACCCGAATGCCCTATTCCGAACTGCTGAAGCACTATTACCGGCACAGTGAGCGCACATACGATATGTTCTTCACCGCCACCAACTTCAACCTGGTGTTTGACCCCTACTACACGTTCAGCACCGATCCCGTGTATCAGGGCGTGTTCAATACCACCGGCATCATGGACGAGGAACTGATGCAGCTTGCCGATGAGATGCGCAGAACAGCGGCCGAAGACGAGGAAGGCTACTCGGAAAAGTGGTTTGAGTTTCAGAAGCGCTTCGTGGAGGTCCTCCCGATGGTGCCGCTGTATTCCAACGTGTATTTCGACTTCTTTCGGCCCGACCTGATTGACTACCGACCCAACGCCAACTGGAGCTTTGCAAGCGCCTTGCTCTATGCCTATCTCGGCGAGCCGAAGACGGATGAACTCAACGAGGCGGGCGCCCAATCCGAACAGGGATTGGAAACCATGGATGACGGTTGGATCGAGATCATCGAATAGGAAAGCGCTTTTTGATTCGATCAGGGCACGGCGCGACGGCGTGCGCCGCCTGCTGATGGATGCCCCTGCACCGACCGGATCAACGGGCAATGCTTCTTCTCAAAAAATGACGAGAGGGTGACTGCGCAAGCGGCCACCTTCTCTTTTTGCGTGTGCGCAACAGCGCAGGGGCCCGCCCCGCCGCGAGAATGGCGACTGCCGCGCGCGTGCCCCGCTCCTGTCTTGCGGGCGGCATCGGCGCGTTTATCTTTTCTTAGCACGAGCGCGCGAACAATAGCGGCGCATTTTCCTGATCCGCTGTACAATAAAAGCGGGAGAAGGAATGAAGATGATTGTTCTTGCGTTGTCAGTTGTCTGCCTGGTCCTGCTCGGGTATGTGCTGATGGGCAGGCTGGATCGTTTTTTGGAATCGGGCGGGTTTGATGCGCCGCGCGGTTGCGTGAAGGGCGTGCTGGTCTTTGTGGATGCGCAGCGCCGTTTGGAGGTCGAGGACGCGCTTCAACCGTACCGGACATACCTGCGCTATACCGGCGAACCCGTGCCGCCCGAGGGCTTGAATTGTACGGTGGTTTTTGCGGCGTCAGGAAGGGACGCGGACAATATCTTGCTGTGCGCGCAAGCATGCAAGTCGTATCCCGCGCGCATGATCGCCCTGTGCAACCAAGCGCAGTATCGCTTTATCTACCGCGATTACGGCGTCGATTGTGTGGCGAGCGGCATGGGTGAAGCGTTGGAGATGCTCAAACTTAGCTTAAAGGAATTGTACAGCGATGATCAAGGTGCTTAGATTCAAATTCACGCCGCTGCAAATTTTGTCCATCGGGTTTGCGCTGGTGATTCTTCTGGGGGCCGCGGTATTGATGCTGCCCGCCGCGAGCCGCGACGGGCGCGCGATCCCGTTTGTGGACGCGCTGTTCTCGGCTGCGTCCGCCACATGTGTCACCGGCTTGGTTTTGTACGACACATATACGCAGTTCAGCTTGTTTGGGCAGATTGTGATCCTGTGCCTGATCCAGGTGGGCGGCCTGGGATTTGTGACGATGGGCGTGCTGATGTCCATGGCGCTTGGCAAGCGGATCGGACTGCGCGAGCGATTCCTGATGAAGGAGTCCATCGGCGCGATGAAGATCGGCGGCATTGTGCGCTTGGTGCGCAAGGCGGTGTTTGGTACGCTGCTGATTGAATTGCTCGGTGCGATCGCGTTGACGGTCCGCTTCGCGCAGGATATGGGCCTGTGGGAAAGCCTGTGGTGCGGCGTGTTTCACTCGGTGTCGGCGTTTTGCAACGCCGGTTTTGACATCTTGGGGCGGATTGAACCCTTCGGTTCGCTGACCCATTATGCGGGCGACACGACGGTGAATGTGACCGTCATGGCGCTGATCGTAGTCGGCGGTCTTGGGTTTATCGTATGGGACGACGTGCTGACCCACCGCCACCACGTGCAAAAGTATGCGCTGCACACCAAGATCGTGTTGTCGGTCACGACGGTGTTGATCCTTGGCGGAGCCGTTGCGTTCTACTTCACGGAAAGCAATGCGGCGTTCGCGGGGATGACGGTGCGCGAACGGACATTGGCGGCGCTGTTTCAATCGGTGACCCCCAGGACCGCGGGATTCAACACCGTAGAGATGGGGAAACTCAGCGAAAGCGGGTCGATCCTGACGATGTTTCTGATGTTTGTGGGCGCGTCGCCCGGTTCCACCGGCGGCGGGATCAAGACCACCGTGTTCTTTGTAATGGTATTCTCCATGGCCGCCTACCTGCGCAGCCGAGATTCGATCAATGTGTTTCGCCGCAAGGTGGAAGAGCGCGCGGTGCGGCTTGCCTTCAACAGCGCCATGCTGTACGTTCTGGTGGCGCTGCTGGGCACGATGGTCATCACGGTTCAGGGGATTGGCGCGGCGGACGCGCTGTTTGAGGCGCTGTCCGCGATCGGCACCGTCGGATTGAGCAAGGGCATTACGCCGAATTTAACGGCGCCATCAAAAGCGGCGGTCATCGTGATGATGTATATCGGCCGCGTGGGCAGCCTGTCGGTTCTGATGGCGATGACCGATCGGCGCATCAAGACCAGAATCTTGAACGTTGAGGAGAAGATCATCGTTTGATTGGGAGGGGAAAGATATGAAATCCATGTTGGTGATCGGCGTCGGCCGATTTGGCAGACACCTCAGTATGAAGCTGGCGGAACTGGGCAACGAGGTCATGGTGGTGGACAAGGACGAGGACAAGGTTCAACACATCGCGCAGTTTGTGACCACCGCGCAGGTAGCGGACTGTCAGGACGAGGACGTGCTCAGGGAACTGGGCGTGACCAATTTCGACGTGTGCTTCGTATGCGTAAGCGGCGATTTCCAATCGTCGCTGGAAATTACCTCCATGCTCAAAGACCTCGGGGCAAACTGCGTAGTGGCCAAGACCGATCGCGAGAAACAGGGCAAGTTTCTGGAAAAAATTGGTGCGGATGAGGTGATCCACGCGGAAAAACAGATTGCGCAACGGCTCGCAATGCGGTATAGTGTAAAAAACCTGTTCGATTATATCGAGTTGTCGGATGACTATGCGATCATGGAGATGGGCGTTCCGCGCGACTGGGTCGGTCATTCGATCAGGGGGCTGGAGATCCGTTCCAGATACCACGTAAACATTCTGGGCTATAAGAACAGCGATAAAAAGCTGATTCCGGTGCTCAAACCGGATCACGTGTTTGGCGCGCAGGAGCACTTGGTGCTCGCGGGGCAATTGAATGACATGACGCGCATAGCGGCGCGCGCGTAGGGAGGGATACCATGCGGCCCATTCGCCGTAGCGAGGCGGTCAGGTCGTGCGTGATCGTGCTTACGCTGGTGGCGGTGGCGACGCTGTTGGCCTTGGCCGGCAGTCGAGCCGGGATCGACAACGACAGCGTGATCATGCTGTACTTGCTGTGCGTCCTGCTCTCCTCGGTGCTTACCCGGCGGTATGTGTTTGGCGCGCTGTCCGCCGTGCTCAACGCGCTGTCTTTCAATTACTTTTTCACCAGGCCCATGATGTCGCTGATGATGATCAGCGGCAGTGATGTCATCCTGGTGATATTTTTCCTGCTGACCGGCCTGGTAGGCAGCGCGATGATGTCGAGGCTTGCGCACCAGATGCAGGTGGCGGCGCAGAACGAAGTGGCGGCGCGTATGCTGCACGAGGTTTCGAGCGGTTTTTTGCAGGTGGCGGGCAGGCGCAGCATCATCATGAACGGCATTGGGTATGTACAGGACCACTGCGGCTGCCCGGCTGCCGTGCACATCAATGGCGACGAGGGGGTGTACGGCGCGTGCGCCGAGACGGGCGATCTGGTGGCGCGATATCCAATTCGCACCTCCGCGCGCGCTCTGGGCGCGTTGCGGGTGGAATGTTCAAACGCCCAGACGCGCACCAAGTACGATCTGTTCTTTCGCACGCTGGCGGCGCAAATCGGGATCGCGCTCGACCGCGACGATCTGTACAATGAGCGGGAGAAGATCCGCGTCGCCATGGAGCGCGAAAAAAGCCGCGGAACATTCCTCAGGGCCATAGCGCACGACATCCGCACGCCCTTGACCTCGCTCAACGGCGCGAGCACGCTTTTGGCCGACCAGTTCGATTATCTGTCCGCCGAGGAGAAACGCAAGCTGGCCTCGGACATCAGCGATGAGACGGTGTGGTTGACGAACTTGGTGGACAATGTGCTCAACATGACCCGCATCAGCGAATCGAGGCTCGACATCCACATGGACTATGAGGTCATCGACGACTTGGTGGGCGAAGCGGTCAAACGCATGGAGCGGCTATGGGGCGGGCGGGTACTGCGCGTTACGTATCCCGACGAGGTGGTGGCGCTACGGGTTGACGGCAAGCTGATCGCGCAGGTTCTCATCAACCTGTTTGACAACGCCATCAAGCACACCCGGCCTGGCGACGAGATCCAGCTGACGGTGGGCATTCGGGACGGCCACGCGGCCTTTACGGTTGCCAATACGGGTGAAAATATCCCGGATGAAACCAAGAAGCACATCTTCGATGCCTATTTCACCACGAAGGGCGCGTCCACAGACTCGCGGCGCGGCATCGGGCTGGGTCTGCCGATCTGCATGGCCATCGTCGAGGCGCACAAGGGAAAGCTCATGGTGGAGGACAACCAACCGCGCGGCGCGAAATTTACTTTTACGCTGCCACTGGAAGGGTAGGGACGGTATGGAACAAGACATACGCGTGCTGATCGTTGAGGACGATCCGTACATTTCCCGGTTTCTGGCGATGTCGCTGGAGAAGGAGGGATACCATGTCGTCGTCGCCAAGAGCGCGGACGAAGGGATGTTTCTGTTCTCGTCGGGGTCGGCGGATATCATCCTGCTGGATCTTGGCTTGCCGGACCGCGATGGCCTGACCGTGATCGAGGCCATTCGCGCCGTATCCCAAGTCCCAATTCTGGTGGTGTCCGCGCGCGGGCAGGAGCGGGATAAGATTGAGGCGCTCGACCAAGGCGCGGACGACTACGTCACCAAACCGTTCCATATGGGCGAACTGCTGGCCAGGATGCGCGCCGCGAAGCGCAAGAACGCCGACGCGAAGGAGCCACAGGAGGCGCGGTTTTGCCACGGCGATTTGTGCGTGGATGTGGCCAAGCGGCTTGTGAGCATCGGCGAGCGGGAGATCCATTTGACGCCGATGGAATACAAGCTTTTGCTGTTTCTGATCGCCAACCAGGGCAAGGTGCTCACCCACAACTACATCATGAAGCAGCTCTGGGGGTATGAAAGCCTGGGCGACACCAAGACGCTCAGGGTGTTTATGGCCAACCTTCGGCGCAAGATCGAAAGGGACACCGCCCATCCGGAACACATCGTCACCGAGATCGGCGTGGGGTACCGGTTCGTGGATTTCTAGTACCTTGCGTCTTAGATGACGCAAGGTACTAGGTAAGCGATGATCGATTCGTTTGCTGCCTGGTTTGAGGTTTTGCGCTCATGCGCGCCTCTAAAACACCCGGCGCGGCACCGCTGCGCCTGCGTTTCTTGGGGCGCGCCCCGGAGAAAAATCAAAACCCGGCCAGCAGCCGAATGGATCATTGCTTACCCAAGTTGCGTGATCAGATGCCGCCCGCGCCGGTCAGCCAAATGAGGCCCATCGCGATTGGCTCTATATACGTGATGAGCATCAGGGCCACAAACAGAACGATGATGTATGGTACGCAAGCTTTTGCGATCTGTTCAAAGCTCAACCGCTTGCTCATGCCGCAGGCGACGAATAAGCAATTCCCGACGGGTGGCGTGATCATGCCGATGCCGAGGTTCACAATCATGACAATGCCCATCAAATAGGGGTCCACCCCAACGCTCGTCAGGATCGGCAACAGGATCGGTGTAAAGAGCGCAATCGCCGACACCGCGTTTAAGAACATGCCGGCGATCAGGAGCAGTATGTTGAACATGAAGAGCAGCAGGTACTTGTTTGTCGTGACGCTGAGCATTGCCTCTGAGAGGATCTGTGGAATATGCCCGCGCGTCAGCACAACGCTGAAGGTCTGCACGCTGCCCAGGATCAGCATGATCGTCCCCGCGCCTACAGCCGTGTTGACGAGAATCCTCGGCAGGTCCTTCCATTTGAGTGTCCTGTATATCCACTTCCCGCAAACCAGGCCGTATACAGCCGCGACCGCACCGCTCTCGGTCGGCGTAAAGAGACCGGTGTAAATGCCGCCAAGAATGATGATCGGCATCACCAGCGCCCAAATGCTTTTGAGAAAGATGCCAAGCGCTTCTTTCTTCGTCGGCTTCGCCGCAGTGACCTTGATGTCGTGTTTCTTCACATGCCAGCGCGCATAGATCAGCATGAAGATGGCCATCAGAATGCCCGGGCCAAAACCGGTCAGGAACAGCGTGCCGACCGACACTTCGGCGAGTACCGCATAGGAAACCATGCCAACGCTCGGCGGAATGATTTGCCCAAGCGTGCCGGCCGCGGCAGCCGTCGCCAGGCTGAAATCCTCTTCATAACCGGCCTTTTGCATTTCGGGGGCCATGACGCCGCCGATTGCCGCGGTGGTAGCCGGCGAGGACCCGGAAATAGCGGCAAAAAACGCGCTGCCAACGATGGTCACATAGGCCAGGCCGCCCTTTACCCGGCGAAAAAAGAGATTGATAAAGTCCACCAATTTCTTGCTCAATCCGCCGTCACTCATGAGGTTGCCGCAAAGAATGAACAGCGGAATCGCCATGAGTTGATATGAAGTCATACCGGCAAACATGGTCTGCGCGACAACCACCATATTTACGCGCATACCGCTCATCACGATGGTTACAACCGCGGCAAGGCCAAGGCTTGCGGCAATGGGGGTTCCGATGAACAGGAGCACGCCGAAGGCGCCAAACAACCAACCAGCCATTTATTCAACCTCCTCTGCGATTTCTGCTGCGGTTTTTTTCGGTACGGCTTCAGGCTTGCCTTTAGCCAACCCGAGAATGGCCAGATAGGCAAAATACAAGCTCAGCAGCAAAAGCCCAATCATCATGATGATGTAGATCATGCCCATCGACCATTTGAGGATTGGCGTAGTCTGAGCCATGATGTTTGGAAGTTGAACCGCGCAATAGTAAATCACCAGACCGTAGAAGAAAGCGGCCGAGCCTTGGCTGACAAACTTCATGGCGCGCGCGATGGGAGAGGGCATCTTGTTTTGAAGCAGTTCGACGCCAATCAGCTTTCCACGCCTTGCCGCAACATAGCTGGCGAACGTAGTTGACCAAAGGAAGAAATACTGGCTCAACTCGGTCGTCCACGGTATGGGCAATTGAAATGTCCGGGCTATGACTTGAAGAAAGACACAACCCAGCATACCGCCCACCGAAACAGCCGCCAGCACAAAAGCAACCTTGTCCAATTTTTCAAATAGCTTCTCCGCTGCCTTCATCTGTCTTACAACCCCCCTCGTACATCAATGATAAGGGTCGGGTGTTTAGCCCGACCCGCAATGATTGTCGGCCGGTTACGCGTCGGCCTTGGTTTTGGCCGCCTCAAGCGCCTCAATGTAGGGGCGCAGATCGGTGCCCTTGTACTTTTCGTATACACCGGCAACCGCGTCTTGGAACGGCGTCAGATCGTCAATGTAGGTAACCACGATGTCGGCGCCGTCGGCAAGCACTTGCTCGAGTTGCTTCTCCTCGGTCTCCTGCGCGAGCTGGCGCTGGTAGACGGTCGCCTCGTCAAAGGCCTTCATCAAAATCTCCTGCTCTTCGGCGGTCAGCATATTCCACAGTTCGAGGTTCATGCCGACCGGCTCCACGGTGAACACGTGACGCGTCATGGAAAAATAGCGGTTGACTTCGAAGTACTTGTTGTTGATGTAGTTGTTTTGCGGGTTCTCCTGCGCGTCAACTGTGCCCATTTGTAGCGCGGTGAATATCTCCGAATTGGCAAGCGGCACCGGGAACATGCCGAGCGCCTCCATCATATCCGCAAAAACCTGGCTTTCCGCGATGCGGATGGTCAAGCCCTTGAGGTCTTCGACCTTCTCAATCGGGCGCTTTGAGTTGGAGACGTTGCGCCAACCGTTGTACCAGTAGCCTAGCAGCTTGATGCCGCGCGCTTCGCATTCGTCCGCAAAGATCCGGCTTTCTTCCGCCTCCATCATTTTGAAAGCCTGCTCGGCTGTATCGTACAGATACGGCAGGTTCATGGCCTCAAAGCTCGGAACGATGTTGCACACGCTCATCGGGTTTTCAATGAAAATATCGATCGTGCCCAGGGCGGTTCCCTCAACCGCCTTTGCGCCGGCCGCGAGTTGATTGGCCGGGTAAATATCCAGCGACATCTGCCCGCCTGAGTATTCGACCAGCTTCTCATGAAAATACTCCGCCCCCAGCTGATACGGGTGGGTTGTCGAGCCGATGTGATGCACCGTGAAGGTATACTCGGCTGCCAGGACGGATGTTGATGCAAGTGCCAACGTTGCGACAAGGATCATAGCGAAGATCTTCTTCATGTCTTCCCTCCATCATCTCACCGGATCGGTGAGGTTTTTCGCGCGCTTTTCTCAAAGCATCGCGGGTACTTGTCCTGACATTTTGCGCGATGCCAGAACGAAAGGCCTTCCATTATTATTATATTTAGGATAAAATCAATGTAAACTCAACAATACCAATGCAGCATAAATCCGGTTTATGCCCCGTTCAAGAGAGTGCAATGGCCGTTCTTGCCGACTGGCTAGACCGATTTGCGAAGCGTTCCTGGCGTGATGCCCTGGTACTTTTTGAATGCCCGAGACATGGTCAGCACGTTCGTATAGCCCACATGATCCGCGATGTCTTTGAGCGGGTGAGCGGTATTGCGAATTTCCTCGGCGGCGGCCTCGATGCGCAGCTTGTGCAACGCGTCCAAAAACCCGATGCCCAGGTTCTTCTGAAATTCGCGCGACAGCGTGGGCACGCTGGTATCAAAAACGTCGGCCAGGGAGGTCAATGACAGGCCCGCGTCGCGGAAGTTGGCCTGCGTGTAGCGATAAATACCGGCAAACTGCGGTGAACAGTGCTCCGGCAGAAACTGGCTCCGGGTATGCTGTGCCTCTAGCGCCGCAAGGATCCCTTCCCATGTCGAAAGCATGCCGTCCCGGTTGTTTAAATCCATGCCATCGGTGAATAGGCGGGATTGATTGAGCAAGTCGTCGTTTAACGCATTTGACTCCAAAAGCATGCAATAGGTGCGCGTGATCAGACTGTGCAGTTGATTTTCCCGAAGCACCGTGTTTTGCTGCCGATCAAATATCTGATTCACCATTTCCTTAAAGCAAAGATAAGCCTCCCTGTATTTCTCCACGTAGATCAGGTTGGCCATGCGCCCGTCCAGGCGGTTCAATTCCCTCATGCCGATGGCAAGTACGTCGCTATCTTCATTGACGCCCAATTGCTTGCCCTGCATTCGTGCGTTTTGATAGGCGTCATGCAGTTTTTCCGCCCCGGCATAGAGGCCTGACAGTGCGCATTGAATATCGGGGGAAACCTGCGCACTTATGGAAAAAGCCGCTTCATCGAGGGAACTTGTGAGGCAGGGCAACGCCTCCTCCGTCGTGGCGATCACGGCGATCAATTCGTTCCTATGACTCATATACGCGGCGCGATACCCGGTCAGACAGGTTCGAAGCTGATTCTCCACAGACAACAATGCCACATTGGTCCGATAACTGGTCTCGCTATCCAGCATCTGTTCAGTGACCCAGCGTCCGCTGCGGGGCGAGATCACAAGCACCGCGTATCGCTGAACCAGCTTTGCAATTTGGTACGCATCCAACTCTTCGGCTGGCGCCGTGCGACGGGGATCGAGCATCAAATGAAGCAAACAGGAATTGCCCAGCTGTTGGCGTTGGCGTTCGATTATCAATCGGTCATTGTTCATCTTGCTGGTGAAGCGGTCGATGGCGGTCGTTATGCGCGCAAATTCATTCCGATCATTGAGGTCAGAGAATTCTCCCGACAGCCTGTCAGCCAGAATCCGAATGGGGCGATAGGTTTGGTTGAGCAAAATCAAGCAGGCGGTTATGACGACGATCAGCCAAAGTGTGGTCATGATCATAAACAGACCCAAAAAGCTGTTGAAAAACAGGCTGGTTGCCCCGGTTTCCCGAAGAAACACGAACAGCTGCGCCCCATGTCCCGAAAGGTCACATCGCATGATGGTCAATTCGTTCCCGCGCCTGACGGTTTCGCCGCTTTGTAGCATCTCAATTGCTTCCCGCATCGCTGCATCGGTTTGGGGCATTTCGCCTTCGGACAGAACGGCTCCGTTCTTAAGTGCGATACAGGCGCCCAGGTACTCATACGAACGCCCGTATACATTGGCGAACAGCGTTTCCTCCAGGGCCTTGGGCGAAACGCCGCAGAACAAAACCATCCCATTGTTCAGCGCATAGGTAATCATCAGCCGGCCCGCGCCTTTGCCGTGGAAGGGGTCGGCCGCAAACCATGTGCCGCCCTCCAGAAACGGGAATCCTTGAATCGGTTCCTCCATATGGAGCGCCGCTACGAGCGCTTCCGGGTTGTCAAACGCAAAGTTTGTCGGGCTGACGCCACAGGCGCCCAGATAATAGCCTGAGGCCGGGGTGTACAGCACGATGGTATCAAAATTTGAGCCGGTGAAAATCAGGCTGCGCAGCCGTCCGATCACCTTGTACCCCATACTATCCGGGATGAAGGGGTTATCCCCTGGGCCGGGAGCCAACTGAGATGCCACCTCATCGGGCCCAGCCGTGACAAAAAACGGAATGGCATACAGGGACTCAGTTTCAAGCGTCTCGGCAAAGCCGGCGATTGCCTCCATCAAAGGCTGCATAGAATCAACATTGCCGGTCAACTTTGCATAATTCTCTACCTGATATCGCCTCTGGTTGTTCATCTCCTCGCGAACGATCAGCACAATGGTAGCCAGCATCATAAGGCTAATGCAGGTGGCAATGATCAGGAGCGTGCGCGAAAGCGTCTTGTTGACCGGGAAAAATCCGTCATTTTTCGACATGTCGGCCTCCTTGAGCAGATGATCATTACGGCCTTAAGTTTCTTTATACGTGATTCTAGCATGGGGCAATCGGCTTTGTACAGAGCAAAAGGGAAAACAAGTGCGGTAAAATAATGCGGAAACCATCGATGAAAAAAATGATGCACGCAAAGCATCATTTTTTTTGATTTTCAACGTCATCGCGCTTGGAATCCTAAAATAATGAACCGTTGAGAAAACTGGGCGCTTGTCACTTACCCGCATCAATCTTTATACTAATTTCATCCGATGCAGGGGCTTTTCATTTCAAGAGGAGGTTCAGCTATGACACTGATACAGATGCAATACTACATGTCCGTTTGCCATCACATGAGCCTTACAAAAGCCTCTCGCGAGTTGCACGTCTCGCAGCCCGCGCTCTCAATGGCGATCAAAGAAATAGAGAGCAATTGCGGCGTTGCATTGTTTCAGCGCACCCCCAATTCCCTCTCCATCACCGATTACGGCATTGTTTTGCTCGAAGAAGTCTCAACCATTTTCAACCAATACAAGCATTTGCAGCAGGTGCTTTCGAACAATCTTCTGAATCGAAACTACGTCCGAGTCGGGCTTTGCACACCCTACGGAAATACGGTGTTTCCTGAAATCGTCAGCAGATTGCGGGAAAAGCAGCCGGACATTCAGCTTTTTATTACAGAAGCGGGCACCCGCCAGGATTATGAAAACCTCGACAACAACAAGGTTGACCTGATCATTACCGGAAAAAACCCCGAACCATCTGAACGGGAAATGCAAGATTCATCCATCTATTGTCACATTCCGCTGGTGCAATCGGACATGGTTTTCGCGGTCAGCTGCGACAACCCGCTCGCCCGGAAGCATAGCGTCGCCTGGGAAGAAATCGTGAAAGAACCGTTGGCACTGCTCAATGACTCTTTCAGCCTGACCCGCGTGATCAGCAGCGAACTGCGTGAGGCTGGGTATGCATTGCCGCAAAATGTGTACTACACCAATCAAATGTATACGGTCGAGCGGTTTATCGAAAAGAACGTTGCAGCCGGTTTTTTACCGTCTCAAGTCGCGCGGGACAACCCCCGAATCGTCGGCTTGAAATGCCCCTTGCCGCAAAACCGCTGGATCTACCTGGTGTATCGGAAGGATCGTCACCTGTTTCTCTGCGCAAAGATGTTTATCAAAACCGCCAAAGAGACTTTTTCGGATCAATGGATCAATTGACGCTCCTATTGCCGTAAATCCCAATAAATGTCTGGACGCGCGAATGATCATTGCGCGCGTCCAGACATTCATTGAACGTGTTTTATGGTGAAATTAACGGTCGATGATGGAACCGTCCTCATGGGTGGCCCAGGACGGCATTCTATCGCCGAAGGGGAACTTGGTTTCCAGGTTGTCCACCAATTCAATGCCCAAGCCGGGCTTGTCGGTCAAGGTAATGTAGCCGTTCTCGACGGTGAGGGATTCCCCTTTGATCATGGCGTTGAAGTCGCCAAAGGTACCCGGCCACTCCTGCACCTCGAAGTTCGGCGCCACAGTGTCGATATGCAGCGCGGCAATCGTAGAGATCGGGCCCAGGGGATTGTGGGGAATGATGGATACGCCGTGATTCTCGGCAAAATGGGCAATCTTCATGCCGGCCGTAATGCCGCCGATCACGCACATATCCGGACGCAGATAGGCAACATCGGTGTTTGTGACCAGGTTTGCCAGTTCGTTGATGTTGAAGCAGCGCTCGCCGTTTGCAATGGGCACCGGACACTGTGCGGACACATAGCGCGCCACTTCAGGATTGTCGTTGAAGGGATCTTCGAAGAAGTGGATGATGTACTTGTCGAGCACCTTGCCAATTTCAATGGCCTCTATGGGCGTGCATTGGCGATGGATTTCAAAGGAAAGATCCACATCGTAACCCGCGGTTTCACGAATCGCCTTGAACATGGCTTCGTTCTTCTTGCACTTTTGCACCACGTTGTCGGTATCGTTGGCGCTCAGCGGGCGGACGCGGACATGCTTCCAGCCGGCTTTGGCCAATTCTTTGACCTTGCCGGCAACCTCTTCGGGCGTCGTGCCTGAGCAGGTCTCGTATGCGGCGATTTTTTCGCGGTTCTTTCCACCGAGCAACTCGTAAACCGGCACGCCAAGCGCCTTGCCCTTGATGTCCCACAATGCGATGTCAATGCCGGAAATCGCGGCGTTGATGATGGTGCCGCGGAAGTGCGGTGTACGCATCATGGCATTCCAGAGCCATTCAATGCGGAATGGGTCCTTGTCTATGAGCAGCGACTCCAGCGTCCTGACTGCCTCTGCGGTGGCCCGCTGCCAGGCCCAAGCGCCGCACTCGCCCCAACCCACGATGCCGTCGTCGGTTTCAACCTTAACCAGCAACCAACGAGATCCGCAAAGGATCGGCGTTACTTTCTTGATTTTCATGCTGCTGCCTCCTTGATATTTGGATCCAGGCGCTTCGGCGCTAACGGCCATGGGGCCCAACACTCGGCTTGCCGCATAACCTACAGACGCCAAGGCTGCACCTTTCATAAAACTTCTACGGGTGATTTCACCTGCCATACTGATCGTCCGCCTTTCTTAAGAATCGTGCCGGCATAGTTGAAAACCGTGACTGCCTCGCAGCTCACTCGCGCTTGCCGCCCCGTATCTTTGGCGGCATACGTTCAGCGATTGCAAATATCCTCCTTCCTCTTGGGCTTAAAAACGGTGGCTTCAGCATTATGCGCAGTGCTGAAGCAGAAGGCCTGACACCATTATATAAATTTGAGCATTTATGTAAACTCAATCCTTTCAATGCTGAATAAGGCGAGGTTATGGCGCATATCGGCAAATGAATTTATCGGGTAATGGTGTTTAGGGCAAAGCAAACAGAACGTCAGGTTAATTTGATCCGGGGGGATTGACAAACGTTCGTTCGTTTGTTATACTACAAACGAACGGACGTTCTATTTGATTTGGTGAGGCGTGTCGCCAGGCTGTAGCCTCACATTGGACGGGATCTCCCCAGCTCGTCCGCCATGTACAGCTCAGTTTTTTACGCATGAATTTATTTGTATACTTCGTGTGAGCATGGAACGCGCTATGCGTTCGGTGGGAATTGCCATTCCCCTGAACAGCGACCATAAGCATTGCTATGCGCAAAAACAGAGTTTACCGGCCGGATACGGGCGAGACAGGAGGCGCGAGATGAACGCATATCAGGGAATCAGGACATGGGTCAGGGTGGCCTTTACCCAGGGCGCGGAGATGGGGATCCGGCGCGCTATTGGGGAAAATGCGCCGGTTGAGAAGGAAAAGATGCTGTTCGAGCTGCGCCAATACTTGTCGTATGCCGAGGAATCGGGGCGAGAACTCGACCAGGACGGGCAGGCGCTACGGTATGACGACGAGCTGATGATCATCGTAAAGAAGCGCGACGGGATCTGGCATGTGATCAAGGTGTGGCGCGTGAGTGGGGAACTCGTATGCCTGCCGGTGCGTGCATGGAAGCGCATATGTCGCGGCGCGCGTGAATTTGTGGCGAATGTTCTGGTCGGATGGAGGTACCTGCATCGGGCAGTGCCATCGTATTGGTAGGGCAATTTCAGGAGCTCCGCGCGCTTGCTAGCGGCGCACGCCTCCTTTTAGGCGGAAAACCGCGTGAGCGGAACCCAATAGATTAAAACAAACAATGAGTCATGTCAAAATGCAAAGTAAGGAGGGAAAGCATGATTATCAACATGGTAGGAACTTACCAAACGCCGGGAACGATTACGCCTTCGACAGATACCACGCTCTACGAGCGCTCAGCGGTATTGCTGGAGACACCGTTCAGAATCAACTTGACGTTCGAGCCATGGGTATGCTACGGGTATACAGTTAACGGATCATCTGGCAACTATATGATGAATGGCGCCATAAAAAATCACGCAGGTAGTGCATACGGATCGTATACCGGATGGGGCGCCAATCAGGGTACAAATGATTTGGTTGTCAATAAGGGCAACGGTGAAACAGAATATACATTTGGCTCGAACTATATTCAGTTTACTCCCTATAAAGTGGCAACAAAGGGAAAAGTATTCGCCTATGTATACGGTAAATATTAGCGAAAGGAGGCTGCAATTATGATTATAAACATGGCGGAAAACATCTTGCCCGCGCCGAGTTTTGAAACAAAACAAACACCAGTCGCAAAAGACTCTGTAGCCACAAGTACCTCCGGTGCAAAATACTACACTGGATCCAATTTCCTCATTGAGTGTCCAGGTACCCCGTATGCCATTGTAGGCTACTATATGACAGGCGGCAGCTATGGCGTCATGCGCATGTTTGCCCAAGACCGTCTCCATCCCCCCTTTGAACAGACAGGTCGCAAAGTAGTGGTAAGCAATAATCCATGTACTTTTGAATCCAACGGAATAAGGGTGTATCCGCCAATTTACCCCGGCTATTGCCACTACGTTATACTCTACGTCACCAACTAAAAAAGGAGGAACATTATGCAGAATAACCATACTCCCCCTGTCTCGCAAGTGCCTTTTCTACGTCGCATCTATTTTGAACGAAATACGATGGAAATTATCGTCGCTTATCATATGGAAGGTGGTTTCCTCTATCAAACCGTCGAGGAAGATTGGGCCAATGATCCCGCATTGGTTGGTTATCAGGGAAACCGCGACATGGTCGATGTCCTTGAGTGGCAATCGCCCGACCCCGCTGTTGAGGAAATATGCAAGAACTCTAATTGGATTGGCGTTCGGCGCATAGGCGATGGACTGACGGATTACGAGGTGTTTGACGATACCGCTTCGATACAAAACGGAGAGCCCGACACCGATCGAGACGATGAAACGAACTGCTAAAACAGCCTAACGGTACCTGGATAAACGAATGGAGGGGCCATATGAACCATGTAATTTTGTCAGGCACGGTACTTGAACAGCCCATTTCGGTTGGAAAAGATGATGCCGCGGCGCATGTGGTGTTCAAGCTCATTGTAAAACATCGTGCGAAGACCGGCATCAGGAGCGAATTGTATTCGGTCAGTGCGTGGCACAAGTGTGCAGATTTTTGTGAAGCAAACCTACAAAAAGGAATGCGAGTAGCTGTTACAGGCTATTTGACCCAACGGTCGATGGTATTCGGAGAAAAAAAGGTTCAGGCGGTCGAAGTAACCGCGAGCGAGATCATGTTGGCGCAACCGGTATTCACGCCATCATTGACTACGGTAGATACGGCGCATGAGCAAAAAGAAGTAGGATGAAGCCCCAGGAAACCATGGCGCGGGCGGCCGGCATATTGCCAGCCGCTTTATTATACCCGCGTATGATCAAAACAACCGAATTAAGGAGGAAACCCCATGGAAGAAATCAGAACCAATGAGCCGGAAGCGCGCAATGCCCCGGTTCTAGGCATGAAGTTGGAGCTTGACCTGCAACGCTTTGCGGGCGACAGCATCGACTTTTCACGCATTACCTACAATGATGGCGAAAATGACGTGGCTGTATTTAGGACACTGGACTCAGATAATGACGATGCAGGAGATACGCTCGACGAATCATCCGATGCCGAAGAAATCAGCGACGAATCAGCAACAGAACCGTTGTTCATGCCGCGCCTGACAGCAGTCGATACCAACATCCCGCATACCACGGTTGGTGAATTGCTCGTGCGCGACACTGACGACAACTTGGTCAGCGTGACGGTGGACAAGGATGGCGTCGTTCAGGAAAACCCGTTTTTGATCGGCGAAGATAACCTGGAAGATGGCACGATCACCGGCTCGAAGCTGGCTGACAATACCATCACTTCACGCGAGCTCGATATGGAAGAAATCTTCTCCGAAACCGCGCTGATCGATCAGTTGCTGGCTGCGAACATCGATGCTGAGGCATTGTTTGAGAATGAAGGGTTTGTCGAAAAATTTGACGAGCGCGCTGACGAACGTGCGGATGGCCGCATTGAAGAACTTGCCGTACAGAAGTCTGGCGACACCATGACCGGCTCGCTTGTACTGCCCGGTTTTCCGACAGAGACAAATGAGGCGTCTACCAAGGGCTATGTGGACAACCAGGATCTCCTTTTGCAGTACCAGATCAACGATCTCAAAGACACAAGCGCGACAACGGCTTATGTAGACGGTAAAGATGCGCAGTTGCAGACGCAAATCAATGCTGCGAACACTTCGTTGAGTGGCAAGGTCAGCAAGGCTGGCGACACCATGACCGGCGCGCTGACCCTGTCCGGCGACCCAATGCAGAACCTGCATGCCGCGACCAAGCAGTATGTGGACAGCAAAGCCGGAGCGTCTTCGAGCGTCGTGACCATCAACCCCAACAATGTGGTTTTCTTGGCCGGTTCCAATGGATCTACTACGCAATCAACCTCCGTTGTGTGCAAGGTCATTGCCTATACGGGTACGACAAAGGTGACGCCTACCGTTGGCAGTGTTAACGGCATGCCGTCTGGTATGAGCGTAGTGGTCGGCTCAGCCTCGGGGAATGAAATCCCGATCACGATCACCGTTTCGTCCGGCACCAATCTGGGCAGCTCGGGCCAAGTACAAGGTGTCCTGAATGTACCCATTACTTCACCGATCAGCACCACGCTGACGCTCCAGTGGTGCAAGGTTAATCAAGGCGCTACAGGATCGCCGGGTACGCCTGGCACAAATGGTTCAAACGGCTCACCGGGTCCGATGGGAACACCTTATACGGCCGAAGTCTATGTATCAGGTACAGGGGGGTATTCGGTAAGCAATATGACAAGCAGCAGTAAAGTTTTCGTTTCACCTCAACCCAGCTATTATACGGCTTATTGTGCTGCGCGCGTATATTGCAGCAGCCAAACGAGCGGAATGATCTACTTTACCATGCAATCCTCTTTTAGCGGATGGGTAAACGTCGTGTTCTACAACTAACCCGAACAACTCAAGGACTCCAAATGAAAGGAACTAAGCAAATGGAACTAAAAGAAAAATATTCCCCTTGTGAAACGGATGACCTCGAATCCATCGCCCGCGATATGGAAACCCATTCGCAGGAGGATGCGTTCGCGGAAGCCGAAGGCGAGGAAATCGCTTCGCTACGCGGCGAAAACACCAAGCAATTCAACCTGGGCGAACACCGCTATCAGGCCGTCATCTTCCCTGAACCGGTGCACTACCGCGAGGCGGGCGCCTGGGAAGAGATCGACAACAACCTCGAAGAAGCGGATTCCAATGGCCGTAAGGTGCTCCGCAACCGGGCTAACGCAATGAAGTGCGAACTGCCCAAGTTCGTGGACGGCGGCGACATGATCACGCTCACCCACAAAGGGCGCTCGTTCGGCTGGCGCTTCGAAACCCCGGTCTCCCCAGTTGAAGCCATTGTCAAAACCGGCGCTCAATTCAAACGAGAGTACCTGATGAAACTGGCGACAGAACAGGGCAAAGATGCCTCCATCATGACCCAGGAGGAACTGTTGAACCTCGAAACCCCCGAAGAGCGCCGCGCCGATCTTTCGGACAAGGCCAGCGAGGTGCGCTACGAAAACATCCTGCCGGGCGTGATGCTGCGCTACTCGCTGACCGGCGACCATCTCAAAGAAGACATCGTGTGCGAAAACCGCGATGCCCTCAACATGGCCGCGATAAAGTTGCCGGACGGCTATCGCTATAGCGTGGGCAATGACCAAAGCCTGTCGGTTGAAGACAAAGACACAGACGCCAGCCTTTTCAGCTTTGACGCGCCGGTGGTGTACGACGCGGTGGGTTCCGCCGTGATCGCCCAGGTGGTTCTTACGCAGGCGGACGGCTATACCCGCATGCAGTACGACATCGACCCCGATTTCCTGGCTGTCGCTCAGTACCCGGTGACCATCGACCCGGTCGTGCGTTCGCGCGATACGAACAATGTCACCGCGTACTACGTAGACAAGGGCGCTCCGGGTGCGAAAAGCGGACCCAATAGCAAACAATTGCGTGTCGGAAAAAATAGCAGCCATAACTATGTTACGGTGATGAAATTCAAGACCCTGGCGCGCATTAAGGCCAGCGACACCATCACCTCAGCCAAGCTGAAGCTCAGCTGTACTTCCTCGAAATCGAAAAACAAGTTCGTCGCCATGTACCCGATCACCCAGCCGTGGGAAGATACCACGACGTGGAGCACCTTTAAAGACACCATCGATCAGACGAATGTCCTCGACTACGGCGTAGGCGGCTCCAGCAGCATGACCTTTGACATCACCAACCAGTACCGCAACTGGTACCTGGCCAACGGCAGCGACGAAGCCCAGAGCTACGGCCTGGCGTTCATGTTGACCGAAAACAAGAAGTATTTCTCGTTCGGCTCAACGAACTCGGGCAAGAAGCCGCTCCTGGTCGTCAACTTCATATCCCACGCAGGCATCGAATCCTGGTGGCAGTATGAGTCCCAGAGCGCCGGCCGTGCGGGCACGCTGAACGTCGATCTGTTCAACGGTAACGTGGTGCATACCCACCCCGATACCGCCATGAGCGGCAACCGCATGCCGGTCTCGATCACGCACTACTACAACAGCTGCGAATCGGCGCCGGATACGCGTGAAAAGATCGTCAATCTTGAAAAGGAATCGCCCTGGCCGACTTACGATGAGATGTACCGCTGCGGTGCGGGCTGGAAGCATTCCGGCCTTCAGCATGTGTACTCCACCCGGATCAAGGGCAAGAAGTATTGGGTGTGGGTAGACGGCGATGGCACCGAGCATTGGTTCAAGAATGACCTGACCCACAAGACCGCGGACGGCGAACTGCTCGACCTGGAAGGCATGGGCCTCAAGCTCAAGCGCCACGCCGCTAACAACAACAACCCGACCCGCGTGATCATTGAAGACCCCAGCCATACGCGCATGATCTTCCAGCAACGCCCCATGAAGAAGAATCGCGGTCAGTGGCGCGGCTGGTGGCTGGTGCGCGTTGAGGATAGTATCCTGGTTGGCTCGAAGAACGAGCACATCAACAAGGCGACCTACACCTATGAGATGCCACTTGATTCGCTTAGCGACGATGCCTATGCCGCTGAGATGCTGCGCCTTGAAGGCAAGCTGATCAGCATTGAGGATGGCGCGCGCGGGACAAACACCCCTGGTCGTGAGACGCGATTCTTCTATAGCGGGAACCTGCTCGACCGCATCGAGACGCCCGATGGCGAAGCCGTAGACGGCGTGACGCCCATCCGCACGGTGCGTTTCAGCTACACTGGCAATCAATTGACCGGCATCGACTACAGCGAATTGGGTACCCCCGCACCGGGAACCCATCATACCACCTATGCTTACGCGCCGAACACCAACCTACTTGAGAGCGCGAAGAATCACGATGGGTTGAGCGTCAAAGCCGCCTACGAAGACGTAAAGACCGATATCTATACCTATGATGAATTTGAAGACGATGCTGATCCTGAAAACGATGGCGACATCACGACGGCCACGCCGCCCGCTACCTACGAGGAGCTTGCCAACTTCGCGCTGGCGCGCTGTAAGCAGCTTGAAACCGTGCGTGGTTCTTCCAAGGGTGCGCTGCAATTGTTCAAGTTTGAGAACATGGCCACCACCGTGACCGTCGTCGCGGGCGATACGCCCAACAACGATCGAACAACGACCAAGGATCGGAAAATCATCTATCAGTTCAACGACAAGGGCAACGTAACCTGTGTGCGCGATGAACTGGGCTTTGCGCAGTTCGCCAATTACGACAGCGGCCATGAGAATACGCCCTCCAGCGTGTCGAAACTGCAAAAGGTCACCGTCAACCTGCTGAACGATATCGACCTCAAAGGCATTCGCAACACCAGCCTCGCAGACAACCCCTGGGCTGTGAAGAACGACAATCCGTATCATAAGAAAAACAACGCAACCGGCAATGAACTGATCGCGGACGACAGCGCCGAAAACGACTGCCTGAATTTGGGCAGCATCAAGATGCGTCGGCAGAGTGCTGGCGATATGAACGTCAAACAGCGCCTGACCATCCTGCGCGGAACAGAGTATACCCTTTCGGCCTATGTCAAGTCCAAAGAATTGGTGTCTAACAACGATCTTGGCGC
>JAVBND010000085.1:0-6440 GCA_031551775.1 Eubacteriales bacterium | reverse complement strand
GACGCTGGGCATCAACCTGAACGCGTACAGGCGGCTGTATATGGCGGTGGCCAGCGTGGTGACAGGCGTGATCGTGGCCTCCTGCGGCATCATTGGGTTCGTTGGGCTGATCATCCCGCACCTGGTACGCGGGCTGGTGGGTTCGGATCACCGGCGGCTGATGCCCGTGTCGATCCTGGTGAGCGCCGTCTTCCTGGTGCTGGCGGACTTGATCGCGCGCTCCATCCTGGGCGGCAGCGAGCTTCCGATCGGCATCGTGACGGCGCTGTTCGGCGCGCCGATGTTCATGTACATGCTGGTGAAAAAGAGCTATGGATTTGGAGGGTGAGCGATGCTGGATGTAAGGAATGTGTCGGTGTCGTTTGGGACGCACAAGATCGTGGAGGATGTTTCGCTGCGCGTGCTGCGCGGCCAGTTCGTGGGGCTGATTGGGCCCAACGGATGCGGCAAGTCCACGCTGCTCAAGAGCATTTACAAGGTGCTGAGGCCCGAATCCGGCGCAGTGCTGCTGGAAGGTAAGGACCTGCTCGCGATGCCGCCCAAGAAGGCCGCGCGCACGATGGGCGTGGTCGGGCAGTTTAACGACATGAGCTTTGATTTCAGTGTGTACGAAATGGTGATGATGGGCAGGACGCCCCACAAGGGACTGATGGAGGGGGACAGCCGCCAGGATCACGAGATCGTGCGCGAGGCGCTGGAGCGCGTGAAGATGACCGAGTTCAAGGACCGCAAATACCGCTCGCTGTCCGGCGGCGAAAAGCAGCGCGTGATCCTGGCGCGCGCCATCGCCCAGCAGCCCCAATGTCTCATTTTGGACGAGCCGACGAACCATCTGGATATCAAGTACCAGCTGCAGATCCTCGAAACCGTGAGTGGCATGGGCATCGGACTGCTGGCCGCGCTGCACGATTTGCAGTTGGCTGCGGAGTACTGCGATGTGCTGTACGCCATGAAGGCAGGGCGCGTGGTTGCGCACGGCGAACCGCAGGAGATCATCACCAAGAAGCTGATCCGCGAACTGTACGACATCGACTGCGAGACATTCATCAATCCGGTGACCGGCAAATGGGGCATCGCCTATCTGGCGGGTTGACCGGGCTCCGCGGAAAACTGTTTACCCATTGACATTTTCGCACGATCGTGCTAATCCAAATCAAGTACGATCGTGCGAACGGAGGCATGCGCCGTGGACAGGAAGGGGCAGATACTGCAAGCGTCCATCGACCTCATTATTGAATTGGGGTTGAACAGCCGCAACAAAGAAGGCACGAGGCTATTCGAGGAGGGAGATGCAAGAATGATCGATCCATCTGACGGACTGATCCCCACCCATTGAGCCGATCTAGCTCAGTCGCCATCGGCGTTCACAGCCGGATCCCGACCGGACGATCATCTGTCCCGCTCCACGCTCAGCAGCTGTGCATCCGCGTGATCCTCCAGATACCGGATCACGTCCTCCAGCATTTCCCGTGCGTGACCCGCCTCGCCGGACACCACGGCCACGCCGATCGTCAACAGTTGGTGCGCGTCCTGCGATTCCACTTCGGCGATGGACGCATTGAACTTGCGCCGCGCCCCGTCAATCAGGCTGCGCGACACCATGCGCTTCTCCTTCAGAGAGTGCGCATGGTCGATGTGAAACCGAACCTCCGCAGATTGCACGGTCATTGGCGATCACCCTTATCGCGCACCCTGCCCATGCAGGCATATCCGTCCACCTTCGGCGCGCTCGCCTGAGCGCCGGAGTCAAAGGAGAACGTGCGACCCACATGCGCGCTCGCCAACCACAGATGGCACAGCGCGATCCCCATATCGATCTGGTTCATGGTCTCGTACATAATTGCCTTGAGCGCGCCAAGCTTTTGCCGGTACGCGTATACGCCGTCCTCTGTGCAGGCGAAATACCATGGCTGGCTATTGGTTGCAGAGGGAGCCAGCCGCACGGCCTCAAGCCGCTCGTCCTGCCCTGTCGAGATGACAGACAGCGGTTTTCGATTGAACTCGGACACATTCTGACGGCGCGGATCGCCCTCGGCCTCCCCGAGCGCAAGCATGATCACAAAAGGAAGCCCGTCCTTCGCGGGCGCAGCCGCTTTCGCCATGCCCAACCAGCAACTGCCCAGCCCCAAGGAGGCCAGATAAAGGTCCGCCTGCTGCAGCAAGAACCCGGCGTTGGTCAGATACCCGTCCGCCTTCTCGGAGTAGATCAACAGATAGTGCGGCGCTTTTGCAGACACCATGCCCTTGACCTCTGACGCGTTCACCAACTCGATCCGTGTGCGAATTTGCGGGAATAGCGGTTTTGCGTCCTTCACAAACGCTTCTATTCGCGAAAGCTGCTCAGACGCCAACGCCTGCTGTTGATACTTGCGCGTCGACTTGCGCACAAAGATGCTGTCATACAACGTCATGGTTGAACCTCCAAATCACAATGAAATGGTCCCAATCGCGAATCTGTTTGCGTGCAAGATATCCGTTTACTCAGCATATCACAACTCAGGCCAAATGAGAAGCTTCTGTCTGAAGCATATGAGCGTGAGCCCAGAAACGCCGCAGTTGGTCCTAGAGTGTGTTTCTAAACTCCGAAAGCGCATGATTCAGCGCCTTTTTCGCCAACTCTGCGTCGTTTTCCGCTTGACGTACCTCCAGTACGTCGCGCTCCAACTCCTTGATTTGACGAAAAATGCTTGCTTCCTGCACTTTCTCCCATTTAGAAACACACTCTACAAGGACGCTTCTGCGTCTGTGTCTTTTTTCTGTTCATGCGCAAGCGGTGCTTTGCTCCATTATATCCCTTGACTCCGTCCTGATATTTCCTGTATAATTCTTTTCAGCAGTCGAATCCTTTTCGGTCACTCTGACCACAAAACGCGTGGTTGTCGGAGATGACAAACACGCGTTTTCCATATGGCTACGGATCCGTATTCTGGCACGTTCAAGGCTCAAAAACCGGGCGCAGCGCATTTTGGCGTTTTCAGAAAGGGGGGGTATGATGCGTGGGCAATCGGCTGTTCACAAAAAGAGTTGGATCATTCTGATCCTCGGTTTTGTATCAACAGGGTTGACGGTGGTCAGCTATGTATGGCCGCGAGCCATCAGGGCGGACATCATATGGGCGCGGGGCATTGGGACTGCAGATGACTTGAATCTGCTGTATACGCCAGTCGGCGTCGTCTCGCTTTTTTTGTTGGCGTGGGGCCTATATCAACGGTGGAGAGAGAACACAAGGTTGAAACAGACGCTGGAGAAGGCACAGGCGGCGCGGGAAGAAGCGCGCAAACGCGCAGACGCGCAAGCGCAGCAGCAGAAGCAGCGGAACCGGGCGGAAATATTTGATGCGCAAGGAAACATGAGGCCCGAATACGTGCAGGCCAAATTGACGGACCTGAAAACATTCCATCCGGCTTTTTCGGGGCTGTTGGACGCGTGTTTGGAACATGTCAAGTATATCAGAGAGGACCGAGAAAGACTTGCCGCATTGATGAGGGCGAACGCCGACGACAAACTCTTGCCCACCGCCGCCCCCGTTTTGGCAAACATTGAGCAGGCGATTCTACACAACCTATTTCAGGTCATCAATATCGGAATCGCCGTAAGGACATCAGGCGACATAGATACGAAACCGGAACAGGAATTTCAGCGTTTGATCGAGGAAAAACTCAAGATTACCGGAAGCGCGCTGGAGGCATGCCAGATGTGCTTGTTTGATGCGGCCGGTACAGCCGGCCAAAGGGAGGCGGCCACGGCGACCGCCGAAGCCACCATGGACATCGAGTCATTGATCAGCGTAGCGGAGACGTTAAAGACCGCTTCATCCACCCAAAGCCCATTCAAGCAAGCGAATCAGTGAGCATCATAAATAAGGAAACCGGTTGATGTTGTACGAACCCTAATGAATGTGAAACAAGAAGCGATCCGAACAACTCTACACAGCTCGACCGGGATGGAAAGGGAGGATCTCCGTGAGGCGATTTGAACGATTATTGGCCGCACTCCTTGTACTTGTTATGGTTGTAATGCTTGGCGCGTGTACCGGCAATCCAGCCAACCAGAGCGCATCGACCAATGCGCAATCCGGCGAAGGCGCCTTTGCCTTTGCGCCGCTGAATTATGAGAGGGCGAAGGAAGCGCTGGCATCGTATTTTGGAAAAGGAAAGATTGAGCCAACCAACCTGGTTCCGATGCTGGATCCGAATCAGGAGTATGACCTGGATCTCTCTTACGAAGCCATGTCGCTCCCGAGTCTTTCAGAATACCCTTTCGTGGTCGAGGGCGAGACCCCGAGCTTCATCAGGGTGTATTCAACGCGCCCGGAAGTCATCCAGGCGGCCAAGGATTTCAACGCGGCCAAAGAGGTGATCGATGGCGAGCAGGTATCCGTCGCGGTGAGAGCCATCCCGCCCATGATCGCCCGGAACTTCGTGCTCGCCGAGCGGCAGATGCCGGATGTGCTTGTGTCCACCGACGAGATCGGTGGCAGCATCATTCAAGACAGAGCCGCCGTCCCGATCAAGATGATCGCGGATTCGACGGTGCGCAATGTCTCCGGTGTCGTCGTGTTGAGCAAAACGGGCATCAAGAGCTTTGCGGATCTGGTTCGCGCGCTGCAGGACAAGCAGTTGACAATCGGGTACGTCGATCCGCTACAGGATCCGAACGGATTGAATTTCATCCTGGCCGCGCTGTGCGAGTTTGACAGCGCGCAACCGCTCGGCGAAACCGCGACCGAAGGGCTGAGGAAACTGCAAGGCAGCATAACGTTGATCGCGAACGATTACGCACGGCTAAAAAAATCATTCCTGCAGAATTTGCTTGGCGGGTATGTGTTGGACTATGAACTGTTTAAGGCGACGCCCGAGTACATGACCGAAAACTCCAGCTACACATTTATCCCGTTTGGTGTCGCACAAAAACACCCTATGTATACGATCGGCGAGCTCAATCCCATCAAGGAGCAGACCGCGCAAAGATTTGCGGAATACTGCAAAAGGGCCGGCGAAACAAGCGCCCTGGATGCCGTCGTCGCCGACTACCGCACAAACATCGCTGTGACGCCGACGGTTGCAGGAGACTTGAGCAGAATCTATCGATCGGTCAAGGGCGGCACATCAAGCGTCGCTACCGTGATGCTCGTGGACACTTCAGGCAGCCAGGAAGGCGAGCCGAATCGCATGGTAAAGACCGCCATGCGCGGCATATTCTTGCCAAACGTCATAAATCCCAAAAATGCCATGGGCCTGGTGCTGTTCAACAACCGGTCGCGCATTGCGGTACCGCTTGGGCGCTTCAATGGTGAGCAGCAATCCTATCTCTCCAATGCCATTACCGTGGAGATGAACGCCAGCGGCGGTACCGCGATGTACGACGGCATTGCGGTGGCGATGCAGATGCTCCTGGACTATCAGGCGCTCAATCCGGACACGAAGCTGGTGATTTATGTGCTGACGGACGGTATGAGCGAGTCTGGCAAGGGGTACAGGGACTTGGCCCCCATCATCGCCGGTCTGGGCATCCCGGTGTACACCATTGGATTCAAGACCAGTCAGGGTGAATTGAACGAAGCCGAGCTTGAGGCGCTATCCTCGATCAACGAGGCCAGCTACATTGATGCCGAGATGCAAGATGTGACGTATATCTTGCCAAACGCGCTCGGCGCGTTGATGTCGTAACGGACGCTAGTCCCACAGACGATGGATCAGAGGAGGAAACGCACATGAAAAGGCTGACTTTGGCGCTGATCATTGTGGCTTTGGCTGTCATGCCGGCAGGGAGCGCGTCCGCACAATCCCCCTACGCCCAGACCCTCACGCTGTACATGCCGGTGGAGTACATCGATCAGGGTGCGCTTCAGAGCTTTGAGCGAAAGTTCAACGTTGGCGTGAACCTGCAGGAGTTCGAATCCAACGAGGAAATGTATGAAAATCTCATCAAGTCCCAAGCAAAGTATGATGTGATGGTGCCGTCCGACTACATGGTTGACCGGCTGATCCAGGAAGGCCGCCTGGCAAAGCTGAGTCCGGATGGCGAAATGTTGCCGAATGCGCAATACATCTCCGCCAAGTACCTGGGGCCGGTATACGATCCGAACAACGAATACCACATGCCGTATATGGTTGGGACGGTGGGCATACTTTATAACCAGCGCGCATTGCAGGTCAGCTCATTGAAGGATATGTTTAAGTGTAGTGGCATTTGCTTGGTGGATTCCGAAAGAGACGTAGTCGGCGTCGCGCTCAAGATGCTCGGATACAGCATGAACAGCACGAACGACGACGAACTTACCGCCGCCAAACAAGTACTGAAAGACGCAAAGCACAACATTAAGGGTTACTTTGAATCCACCGAGATCGTGGGTATGTTGACGTCACAGGAAGCTCTGATCGGCCTGGTTTACTCTGGCGACGGAAAAGTCGCGGTAGACCTCAACCCCAACTTGGCGT
>JAVBND010000025.1:0-18698 GCA_031551775.1 Eubacteriales bacterium | reverse complement strand
ACTCGCCGCGTCGCGCGCGGATGGTCGCCCGTCCGCGTCAGGTCGCGATGTATCTCGCCAAGCAGTTGACCTCGCGCTCGCTGCCGGCAATCGGCCGCAAGTTCGGCGGTCGCGACCACACGACGGTGATGCACGGGTGCGAGAAGATCGCGGGCGAATCGCGCAAGACGCCGCAAATGGCCAAGACGCTCGACGATCTCAGAAGCGCCATCAAGGAAAAGTAAGCGCCCTCCCCCGCGTGAGCGGCGAAGGGCTTCTCAAGGGATTTCATCCCTTGAGCGGGTCTGGGCAGCGCCCAGCGTAACCCCGCGCCCCCCGTCCCCGTTCCCGCGCCGCCGAACAACAGGCCCAATCGCAAGGACACAATTGTCAGGGCAGGAAAACGGCGGCGCGGCGTTCCCGATTCCCTTTTTTTTCGGCAATAAGCCGAAAAAAAAAGGGAGAGCACCCGGAGCGCATACGGCCCGAAAAGCGCGAACGTAAGTTTTCGGGAGGACCGCGACAAGTGGACAACGGGATATCTGGCCGCGCCCGTGAAAGGGTCGCGCACGCGCGCCCACGAAGGCAAACGGCGCACGCACATGCGCAGGCAAACGGCGCACGCACATGCGCAGGCACTCTCCCGGAAGCCCTGGCCTGACGGGCCATGGCTTCCGGGAATCGGGTACGCCGCGCCGCCGCGTCACGCTCCCGGCGCTTCGGTCCGATTGTGAAGGACGATTGTCGGCGGCGCGGGGTACGGGGGACGCTGGGAACGCTGGGGGACGGTGGGGAACGCTGGGCTCCGCCCAGACCCGCTTAAGGACTTCGCCCTTAAGAATCCCATGAGCGCTCACGCGCGGATGGGGACCGTTTGTGGGTGAAATCGCCTTTTATACAGTACCCGTCAACATGGGCTGTGGGCCAAATTCTTAGTGCCCGCGCGCGCTTTGGGCGGTTATCCACACTATCCACCGTACTATGACTATGACGACTATTTCTGTATATTGACTACAATCTATCTTTCAGGAGGAACCATCATGCGTTTTTCATGCCATGCCCCAACCTTGCTCGGGGGACTGAGCATCGTGACGCGCGCACTCTCCGCGCGCACCACCCAGCCCATCCTCGAAGGTGTGCTCATCAAAACCACCGACGACGGCATTCAGCTCACCTGCTCCGATGGCGCGATCAGCATCGTGACCACCGTCCCCGCCATCATCTCCTCCGAAGGCGAAGTCGTCATGCCCGGCAAACTCTTTCTGGATGTCGTGCGCAAAATGCCCCAGTCTGAGATCGTCGTTTCCATCAACGATTCGTCCGTCGCTTCCCTGAAATGCCTGGGCGTTCGCATGACCATCGCCGGCCAGCATGCCTCCCTCTTCCCCGCGCTCCCGCTCGTCAGCGCCGAAAATTCGTTCATCCTCCCGCAAACGCTCCTGCGCGACATGATGCAGGAAACCGCTTTCGCCATCGCGGTCGAGGACCCGCGCAAGGTCCTGAACGGCTGCCTGCTTGAAATCAAACGCGGCGAGGCGCGCATCGTCGCCCTCGACGGGTTCCGCCTCGCCATGCGCCTGAGCCGCCTCTCCGGCGATACCCCCGAGCTCAGCGCGATCATCCCCGGCAAGACCGTGAATGAAATCGCCAAGATCATGGGCGGCGACGACCAGAAAATGGCCATCGTGTTGATCGGCGGCGCGCAAATGATGATCAACCTCGGCGAAACCCAGTTTTATTCCACCCTCATCGAAGGCGAATACATCAATTACCGCCAGATCTTGCCCAGTGAATGGAAGACCCGCGTCAGGATCGACCGCGACCAGCTCGCAATGTGCGTCGATCGCGCCTCGCTCATCGCGCGCGAGGGCAAGAACAACCTGATCAAGATGCAGATCGAAGAAGGCCGCATGATCATTACCTCGAATTCCGAGTCGGGCGACGCCTATGAGGAAATCGAAGTTGGTGTCGAGGGAGAAGGCATGACCATCGCCTTCAACGTCAACTATGTCTCCGATATCCTGCGCGTGCTGCCCGAAGGTGAAGCCTATATGCGCTTCAATTCGCCGGTCAGCCCCTGCCTGATCTGCCCGGTCGAGGGCGACGCCTTCACATACCTCATGCTGCCGGTCAGGGTGAACGCTTGATGCTCATCCGCGAAGATACCATTGCCGCCGTTGCTACGCCGGTGGGCGAAGGCGGCATTGCCGTCATTCGGATCAGCGGGCCGGGCGCGCTGAATGTCATGCGCTCCGTCTTCAGGCGTCCAAACGGCAAGGATATCAAGCCTCGGGTCTTTCATTACGGGTTCGTCCTCGGCACGGGCGGCGAAACCGTCGATGAGGCCATGGCGGTCTACCTGCCCGCGCCGCATACCTACACGCGCGAGGACGTATCCGAGATCCAGTGCCACGGCGGGCGCGTGCAGGCAAGGCGCGTGCTTGCCCAAGTGCTCGGCGCGGGCGCGCGCGCGGCTGAGCGCGGAGAATTCACCAAGCGCGCGTTTTTCAACGGACGGCTCGACTTGAGCCGCGCGGAAGCCGTCATGGCGCTGGTCGCGTCGGGCAGCGAGACCGCCGCGCGCGCAAGCCTTCGCCAGCTTGAGGGCGGCGTCTCAAAAGCCGTCCGCGGTTGGGCCGACGAACTGGCGGGCGTCATGAGCCTGATCGAAGCCTCAAACGATTTTCCTGAGGAAATCGAGGAACAAGCGAGCGCTCAGGCCGTCTATGAAGGGGCGGGGCGCGTGCGCGACGGTTTGAAACGCGCATGCGATCCGGGAAACGCGCGCATTGTGCGCGAGGGGCTCAATGTCGTGCTCGCGGGCCGTCCCAATACGGGCAAATCGTCGATATTAAACGCGCTCTTGGGCGCTGAGCGCGCCATCGTCACCGATCAGCCCGGTACCACGCGCGACATCCTGACCGAGGGCGTCCTGCTTCACGGCATGAAGGCGACGCTCATCGATACCGCGGGCCAGCGCGAGGCGGACGACCCCATCGAGAAGATCGGCGTCGAGCGCGCGCGCGGCGCGGAAAAAAACGCCGATATGGTGCTTTTGATTCTTGACGGGTCTTCCCCGCTGACCGATGGGGACCGCGCCTTGCTCGCGCGCGCCGATGACCGGTACGTAGCCGTGGTCAACAAGGAGGATCTGGCGCTGCGCGTGGCGCGGGAAGAACTTTTGGGTCTGCCCGCGTTCTTTGTCTCGGCCAAGACCGGCGAGGGCCTGGGCGATATCCGGCGCGAGATCGCGCGCCGCGCCGGCGCGCCGCTGATGATGGAGGACCTGCTGACGCTCGAGCGGCACCTTGAGTCGGCGCAAAGCGCGATGGACGCCATTGCGCGCGCCATGCGTTCAATCCAAGAAGGCGCGCCGCTCGACATGGCCGCCGTCGATCTCGCGCACGCGCTGGCCTCGATCCTTGAGATCACCGGCGAGAGCGCCTCTGAAATGGTCATTGAACGCGTATTCGCGAATTTTTGTGTGGGAAAATAGCATTGATCATGGTTGAACTTAACGTAATGTGACGATATAATAGCTAGATACATAGACCGGAGGAAGGTGTAATGGGTTATGGCGAAAGTTACGATTGCTGAAGACACATGCAAGGGCTGCGGCCTTTGCGCGGACAACTGCCCCAAGGGCATTATCAAAATGTCTGAAAAACTCAATAAAAAGGGGTATCACCCCGCTGAATGGACACAAGAGGACAAGTGCATCGGCTGCGCGTTTTGCGCGCGCATGTGCCCCGATTGCGCGATCACGGTAGAAAAGTAAGGGGGAGATTGGCGTGGCGGACAGAGTCATGATGAAGGGGAACGAGGCCATCGCTGAGGCCGCGGTTCAAGCCGGTTGCCGGTATTTTTTCGGCTATCCGATCACCCCGCAAAATGAAATTCCCGAGTATATGTCGAAGCGCTTGCCGGAGGTAGGCGGCGTGTTTTTGCAGGCTGAGAGCGAAGTCTCGGCCATCAACATGGTCTACGGCGCGGCGGGCACCGGGGAACGCGTCATGACCAGTTCCTCGAGCCCCGGAATCTCTCTCAAGCAGGAAGGCATCAGCTACATCGTCGGCGCGGAGCTGCCCTGCGTGATCGTCAACATCGTGCGCGGCGGCCCGGGCCTGGGTTCCATCCAGCCCGCGCAGTCGGACTATTTCCAATCGACGCGCGGCGGCGGGCACGGCGATTACAACATGTGCGTGTTTGCGCCCTCTACCGTTCAGGAAGCGGTCGAACTTACCCAGCGCGCCTTTGACGTGGCGGACATGTACCGTACCCCCGTCATGGTGCTGGGCGACGGCGTCATCGGCCAGATGATGGAACCGGTCACCATGCCGGACTACGTGAAGCCGGACCTGCCCGAAAAGGACTGGGCGGCGACCGGCTGGACAAAGGAATCCGCGCGCGCGCGCGCGGTCATCAATTCGCTCTATATCGCGCCCAACGCGTGCGAAAACCACAACCTCAAAATTCAGGCGAAAATGAAAAAGCTGGCCGAAGCGGAACTGCTCTATAAGACCGAGTTTATGGACGGCGCCGAGTACGCCATCGCGGCCTATGGCACCACCGCGCGCATCGCGCTGACCGCCGTGCGCCGCCTGCGCGCCGAGGGCGTCAAGGTCGGACTGATCCGCCCGGTCACGCTGTGGCCGTTCCCGAATGAGTATATCGGCGAAAAGGCCAAGTCGCTCAAGGGCATCCTGACGGTTGAGATGTCGCTCGGGCAGATGGTCGAAGACGTGCGCCTCGCGGCAAACGGGGCTTGCCCGGTCGCTTTCTTCGGAAGGACCGGCGGCATCATTCCGGGCGTTGCGGAAATCATGGAAGCAGTCAAGCGCATGGGGGAGGGAAAGTAATGGCCATCGTATTTGAAAAAACCAAAATGCTTTGTGACGTGCCGCTTCATTACTGCCCCGGCTGCACCCATGGCATCATCCACCGCCTGGTCGCGGAAGTGCTGGACGAACTGAACGTCGGCGGTCAGACGATCGGCGTGGCGCCGGTGGGCTGCGCGGTGTTTGCGTACAATTATTTCAACTGCGACATGTACGAAGCCGCGCACGGGCGCGCGCCCGCGGTCGCGACCGGCATCAAGCGCGTCGATCCGACGAAGGTGGTATTCACCTACCAGGGCGACGGCGACCTGGCCTCGATCGGCGCGGCGGAAATCGTGCACGCGGCCGCGCGCGGCGAAAAGATTACGGTCATTTTCGTCAACAATGCGATCTACGGCATGACCGGCGGCCAGATGGCCCCGACCACGCTGGTCGGCCAGAAATCGACCACCTCGCCGCTCGGCCGCGACGTTCAAAAAAACGGCAATCCCATCCGCGTGAGCGAAATGCTCGCGACCCTCGACGGACCCGCGCTGGTCGAGCGCGTATCGGTACACGATGTCAAGCATGTCCTCGCCGCCAAGAAGGCCATCAAGAAGGCCTTTGAATACCAGATCGCGGGCAAGGGCTTTACGCTGGTTGAGGTGCTTTCCACCTGCCCCACCAACTGGGGCCTCTCGCCCAAGGAATCCATTGCCTGGCTTAAGGAAAATATGATCCCGCACTACCCGCTTGGCGTCAAGAAGGAGGTCGATTGACATGGCTGAGAAAAGACTGATCGTCGCCGGTTTTGGCGGACAGGGCGTGCTGCTCATCGGCCAATTGATCGCCTATGCCGGGATGCTTGACGGCAAGGAAGTCTCCTGGATGCCCTCCTACGGCCCTGAGATGCGCGGCGGCTCCGCCAACTGCGCCGTGGTTGTATCCGATGAGCCGGTGGGCTCGCCCAAGGTGGAGGAAGCCGATGTGGTGGTCGCCATGAACCGCCCATCGCTGGACCTTTTCGAAAAAAACGTCGCGCCGGGCGGTGCGCTGCTTTACAACAGTTCCTTGATCGATGTTCAGCCCGCGCGCAAGGATATCCGCGCGGTCCCGGTCGCCTGCAATGAACTCGCCACCGAGGCCGGATCGCTTCGCGCGAGCAACATGGTCATGCTGGGCGCTTACGCGGGCCTGACAAATGATTTTACGCTCGAGGTGCTCATGGACGCGCTTCGGCACAAGTTGGGCCCGTCAAAGGAGAAATTCATGCCCGCCAACCAGAAGGCCATCGAAGCGGGCATGGCGGCGGCGAGGGCGTAAGGTTCATGGACATTCGGCTTCACGACGTGGTGATGATGAAGAAGCCGCACCCGTGCGGGAGTACGACCTGGACGGTCACGCGCGTGGGCGCGGACATCAAGATCAAGTGTTTGGGCTGCGCGCGCGTGGTGATGCTCGACCGCGTGGTCTTCGAGAAGCGGCTCAAGAAGATCGTCAGCCGCGAAATGAACCTGGAGGAAGGTCAAGATGAGGTATAGCTACGACGAGGATTACGAAGAAGTCCGGCCCGTTCGCCGCGCACCCGAAAAGGGCGACGGCGCGCGCGTGAAGAGCGCCGCGCGGCCGGGGCCGGGCAAGGCCCCATCCGCCGCAAAGGCGGCGGGATCCAAGGCTTCTTCTCCCGCCGGCAGCGGCGCGCGCCGCGCCGCGCCGCGCGCGCAAGGCAAGGCGGAAATCGCGCCGCGCAAGCAGGGCGCGCGTCCTTCGGGCGCGCCTTCAAAGGAGCGAACCGCCCAGCGCGCAAGGCCAACGCCGCCGCCCCCGCGCGAGCATCGCGGCATGGACTACGAAGACGACCGTCCAGCCCCAAGGGCCGCCCGGCCGGTCAAGAGGTCCACGCGCTCGCGCAAGAAGAGGGGCAACCCCATGGCGACCCTGGCGGGCATCCTGATCGCGGTCGCACTGGCGTTCGCCATCAGCTATTTTCTGCATGAGTACGCCTTTGACATCGTGCGCGTGAGCGGAGACGCCATGCACGAGACCCTGATGAACGGGGACCTGGCCGTTGTGACCAAGTTTGACTACAAGGAAGCCTCCCCCGAGACAGGCGACATTGTGGCGGTGCGCGTGGGCGCGCAAAAGGGCGTCATCCTGCGCCGCGTGATCGGCGTGCCGGGCCAGACGGTTGAATTCACCGGGAGTGAAACGCTGATCGACGGGCGGCCGCTGCTCGAGGAATACGTGTCGCTCAAGAATTACAATTCCTTCCCCGCCAAGACGCTGCCGCACGGCAAGTTCTACATCGCGGGCGACAACCGCTCCGAACTCAGCGACAGCCGCTTGGATGAGGTCGGCCTGGTCAGCGCGGGCGACATCGTGGGCAAGGTGCGCATGGTGATCTGGCCGTTCAATCACCTGAGTTCCTTTTGAGAAAGGTCGTATCTTCATGCAAGGCGGTTTAGAGACCAACGCGGCGTCCGGCAAGCCGCAAAAGAAGCCGGACATCAAGAAAGAGATCATCGAGTGGGTCAAGGCGCTTTCGATTGCGCTCATCGCGGTCGTGCTGATTCGCATGTTCCTCTTCACCATGATCAAGGTGGACGGGCGGTCGATGCTTGAGACGCTTCAGGACGGCGACCGGATCGCGGCCACCATCATTGACCTCAAGCTGAGTGGCCCCAAGCGAAACGACATCGTGATCCTGACCTATCCCGGCGGCGAACACCTGGTCATCAAGCGCGTGATCGGCGTGCCGGGCGACACGCTTGAGATCCGGGACGGGGTGACCATCCTAAACGGCGAAGCCTACGAGGAACCCTACGTCACCCATCCCCGGCGCGGCGACACGTATCAAGAGATCACGCTGGGCGAAGAGGAATACTTTGTCATGGGCGACAACCGCGCCGTTTCGCGCGACAGCCGCGATCCCACGGTCGGACCGGTCAAGAAGGACGCAATATCCGCCAAGGCGCGCCTGCGCGTCTGGCCACTGCAGAGGGCGGGGTTGGTAGAATGAAGCAGAAAAAGGAAAAAAAGCCGGTCAACGTGAAAAAAGAGATTCTCGAATGGGTGGTGTCGCTGGGCGTCGCGCTGATCGCGGTGTTCCTGATCCGGACTTTTCTCTTTACGATGATCCGCGTGGACGGCGAGTCCATGCTTGAGACGCTGCATGACCAGGACCGCATCGCCTCGACCATCATCGACCTCAAGCTGAACGGACCCGAGCGCGGCCAGATCGTCATCTGCACGTATCCGGGCGAGGATCATTACTGCATCAAGCGCGTGATCGGCATGCCCGGCGATACGCTTGAGATTGTGCGCGGCGTGACCATCCTAAACGGCAAGGAATACGAAGAGCCCTATGTCGAGCATAATATGCTCTATAACTTTGGGCCGGTCACGCTGACGGATGAGGAGTATTTTGTGATGGGCGACAACCGCGCGAACTCGCTCGACAGCCGCTACATCGGGCCGCTGACGCTTGGCGATATTGACGCCATCGCGCGTCTCAGGCTCTGGCCGCTCGATAAGATCGGCCTGGTTTCCTAGCGCCGTTCCTTAGCGTTTCCCGCCCGAGAACGGGAGATGTCTATGGATAGGGCTTGGATAAAAAAGGATCGGGCGGCCGAAGCGCTCTGCCTTCTGGGCGCGGCGCTTTTGTGCCTGTTTGTGATCCGTTCGTTTTTGTTTACGGTGGCGCGGGTCGAGGGCGACTCGATGGCGAGGACGCTTGAAAACGGCGACCGCTTGCTGGTGACGGTGATTGACCTCAAGCTCACCGGACCGAAGCGGGGCGATGTGGTGACCTGCCGCTATCCCGGGCGCTTTGACCTCTATGTCAAGCGCGTGGTCGGCCTTGAGGGCGATGTGGTTGAACTCAGGCGCGGCCGCCTCTTTGTCAACGGTGAGCGGGTTGTTGAGCCCTACGTCACCCATTCCCTCCGTTCGTACTTCGGCCCGGTCAAGGTGGGCGAGGGGCATGTGTTCGTGCTGGGCGACAACCGCGCCGATTCGCTCGACAGCCGGGATGTCGGCCAACTGTCCATCGGTCAATTGGCCGGGCGCGTAAGGCGGGTTCTGTGGCCGCTCGACCGGTCGCACCCGGTGTAATTTTTCAATACGAAGGAGTGATCGGCTTTGTCCAAGAAGAAGCATGGCGGGGAACAAAGGCGCACCATGGTGCGCCTGATCGCGCTGATCCTGTGCGTTTTGATGGTGGGTTCCGCAGTGGTCGCGGCGATCTTCTCGACCGGCTACGCCGAAGAATTGAACGCGACGGCGCTTGAGATTTACGTGGAAGAGGACCTTCACGGTTTGCGGGTAAATCAGGTCACGCGCTACGTAAACCGGACGGGCGTCCCCCTGAGCGAGGTGCTGTTCTCCCTTGGCGCGAACGCGCTCAGGCGCAGCCAGAGCGCCCCTTTTGAAGATATCGACGGCGCCTATCCCGAGGGGTTCACCCCGGGTGGCGCCGATTTGTTTCTGGTAGCGGTGAATGGCGCGGCCGCGAGTTGGGGCGTTCAGGGCGGCCAGGAGGCGTTCCTGCGCGTCGCGTGCGACCTTGCGCCGGGCGAAGAGGCCGAATTCTCTTTCGGCTACGAAGTGTTGCTGCCGCAAGCGAAGGGGTTTCTCGGAACCGGCGACATAGGCTGGCGGCTTTCTTTTTTTTATCCCGCGCCGCTCGTCTACGCGCCTTCGCTTGACCAATTTGAGGCGATCAAGGAAAGCGCGATTTCAAGCAGCCTGTACTTTGATCAGCAGGATTTCACCGCCACGGTCGATCATCCGTCGAGCTACGCGGTGGTCTCGGGCGGCGAGGCGCGCGTGACCGAGGGCGCTTCCGGCCGCTCAATTACGCACATCGCGCTGCCCGCCGCGCGCGCGTTCGCGCTCGCGCTCTCGCGCCGGTACAGCGTTTGCGAGCGCGCCGAATCGCCCGTCAAACTGTCCCTCTATTCAAAAAGCCGCTTGTCCGCGGGCAAGGCGCTTGACGCGGCGGCGCGCGCGGCGGATTTTCTCGCAAAGACGTTCGGGGATCTTCCGCGCGCACGTTTTACCTTGGTTGAGACCGACGATCCCGGGCAGGAATCCTGCTTTGACGGCCTGATCTTTTTGGATACGAAGCTTTTCGCGCTCGGCAAAGCGGACGAGCTCGAGCGCGAAATCGCCTTTCAAATGGCGCGGCAAATCTTTAAACTTTCGCTCGGCGTGAATCCGGCGCGCGAAGCGTGGCTATCGGACGCCGTCAGCCGATACGCGATGCTCCTCTATTACGAGGACGCCTACGGTTATGACCGCTACCTTCAGGAGCTCAATATAAACTCGCTTGATGCCTTGAACGTCGCCTTGCCCTCATCCCTCACGGTTGACAGCTACGCGGACGAATTCAGGACCCGCGAGGAATACCTTGCGGTGATCGAGGGCCGGGGCGCCGCGGCGATGCACGAAATCCGGCTGGCAACGGGGAAAGATGTACTAAACGCGGCGCTAAACGAATATATAAAGGCAAACGCGCGCGGCCACGCGTCGATTGCGGATTTCGCGGCGGCATTGAATCAAGCCGCGGGGCGCGAGCTCGACCTGTTCTTGATGGAAACGCTGACCCGCATGGGCGAAATGAGCGGGCGCATGATGGAATGGTATGAGTAATGCCCTCATCGAAAATCTTTGGCTTTGCCAAATCTTTTCGATGAGGGGGGTTACGGGGCCAAATTCCTGAAATTCCTGCGGGAATTTCCGGGCGGAATTTGGACGGGTAGGGATTTTGAGTCGCAGGGGCGGTAAAGCCCCTCCTTGGTCAAAATCCCATTCACCCTCGGCGCACTGGTCGCCAGGGGCGTAGTTTCGGGAGGGCTTTGGCCCTCCCCGTTCCCTCCCGGGGTGGGGGCGGATTGATTACCCGAAAACCAGCGTGACCGCTTCGTCTTCGTGGACGGTTGGATTGCCTTGTTCGTCGTAGGTGGTCAGCGTCATGAGCAGTTGCTCGGGCTGCGCGTACAGTTCCATGGCCCTGAAATCATAGGCGTACATCCACCGGCCGTCTTCTAGCTGAACCGGATCGCTCAGTTCGCCGCCGGAGTTGCCGGTCCAGTATTCCATGCCCGGCACGGAAAACTCGACGATCCAAGGAGGGCCGAATCCCGTTTGGTCATCCGGCAGTTTTTCATTGACGACGTACTCCACGCGCAGGATTGCCGACGCGGGCGAGATGACGCAATCGCCCACCCTGAGCTCGTACCCGTCAAATTGGAAGGAAGGTTCGCCCTTGTAGACGCGCGCGGCGCTCAAAGGCGTTTGCTCAAGCTCAAAATTCATGGCGAAGGTATCAACCAGCTCAAACTTGTCATACTTGAGCAGCGCCTGGGCGTAGGTCGTCTCTTCGTCAGAGGCGTCCTGGTCGATGGCGATGTAGCCGTCGCCTTCCATGGGGATTTTGCCCTCGGCTTTGACCTCCTCCATCCACGCCTCGTACGCCCGGTCGAATTCCGCCTCGTCCTCGATGTCCGCGCCGGTAAAGCGGCTGATTTCCGCCTTGGCGCGCAGGATGTAGAACGTGATGTCACACGCTCGGCTGTCCGTACCTTCCGGCAGTTCGCCGATCGCGCCGCCCTCGGTCGCGCCCTCGTTGAGGATGAATTCCGTCATGTTGTCCATCGAGCGCGGATCGGCATATTCTCCGCCGAATCGCGGGTTCTCGGCGATCACGTACAGCGTTTCGCCGGGGCTTTTGTTGGTGAAGCGCCATGAAAGCGCGTAGGACCGGCCGCCTTCGTCGTACAGCGCGTCGATCAGGTCAAAATCCACCATCTTCCCCTTCAGCGCCTGGTTCACCGGCTGCGCCAATTGAGCGACCGCCTCGTTCTCATGCATATTTCCCTGATCGTCCCGATAGCCGAACAGATTGCGGACGCTAAAGCCCGATGCGGCAAGGACCGTGCCCGCCGCGATGACCGCGATCAGCAAGGCCGCGACCAATAGTTGAGACATTTTCTTTTTCACAAGTTTCCCCTCCGTTTCTCTTCTGAAGCCTTCTTCAAGCGAACGGGTGACGCACGCCACGACGGATTCGGGGGTCTTTCCAAACGCGCCTTTCAGATTCATGTCCGGCATGTGCTCTGCGCCTCCTTTTGGGTCAATTCTGCTTTCATCAACCGGCGCGCGCGCGCCATGCGGGATTTGACCGTGCCCTGCGATACGCGCAAGATCCCGGCGATTTCCTTGACGGAGTACCCTTCCACATAGTACAGCACCATGGGCAGGCGCAGCGAATCATCAAGCGCAAACAAAAGCTCGAACGCCTCCGGGTCGGCGCCCGGCTGAGGCTTGGGCTCAGGCAAAATTTCCCGCGGACGCTCGCGCTTTTGACGCCTGAGAATCAGATAGCACTCGTTGACCAGAATGCGCGTAACCCAGCTTTTCATGGCGCCGTCATCCCGAAGCTTTTCGCGTTTCCTGAGCGCCTTGAAGATCGTTTCCTGAATCGCGTCCTCGCGGTCTGAGTGCCCGTGAAGAATGCTCGCCGATACGCGGTATAACGTGTCCTGCATGGACACGATGCGCGCCTCAAACTCGGCCTTGGTCACGGTATCACTTCCTCCCATGACGGCTTTTGATTGATCAATCATATATAATAGATGGTTTTGGACGCCGATCGGTTCTCGTACATGGCAAAAATATAAATG
Source organism: Eubacteriales bacterium (assembly GCA_031551775.1). Lineage (GTDB taxonomy): Bacteria > Bacillota > Clostridia > Christensenellales > Aristaeellaceae > Anaerozeibacter. The sequence continues at coordinate 6,217 of JAVBND010000025.1, read as the reverse complement.
TTAAGAAAAAATATTTTGGACGGCAAAAAAAATCACAGGAATTGCGGCTATAGATACTACGCGCTACCCATCATGAATATAGAAAGAGGGCGATACAAGCGTCAATCAGGGGACTGACCCCTGATTGGTCAGCTTATCGGCACAGTCGATGAGGAAGGAACGGGGCAAAAATGCGGAAAATCCTGCGGGATTTTCCGGGCTCAATTTTTGGGGTATGGCTTTTGAGTCGGGTAGAAAAAGGTCCGGCGCAAACTCGGTTATCGTTCTGCCAGGACACCCGTTTCTCGCCAAGCCGGAAATGCAAAGAGCGGCTTGTCTTTTCGCCCGTGGCCGCGTCGTCCTCGGCTTGACGCCGCGCCGCCGCGCCTCGGCCGGGAGGCCTTGCCGCAAACGAAAATCCCGCGCCGCCTTCTTCGCATTTCTAACTTGACGAGGCTCGTTACTTCCTGACGCTTTCCACGAAATGCGCAATGCGCTTCATGGCCTCAATCAGCTTGTCGGTCGCGGCGGCATAGGAAATTCTTATGTGCCCTTCGCCGAGCTTCCCAAACGCGTCGCCCGGCACGCAGGCCACTTCTTCGCGCCTGAGCAGTTCCGTGCAAAACTCCTGCGAATTCATGCCGGTCGATGTGATCGACGGGAATGCGTAGAACGCGCCATTTGGTTCAAAGCAAGTAAGCCCGCTTTGGTTGAGCGAATCGACCACCAGCCGCCTGCGCCTGTCATAGGCGCGCACCATGTGCATGACATCGGCAAAATCGTTGGCCAGGCCGCTCGTCAGCGCTTCAAGCGCCGCGTACTGGCCCGCCGTAGGCGCGCACAGCATGGTATATTGGTGAATCTTGCACATGACTGCGATGAGCTCCTTCGGCCCGCACGCATAGCCCATGCGCCAGCCGGTCATGGCAAAGGCCTTTGAGAAGCCGTTGAGCGTGATCGTGCGCTCGAACATCCCGGGGATGGAGGCGAAGCTCACGTGCTTCTCGCCGCCGTAGGTCAGTTCGGCATAGATTTCATCGGCGATCACGATGATGTTGGTGCCCCGGATCACCTCCGCGATCTGCTCCATGTCTTCCCTGCGCATGACCCCGCCGGTCGGGTTGTTGGGGTAGGGGAAGATCAGCGCCTTGGTCTTGGGCGTTATGGCCGCCTTGAGCGCCTGGGGCGTCATGCGGAACTGGTCCTTGGCGTAGGTTGGAATGGTCACGCAGGCGCCGCCCGCAAACACGATGCCCGGCTGGTAGGAAACATAGGTCGGATCGGGCGCAAGCACTTCATCGCCGGGTTCGACCAGCGCGCGAAGCGCCAGGTCGATGCCCTCGGACGCGCCGACCGTCACGAGGATTTCATCACACGGGTTGTACGCGAGGCCAAAGCGCACCTGCTCGTACTTGGCAATCGCGCGCCTGAGTTCAATCGTGCCCCAGTTGCTTGTATAGTGGGTCTTGCCTTGGCGCAGCGAGTAAATCGCCGCGTCGTTGTAGGCCCATGGCGTATTGAAGTCGGGTTCGCCGACGCCGAGTGAAATGGCGTCCTTCATCTCGCTCACGATGTCAAAGAATTTGCGGATACCGGAGGGCGGCACGTCGCTGACGCGCTTGCACAATACTTGATCGTACTTCATCACGGGCTCACCGCCAATCGGTCGTCGCCCGCCGTGCCTTCGAGCACGACGCCGTTGTCCTTGTAGCGCTTGAGCACGAAATGCGTGGCGGTTGAGACCACGTGCTCGAGCGTTGACAGCTTCTCAGATACGAATTGCGCCAGCTGCTTTAGGTTCTTGCCCCGAACCAGCACCATCAGGTCGTACGCGCCGCTCATCAGGTACACCGACGAGACCTCCTCAAACCGGTAGATCCGCTCGGCAATCGCGTCAAACCCCTCGCCGCGCTGCGGCGTCACGCGCACCTCAATCAGGGCTTCCACCTGATCTTTGTCCACCGCTTCCCAGTTGATCATGGCGGGATAGCGCACGATCAGCTTTCTCTCTTCCATGAGGGCGATGGCTTCGGCCACTTCACGCGCTTCCCTGCCCGTCATCAGCGCGATCCGGTCTACCGGCGTGCGCGCGTCCTCGGACAATACCTCCAGAATGTTCAGCTCAAATTCGTTGACCAATTCCTTTCGCCCCCTTATAAATTTTGTCCGGCAAAGCGCTGAATCATGAAACCGATCAACGCTTGCCTATCCCATCCAGCACATCCCAGATGCGCTGAAGGTCGTCTGATGAGTAGTAATGCAACACCAGCCTGCCCTTGTCGAGATCGCCGTCGAGCTCTGCCTTGGTGCCAAACGCCTCGCGCGCCATCTTTTCAAGCTCCTTCGCCTCCCGCGGCGGTTGGGGCCGGGCGGGCGGGGGCGCGCTGTCTTCCTTGAGCGTCTGCTGACATATTCTTTCAAGCTGCCTGACCGACCATCCCTGAGCGGCGCAAAGATTGGCAAGCTTCACCTGGGAAGATTTATCGGGCAGTCCGGCCAGGGCGCGCGCGTGGCCCGCCGACAGCTTGTTTTCTTCGACCAGCGCGATCACCTTTTCATGAAGCGACAGAAGCCGCAGGAGGTTCGCCAGCGCCGGGCGGCTCTTGCCAAGCCGCTTGGCCGCGTCTTCCTGTGTGTAGCCGCACTGCTCCATCAATTGCTTGACGCCCTGCGCTTCCTCGATGGGGTTCAGATCGTCGCGCTGAAGGTTTTCAATCAGCGTGACTTCAAGGCGCTTGACTTCGTCCCAATCGCGCACAATCGCCGGAATCTCACTGAGTCCGGCGAGCCGCGACGCGCGCCAGCGCCGCTCGCCCGCGATCAGTTGGTAGCGCCCGTTGAGCGCCCGCACGATCACCGGCTGGATCACGCCCACGCTTTCAATGGACTCGGCCAGTTCCCGAAGCGCGTCTTCGTTGAAGCGGCGGCGGGGTTGGGCGCGGTTGGGATCAATCTCGCTGATCCGGATCAGGCGCACCTGGTCGGGCGAAGGCGCCTGAACCGGCGCTTCGGCGCGCATTTCTTCCGGCGCGCCGCCGAGCAGCGCGTCGAGGCCCCGTCCCAGACCGTGTTTGGTGGGTTTTGCCATGATATCAAATCCTTATCGAAAATGGCGTTGCGCCAATTATTTCCAGTCTTCGCCTTCGTTGCGATCGATCACTTCCGCGGCCAATTCCCGGTAGGCTTGCGCGCCCGGGCATTTCGCGTCGTACATATGAATCGGCAGGCCGTGGCTGGGCGCTTCGCCAAGGCGCACGTTTCTGGGCACGATGGTCGAAAATACGCGGTCGCGGAAGTGCTTCTTGACTTCCTCCACCACCTGAATGCCCAGGTTCGTCCGCCCGTCGAGCATGGTCAGCAGTACGCCTTCGACCTGAAGATCCGGGTTCAGGCGCTTCCTGACGAGCGATAACGTGTTCATCAATTGACCAACGCCCTCAAGCGCGTAATATTCGCACTGAATGGGCACCAATACAGTGTCGGCGGCGGTCATGGAATTGAGCGTCAAGAGGCCCGGCGACGGCGGACAATCGATCAGGACATAGTCAAAATCGCGTTTGACCCCGTCAAGCGCCTTCTTGAGCATGCCCTCGCGGCCGGGCATGGAGACCAGCTCGATCTCCGCGCCCGCAAGCTCAATTGAGGCGGGCAGGAGAGACAGGCCCTCGGTTACGGTAGGCGTCAGGGCATCGCGCGCGTCCATGTCCTCAATCAGCACCTGATAGAGCGTTTTGTCCGCATCGCCCGGGCGGCCCAAGCCGCTCGACGCGTTGCCCTGAGGGTCGGCGTCCACGAGCAAGACGCGCTTGCCCGCTTCGGCCAGACACGCGCTCAGGTTGACGGTGGTGGTGGTTTTGCCCACGCCGCCCTTCTGATTGGTCACCGCGATGATCTTTGACACGAACGCCCTCCTGCTGTTTGAAAAAGAATTGACCTCCATTATATAAGATTTGTGTGTAAAGTACAACCAATCGTGCAAAGATTTTCAGCATCTTTCTGTCCGGCTGTTGTACACGGGCGGTGTTGTTGGTATAATAAGCGAGATTATGCTACAAGGGGAGATATGTCGATGCAAAACCTACTGAGCGAGCTGTTTTCGGGCATCCTATACATGGTCAGTCTGCCCGGGCTCAAAACACTGGTCATGTTCCTGATCGCCGGCATCCTGATCTACCTGGCCATCAAGAAAGATTACGAGCCCGCGCTGCTGCTGCCCATCGGCTTTGGTGCGATCCTGGCCAACCTCCCGCCCATTCTTGAGACCATGATGCCTTCGGTCCTCGGCACGGCCGCCGAACCTGGTTTTTTGACGGTGCTGTTTAACGCCGGCATTGCCAACGAGTTGTTCCCGATCCTGATTTTTATCGCGGTCGGCGCGATGTGCGATTTTTCGCCGCTGCTCAAAGATCCTTCCATGATCTTCTTCGGCGCGGCCGCGCAGTTCGGCATCTTTATCACCTTCCTCGTGTCCCTGGTGCTGGTGGGTCCGGTGTTTGGCATCTCGGATCAATCGCTTATCATGAAGATCGCGGCGGCAATCGGCATCATCGGCGCGGCCGATGGTCCGACGACGCTCTATGTCGCCAACTATTTTAAGCTGGTCGATTATATGGCGCCCATCTCGGTCGCGGCTTACAGCTACATGTCGCTGGTGCCGATCATCCAACCGCCGGTCATCCGCGCGCTTACGACCAAGGCTGAGCGCCAGATCCACATGGATTACCACGAGCAACGCGTCTCAAAGGTCACACTGATCCTCTTCCCGATCCTGATCACGGTGGTCTGCGGCATCGTGGTGCCGATGAGCGCGCCGCTGATCGGGGCGCTCATGTTCGGAAACCTCATCCGCGAATGCGGCGTGCTCAACAGCTTAAGCTCGACCGCGCAGCACGAGCTGGCGAACCTGGTCACGATCCTCCTCGGCCTCACGATCGGATCGACCATGGTCGCGGACAAATTCCTGCGCATGGATACGCTTTTGATCATGGCGATGGGCCTGTTCGCGTTCGTCTTTGACACGGCGGGCGGCGTGCTCTTCGCCAAGGCGCTCAACATCTTCCGCAAGAAGAAAATCAACCCGATGGTCGGCGCGGCGGGCATTTCGGCGTTCCCGATGAGCGCGCGCGTCATCCAGAAGATGGCCAAGGAGGACGATCCCTACAACTTCATCCTGATGCAGGCGATCAGCGCCAACGCGTCGGGCCAGGTGGGATCGATCGTCGCGGGGTCGATGCTGATCACCTTGGTCGCCATGCTGGCCCACTGACGCCGGGACGATTTTACGGGGGCCACGGCCCTTGATGGACTGAGGAAAGGGAGTTTTACGATGTTTGAAGGCATGCCATTTATCTCAAGGGGATTGATCGTCGCGCTGTTTGGTTTGGCCGGCACGTTTCTGGTGCTGATTCTGATCTTTGGCGCGATCAAGCTGATGCAGAAACTCAGCATAAAGGACGCGGAGAAATCATAAGGTGCAACCGGCAAAAACCAAGCCCCGCATCCGTTCGCGATGCGGGGCCTTGCTTATGATATGGGGTTTGCCTATTCGCTCACGTCAGTTGACCACGAAGGACTTGATTTCGTCGAGCAAATCGGTACAATTGTCGTCGTACACCTCAAGGGTAACCGGTTTTGACAGGTCCAGGCTGAAGATGCCCAGGATGGATTTTGCATCGACCACGTGCCGTCCGGCGCGAAGATCGACATCGTAAGCATGACGGTTGACAATGTTGACAAACGACTTGACGTTTTCAGCGAGGCTGAGTTTAATATTGACCGCTTTCATGCTGCCCCCCTCATTCCGCGCCGCGCCGCGCGCGCACGCCATGGTATTCAAACTATACAGCCGCTGTGTTTATATTTCAAGCAGGTTTGAGTGATTTACTGAAATTTCGCCTGACGGCGTCATCGAAAAGATTTGGCTTTGCCAAACCTTTTCGATGAGGGGAACGTCATCCAAATACAAAATCCGCCTGCGGACGGGTTTTGTATTTGGATGGGTGACGGGGGCCGGATTCCTGAAAAGTCTGCGGACTTTTCCGGGCGGAATCCGGGCGGGAAAGGATTTTGAGCCGGGCGGGCGATAAAGCCCGCCCTTGGTCAAAATCCCATTCACCCCCGGCGCACAGGTCGCCGGGGGCGTTGCTTACGGGAGGGCTTTGGCCCTCCCCGTTCCCTCCCGAAAAAGAAGACCAATCCGGGGTCAGTCCCCGGATTGGTCGTTTGCGCGCGGCTGGTT
>JAVBND010000019.1:0-97012 GCA_031551775.1 Eubacteriales bacterium | reverse complement strand
TGGGTTGCCTGGGGGCGGACTTAGGCCGTGGGCGATTCCTTGTGGGTCAACTCGCATTTGTCCCCGTCCTGGCTGTACCTCGCGCCCAGCGGCATCGTGAGCTTGTCCGGCGACCAATGCCCGATCCTTCGCCCCGAAACGACCGGTTTGCCTGCCGGCAGCACAATGTCCGAGATAATTGGCGCAAGCGTAAGCGACCGGTCCTCGTACTCCGCCGCGCAATTGACGAACGTGCCAAACACGACGCCCGCGCACGCGTCAAACGCGCCCGCAAGCCTGAGATGGGTGAGCAAACGGTCAATGCGGTACCAATGCTCGTCCACGTCTTCCAGGAGCAATATCGCACCCGTCAGGTCCGGCATGTACTTCGTCCCCATGAGCGAGGACATCAAGGTCAAATTGCCGCCGATCAATCTGCCCTCGGCCTTGCCGCCCTGAAGGGAGAGGAGATCGCCCGCGAACCCTTCGGGATTGCGAAGGGGAACGCCCACCTGCGCGCCGTCCAGGCTTGAAAGGAGCGACCCCATCGAGAAATCAAGGAATCCGTCGTCAAGCCAATCGCTCATCGGCATGGGCGCGTGATAGGTAATCAGACCCGGGTTTTTGAGGTACGCCAGATGCAGCGCGGTCACGTCCGAATAACCGATCAGGGGTTTCGGGTGCCTGGCCGCGGCTTCATAATCAAGCCGATCCAGGATTCTCGGCGCGCCGTAACCGCCGCGGATGACGACGATCGCGTCAATGCCCTCATCCTCAAACATCCGGTTCAAGTCGTCCGCGCGCAACGAATCGCCGCCCGACAGATAACCGTAACGCGCGGCGCAACTCTCGCCCACCACCACGCGGTATCCCGCTTTTTCGGCCATCTGAACGGCGCGCTCAAGTTTTGACGGATCAGGCATCGCGCCCGATGTCCCGACAAAACCCATTGTGCCGCCTTTCTTCAGGGGCTTAGGCTTAAGCATATTGTCACATCCTACCGTATTATAGCATAATCGCTTCCTATATTACAAGACAAACGAGAAAAATGTCAAAACTTGGAAGTAGTCCATGGCCTGATAACCGACCGTTCGCGGCCCCAGTTGCTTTGCGCCGGGGTAGAAACCCGCGCGCTTTGCGGCAAAATGATCGCGGTAGGCGACGGTCACGTCGAAGGACTCGGGCAGGGGGAACATCATGTCCGCGCGCGGCTTTTGAAGCGCCTTTTTGACGCCCGCGCGGATGCGCTCAAGGGCTGCCTCCGGGTGAATCGAGATCGAGCCGTTGCCCACGCCTTCACACGTCGGGGCGGTTTCGATGTTCGGATTGACCGACCGGATCCACTCGCAAAGCGCCTTGTCGCCGCTGACAAACGCAACCGGAACCCCTTCATAGGCGGCGGTCAGGCAGTTGATCAAAAGCTCCGAGCCCGGCATGCCGTTGATGGTCACTTCAAGGATGCCCAGGTTCATCGTGTGCGCCAGTGGGTTCCGGTCCGAGCCCGCCTCGGAATGATAGCCGGTGAACATCACCCAGTCGAACGTCTTGTCGAGGCCCGCCATCATGGAATACGGATGGCGGCCCCAGCCGCGAAAGATTTTGGCCGTTCGCGGCAGCGCTTCGGGGTTTAGGTTGCGCGCCGTGTCGTGCGCGTCTTTGACGAACAGCTCATCCGCGCCCGCTTCCGCCGCACTCGTTAGCGCCGCGGCTACCTCGCGCGTCATCTGCTCCTGGAAATGCCCATATCCGATTTTGCCGGGCTCCGTCTCGTCCCAGTGCGCAATGCCGCAAGTTCCTTCGATGTCCGCAGAGAGGAATATCTTCACAAAAGGTCACTCCTTCCTTGGTTACGCCTCTTTCCTTCCAATCAGATCCATCACCAGCGCCACTTCCATCGAAGCGCCGACCGCCAGCGCGCGCTCGTCGGGGCAAAAGGCGCGGCTGTGCAGCGGATGCGCGGGCATTTGCGACGGGTTTGCGCATCCGATGTGGAAGAACGCGCCCGGCGTGTTCTCAATAAAGGCTGCGAAATCCTCCGCGCCCATGCTGGGCGCTTCGGCTTCAATTACGCTGTGGGAGCCGAAAAGGCGCGACGCGATTTCAAGCACCTTTTTTGCCTCGTCCGGGTGGTTGATGAGCGGCGGATAGTCGGGAATCATCTCAACCTCCGCCGTGCAGCCCATCGCCTGGCAGGTGCCGCCCACCGCTTCGCGTACGCGGCGCTTGAGCGCGGCGCGCAGGGTGGGGTTGGTGGTGCGGATGGTGCCGCGCATGGTGACCAGATCACTCATGACGTTGGGTGCGACGCCGCCCTCGATCATGCCGATGTGGATGACCGCGCTTTGAAGCGGCGAGACGTTCCTTGAGATCAGCGTTTGCAGCGCTACGATGACCTGGCCCGCGCACACGATCGCGTCCATGCCGCTGTCCGGGTACGCGCCGTGGCCGGACTTGCCCTTGACGCGAATGATCAAATCGTCGGTTGCCGCGTTCATAGCGCCCGCGCGCGTTTCAACCGTGCCCACCGGCAGGTGCGGCGCGACGTGCAGGCCGAAAGCCCAATCGACGTAGGGATTCGTCAGGCACCCGGCATCGACCATCGGCTGCGCGCCGCCCACCGTCTCCTCGGCGGGCTCAAAGAGCAGCTTGACATTGCCGTTTAGTTCCGATGCGTGGCCGATGAGAACTTTCGCCGAGCCGAGCAGGATGGCCGTGTGCATGTCGTGCCCGCACGCGTGCATGCGCCCCGGATGGCGCGACGCGAACGGTCCGGCGTTTTCCTCAAGCGGCAGCGCGTCCATGTCTGCCCTGAGCGCCACGGTCTTGCCTTTATTTGCGCCTTCGATCAGCGCGACGACCCAGTTGCGCTCGGTCACGTAGGGGATATGCATTTCGTCGAGCTTTGAACACACAAGGGCATTGGTCTCGTTGAGCTCAAACCCAAGCTCGGGAATCTGGTGGAGCTGACGCCGGGTTTCGGTCATGTAGCCCTCGACTGCCTGTACTGCCGCCTTGATTTGATTGTCGTCCATTGTTTTGTCCTCGCCAATTTATCGTTTCATAGAATGCTCGATATCGACTACGCGCCCCGCGCGAACATACACGCGCGGTACGCGCCGCGATACGCGGCACAGGGCCTCGTTGCGGTTGAGCTCGCCCCACGCGGCATATTCGTCAAGGGAAATACCGCCGCCCAGGAGCGTCACCTCATCACCCGTCCGTACGCCAGGGACGCCCGTGACATCGGCCATCATCTGATCCATGCACACCCGGCCCAACACCCGCGCGCGCGCGCCGAGCACTTCGACCTCGCCTTTGTCGATGAAGCGCGGGTACCCGTCGGCAAAGCCGCAGCTGATGGTCGCCACCAGCGCGCTTCGCTCAAGCGGATGGTCGTCGTCATAGCCGATCAGTTCACCTTTCTCAACGCTGCGCAATTGGGTGATGCGCGCCTTGAGCGACACAACGGCTTTGTCCCGTTCGGGGAAGGGGTAGCGCGCGGGGCATACGCCGTACAACCACGCGCCCACGCGCACGGCGTCGTATTGGCGGCCGGGGTAGCGGACCAGGCCAATGCTGTCGAGCACGTGCGCCGCAAGGCGCAGGCCCGCGCCGCGCAGTTCGAGGTTTACCCTGTCAAAACCTTCAAACTGCAACGCATCGGCTTCCTTTGTATGCAGCGCCAAGTGCGTGAACAGGCCCACCGGCTCGATGAGCGGCAGGCGCGCCGCCTCAAGGATGGCCCGCGCCGCTTCATCCGGATCAAAGCCCAACCGGTGCATGCCTGTGTCGAGCTTAAAATGTACGCGGGCGGCGCGCCCTTCACCGCGCGCCGCCGCGCTGATTTTGTGCGCCTCATCGAGCGAATACACGGTAAGTTCCATGCCCGCACGGATCGCGGCGGGCAGCAGCGCGTCGCCCGGCGCGCCCATGACCAGCACGCGCGCGGTTTGGCCCTGAAGGATTTCCAGCGCTTCCGAGACCGTGGCCACGGCAAAGATATCGGCGCCCTTTTCACAAAGCGATTTGGCGGCAGCGCACGCGCCGATGCCGTAAGCGTTGCCCTTGAGCACGGGAATCAGCCGCGAGCCCCCCGACAGCATGGCGCGTGCGCTTAGGTAGTTTTCGTCAAGCGCGTCCAGATCAACATCGGCCCAGCAGCGCGCGCGCGCTTCGTCTACTTGCAGACTGTGCCCCATCGGTAGGTGTTCATCGCTCACGTCGCGGCCCGCCCCGATTGAGCCGCGCGCTTGCGCCTCGAGTTTTGGCAAAATCTTCGCCTCGATTCTCATTTAAACCAATGGGCACAGTATAACAAAAACGCGCCGGCTTCGCAATAGCGGCGCGCTTTTGAGTGAAAGTTTGGCTTCGCGCAAACGGCGCCTTTCCCGCTGATAAACCTTGACCCCTTGCCTACTCCGGGTCGGGCTCGAGCGCGCTCAAAATCGTATACCACCAACCGCTCGCATACTGGTATCCTTCCAGGCCCGGCGGGGGTTCGAGGGAAAAGTCGCCCGGCAGCGCGTAACACACCGATACCGGTTGACCGTCTTGTGCCTCAAGGCCGATGGCGCAAACCCCTTCCGTGCCGTCCTCGCTGGGCAGCGGCGCATCGACGAACACGAAATCGTCAAGGGTGAAGGCATTTGAAGGATGGGCGGTAAAGAACAATACGCGCAGCGACGCGATTTCATCCGGCCAAAGCGCGTCCTCATCCAGTTCCAATACCTCCGCGGCGGTCGGGCCTTCCCTTGCTTCCTGAGGCGACGGGGTGATTTCCGCGGGCGCCTCCGGCCCGGGTTCGCCATAGATTTCTTCTTCGTCCGGTTCCTCGGTTGCCTCCGGCGCTTGCTCGATATCAAAGCTCAATAGGCTCGGAGGCGCTGCCCGCTCAAACACCGCCTGTCCCTCTTCCAGATCACAGGGGCAGTCCGGTTCCGGCGCTATGCCGCCGGCAAGGCTGACGCCGCCGCTTTTTTCGGCGTATAGGCCTCCCTGAACCGCCTGCGTTGGCTGTGTAACCTTGCCGCCGGGCTTGTACAGCCGCGTCGCGGCGTCCTCAACCTCAGCCCAATTGAGCTCCTTGGAGCCGTTCACCATGCCGGTCATGACCAGTTGCGGATCGCCCGTTCCCTCGCGCACCAGTGCGATCAGCGTATAGTCGTTGAGGTCGAGGCCGTTCAGGTTGCGCGGGTCGAACGTGGCGGTTGCGCCCGACTGGCCGCGGCTGTCCTTCGCCAGCGTGCCCAGACGGTACACCACCATGCTGTCCTTGGTGTCGGCCATGAGCAGCGCGTAAAGCATGTCGCCAGAATCCGCGCCTGTAACGGTAAAGCGCATGGACCCCATGAGCGTGCGGCGCTCAAGCCGTACATGTCCGCTCATGCCCTTTGTACCCAGCATCGGGCGCAACATGATGAGCGCGCGCCGATAATCGTTTCTGAGCATAATAATCCCCTCCCGTCAGGCAAGCCTATGCGGGAGGGGAGAGGCAATATATCTGATTATCCGAGGACGCGTTTCAGGAATTCCCTGGTGCGGGGCTGCTTAGGGGCCGTGAAGATTTCGCTTGGCGGGCCTTGTTCCACAATCACGCCGCCATCCATGAAGACCACGCGGTCAGCCACATCGCGCGCGAAGGCCATTTCGTGGGTGACCACGAGCATCGTCAAACCGCTTTCGGCGAGGTCTTTCATGACGGAGAGCACCTCGCCCACCATTTCGGGGTCAAGCGCGCTCGTCGGTTCGTCAAAGAGCAGGACTTCCGGGTCCATGGAGAGCGAGCGCGCAATGGCCACGCGCTGTTTCTGGCCGCCGGATATCTGGCGGGGTTTGGCGTCGATGTAGGCGTCCATGCCCACGCCCGTTAGGTACTTGAGCGCGTTCTTTTCGCTATCGTCGCGGCTGCGCTTGAGCACCTTCATCTGGCCCACCACGCAGTTTTCAAGCACCGTCATGTTGCTGAAGAGGTTGAACTGCTGAAACACCATGCCGACCTTGGCGTGGTATTCGCCGAGGGTAAAATCGCGCGACTGAATGTCTTTTCCGCCGTACAAAATCTGGCCGCCGCTTGGCGTTTCGAGCAGGTTGATGCAGCGAAGCAACGTCGATTTGCCCGAGCCGGACGATCCGATAATCGTCACCACTTCGCCCTTGGCGCAGGAAAAATCGATGTCCGAGAGCACTTCATGATCGCCAAAGGATTTCCTGAGGTGGCGGATATCGAGCACTTGTTCCATCATTTTCCGCCCCTTTTCACATCGATGACCGCGCGGAAGTCACTTTGCGAGCCGTGCACGCGGAAGGTGTCCGGGCCATCCATCTTCTTTTCAACCAGGCGCAAAATGCGCGTGACGGTGACCGTCAAAACCAAGTAGATCACGCCTGTGATGAAGTAGGCTTCAAAAAAGCGGAAGTAGGTGCCCGATGCCGACTTGGTCTGGAAGAACAATTCGCTCACCGAGATGACGTTGAGCACAGAGGAATCCTTGATGTTGACCACAAATTCGTTGCCGATGGAGGGCATGATGTTGCGCACCGCCTGCGGAAGCACAACGCTCGTCATGGTCTGCCAATGGGTCATGCCGATCGAATGCGCGGCCTCGGTCTGGCCCACGTCCACCGAAATGATGCCGCCGCGGATGATCTCGGCCATGTATGCGCCGGTGTTGACCGACACGATCAGGATGCCCGCCGCCATGAAGTGCATGTTGATCCCCAGGTACTGCATGGCGCCATAGTAAATGACCATGGCCTGCACCATCATGGGGGTGCCGCGGAAGACCTCGATGTAGGCGCCCAACAGCCACTTGAGCGCCTTGACGAGCGCCCTTTTGACACGCCCCGCATTGCCGGCAAGCACAACGGTGCGCGCGATGGCGACCAGCAGGCCCAGCACAAAACCCAAAATGGTGCCCGAGAGCGCCACGCCAAGCGTGACCAGCGTGCCCTGAAAAAACAGCGCGCCGTATTTTTCAAGCAAGAATAAGACCCAGCCGGCAAAATTCGTGGGCATCCTCTATCCCTCCGTAACGCGCTCTTACGCCATGGGACTTGCCGCGACCGCGTCCACCATGATCTGCTGGCGTTCTTCTTCCGTGATGGTTGAAAGCACACGGTTGACTTCTTCAACCAGGGGGCTGCCCTTGACGATGCCGACCGCGATTGAAAGCTGGTCCTTGGACGCGGTGAAGCCGCTGCCTTCCTCAAAGATGACGAAGGAGAGTTCCGGGTTGGTCACCTGCGCGGCCAGCGCGCCGGGCCGTTCGGACACATAGCCGTCGATGCCGCCCGCGTTCAGCGCCACGATCATGGCCGGGAAAGTCTCCATGGCGGTCATCTTGTTGACGCCCTGGATCTGGTCGATCACGCTGTAGTGGACGGTGTTGAGCTGGCCGGTGATGCGCGCGCCCTTAAAATCCTCAAACGATGTGGCGGCGGCGTACGGACCGTCCTTCTTGACCACGATCACGAGGTCTGAGATGTAGTAGGCGTCGGAGAAATCGATGGTGGCCTTGCGCTCTTCGGTCGGGCTCATGCCCGCGATGATCAGGTCGATGTTGCCGCTCGTCAGCGCGGGGGGCAGGCCGTCCCAGGCGGTCTTGACAATTTCAAGTTCCTTGCCCAGTCCCTCCGCGATTTTCTTCGCGATGCGCACGTCGTAACCGTCGGCATAGCCGCCGCCCGCGAGCGGTACGGTTTGCTCGCCCGGCTCCGCCTGGGTCCAGTTGAACGGCGTGTAGTCGCACTCCATGCCAACGCGCAGCTTGCCTTCGGCAAGGGCCGGCGCGCAAAGCGCGAGAACCAAAATCAGCGCGCAGAGGATTGATGGCGTCTTCTTCATGATGAGATACCCTCCTTTTATTTTGCGTGGGGCGGCTGGAAATAAAAATAGCCGAAGCGAACGCTTCGACCGCTTAACGTAGCCGGTCATGCGATAGCGCCCCACAATGCCCCGATTGTGACAGTCGCCCGGATGTTCTCCGTGCGCCCAGCGGTTGCCCCTCAAGCGGGCGGTCCGCTTCGGCAAAATCCCCTTTTGCGCGCCGTCAATGCCGCTTGAGCGGTTCGGGAGCGGGACTGATGAATTTTGCGCCTCTATCAAAAAACAATTATCAAGGTACGGTGACATTATACGACACTTGATCACAATGCGCAAGCGCCCGGTCAAAGAAATTGCGTTAAAATGCAGGAAGCTCAGGAAGAAAATTCATTTTTTGCGGTCTTGTTTATGGCCGAATCGGCGGCGTCCGATAAAACTTTTCCTAATCATGCTCGACAATTGGGGGCCGGCGCTATTATAATAAAATGCTCAATGCATTCGGGAGGACAAATCATGCAATTTATTGCCAGGGGCGCGTTCGCTCTGGAGGGACTGATCAAGCAGGACCTCGCACGGCTTGACGCGAAAGGCGTTTCACCGCTACAAACGGGAGGCGTCACATTTGAGGGAGACATGAAGGATGGCTTTAACGCCAACCTCTGGCTGCGCACCGCGGACCGCGTGATGCTGGTCATGGGAAAGTTTTGCGCAAAGTCATTTGACGAATTGTTTGAAGGCGTGCGCGCGATTGCCTGGGAGGACGTGTTGCCGGACGACGCGAAGCTGCCCGTCAAGGCGCAGTGCGCGCGCTCGACGCTCATGAGTCCGTCCGACTGCCAGTCCATCGTCAAGAAGGCGGTGGCGCGGCGCATGGAGGAAAAGCGGGGAATCCGCTGGATGGCGGAAGACGGCGCGCTTCACGAGATCGACATAAGCATTCACCAGGATCAGGCCACCATTGCCCTCAACATGTCGGGGCCGGCGCTTTCGCGGCGCGGCTACCGCACCTGGAACGGAGAGGCGCCGCTTCGCGAGACGCTCGCATCTGCCGTTGCGCTGTCCTCGCCCTGGCGGCCCAGCCGCGCGCTTTACGATCCCTGCTGCGGGACCGGCACGCTGCTGATCGAGGCGGCGTTTATTGCGCTCGACCGTGCGCCGGGGCTTACGCGCGCTTTTGATTGCGAGGCATGGCCCATCATGAACGCAAGGGATGTCAAGGCCGCGCGGGAAAACGCGGTTTCGCGTTTCGGGGAAGGGGCCAAGCGACCGATCGATATCGCGGGCAGCGACATTGACCCGGCGGCGCTGGAACTCGCCGGGAAGCACATCCGCCAGGCGGGCCTTGGGGAGAGGATTGCCCTTCAAAAGAAGGACGTGCGCGATTTGAACTTGCCCTCGACCGGCGGCGTGATCCTGACCAACCCGCCCTACGGCGAGCGCCTGGGCGACAAGCGTGCGGCGCAGGCGGTTGCCAGACAACTCGGCCTATTGAGCGCCCGGTCAAGCGGCTGGGATCTGGCGGCGCTGACGGCGGACACCGGCTTTGAAAAGGCGTACGGAAGGCGCGCGGACAAGCGCCGCAGGTTTTACAACGGGCGGCTCGAGTGCGAGCTCAAAATTTATCAAAAACCGACAAGAGGGGAGAAAAAACCATGATCGGACGCGCAGTTTTCAACAAGACACCCTTGCCCCCGAACCGGTTCGCTCCCCTGCCGCTGGGCGCGGTCAAGCCATGCGGCTGGCTTGAGGAACAGCTGGAAATCCAGAGAAAAGCTGTGCTTGAGACGCTGGACGCGCGCTTTCCGGGCACGGACGGCGCTTCGGGCTGGCTGGGCGGAAACCTCAAGGACGAGCAAAGCGCGGTTGAGGCGCTGGCCGGAATCGCGGCGCTCGGCTATACAACGGGAGACGAAACGCTGATGTCGCTTGTCGCGAAATTTGTCCGCTGGACAATAGAAAATCAGTTTCAGTCGGGCGATATCGGGCCCGCGGGGCTTCGCGACTGGTGGCCGAAAATCCTCATGCTGCGCGTTTTGCAAATGTACTTCGGGGCCACCGCCGATCGCGAAGCGCTCAAGGCGATGGATAAGTTCCTGCGCTATGAATTAAGCGTCTTGCCGGAGGACCCGCTCATGGGCTTGGCTGTGGCGCGCGCGGGGGAGAACCTGCAGGCGGCGCTGTTCCTGTACAACCTGACGGGCCAGGCGTACCTGCTCAAGCTGACCGAACTCATCCGGGCGCAGGCGCTCGACTGGACCGATGAATTCACCATATTTCCCCACATTCGCCCTACCGCCAAGCAGCAGCCATGGAAGAAGCTCAAGGATGGCATGGCGAGGGAAGGCGCGTTCAGCGGCATCGATCAAAAGGTGAACGGGCGCGAGTACCAGCTGACCGAGGCCACCAACGTGGCTTTTGGCCTTAAGACCCCGGGCATCATCAACCTGGTCAAGAGCGGCTTCAAAGAGGTCGGCGCGTTCAAGCTGGGCTGGGCGCGGCTGATGAAGCAGCACGGCGTGGCGCTCAATATGTTTACGGGAGACAACCACCTGGCGGGCGCCAATCCCGCCCAGGGCATAAGCGTCGAATCGGTGTCCGAGACCATCGTATCGCTCGGCGCACTGATCGGGACGGGCGATGAATTCGGTTGGGAAATGGCCGATGTGATGGAATGTCTGGCGTACAACGCGCTGCCTGCCGCCTGGTCGGAGGATGGGAAACGCCGTCAGGCGCTTGAGCAAACCAACCAGATCGATGCGCGGGACGCCGCCCGCCCCTTCTACAACGCGCGCAACGACGACCTGTGCTACATGGAGCGGCCGCTCGGGCTTGCCGATGCGGGCCTTGCGCAACTGACCGCGAGTTTGTGGTACGCCACCTCGGACGACGGGCTGGCGGCGGTCGGCTACGCGCCGTGCGTGGCGTCCTTTGTCGCGGGCGGCGAGCGCGTGCGCGTAACCGTCGGCGGAGGATATCCTTTCGGCGGTCAGGTCAGGCTCACCGTGGAGGTCAAGAAAGCTGCGGAGTTCCCGCTGTACCTGCGCATTCCCGGCTGGGCGGAACAGGCCATTGTGACGCTGCCGGACGGGGAGCTCATGCAGATGCGCGGCGGCGAAATCGCGTGTGTCCGGCGCAGGTGGTCGGGCGAAGCGGAAGTCACGCTGGACCTGCCCATGCGCCCCAGGTTTGTGCGCTGGGCGCGCCAGACGGGCGCGGTGGAACTGGGCCCGCTTGTGATGGCGCTGAACCTTGACACGGGCGAGGACTGGAACTGGGCGCTGATCGACGGCGAGCCGATGAAGAAAGTCGAGGACACATCCCCGGCCCGCGCGTTCAAGCACGGCGAACGCGCCCTTACGGTGCTCGCCAAGGTGGTGCGCGTCGGCGATTGGGCGAAGGAGGGCGCCAACTGCGCCCAGCCGCCTGTCGCACCGGTCTTTGACGCCAAGGAAACTTTCGTGGTAGGGTTGACCCCCTTCGGGGACAGCGACCTGCGCATTGCGCAGTTCCCGGTTGCCGAAGTCAAATAAGCGCAAAAGGATCGACATGAACCGAATCGACAAACGGATTTTTATCTGGGAAACGAACTTTTCAAGAGATGTCGTGCGCCTGGCGGTTCCAATCCTGCTTCAAAACCTGGTCATGGCGATGATGTTCATCGTGGACAACCTCATGATCGGGTCGCTGGGCGAGTCGTCGCTGGCCGGAGTGACCCAGGCCAACCGGGTGACCTTCTTCATGCAGGTGACCATGTTCGGCGTGGTCAGCGGCGCGTCCGTGTTTACCGCGCAGTACTGGGGCACGCGCGACCTCAGGGGCATCCACAAGACGCTGACGCTGGGCATGCTGACGGCGTCCGGCGTGGCGCTCTTGTTTGCGCTGCCCGCCGTCTTCGCGCCGGACGCGCTGATGCGCGTGCTCATCTCGGATGAGGCGTCCTTTGCTGCGCGCGCGGAAGGGACCACCTACTTGCGCGTCATTGGCTTCGCCTATTTCTTCCAGGCTATCTCCATGGTGCAGGCGGCGGTGCTCAAGTCAACCGAGCAGGTGAAGCTGCCCATGTACGGCTCGATATTCGCCATCTTGACCAACCTCTCGCTCAATTACCTGCTGATTTTTGGAAACCTCGGATTTCCGCGCCTGGGCGTGACCGGCGGCGCGATTGCGACGGTCACCGGCTGTGCGGTGGAACTTGGCGTATTGCTGATCGTTAGCTACAAGATGCATTTTGCCAACGCCGCGCCTGTCAGGAACCTTCGCCCCGGCACGCGCGAGGATGCGCGCCGCTTTTTCCGTGTCGTGCTGCCCACCACCGGCAACGAATCGCTGTGGTCGCTGGCCATGGTCATGTATTCTGTCGCCTACGGTATGATGGGAGAGGGCACCATTGCCGCGGTGGGCATCTTCAACAACATCGAGCAACTGAGCGTTGTGGCGCTGCGCGGCGCGACGCATGCGTGCGCGGTGATGATCGGCATGGCCATCGGCTCAGGCAGGAACGACGAAGCCCGCCTGATCGCAAGGCGCATGATGATGCTGAGCATTGCGACCGGCGTGGCCGTGGGCGCGCTGGTGCTTGCGGCCAGTCCCTTGGTGGTGACCTTCTTTCCCGTGCCGGCTTCGACCGCGGAATCGGCGCGAAAGCTCATCAACACCTATGCTTGCTTCATTTGGCTGACGTCGGCGGCTTGCATGATCGTGGTCGGCGTATTGCGCTCAGGCGGCGATGTCAAGCACGCCATGATGATCGATGTGCTGACCGTGTGGTTTGTCGGCATTCCGCTTGTGTTTCTCGCAGGCCCCGTACTCAATTGGCAGATTCACATGGTGTACTTGGCTTCACGCGTAGAGGAAGTGTTTAAAGTCGCGCTCGGCTTCAAACGCTTGAGCGGGGACAAATGGATCAACAACCTCGCGGCCGAAGGCGGCGAAAATGACGGAAAAAGCGCTTGACACGGGCGTGTGTGTTCGATATACTAATTGAGTTGCCGTTCAGGCGGCAGGGCGAGGTGTGCCCCTTTTGGATTGGCTTGCCGTGGTCATTCAGGAGCCATGGCGATTCAAGATAAGCTTCATTATGGAAAGGATGTTTTTCGAATGTTCCGTACTTACCAGCCCAAAAAGCGCCAGAGGAGCAAGGTGCACGGTTTCCGTGCCCGCATGATGACCAAGGCCGGCCGCCGCGTGCTCAAGGCGCGCCGCGCGCGTGGCCGCAAGGTGTTGTCCGCCTGATCCCCACGGGATGAGGTGGGCGCGTAATCGTGCAGGAGCATCCTTATCGGCTGGGCAGGCAGTTTAGCCTGGGTCGAAACAAGTATTATAAGATCGTCTACCGTCGGGGGAAGTCCTTCCCCGGGCGGTCGATGGTCCTTGTGTATTTAAAAGACCGCCAGTTGCGCGTTGGATTTTCCGCCTCGGGCAAAGTCGGCGGCGCGGTGACGCGCAACCGCATCAGGCGCTTAATGCGCGAGGATTTCCGCATGGTTCGCAGGTTCCTTAAACCCGGCCGGTATGTTTTTACCGCCCGAGTCGCGGCGGCCAAGACAGAGCACGAAGCGCTTAAGCGCGAAATGTACCAGTTGCTTCAAAAGGCCGGATTGTTTGCTCCCGGGGAGGGCGCCCTATGAAGCGCGCTATGCTCGCGGCCATCAGGTTTTACCGTCGGCGGATCAGCCCGTCGCTGCCTCCGGCATGCCGTTTTGTCCCCACGTGCTCGGAGTACGCGCTTGAAGCCATCGAGCGTTACGGTGCGCTTAGGGGGGGCATGATGGCGTTTTGGCGTATCCTGCGCTGCAACCCGCTGTGCAAGGGCGGGTACGACCCGGTGCCATGATGCGCCCTTACGGGCTTGGCTTGCACGGGGACTCACGTCCCTGCACAAGCCATTTGCACAGGCGGAGCCTGCATAAGTGATTTAAGATGGAGGGCTCGGCCCTCCAAACCTCCCGGGGTTGGCTTGTTTTTTGTAGTTTATTTTTTGACCTGGCGGTACCCCCGTACGATAGTTTTGGAGGACGGTCCATGTTTTTTATCAGTGAATGGCTAAAAGTCGTACTCGAGTTTATCTACCGGTTCGTGGGCAACTACGGCTGGGCGGTGGTTCTGTTTACCCTCCTGATCCGCCTGGTCGTGATGCCGCTTGACATTAAGTCCAAGAAGTCCATGCGCCGCATGACCGCGATCCAGCCCAAGATGGACGCGCTTCAAAAGAAGTACGCCAATGACCGCGAGAAGCTCAACATCAAGATGAATGAGCTGTACCGCAAGGAGAAGATCAACCCCATGTCGGGCTGCCTGCCCATGCTTCTTTCACTGCCGATTCTGTTTTGCATGTTTGACGCCATGCGCGTGGTCGCCAACGAGCACACGGTTCAAATGCTGCTCAACATGCGCGACGGCGTATTTCAGCCAAGCCAGATGCAATCGTGGCTGTGGGTCAAGAACGTCTACCAGCCCGATTCCTTCATGGCCACCATCGTGCCCCTGTTCGGGGACAAGCTCTCCTCGATCGGGGTTGTAAACGGGACGCTTCTCACGCAGGAGAACATCGACGCGGTGCGCGAGTTCCTGTCCTCCGACGCCTACCGCGTGATCGCCGAGCAGTTCGGCGCCGCGGGCAGCTTCATTTACGATGCGCCGCTGCTCATGTGGCGGATTCAGATTCCGGCCCAGTTCAACGGCCTGTTCATCCTGCCGCTGCTGGCCGGCGCCACCCAGTTCTTCTCAAGCAAGCTCCTGACGCCCGCGAACCAGGCCCAGAGCGCGCAGCAGCAGTCCACCAACAAGATGATGACCTGGTTCTTCCCGATTTTCTCAATCTTCATCTGTGCCACATCGACCGCCGCGTTCTCGATCTACTGGGTCGCGGTCAACGTCATCCAGATTGTGCAGCAGTTCTTCATCAACCTCTATTTTGAAAAGCAGGATGCCAAGAAGCCGGAGGAGGTCGTCTAACTTTGATTTCGATTGAAAAGAGCGGCAAGACGGTGGAAGACGCCGTTCAGGCCGGACTTAAGGAGCTTAACAAAGATTCTTCCGACGTGACCATAGACGTGCTCGAGTTTGGCAGCCCCGGCCTGTTCGGGATGTTTGGCAAACTCGCGAAGGTCAGGCTGACCGTCAAGGAAGAGGCGGAACTGGATTTTGAAATGCCGGTGTTTTCACTCGATGTCACGAGCGAGAAGAAGGCGAAGGAAAACCAGCGCGAGCAAAAAAAGAGCGAGCCAAGGCCCGAGCCCAAGAAGGCCGAGCCCAAAACAGAGGCAAGGCGTGAAACGGCGAGCGTTGCCTCGGAGCCGGTTTCGGTTCCCGCCCAGCGCGAAGTTGCGCAGGCAAGCGAAGCGCCGCGCGAAGACAGGCGCGAGGCGAGCGCACAGCGTGCGCCGCGCAAACCCCGCCCGAACCGCGAAAACGCCGCGCCGCGCAGGGAAGATGCGCGCCGCGACCCGATGCCGCCCGCGTCCACCCAGGATTTGCCGCAGACTGATCCCGAGCAGCTTGGTCCGGACGGCAAAACCGCGTACAATTTTCTCAAGCAATTGACGCATTTGATGAACTCCGATGTGGAAATTCGCGTCAAAGAAGACGAGGGCCACCTGTCGGTTCAGATGATCGGCGATACGCTGGGCATCTTGATCGGACGCAGGGGCGAAACGCTCGACGCGCTTCAGTACCTGACGAGCCTTGAAGTCAACAAGGACCGCAGCGACTATTTGCGCGTGACGCTTGACACGGAGTACTACCGTGCCCGGCGCGAGGAAGCGCTTCAACACTTGGCCGAGCGCATGGCAAACCGCGTGCGCAAGACCGGCCACCGCATGGCGCTTGAACCGATGAACCCATACGAGCGGCGTGTGCTCCACTCGGCGCTGCAAAATCACAGCTACGTGACCACGCATTCCGAGGGTGAGGAACCTTATCGCAGGGTCATCATTACGCCAAAGTAAGCAAACGCATGCCTGTATCCACCGGCCAGTTGACGCTGGCCGGTGGCGCTGTATCAAAAAGCGCGGCACCGGTATCTACGAAGAAAGGTGGGGATCGGTTCATGAGCACGCTTGATGTCATCGTTCGCATCATTGTGGCCATCTTGATCGGCACGGTGATCGGGGTTGAACGTGAGAGGAAGAACCGGCCTGCCGGAATGCGCACCCACGTGCTGGTATGCCTCGGCGCGTGCGTGGTCGCCCTGATCGAATGCGCGATGCGCGATGAAATGATGCTCGTGACGGACGGCGCGGTGGGGTATACCATGGGCCGCATCAGCGCGCAGGTGATCAGCGGCATCGGTTTCCTTGGCGCGGGCACAATCTTTACCGCGCGCAAGAAGATCGCGGGGCTTACAACCGCGGCTTCGCTCTGGAACGCGGCGTGCCTTGGCATGGCGACCGGGTTTGGCTACTACCTGATCGCCGGGCTCGGCTGCGCGCTGGTCATGACGGTTTTGATGATGTTGCAAAAGATCGTGCACGTCAATGTGTCAAAGAAACTCGAGATCAAGTTTCACCACAGGGTTGAGACGATTGATTTCATCAACAACTTTTTCGATGAAAAGGGCATTCAGGTGCTCGACGTTGACTTCAGCGTTGACAACCGCCCGGAAGGCAACCTCTACACAAACTTTTATGACCTGCACCTGCCGCGCGGCCTTCAGTACCGCGATATCGTCATGACGCTGTCGGAGCACGCAAACGTTCAGTCGATCCGAACGACCAATACATAAACCGCATGCAACCATTTTTTGCTTTTTACGGTCCAACAAGCAAGAAACGCATCGAAATGTGTTATAAACGCGATCCAGCGATTGATTATCGCGCCTTGGATATGCTATAATGTAAAAGACGCTACATCGCAGAGGGGCGTGACGAGATGAAAGACCGGGATTACGACTACGACGAGGACGTTTTTTCGCTTGAAGAGGATTTGACGCGCGAAAAGCGCAAACAATGGATCCAATACATTGTGGTCGCGGCATTCGCGGTCGCGGTGATTGCGCTTGCGCTGTACGGTTCGATCGTGCTGACCAACCGCCGCGTGGAAGAGGCGAAAACCGCCGCGCCGGTTACCGAGGTTCAAAGCCCTGAGGGCGAGACGGAAGAACCGGCACAGACCGCCCAGCCGGTAAACACCGATTTCTGGCCGGAAACGCTTTTCCCGAGCGTGCCGGTGCTCGAGTCGGCCGCCTACAACACCAAGACGGGCGCGAATTACGCGGACGTTGAGGTGCCAAGCGCCACGGCGAATCATTTTGACAGCTACATTCAGCAGTTGGTGGACGCGGGCGCGGCTACTTATGTGCGCACGTCGCGGCTGAGCGTTTTGATGTTTGACGGAGTCGAGATTCACCTCGTGAACAGCAACCAGGACAAGCGCGTAACGCTCGCCAAGGAAGATGCCTGCACCTTCGCAGATGGAAGCTATTCTGCGTTCCCCCTGCCCGAGACGGGGCGATTGGTGTCGGTCAAGGACGGCGTGTCGCCGCTCGGGCGCGTGCTGACCTACCGGGGCGCAACCACGCTTGACGCGCTTCAGTATGCGGGCAGCCTTGCCGCGGACGGCTGGACGCTGTCGGGCAGCCTTGAGCCATCCAACAACATCTTCTCGGCGGTCTACAAGAAGAACAACCTTGAAATCACGGTGGACTACTTCGCTTCGAGCGATAACTACCTGGTCAAGCTTGACTTTCAGAGCTGATTTTCCGCACCACGTAAGTTTATTTGGCGGGCGCATAGCCCGCCTTTATTTTGCGCATAATTTATGGGAATAATGGTGAAATTAACCTGGTTCCGCTTGTGTTATCAGGTCCACTTCGTTATAGTGATGGGTGCTATATAGAGGATAGATACAATCATTCATTAAGGGGGAGCAACATGGCGCATAAGTACGTTTATCTGTTCAAAGAGGGCAACGCAGGGATGAAAAACCTGCTGGGCGGCAAGGGCGCGAACCTGGCCGAGATGACGCAGTTGGGTCTTCCGGTCCCGCAGGGCTTCACGGTATCGACCGAGGCCTGCACCGCCTACTATCATGACGGCAAGATGATCAACGATGAGATCATGGGCCAGATTGACGCGGCGCTTAAGGAGACGGAGAAGATTTGCGGCAAAAAGTTTGGCGACCTTGACAACCCCTTCCTGGTGTCGGTGCGTTCCGGCGCACGCGCGTCCATGCCGGGCATGATGGATACCATTTTGAACCTCGGTCTCAACGACGTCGCCGTCAAGGGCTTGGCGAAGCTGACCGGGAACGAGCGTTTTGCATATGACTCCTATCGCCGCTTCATCATGATGTTCTCCGACGTCGTCATGGAGATTCCCAAGAGCAAGTTTGAAAAGCTGCTTGAGGAAGTCAAGGAAGACAAGGGCGTCAAGTACGACACCGAACTCGACGCGGAAGACCTCAAGGGCGTGGTTGTGCTGTTCAAGAAGCTCTACCGCGACGAAAAGGGCGAAGCCTTCCCGCAGGAGCCCAAGGTTCAGTTGGTCGAGGCCATCAAGGCCGTCTTCCGCTCCTGGGACAACCCGCGCGCCATCTACTACCGCCGCATGAACGACATCCCCGGCGATTGGGGCACCGCGGTCAACGTGCAGTCGATGGTCTTCGGCAACATGGGCGACACCTCGGGCACCGGCGTGGCCTTCACGCGCGACCCGTCAACCGGCGAGAACAAGCTCTACGGCGAATACCTGATCAACGCCCAGGGCGAGGACGTCGTAGCCGGCGTCAGGACGCCTCAACATATCGATACCCTGAAAGACGTCATGCCGGAAGTGTATGAGCAGTTCACGGTCATCGCCGAGAACCTCGAGAAGCACTACCGCGACATGCAGGACATGGAATATACCATCGAACGCGGCGTCCTCTACATGCTGCAGACCCGAAACGGCAAGCGTACCGCCGCCGCCGCGCTCAAGATCGCGGTGGACCTGGTGGAAGAAGGCATGCGCACCAAGGAAGAAGCCATCATGATGGTCGAACCCCGTCAGCTCGATGCGTTGCTCCACCCGCAGTTCGACCCCAAGGCGCTCAAGGCCGCCAAGGCCATCTGTAAGGGCCTGCCGGCGTCCCCGGGCGCGGCCTGCGGCCAGATGTACTTCACCGCCGCCGACGCGGTCGCGGCTTCCAAGAGCGGCCAGCAGGTCGTTCTGGTGCGCGCCGAGACATCGCCTGAGGACATCGAAGGCATGAACCACGCGCGCGGCATCCTGACCAGCCGCGGCGGCATGACTTCCCACGCCGCCGTCGTCGCGCGCGGCATGGGCACCTGCTGCGTGGCGGGCTGCTCGGAAGTCGTCGTGCATGAAGAGAACAAGACCATGACCGTGAGCGACCGCGTGTATCGCGAGGGCGACTTTATCTCGATCGACGGCTCGACCGGTAATGTATACGGCGAAGCCATCGCGACCATCGACGCGGACGTGTCGGGCGATTTTGCCACCATCATGAGCTGGGCGGACGAAGTCAGGCGTCTTAAGGTGCGCACCAACGCCGACAATCCGCACGACGCCGCCGTCGCCATCAAGTTTGGCGCCGAGGGCATCGGCCTGACCCGCACGGAGCACATGTTCTTCGCCGCCGACCGCATCGCGGCTGTGCGCGAGATGATTCTGGCTTCGACCGAGTCGCAGCGCCGGATCGCGCTTGACAAGATTCTGCCCATGCAAAAGGGCGATTTCAAGGGCATCTACGAGGTCATGGGCGAGCGCCCGGTGACCATCCGCTACCTCGATCCGCCGCTTCACGAGTTCCTGCCCGCGAAGAGCATGACCGAGGAAATCGCGGCAATCGCCAAGGAACTCGAGACCACGGTTGACGCGATCAACCAAAAGATCGACGCGCTGCATGAGTTCAACCCCATGATGGGTCACCGCGGCTGCCGCCTGTCGGTCACCTATCCCGAAATTGCCGAGATGCAGACCCGCGCCGTCATCGAAGCCGCCATCGAAGTCACGCAGGAGAAGGGCATCGTAATCCATCCCGAGATCATGATTCCTCTGGTGGGCGACGTGAAGGAACTGGCCTATGTGCGCAAGGTGGTCGTGGAGACCGCCGAGCACGTCATGAAGGACACGGGCGTCAAGCTCGACTACAAGGTCGGCACCATGATCGAGATTCCGCGCGCCGCGCTGACCGCGGACGAAATCGCGACCGAAGCCGAGTTCTTCTCCTTCGGAACCAACGACCTGACCCAGATGACCTACGGCTTCTCGCGCGATGACGCGGGCAAGTTCCTCGATTCCTACTACGATAAGAAGATTTTTGACTTTGATCCCTTTGCGCATCTGGATCAAAACGGCGTGGGCAAGCTGGTTGAAATGGCCGTGAAGCTCGGCCGCAAGGCGCGTCCGGAGATCAAGCTGGGCATCTGCGGCGAGCATGGCGGCGACCAGTCGTCCGTCATCTTCTGCCACAAGGTGGGACTGAACTACGTATCCTGCTCGCCCTTCCGCGTGCCGATCGCGCGCCTCGCGGCAGCGCATGCCGCCATCATGGAGAAGCAGGAAAAAGCCGCCAAGAAGGCGGGCAAGTAACTTCAATTGCCAACGGGTCTAAACCGCCGCCGCACCGGATCCGGTGCGGCGGGTTTTTGTCGTTGTCTGAGATGGGGAGAAGCGCGCGCATTACCACCCCGTTCCTTCCTGGTCCCGCTCCTCCAACTGCGAAGGCGTCAACTGCTCCTCACCCGTCAACTTTAGTTGCCCGTCGCGCAGGCGGTAGGTGCGGATGGTGAACAGGTCGCTCTTTTCGTCGTAGCTTTGCTCGACCCGGCCAAGCTCGGTTAGCCTCCCGTCAATATACGCCCACATGCCGTCTGCGTGGTCGGTGGCGCTGCCGTGTTCGTAGGTGTCGATGCGCTTATTTTTCTCGTCGAATACGGGCGAGGCCAGCGTGCGGATGATGGGCTCATAAACGAAGCGCCGCTCTTGATGGTCGAAGATCCAACCGTCGTAATAGATATTGTGCAGGCCTTGGCTGAAGATCAGCGTCAGGTCCGGGTAGCCGTCGAAGTTGATGTCGGGTGTTCCGAGAAAAAAAGAGCGGTTCTCGTCGGTCAGAGCGCCTGGGTCAAAGGGGATGGTTTGGATGGATTGCCCGCCATGGCGCACGTCCACATAGTCTTTCCCGATCTTGAACTGCAAATTGGGCATGCGCGCCAAAACCGTGACCGAGCGCTGTTCATTGAACATCCATAATCCGCTGACGGCCAGCGCCGCCAGTTGAACCGCGATCAGCGCGATCAAAACCTTGAAATACTTCTGCATGCGAAAAAACCTCCCCGTGGGGGGAGGATATGCGCGGTTCACGCCAAAAAGCACGGTCGGTCAAAGGATATTGGCACTTTGTTTCCAGGTGAGAATTCGCTCGACCGACTGATCGATTCGCGCCTCGGATATGCGCCCGTCCTTGACCGCTTCGAGCACCGCCTTGTACTGGGTGACAAACTGGGTGGAGCACAGGAGGTCACCCCCCGCTTCAACCGCCATGACCGCAGATTCGCCCGCTCCGTATTGCTCGGTGATGGCGCCCATCGCCAGGTCATCGGTCATGACGACGCCGGTAAAGCCCAGTTCCTCGCGCAGCACGCGGTGTACCTCGGGGGAGAGGGAGGCGGGGCTGTTTTTGTCCATCGCGTTTACGATGTTGTGCGAGACCAGCACGCAACCCGCGCCCGCCCTGATCGCCGCCTCAAAGGGCAGAAAATCGCGCTTCACGAAGGCGGCATAGTCGCGCTTGTCCACGACCAGGCCCACATGGGTGTCGGCGTTGGCGCCATAACCGGGGAAGTGCTTGAGCGCGCTCAATATGCCTTCCTGATTCATAACCCGGACGACGGAGGCGGCAAAGAGGGAAGCGACCTCGGGGTCGTCTGAGATTGAGCGCGAGCCCATGAACGCGCCGCTATTCGCCAGATCGCATACGGGAGCCAGGTTGAAATTGACGCCGAGCGACTTGAGCAAGCGCGATTTCTCCTGCGCGTCTTCTATGATGGCGTGCATGCCGCCGTCCTCGTACAGCGCGCGCGGTGACTTGAACTTCGAATCGCGAAACGCCTTGTACCGGCTCACGCGCGTGACCGTCCCACCCTCTTCGTCAACGCCAATCAGCATGGGAACCTTGCTTGCCGCCTGATAGAGCGCGATCGTCTCCGAGATGGACTCAGAGGTCTCGCCCTCGAAGTCGCCCGCAAAGAGGATGTAGCCGCCGGGCTGGTAGCGCTCAATTGTCTCCAGCGCGCCCGACGATGGGCAGCGCGCGAGGAACATCTGCGCGACTTTTTCTTCAATCGTCATCAATTCAAGCCGCGCCTGAATATGATTGTTCTTCTCAGCTTTTGCGCCAAGCGCCGCGAAAACCAAGAGCGCCGCCAGCGCTAGGGTGAAAATCCGTTTCACTGATATCCCTTCGTTTCCTTCCGTATTTGGCGAAGCAATATGTATTGGACGAACACAGTCGGTATTTGGTGGCAATTAATTTTCGAAAAACAAACGTTTTAAGCTTGTAATCACTTAATAACATTGGTATAATAATTGCAGCATTTAGAGGGGGTAAGACGAAATGAGAAACAAGCTGTGTTCGGTTCTGTGCCTGTTGTTGGTCTTCCTGACGGTCTTGGGCTCTGTATCCGCGATGGCTGCGCCGGTGCCGATGACATGGTTTAATGTCGAAGCCGTTGATGCCAAGACGGGCGAGGGCGCCTTTTACGAAGAGGACAGGTATGCACTGACGAGCCATCAGATCAAGATCCGCATTGCGCAATGGCAACCTTCCGGGGCCAATATCAGTGTGAAATGGAAGTCCAGCGCCCCTTCCATTGCCAGCATCAACGCCAAAGGGATTATCACATGCAAAAAAGCGGGCAGCGTGACGATTACCGTAACGGCGAAATACGGTGATCAGCAAATGGAAATCCCGCTTCATGTGATCGACAACGGTGCCTTCTGGGGAAATTTTCCGGAATCGGAAAAAGCTGATCTCCTCAGAGAGGGAAAATGGGGCATGTATACGCGCAGGATATACGTCAAGGGCGGCAAGACGTATGCCGAGATGAACGTGTTTAATGGGAGCTCCTATGTGCTTCGCGGATCTGGCAAGTTTTATGTTGGCTATTCGCTGAATGCGTCAACAGAGCCTTTCTCCGAGTACAAGAACCTGGGTAAATTTGCTGTTAAGATGATCGGTAAAATCCAGCCGGGGACGGAAGGTATTGCCGTTATCAGCCTTGGAAAGAAGCTCAACCCGGCAATCTTGGATCTAACGGATGCGGCGGTGGATTGCAGCCTGACGCCGTACAACCATTCGGCGGCAACAAAGAATACGGGGGACCTCGCCTCCCATGCCGGGTCGTCAGCCGTCTACTACAAAAAAGCGAAGTAACGCGGATTGTTTGTCTTTGCGGCCCCCGTCCGGGGCCGCTTTTTCACGCCTTATTTAGCACAGTTTCACTTGACGAACCATAGAATGTGGGGTATGATAATCAAGCGCAATCATGCGCATCAAATCCTAAACATGAGGAGGTGGCCCGTGATGGACGAAGGCGGATATAGTCTGGCGACTGAGGGCGTGCCTCGATCATGTACGGGTCACTCGAAATGAGCTGACCCAAGTCAAGTCGTCGGCACTTCTCATCTCACATGACGCCGCCAACCGTCCGGACACTTTTCAATCGCTGAAAGTGTCTGGTTTTCTTGCGCGTTTGCAGGCATTGCCTGCCCAAGAGAAGGGAGGTTGAAACCCATGGATTTTGATCGGATCAAGGACCGGCTGGACTCGCTCCTTGACGCTCAACAGCACAGCCAGCTGCGCGGCGCGCTGATGATGCTCAATGAGGTCGATATCGCCGACTATATGCAAACCCTGGACAAGGACAAGATGTTGATGGTGTTTCGCGTCTTGCCCAAGGACATCTCTTCGGATGTGTTCTCCTACATGGATTCCGACCAGCGCCAGGAGCTGATCGAGTCGATTGGGGACGCGGAGGTGGCGAAGCTCGTCAACGACATGTTCATCGACGACGCGGTCGATTTCCTTGAGGAGATGCCCGCCAATGTGGTCAAGCGCTTGCTTCAAAACACCAGCCTTGAGCGGCGCGTGCTGCTCAACCAGTTCCTGCGCTATCCCGAAAACTCCGCCGGATCGATCATGACGATCGAGTATTGCGAGTTCAGGAAAGGCACGACCATTGAGCGCGCGATGGAGGAGCTCAAGCGCACCGGCATTGACAAGGAGACCATCTACACGCTCTACGTCATCGACGAAAAGCGCCAGCTCGTGGGCACGGTGCCGCTTCGCAAATTGATCCTGGCCGACAATCAGGCGACCATCGACAGCCTGATGGACGTAAACGTCATCTACGTACATACGACCGACGACCAGGAGACGGTCGCGGACATGGTGCGCAAGTACGACTTCATGTCGATCCCGGTTGTGGACAAGGAGGAACGCCTGGTCGGCATCATCACGGTTGACGACATCATGGACGTCATCGAAGAAGAGAACACGGAAGACTTCGAAAAGATGGCCGCCTTGATCCCGTCGGAAGACGAATACATGAAGACCGGCATCCTGCAATTGGCCAAAAACCGCATCCCGTGGCTGCTGGTTTTGATGATTTCGGCCACGTTCACCGGCATGATCATCACCCACTACGAAGATGTACTCAGCGCCTCCGCCATCGGCGTGGTGCTCATGAGCTGCATTCCCATGCTGATGGATACGGGCGGCAACTGCGGCTCGCAGACCAGCGTTCTGGTGATCCGCGGCCTGGCGCTCGGCGAGCTCGAGTTTAGAGACATGTTTACCATCCTGTGGAAAGAGCTGCGCGTTTCGCTCATCGTGGGCGCTGTGCTGGGCGTGGTGAACTTCTTGCGGCTGCTGGCGATCAGCATGATCCAAGGCGGCGGAGCGATCAACTGGAACAACACAGGCGTATGGATCGTGGTTTCGGTGAGCGTGTTTTTGACGACCGTGATTGCCAAGGCGATTGGCTGCATCTTGCCGCTGTGCGCCAAGAAGGTTCATCTGGATCCGGCGCTCATGGCCAGCCCGCTGATCACGACGATCGTGGACGCCAGCGCGCTGATGGTGCTCTTTACCATCTCCACGCATTTCCTGAGCATGGCCTGATCAAACAAAACGGGGGATGGAACCGACATGAAGGAAACGCTGGGCTGTCTAAGGCGCGCCGACACGGATTTTCACATGATCGAGGCGGGCGACCGCGTCGCGGTGGGTGTGTCGGGCGGCAAGGACAGCCTGCTGCTTCTGTACGCGCTTTCGCTGTACAGGAAGTTTTGCAAGGTGCCCTATGAACTGACCGCCGTCACGCTGACCATGGGGCTTGAGCCGTTTGACCTAGGCGGCGTGCGCGCGCTGTGCGAGAAGCTGGAGGTTGACTACATCGTCAGGGAGACGCAAATCGCGCATGTGATCTTTGAGGAACGCAAAGAAAAAAACCCCTGCTCGCTGTGCGCCAAGATGCGCCGCGGCGCGCTGAGCGAACTTTGCCAAGAGCTGGGAATCAACAAGCTGGCCCTAGGGCATCACCGCGACGACGCGATTGAGACGCTTTTCATGTCGCTGCTCTTTGAGGGGCGGATCCACACGTTTCATCCGGTGACGCGCCTGACCCGCAGCGGCATCACGCAGATCCGGCCGCTCGTATACCTCCCGGAGAAGCACGTCATTCACATGGCGAAGGCGCTGAATCTTCCCGTCGTCCAGTCGCCCTGCCCGGTCAACGGCTACACCAAGCGCCAGGAGATCAAGGAACTGCTCGACACGCTGTGCAAGAAGTACCCCAACGCGCGCGAGCTGATGCTCTCGGCGCTTCAAAACGAGGCGCAGTACGGGCTGTGGAACAAGCCTGCCGATTAATCCGCGATGCGGAGCTTGCCGACGGCTTTCCTGAGCTTTAGCCCGGGGACCCCATTCACGCCGCCGAGCGGGGCGTGCGCGTCGCCCGGCAGGAGAAGGTAGAACAAGCCGGGTTTCACGGCAAAATCGACGCCGTCTCCCACGGCGAACAGCGCGTCGCGCTCGCTGTCATAGGGATCGGTCACACGAAGCGCATCAAGCGGCGCCCAGCGCACCACCTCATTGCCGTCCAGCAGCATCTGAACATCGGCGTGTTTTTTATGCGCCTCAAACGCCGCGCCGTCAAGGCCGCGCGTATCCATCTCCTGAATCAGCACAAAATGTTCGCTTCCGTCAAGCGCGTACCGTCCAGCGGGCGCGTTTTTTAGCGTCTGCGCGTACGCGACCAACGCCGTGATGCCGGGCAGTATATCTTCATACAGGCGCGCGTTGTCAAACGTGTCAAAAATCATGGGAACTCCTCCTCGTGCTTGGGATTTGCGAAATGCGGCCTCCCTCATTATAGTGGCAGGCGGGCCGGGAGGCAAGGCGGATTTTTTCTTGCGGACGAGCTCAGGTTATCAGACGCAATGCCGCGAATTGTCCGTCGGGTTTCAAGCTACGAACACCATGCATATACATCGAAGCAATTTGTGGCAATTTGGCGGCAATGAATCATAATATATATACATTATGCAAAAAATGATAAACTGCAATTGAGGCACATAAGAACAATCATGACAGCAAAATCATTCTGTTGGAAGGAGCATTGCGATATGCGATTGGCAATATTGTATATTCTTTCGCTGGCCCTCGCGGCGCTTCCAAATGTTGCGCTGTCACAAGAAAGGGGGATGTGATCGCATATCAATCGCACCGGTGTTGGTATTTTAAAATTTGAAAGGTGTGGAATTTGCAGTGAAAAAGAAGCAAGCGATCTCAATTGCGTTAACCATCGCATTAAGCATCTCATCTAGCACGGCATTTGCCTTCTACGACTGGCATAATTATAGTGGTAAAATCGGTGTGGATCAATACCGAACGACTTCTGAAGAAAGAAAGTACGATATGAGTATGGTTGCACCTTCGGTTGCGTATTTTACAGTGAAGACAAAAGACCCCCAATCTTATAGAACCGGTCACCGGATGGTCAAGCCAAGTGGATCCATTGCCTCGGATACGATGTTGGTCCCCGGTTTAATGGTTTCTGCCGAATGGATTGAATACATTCCAAAAGAAGGCAAAAAAGGATCCTTTTACGCACACAGCGTCAAGAACCACGCAGAGAACTCGAAACCGGTGACGGTTAGCGGAACCTGGAAACCGTAAGAAGAATACATCCGCATTTCAACGAAAATTTGAAATGCGGAACTTTGTCGTCATAAAGGAGGATTGCCGATGAGGAGCCTATCCATTCTGTTGGTCATGCTGTTGCTTTCGCCGAGCCTTTGCGCTCGGGCTGAAGTCTATGAAGCACGGCATGAAGTTGGGAAAGTTCAGGTGATATTTGAAGCGCATATTGATCGCGCGGATGAAAAGCAAATTCCCGCGCATAAGGCGCGTTTTATGGTCTGGCAGGAGCAGACATTGCGCGAAGCTTTTTTTGGTGGCGAAGCGATAAACCTGGCGGACAAAGAGGATCCGATGTACGTGGATGGCGCGCCAACGAAATTTTACTATGATCAAAAGGGGACGGCCATTAGCGCCGTAGAAGGCAATCTAGATTACCAGGATCATGGTTTTTTGTACGGTATGGGCGTGTTGTTGCGAGATTTGGTCAGAAAACCCATAGACAACACACGATCAATAGAAGGCTTTCCCGCGGATATGGCGTTGCAAGCGGTTCGAGCAGCGGCTGAAAATTTGGGGCTTGAGACCGGTGAGGCAATTCTGACAGCCTATATGAACGAGCCGCTTTTGCAAAATGTGTATCAAGCATTCTATGACACGCTTGATGAAATCGATAGACAGTATTATCCCGCACCGGAAGAATTGCCGTCATTGCCCGAGGGGTATTGGATCAGGATGGAGCTTAGTAAAAATGGAGTTGCCTTGATGCGTGAAGCATATCAGGTCGGTACGCAGGGGCGCATCATTCAAGAAAGCACCCTCAATGCCTACGTGACCGCGCAAGGGATAGAATTTTTGCAAATCGATGGTTGTGCTTACGAGACGCAACAAATCGACAAGCAGAAACAAGAACCTATGACATTTGAAGATGCGGTAAAGACCTTTCTTAAACGCTGTGAGATGCTGATATCGGATGCGCCCATCGTCGTTGAGCGCGTGGCCCTCAATTATGTCCCAGTACCCGTGAAGGGCAATCGGGACGCTTATGTACTAAGGCCCGCTTGGTGCTTCTACCTGGAGGGACCGGGCGTTACCCTTGACACCAATGGCAACAATACGCCGGTATATTTTGATGCGATCACCGGTAAGGAGTTAACGTGAGAGGGTTTTGCGTATGACACCAATCGATGCGCGTCGGGCGTTTGGGTTTGCGCTTGTCACGGCCATCTTAATTGCGACATGCCAATATGTGATTTCGGTATTCTTCGAAATTACTGGCAGCAGCTATAATTCACTGCTCCTGTTTGAGGTCGGACGAAATTTCAACCATTATGCGTGGGTGATGCCTATGCTTGCCGCCTTGCCTTTTGCGGCTGCTTTTTGTGTAGATTGGAAAAGCCGCTCCGCGATCTTGCAGATGGTTCGTATTGCGCCGCGCGCATATATAAGATCAAAATTGCTATTGGCAAGCCTGACCGGCGGAATTGTGTATGTAACAAGTACGCTTTTATTTTTTGGGCTCACGTCCATACGAGGGACAATCGACAGATACCAAGATTTGTTTACCGCTTCGGGCATGTGGGAGATGCTTTTTACGGGCGGTATTTTCGCTTATATGCTTGGCATTGCGTATTTGCAATTCATCGCGGGTGCTTTCTTTGCGTTGAGTGGGTTGACATTTTCAAGTTTTTTCCCCAATGCGTATTTGACTTTGTGCTTTCCGATGTTGATTGCACGATTGGGATATGGCGTGATGAGCATCGAACTATTGCCCGATTGGGCGAATATTGGTATGCTGGCGCTTGGCGCGACCAGCTTGGGTTTCTGGCCGAGCATTGCCGCCGGAACCGGTATATTCGGCGGACTCAGTGTCATTTGCTGCGCGCTATTTTGTATCGGTGTGAGAAGGCGGTTGGAGCATGGATAGAGGTAGATCTTGGAAATGCTGTACATACAGCCTGAAAAAACTATGGACTCAGCCCAAGCCTTGGGCCGTGCTTTTTACCTTGTACTTGTTTTTGCAGGGTACATATTCCGGGTTGATGGAGTTTCTTCAAGCATACGATGAGTCCATCAACATTTATGGGTTGTTTGCTCTACAACTGTGCTCACCAACTTTTATATTGCTATCTGGAATTTTACTCGCTGTATTGTTATCCGATGCGCCATTTTATGATGAAGCGCAAAATGCGGTCTTGCTTCGCTGTGGACAGCGATTGTGGATACGTGGGCAGACATGGTATTGCATGGTGGTCGTCGCGATATACCTCTTGGCTATTTTGGGGCTTCAAGCCCTTGTGCTTGTGCCACATGTTCAAGGCGGGTGGAGCTGGGGACGGGTTATTTACTCCGTTTCTCGGACCAATGTAGCGGCGGATTATGCACTTCCATTTGATTTTGCACGGACAGTGACGGACAGCTTTTCGGCTATGGGTGCTTTTGCCAGCGCGTACGCCATGCGATGGACGGCATTCACTACATGCACACTCATCATGTTTGTTGTCAATATGCGTTTTAAGACAAGGTTGGGTTCACTGGTCTTTGTCTTCATATTGTTAATAGACATGCTGGATGGGCTACCTTATGCATGGACAATCATCTCCATTTCATCATTGGCGCGCTTGTCCAATCTAAATACCGGGTATCATGAATACTTGCCGCATATAGGCTCTACAATTGCCGTGCTGTTGATAAGCCTGATCACAGCTTTTTCCCTTACGGTTTATAGCGATAAGCACTGCGATGTGTCAGACATGGCAAGGCGTGAACAAGGAGGATAAAACGATGGTCATTGTAGATCATGTTGTGAAAAAATATGGGCAGGTCATCGTACTAGATCATGTGACTTTGGCATTGGAAAAGGGGAAAATTCATGGGTTAATCGGTCGAAATGGTTCGGGAAAAACAGTGTTGCTTAAGTGCATTTGCGGTCTTATTAAGCCCACTTCCGGGTTTGTCAGCATAGATGGCCGTGTGATTCGGCAAGATATCGATATTCCCGAAAATTTGGGCGCTATCGTAGAATCTCCGGGTTTTTTGCCATACCATTCCGGTCGGCATAACCTTAAGTTGCTCGCAAGTATACGCAAGCAAGTCAGCAATACGCATATTGACGAAGTCATGCGGTTGGTCGGTCTTGATCCAAAGAGCCGCAAATGGGTGAGCAAGTATTCCATGGGTATGAAACAGCGCCTTGGTATCGCGCAGGCAATCATGGAGAACCCAAGTCTGCTCATCCTCGACGAACCGATGAATGGGTTAGACAATGTCGGCGTGCGAGATATGCGTGCTTTGTTTTTGCAGCTCAAAGCACAGGGTAAGACCATCATACTGGCCAGCCATAACAAAGAAGACATAGACACATTATGCGACAGCGTTAGCGAAATGGACGCTGGTGTACTCATGCAATTGCGCTGAAGTCCATTCAAGGCGGCGGTCGATCAATCAATTTTTCGGACTGATTGATCCGAAGCCGTTTTCAACTCTGTTTACCTGCATCATGCACAACGGCATTGAGCCATCGATTTGTGCGATCATATTTTTCAACTGGAACATGGAGCCGTTCAGCGCGTTCGATAAATTTTGCGATTTTGCAAGGGCTCCCGCATGGTTGCATTCTGCGGGAGCCCTTGGTACCTTTTGCCTGTTTACTTCGCCGCGGCGTTCGTGCCCGCGATGCGTCCGAATACCAGGATGTCGATCAGCGCGTTGCCGCCGAGGCGGTTGGTGCCGTGGATGCCGCCGGTGACTTCGCCGGCCGCGTACAGGCCGTCGATCACGCCGCCGTTTTCATTGATGACTTCGGCATTGACGTTGATCCTCACGCCGCCCATGGTGTGGTGCACGGTCGGGACGCGCGCGGCCGCGTAGAAGGGGCCGTTGTCGATCGGGGTGGAGTAGAGGGTGCGGCCAAATTCGTCCGCTTCGCCCGAGGCGACGTGCTCGTTGAAGTTGGCGATGGACTGTTCAAGCGCGTCGGCGGGCACGTCGATGGCGGCGGCCAGGTCGGCCAGGGTCTCGCCCTTGAACGCGCGCCCTTCGGCGATCAGCTGGTTGACCGACTCGTTGAAGTTGTTCTTCTCATCGCCCGTCACGTAGCAGTCGCTGTCCATCACGATCCACATCCAGCTGTCGGGCTGGGCAAAGAGCGCGGCGGTCATTTCATCGCGGCGGCCGCCCTCGTTGACGAAGCGTTCGCCGTTCTTGTTGATGAATACGCGCCGCTCGACGTCAAA
This sequence comes from Eubacteriales bacterium, assembly GCA_031551775.1. GTDB lineage: Bacteria > Bacillota > Clostridia > Christensenellales > Aristaeellaceae > Anaerozeibacter. Next base: position 65,833 of record JAVBND010000019.1, on the reverse strand, counting down.
CTCAATGTTGCCGGAGAGCGAACCGGTCGCGGGATCTCCCAGCGGCAGCAACTGAACGTGTTCCATGCCGACCAGCGCCGCGCCGACTTCCGTCGCCATCGCGATGCCGTCGCCGGTCGCGCCCGCCGAGTTGGTGGAGGGAATGGACGCGTCGAGGTTGCCCCACTTGCTGTCGTAGGCCATGCGCATTTCGACGTTGCGGCCGAAGCCGCCCGAAGCCAGCACGACCGCCTTGGCTGCTTTGAACGTGACGGTGTTGCCGGTCGCGCCGGTCGCGGTGACGCCGACAACCTTGTCGCCTTCGACGATCAGGTGCTCGGCCTTGGTGCTCAGCATGACTTCGATGCCGTCATGGGCGTCGATGTACTTCTGGTAGGTATCAAAGAAGCCCGTGCCCACCGGCATGACCGGCTTGTGGGCGCGCGGCCAAAGGCCGCCGGTGACGGTGAAGGTCTTGTCCTCGATGAATTCCATGCCCAGTTCCTTGAGCCAGGTGACGCCCGCCCAGGCGTTGCGCACCAGCGTATGCACGAGCAGCGGATCGCCCTGGTTGTCGCCGCCGTTCATGGTCTGGGTATAGTGCCATTCCACCGAGTCGTTGTTCTTGATCGCGGTTTCACTGCGGTCGTCCACCGCGTTGAGCGCGCCGCCCGACAGAATGGTGTTGCCGCCGATTTGCGCCTGTTTCTCAATCACGACGACCTTTGCGCCGTTCTGGTTGGCCTGAACGGCAGCCGCGAGGCCCGCGCCGCCCGCGCCAATCACGACGACGTCGGCTTCGACGGTCTGGTCCTGCGCCTGCTCGACCGGGGCCGAGCCGACAGCCTTGAGCGCTTCCACGTCCGCGCCGGCCTGGGTGAGGCAATCCTCAACCGCAGCCAGGATGGCTTTGGAGGTGTTGGTCGCGCCGGAAACGGTGTCGATGCCCAGGCCCTGCGCCGCGACGATCGCGGCGGGCAGTTCATTGACCGCCTTGTCGCTGATGCCGGGGGTCTCCTGATGTTCGAGAATGGCGACCGATTCGATTTTCCCGCCCGCTACGACGACTTCAACCTTGACGTCGCCATTGTTGCCCTTGCCGGATGCGGTATAGGCGCCGTCGGTGGCCGCGAGCGCGGACACTGCGGTCAGTACCATGACCAAGGACAAAAGGGCGCAAAGCAGTTTCTTCATGGGAAAGAATTCCTCCTTTGAATGTGAATTTAACCGATACTTATTATAACATATCTCGTTGTTTAACGCAATTGTTTCGCCGATAATTTGCTTCACCTATGCGTCAATTTCGCCTTCATTTTGCCGCTATGGCGCATGGCGGCATGGACGGCGCTTCTCCGGGATTCCCCCAGGCGTTGTTTGTGGTCTTTTCGCGCGTACTGCCCTGTTTTTTGCGTGCATATGTCGGCTAAACTTGACAGGAATGTAGCAGTGAAGATAAATATGATGTATACTGTACGAAGATTCATTTATCCTGTCGGGAGCGTTTGGGAACGAATGAAGATCGCGGTTTTGTGCGGCGGCACGAGCGAGGAGAGGGGCGCGTCGCGCAGTTCGGGCGCGAGCGGGCATGCGCGGCTGGACCACTTGAGCGAGGGAAAGCTTCAACTGCTCGAAATCAACGCGGTGCCGGGTCTTCGGCGAAGCTGCAGCGATCTTTTCAAGGGCGCTGAGCTGGCGGGCTGGGGATACGAGGAATTGGTCGGGCATATTCTCGATGCGGCGCGATAGCGGATGCGAATTCAATCAAATGCACGAATGAACCGGGAAGGTGTTTGTCATGAAAAACATGAAATTCGCGACCAAGCTTCTGTTGGTGGTATTGTCGATATCGCTGGTGGCGATGATCGCGGTGGCGGTGATCGCCTATAACGAGCTCTTGAAGCTGTCGAGCTATTCCCAGGACGTCAATACGCAGCTTGGGTTTTTGGCCTCCACCCAGAGCCAGGACGCCCTGATCAGCCAGGCGGAATCGTACCTGTCGCGGCTTTCAACTTCGCAGGCGGAGGGTTGCGACCAATCGCTCATCATGATTGAGGACGACGTGGTGAAGCTGGCCGGGTACATGACGCGCATCTATGAAAAACCGGAGAATTTTCAGGGACTCGTGCTCCCCAGGCCGGACGAGACCGAGATGGGCGTGGCGTCGGGCAAGATGATGACGGCCAAGTCAGCCGTCCCCGGCGAGGCGCTTGAGGCGGAGAAAAAGCTTTCCTCAAACGCCGATTTCATGTTCGCCAGCGTGTTTGATGCCAATGATATGCTGAGCAACGCCTACTTCGGCACTGAGTCGGGCATCTCATACCGCTACAGCAGGTCAAACGCCTTTAACCCTGACTTTGACCCGCGCGAGCGCCCGTGGTATCAAGGCGCGATGGAGGCGGAGGGACCGATCTGGCTGGGCACATATGTGGACAGCTATGGCGCGATTGGCACGACGTGCGCGATGGCCTACAAAAACGCGCAAGGCGAAAAGGTGGGCGTGGTGGCGGCGGACATTTCGCTCTTGACGATGGTGGAGGATATCCTGAAGGTTCGAATCGGCGAGACCGGTTACGCGTTCTTGCTGGACGGGCAGGGCAACTACCTGGCGCATCCAAACTATGATCAATTGGACATGGTCGCGCTGACCGCGCAGGCGGACGATTACAAAGAAGTACTTGGCGACATGGCCAAGGGCCTAAGCGGCGTCAAGGCCGCAAACATCGACGATGTGAACCGCTATGTCGCGTACGCGCCGCTTGATACCACGGGCTGGTCGCTCGGGATCATTGTGGACAAGGACGAGGTCATCCGGGACGCGCTCAAGATGAAGGAAGCGATCGACGGGGAGGCGCTGGCGGTCAAGGATCAGATCCGGGACATGCTCAATTCCGTGTTGGTCAGTTTCCTGATTCTGCTGTGCGTCAGCATTGTGGCGGTCATGTGCCTCTCGTTCCTGATGGCATCTTCCGTCACCAGGCCCATCCGAACGCTGACGCGCGGCGTCGAGCTCGTAGGGCAGGGCAATCTTGATCAGAAGATCGCCATCGATTCAAACGACGAGATCGGCAAGCTGGCCAAGACGTTTAACGCCATGACCGACAACCTCAAATCCCACATAAACCACCTTCACAAGGTCACGGCGGAGAAACAGCGGATTACGACCGAGCTCGAGGTCGCCCACAAGATCCAGTCCACGCTGCTTCCGTGCACGTTCCCGGCATATCCCGACCGGTCGGAATTTGACATCTATGCGTCCATGGAGCCAGCCAAGGAAGTGGGCGGCGATTTTTACGACTTCTTTCTTGTGGGCGAGAAGACGCTGGCCGTGGTCATCGCGGACGTCAGCGGCAAGGGCGTAGCGGCGGCGCTGTTCATGGTTATTGCCAGAACCATGATCAAGAACAGCGTGCAAACCGGCCTGTCGCCCGCGCAAGTGTTTGAGCAGGTGAACAACCTTTTGTGTGAGAACAACGAGGCGGGCATGTTCGTAACCGCGCTGATGGGCTATCTGGACATTGATTCCGGGCATTTCCGGTACGTGAACGCGGGCCACAATCCGCCGCTGATCAGGCGTGCGCACGGCAGTTTTGCGATGCTCCCGGTCAAGCCCGGGTTTGTGCTGGCGGGCATGGAGGGCATCCGGTACAGGGAAATGGAAACGACGCTGGGCAGCGGCGACGAACTGTTTCTTTACACCGACGGCGTGACCGAGGCGGTCAACCCGCGTGAGGAACTGTTTGGCGACCGGCGCCTGCTGGACGCGGCAAACGCCTGCCCGCGCGGCGACGTGACGGGCATGCTGCCCAGAATCCGCAAGGCCATCGACGCCTTTGCCGACGGCGCGGAGCAGGCGGACGATATCACAATGCTGGCCGTGGTCAAGAGATGATGACCGGATCGCGCAGGGCCAGATGGGCGCTGCTCACGTCCGGGGCTTTTGTCGCCTTGGGCGCGCTGTTCGGTGTGCGCGCGTTGGCGTTCGCGGCTGTCCAGTGGGGGCTTAGGCGCGGGGGGGGCATGTTAACGCGGGGATCGCGGGTCGGTGAACGGCCCCCCCTTCGCACCCCTGCCATCACCCCAACAACCCCTCCGCGTGAAAGATGCGCGGAGCGGGGATCTCAGGCCCGGCCCCTTGAAACTCGGTCATTTCGGCCCAATAGCGCCCCGGCATGTGCGAGCGGCGGCAGGTGGGGTTTTCGCGTCCTTCTACGGCGATTACGCGGTAGAAGGCGCGCCACATGCGCTGAAAGGCCAGCTCGTTTTCATCGGCCGCGGGGCGCTCAAAGGCTTCAACGGGCAGGATACGGCTTTCGCCCGGGTGATTTGCCGTAGCGGCGGCGTGTACAAGCGCCGCCTTGTGCGTCTTGTCAAAGATCATGTAGGTCTCGCTCGCGAAGCGGTCTTCAAAATGCGCCAACAGGAGCGGGAGCACCTGGTTCTTGGGCTCGATCGCCGCCGTCAGCACGCCCTCGCCTTGCTGAAAGCGGATGAAGCCGGTATAGAGGTGCGCCTCGTGTTCGAGCTGCAGGACCGCCTTGGTCAGGCGGTTGACCGCCTGGTCGCTAAGGTCACTCAGCAGTCCCGGCCCTTCCTTGAACGCGCGGCGGATGACGCCCAGGACGTAGCTCTCCCGGCCCGGAAGCGCGGTCAGGAGCGAACGGCCAATCAGCGTCATGGCATCCTCTGAAATTTTGCCGCGCACGGCATCCGCCACGCGCCGGGCGACGGCCTTGTCGGTCCCGACAGCATGGTCGGGATAGAGCATGGACTGCATCTCGTCCGGTCCTACGATCATCATGGGTTCTTCGCGCCGGGTCATCGCTTCGTAAATGCAGCACAGCATGCCGTCAAGCGTGCCGTCGTAGCGGTAGACTATAGCTGTCCGGTTAAGCATTTTACAACATCCTCTCTCGTCGGGTCAAAAAACGACAACTGCTCGGCGCCCGAGGTATCCGCGCGCCCGGCCAACATGGGGTAGATGTACTTGTAATCAAGGCGTATGCCGGGCAGCGTTTTCCCCTTGCAGGTGATGAAGTGCCGCGCGCGCTTGAGCACCACGCCGATCTTCTTGAGCCCCTCAAAATCAAGGGCGCGCTGCCGCCGGGCTTCGATGATCCGCCAAGCGCTCCTGACGCCGATCCCCGGCACCCTTAGCAGCGTTTCCTGCGGCGCCCGGTTGATTTCAACAGGAAAGAGCTCCAGGTGGTTGAGCGCCCAATTGCACTTGGGGTCGAGCAGCGGGTCGAGGTTCGGGTTCTGATCGGTCAGGATTTCGCCCGCCTCAAAACCATAGAAACGCATCAGCCAGTCCGCTTGGTACAGCCGGTGTTCGCGCAGCAGCGGCGGCTTTGCCGTCAGCGCGGGCAGGCGGCGGTCGGCGACCGTCGGCATATAGGCCGAGAAGAATACGCGCTTTAAGTGAAAGCGTTGATACAGCGCTTCTGAAAGCGACAGGATGTGCTTGTCGCTCTCGCCGGTCGCGCCCACAATCATCTGCGTGCTCTGTCCGGCGGGCGCGAACTTGGGCGCGGCGCGAAAGAGGGTGAGTTCGTTCTTGCTCTTGACGATGCCGCCTTCGATCTGCCGCATGGGCGCGAGGATGGCCTTGCGCGTCTTTTCGGGCGCGAGCGCGGAAAGGCTCGCTTCAGAAGGCAGCTCAATGTTGACGCTCATGCGGTCGGCCAATAGGCCCATCCGCTCGATGAGCAGCGGGTCCGCGCCCGGGATGGCTTTCATGTGGATGTAGCCGTTGAAGGCGTAGTCCTCGCGCAGGAGCCTAAGCGTCTCGATCATCATCTCGCATGTCTTGTCGGGCGTTCCAACCACGGCGCTTGACAGGAACAGCCCTTCGATGTAGTTGCGCCGGTAAAACCCAATCGTCAGCTCGCACAGTTCCCGGGGCGTAAAGGTTGCCCGCCTGACGTCGTTTGAGCGCCGGTTGACGCAATAGGCGCAGTCATAGGCGCAGGCGTTGCTTTGAAGGACTTTGAGCAGCGAGATGCACCGTCCGTCCGCCGCAAAGGAGTGGCAAATGCCCGCCGCGACCGAGTTGCCAAGGCCCGTCCCGCTGCCGCGCCGGTTGACCCCGCTTGAAGTACAGGCCACGTCATACTTCGCCGCATCGGCCAAAACCTCGAGCTTTTCCATCAAATTCATCAAAAATGCCCCTTTCACCCCGTAACGAACATATGTTCGGTAATGGTATTATACCACATTCTCGGGCAAATGCAACCGAACACACGGTTAAATCGTACTTGGATTCACCGCGCAACCGCAAGAGGATGGAGGGGAAGACCCACGGCCCCCGCTGTCACAAAAAAAGGCGGCTGCGATCTTTTGATCGCAACAGCCTTTCAATTGCGGGCAAGAAAGCCTATTCTTGCCTAAGCGTCCAGTCTTGCCCGTCGGTCTCGGCCACGATTGTGCCTTGGCGCGTGAGCCATACGCGGCTGCCCGCCATTTTGAGCGCCTGCACGGTTTCGCTGTCCTCGGGTTCATCCTCGCCGGTCGAGATCACCGCGTCGCCCGCATGGACGGCTTCAAACAGCAGCGGGCTGACCTTTTCGTACCGGCCGTGGTGGGGGACCTTGAGGAGCGCGTTTTGAAGATCGCCTTCATCGAGCAACTCCATGATCCGCGCCTTTTCGGCGTCACCGGTCAGAAGCGCCGTTGCGCTTCCCGCCGTCAGGCGAATGACCAGCGAGAAGTCATTCTCCTCATCGTCGCCGTAAAAGGACTCATTGGCGACGTCGATTTCATAGCGCACGCCGTCAAGCTCGAACCCGGCGTTTTCGCTTAGCGCCGTTGGCGTGATGCTCGCGGCGAAAAGCGCTTCGCGGTAGGCGTCCACGTGCTTGGAGTCCTTCGCGTAATCGGGTTCATACACCGCGCGAACCGGCATTGAGCCGATCACCTCGGACGCGCCGCCGACGTGGTCCTTGTCAAAATGGGTGATGATGAGAAGGTCGAGCCGATGGATGCCTTCATCACTCAGCGCACGGACGAGATCCTGCGCGCCATCCCTGAGCCCCGCGTCCACCAGCACCGCGCTGCTGTGGGTCTCAATTAAAATGGCGTCGGCGCTTCCCGCGTTAAAAAACACAATCCGCGCGATGGGTTCATCCGCGTCAACCGCGCCGCAGGCTCCGAGAAGCAGCGCCAGGGCCATGAACGATGCCAGAACGAGGCATTTCATTCGCATGTATTCACCCGCCCTTCCTCCGTCTTAAGCTTGGGCCACATGGTCAGCATGAAGGTCGTAAAACATGCGGTCGATCCCACAAAGTCGCTGATCGGTTCGGCGGCGAACACGCCCATGACGCCAAGATCCGTCACCCGCGGAAGCAAAACCGCGAGCGGCGCGACAATGAACGCCTTTCGCAGCAGCGAGAAGAACACGGCCTGCTTGGATTTTCCCAGCGCCACGAACGAATACTGCCCCGCCATCTGCAAGCTCAGCATGAAGAACAGGCTGAAGTACATCCGAAGCGCCGGCACGCCCGCTTCGATCAGCTTGATATCGCGCGTGAAGAGGCGCATGAAGGCTTCGGGAAACAGTTGGATCAGAAGGCACGCCGTGCCCGCGTAGCAGGCGGTTACCAGGGTCGTGAACTTGAAGCTCTCGCGCACGCGGCCAAGGTGCAGCGCCCCGTAGTTGTAGCCCATCACCGGTTGAAGACCCTGCCCAAAGCCGCTCACCGGCATCATCAGGATTTGGCGAACCGCGCTGATGGCCGCCATCACGCCCACGTAGGTGGTGCCGCCGTAGATCGCAAGCGTCTTGTTGCACGCGATCGAGACGATGCACTCGGTTACGTTCATGGTGGCGTTGCTCGCGCCGAGCGCCAAAATGCGCTTTGCGATCGCGCCGTCAAGCGCGAGGTTCTTCCTTCGAAGGCGCAGGATGCATTTTTTGCCGGTCAGGAACGCCATCACCCAGACGGCCGACACGGCCTGCGACAGGATGGTGGCCAGCGCCGCGCCCTTGACGCCCATGCCCAGAGAAAACATAAACACCGGGTCGAGGATGATGTTCATGACCGCGCCCAGCGTCACCGTGACCATGCCGACGCGCGCGAAGCCCTGGGCGTTGATGTAGGGGTTCATGCCAAGCGTCATCATGACGAACAGGCTTCCGCACAGGTAGATGGTGGCGTATTCGTCGGCGTACAGGAAGGTTTCGCTCGACGCGCCCATGAAGGTCAGCACCGGTCCCTTGACGAGCAGAGAAACGATTGTCAGACAGGCGCCAAAGATGATGAGCAGCGAAAACGAGTTGCCCATCACGCGCTCGGCATAGTCATATTTTTTTTCTCCGCGCGCGATGGAGCACAGCGCCGCGCCGCCCATGCCCGCCAGCATCGCAAAGGCCGACACGATCATGATCAGCGGAAAAGCCAGCCCGACGCCGGCCAGCGCGGGCGTCGCGATGTTGGCGGGAAGCATGCCGATGTAGAGCTTGTCCACCATCGAATAAAACGCGTTGATGATCTGCGCGCCGATCATCGGCAGGGCGAGCCTGGTCACCGTGCGCGGGATCGAGCCCTTGGTGAAATCGTTTCTTGTTTCAGCCATCTGTCAATCCGCCTGTTTTTGGTGGGTGTATTCCTCCACGATGAAGCGCGGGCGGCGCTTGACCTCGGTGTAGAGCTTGCCCACGTATTCGCCGATCAGACCCAGCGCCATCAGCTGGACGCCCCCGATCACCCAGACCGATACCATGATCGAACTCCAGCCCGCGACCGTATGGCCGGTAAAGTGCGAGACCAAGGCGTATAGCGCCATCACGATGCCGATCACCGCAAACAGGCAACCCAGCATCACCACGTAGCGGATGGGCTTGACCGAGAAGGAGGTGATGCCCTCCATGGCAAAGGACAGCATCTTCTTGAGCGGATACTTTGATTGACCCGCGAAGCGCTCGCCGCGCTCATAGTAGACTTCGGTGTGCTGAAAGCCGAGCAACGGCACCATCCCGCGCAGGAACAGGTTGGCCTCGCCGAATTCGCTGAGCGCGTCAAGCGCGCGGCGGCTTAGGAGGCGGTAGTCGGCGTGGTCGTAGACCAGGTCCGCGCCCAGGCGCTTCATGAGGTCGTAGTACAGGTGCGCGGTCTTTCTTTTAAAGGCGGTATCTCTCTTGCGCGCGCTCCTCACGCCGTAGACCACCTCGTTGCCGTCCTTAAAGGCTTTTATGAATTCGCGGATGGCGTTTATGTCGTCCTGGAGGTCCGCGTCAATGGTGATGACCGCGTCCGCCTTTTCGCGTACCGTCATCATGCCCGCCCACAGCGCGTTTTGGTGCCCCGCGTTGTGCGCGAGCTTGATGCCTTCAAAGCGCTTCTGCGCGCCCGTGACAGAGCGGATGACGGCCCAGGTTTTGTCACGGCTGCCGTCATCGACCAGCGTAACGCGGCTTTTTGCGTCTATCGCGCCTTCGCGCTCAAGTGCGTCCATCAATTGAGCGAGGCGCTTGACCGTTTCGGGCAGAACCTGTTCTTCGTTGTAGCATGGCACCACGATGTACAATACCGGTTTATCCATTTTCAGTTCCCTTTCGTCAATCCGTGAGTCCGGCCACAGACCCGGCGCGGTAGCCGAGCGCCTCTTTCAGTGATTCGCGGTCGCCGACCGACGCGCAAAGCGCGCTCAGCCGCCCTGAAATGACCGCGCCCGCAAGTCCCGCCGGAATGAGCACGCTGTCAAAGGCCGCCAGATCGAGCGCGCCCCCGGGCCATTTGATCAGGCACGGCCCAAGCGCGGTGATCAGCAGCATGCGCCCCTCGGGAAGCGGCATGTCGCCCGCGACGTTGAGCCGGGAAAGTTCAAAGTACGCGCTTGCGATGTAGTGCGTTACGCTGCCGCCCTTGGACAGGAGCGTTGCGCCTTGAACCTTGTCGAGCCTGAGCTCGGGCCTGGTGACATCGAGGGCCGCGCGCGTGTGAAGCGCCCGGGCTTTTCCTTCCGCGTCCGTGCGCCCCCAATCCCAGAAGCGGTAGGTGACGTCGCTTGACTGCTGCACTTCGTAGACCACCAAGTCCCCTTGCCCGGCCTTGCCCAGCGCGTGCACCATGCCGTGGGGGATGTAGAGCACGTCGCCTGGCTGAACCGACACCCAATTGAGCGCCTCTTCAAGCGCGTTTTCTTCCACGATCTTAGAAAGAGGCCGCTTGAGGGGCTTCATGCCGTACACGAGTTGGGCGTCCGGCGGCGCGGAGAGCACCACCCAGGCTTCGGATTTGCCGAGCTTCCCTTCGTGTTCCTTGGCGTATTCGTCGCCCGGATGTACCTGCACCGATAGCGCGTCCCGCGCATCTAGCAGCTTGATGAGCAACGGAAACTCGCCCCCGCCGATGGCCCCGGTCAGTTCTTCTCCCCATTGGGAGATGGCGAAGGAGAGCGGTTGACCTTGAAATTCGCCGTTCGCGATAATCGATTCCATGCCGCCAAACGCCGATACTTCAAGGCTCTCGCCGGTCCGGTCGTCGGGTATGGCCTTGCCTAGGAGGTCGCCGAGCGCGCGGCCGCCCCAGGGCGTTTGGCTTCCATGCCTGAAATAGGGGGTGAGCCTGAGTGGGTACAGCGTCATCGTCAATCCCTCGCTTTTCTACCAATCCAGTATACCCAAAATGCGTTGCATTTTCCCGTCCGTACAACTACAATAGACCATAGCGTTACGCTTCATTTTAGGCCCTCCCCGCGCCCATGTCAATAGGAAAGGACGATCCCAACATGAAACACCGCGTCAGCGCCCGGTCGCTCGCCGAATTCGCCACCGAACGCGGCGATTTGTTTGCGGCGATGCGTTCGATCGACCAGATGCAGGACGGCATGGCCGGGCACAAGCTGTGGCAGGCGCGCTATACGGGCGGATTCGAGAAGGAAGTCGGGCTAAACATCACGCGCGCGTTTGATGATGTGGAATTGACCGTCTACGGCCGCGCGGACGGGCTCAACCGGACAAGCGTCCCGCCGGTGGTTGAGGAGATCAAGACCACGCGCCTTGACCCGAATACAATCGGCGAACACGAGCATCCCGCGCATTGGGCGCAAGCCGAGATATATGCCTACATCCTCTGCGCCAAGGAAGGTTTTTCCGAGGTCGAAGTGCGCCTGACCTACATGCATTTGAGCGGTGACGCGAAGACGCACACGCGTTTGATGGCGGCGGACGCGCTTGAGGAAGCGTTCGACGGCTACGCCGCGCCCTACGCGAAGTGGCTTTCGGGGCTTGACCGGTGGAAGGAGACGTGTCTGCCTACGGCGCGCGCGCTGGCTTTTCCGTATGACGGTTATAGGGACGGTCAGCGCGAGATGGCGGGGGCGGCCTACCGCGCGTTTCGCTCAAAGACCAACGTGATGGCGCAAGCCCCGACCGGTATCGGCAAGACGGCGGCGGCGCTGTTTGCCGCGCTCAAGGCGATGGGCGAGGGACTGACCAGCCGCATATTTTACCTAACCGCGCGCACAACCGCGCGGCGCGCGGCGGAACAGGCGCTTGAGCGCATGCGGGCGAAGGGCCTTAAAGTGCGCGCGATTACCTTGACCGCCAAGGAGAAGTTGTGCCCGTACCCCGCAACGGCGTGCGAACCGGCGGCTTGCCCGCGCGCGCTTGGCTACTACGACCGCAGCCGCGAAGCGCTCAAACGCGCGCTCGCGGTCGAAAACCTGTCGCGCGACACGGTTGAACGCCTGGCAAAAGAGGAGGAACTTTGCCCGTTCGAGTTTCAGCTGGATTTGTCCGAAACCTGCGATGTCGTCATCTGCGATTACAACTACGCCTTCGACCCGCGCGTCAAGCTCAAGCGGTTCTTTCTTGAAAAGAGCGACGCCGTGCTGCTCGTGGACGAGGCGCACAACCTGATCGAGCGCGCGCGGGAGATGCTGTCGGCATCGATCTCCTCGCGCGATTACTCTTCCCTCAGGCGCGAATGGAAGCGGCTCGATCCCGACAAAAACAGTCCGCTCCTATCTTCCATCACCTCCGTGATCGAGGTTCTCAAGGGCCTTAAGGACAGCTACCCCAATCCCTGCTGGGAAGACGGGGCGAGCGAAGCGCTGGGTGAGGCGCTTGAGATTTTTCTCGACGCTGCCCGGCCTTTCCTTGGGAGCGCGGGCGCGTTTTCGAAGGCGCTGGCCGAGCGGTACTTTGAAGCGCTCAATTACACGCGCGTGGCTTCCGAGATGGGGGGGGACCACCGCGTGCTGTACGAGGCGGGCGAAAAGGAACTCTTGGTCAAGCTGTGGTGCTTTAACCCCGCGCCGTACCTCAAAAAATGCATGAGCCGCGTGCGCGGCGCACTCTTGTTTTCTGCCACGCTTACGCCGCTCACGTACTACCGCGATATGCTGGGCATTGACGAGGACGCGGGCGACCGTTTGGTGGACCTGCCTTCGCCCTTTCCGGCGGAAAACCTCATGGTGGCGGCGCTGCCCTTGGGCACCACTTTTCGCCTGCGCGAGGGCACGGCGGGCGCGGTCGCGGGCGCGATTGCCGCAATGGCGCGCGGGAAAAGGGGCAACTACCTGGCTTGCTTTCCATCCCACGCGTACCTCAACCTGGTGGGCGACCATCTTCAAATGATCGCGGGAGACCTTGCCATCGTGCGCCAGAAGTCCCACATGAGCGAACGTGAGCGCGAGGCGTTCCTTGGCGCCTTTCGCGAAGCGCCCGAAAGGACCATGGTCGCGCTGGTCGCGATGGGCGGCGTGTTTGCCGAAGGCGTGGACCTTCCGGGCGAACTCTTAAGCGGCGCGGCCATTGTGGGCATCGGCACGCCGCAATTGAGCCTTGAGCGCGCGGCGCTCACAGAGCTCATGGACGAAGCGGGCGAAGGCGGGCATTACGCCTACACGTACCCCGGTCTCCAGCGGGTGCTGCAAGCCGCCGGGCGCGTGATCCGAACCGAGACCGACCGGGGCGTGATTGCGCTGATCGATGAACGGTACTTGAACGAAGCGTATCAGGCGCTGCTGCCGGAAAATTGGCATGTGCGGCCGGCGCGGGACGCGGACGCGCTTTCGCGGATGCTTGCGCGTTTTTGGGCAAGCTAAACGGGAACAATCAATGAGGAGGCGCCGCTGATGATTCCATCAACCATTGAACGATTGGCTTTTCCCGGCGAGAACATAAAGGAAATTTGGCTCGCAGGCGGGTGTTTCTGGGGCACGCAGGCGTATCTTATGAATATCAACGGCGTGGCGCACACCAGCGTGGGGTATTTAAACGGCCATGTGGAGAGGCCCACCTATCAAATGGTGTGCACCGGCGCGACCGGTTTCGCGGAGGCCGTGCATGTGTTGTACGCGTCAGATTGGTTGCCGCTTGAGAAGCTGCTGAGCCTGTACTACCAAGCGATCGACCCCACCAGCGTCAACCGCCAGGGCGGCGATGTGGGCGATCAATACCGAACCGGAATCTATTACGCGGACGAGGCGGACCTTGATGTGATCAACCATTCGGTCGATTGCCTTGCCGCGTCGCTAAAAAAGCCGGTCGCCATAGAGGTCCGGCCGCTTGTAAACTACTTTCTGGCGGAGGAATACCACCAGGACTACCTCACCAAAAACCCGGGCGGCTATTGCCACGTGCCAAGGAGCCTGATTGAGCAGGCGAAAAAGGCTTAAGCGGGCAACAGGCCGCTCAAGCTTTCTTCGCCGCAGGCGTTCATCGATTTGAGCAGCCCCAGCGCCTTGTACTCAAATGTGGAGTGGTCGATCAGGCGAAACGCCGCGGCGCATACGTCCACAAACGCGCGCATGTCGCTCTTGTTTGCCATGTACCCCACCGCGAGCGTGCGAATGAACGCGAAGACCGCGCACAGCGAAACGTATTCTTCGTACAAGCTCTCGCGCTCGTCCGCGAAGGGGAACTGCTCAAAGAAGATATGGTTGACGAGCATGTGCTCAAAGTAGATGGGCCAGTCGGGCAGCACGCGGTCAAAATGCGCCGAGGCTTCTTGGTAGCGCGACAGGGCCTCTTCCGTGCCGAGTCCGAGCGCCGAATGGGCGGTTTCAACGTAACTTGCGACGCTCCGGCTTGCGCCGCCCAGTTTATGCAGCAGTTCGCCCAGGGCTTCCAGGTTCGCGTCGTTTGGGTTTTTATTGACGGGAGCCAGGCGCGCCATCAAGCGGCACTTTTTAAGGGCCAAGCGCATGGCGTGTGCGCCGTTTCCGCTGGCGGCGCTCAGGAGCTTCATCATGCGTCCAAGGCGCGTCAGGCGCTCGGGCAGACTGAACGAGCGGTCCTGCAAAACCGATATGGAAAGCACGCGGATATCGCGGTAATAGGGGATTTCGGACTTTGGCCCCTCAAGCCCGGGAATGTCAAAGGCGAGCGGCTCTTCGTGAAAGGCGAGCGGCCGCGCGTCCTGAAACATCAACTCCAGCGTCGCCTCGCAGCTGCACGCGCAGGAACATTCGTTCATAGGGTTGAGCCGGGGTCCGCGCGGATAGTACCGGCAAATGGCGGGGATTGCTTCCTCGCCTTCTTCCTTTTGAAGCGCGCAATAGCCGTCGGCACCGTGCAGCGGGCAATCGCCCAGGTAGTTTTTCTTGATGCGCGCGTACTTGGAAGGATCGGGCTGATCCAAAACATAGAACGCGCAATCGAGTTTTTTGCGAAGCGGCGCCGAGCAGTCAAGGCCAATCAGGCGAAAGTATTCGTCAAGCGAAATGGACACATCCCAGCCCTGACAGCAGCACGCGCGGCACTCGGGGCCTTTGCAGGCAAAATTCGGGTAGTAATCCGGTACCCAATGGTTTTTTTGACCCGACATCGACATTCCTCCCGGAAACAAATTGCCGCTTTTTATTGTAGCACAAGCGGTTTTTCCGGGATAAAAACATTCTGTTGAACTTTTGCGGCAAAAACGTGACGACCGAAGGCGGCGCTACGCCTTTGCCGTATCGCCATGCGCCTTGATTTGATCGTTGAGCATATCGATGTTGCCGCAACCCAGCGTGATGACCAGGTCGCCTGGCTGCCAATTGGCGCGCAGGTACTTCTCCGCATCGTCAAATGATGGTGTGTGCACAGCATCGACGCCTCTGGCCCTGAGCGGTCCGATCAGCATTTCACTTGAGATATCGCCCGGGTCGCTCTCGCGCGCGGCGCAGATGTCGGTGACGAGCAGTTTTTCCGCGTCGTAGAACGTGCCCAGGAACTGATCAAACAGCTTCTTGGTGCGCGAATAAGTATGCGGTTGCCACACTGCCCAGAGCGTGCCGTGCGGCTGAAGCCGCGCGATGGAAAGCGCGTTCTTGATCTCGGTGGGGTTGTGGCCGTAGTCCTGATAGACGCGCACGCCGTCGGTGACGCAGGTCAAATCAAACCTCCGGTGCGCGCCGGTAAAGCTCGAAAGGCTTTCGGCCACGCGCTGCATGGGCAGTTCCAGGATTTCGGCCACCGCGATGGCGGCCAGGGCGTCGAGCATGTTGTGCTCGCCGGGAACCTGCATCGTAACTTCGCACAGGGGATGGCCGAACAGGCGCGCGGTGAAGCGCGCGCGGCCCAGTTCGTCGTAGGAGACGTCTGCCGCCGTCAGTTCGTTGTGCGCGGACAAACCGTAGGAGCGCGTCCTGCGGCGGCATTTTTCCATCACGCGCCTGACCCGCTCGTCGTCGCCCCAGCCCACGCACCAACCGCCGTCTTCCGGCGTCAGCGCCGCATATTCATGGAAAGCCGCCTCAATGGCGTCGATGTCCTTGTAGAAGTCCAAGTGGTCCTCATCGATGTTCGTGATGAGAGCGATGGTGGGGCACAACGCGAGAAAGCTGCCCGCGAATTCGCACGCTTCGGCCAGGAACACGTCCTGTCCGCCCAGGCGCGTCGATCCGCCCACGGCGTCGAGCTCGCCTCCGATGTGGACGGTCGGGTTTATACCGCACTCGACCAGCACCTGCGCCAGCATCGCGGTGGTGGTGGTCTTGCCATGCGTACCGCTGACGCCGATGGCATGTGTGTATCCTTCCATCAATTGCCCCAAGAGGACCGCGCGTTCGATTTGAGGGATGCTGTTTTTAAGGGCGGCTTGCCGCTCGGGGTTCAGTTCGGGAATCGCGGCGGTGTAGACGACGAGGTCCGCGCCCGCTACGTTGTTTTCGTCATGTCCGATTTTTACCGGTATGCCCGCATCCCTGAGTTGATCGGTCTTGTGCGATTGGTCGCGGTCGCTGCCGCTCACGCGGTAGCCGAGGTCCTGCATAAGCCGTGCCAGCCCCGACATGGAGCAACCGCCGATGCCCACGAAAGCCACCTTACCGCCTGAATAATCCCTGATGTGCGCTGCCATGCCGACGCCGCCTCCCTGTCCCCGAATGATACCATTATACGCCACAGGGATGCAGGGCGCTGTTAAATGTTTGTTGGATTGCCCGCGCGCAGGATCAAGCGATGGCAAAGCAAACAAAGACGAATTATAATGCCAATAACGACTTAAAATATTCGGAAATTGGAGGGCCCTGGCATGGAGAGGATCAAGCGCAACGAGCGGTTGGGCGTGATGCTTAGGATGCTTGTCGATACGCCGAACCGGATTCACACGCTCAGCGAGTTTTGCGAGCTGTTTTCTGCGGCGAAATCGACCATCAGCGAGGACATCGAATTGCTCAAGGGTTCGCTTGCGCACTTTGGGCAGGGGGAACTGACGACGGTGGCGGGCGCGGCGGGGGGCGTCAGGTATCGCGCGACAATCGCGCCGGGGAACGCGCTCACGCTGCTCACGGAGCTGGCCAAGACCCTCTCGACCCCCGACCGCTTGCTGCCGGGCGGTTTTCTGTATACTTCGGACGTGACCGCAAGTCCCGAGATCGTATCCAAGCTCGGCCAGCTCCTGGCGCAGCAGTACTACGACAAGCGCGCGCATTTCGTCTTGACCATGGAGACCAAGGGCATTCCGATCGCCATGATGACCGCGCGGATGCTCGGCGTGCCGCTCGTGATCGCGCGGCGCGATTCGCGCGCGTATGAGGGACCGGCGGTCAAGATCAACTACATCGCGGGCGGTTCGGGCGAAAAGATCGAGACCATGGCGCTCTCAAGGCGCGCGGTATCGCCGGGGCAAAGGGCGCTGATCATCGACGACTTCATGAAGGGCGGCGGTACGCTGCAGGGCATGGTGGACATGATGGGCGAGTTTGAGGCTGAGGTGGTGGGCGTCGGCGTCATGATCTCGACCGCCGAACCCAAGCAAAAACGGGTGGAAGGCGCGAAATCGCTCCTGGTGCTGGGCGCCGCGAACACGCGCGAGGGCGTTAGGGTATCGCCGTCGGATGTCTATCAATAACCGGATGTCTTCACCAAATGAAAAATAAAAGATACAAGAGGTAACGCATGATCGGAGTATGGGTCAACGCGCTGGCGATACTGGCGGGGGGGCTGATCGGAACTTTTTTGCGCGGGGGGATTCCCGAGCGCTTTCGCCTGACCATAAATCACGCCTTGGCACTCTCGGTCATGGTGATCGGCGTGAGCGGCGCGATTCAAACGCAAAACATGATGGGCCTGATCGTCTCGATTGTGCTGGGCGCGGCGCTGGGCGAGGCGCTCAAAATTGAAACCGGCCTTGACCGCCTGGGCGGCTGGGCGCAGACCAAGTTCGCCAAGGGTGACAGCACTTTTTCACAGGGCTTTGTCAGCGCCACGCTCTTGTACTGCGTGGGCGCGATGGCGGTGGTTGGGTCGCTTGAGGCGGGCCTTCAAAACAAGGCGGATACCCTTTTGGCGAAGGCGGCGCTTGACGGCGTGTCCGCCATCATCTTCGCATCGACGCTGGGACCTGGCGTGATCCTCTCCATTGTTCCGCTGACGCTGTACCAGGGCGGCATCGCGCTGCTCGCCCTCTACGTTGCGCCGTACTTGTCCTCAGGCGTGGTGACCGAACTCTCCGCGGTGGGGAGCGTCCTCATCATCGCACTCTCGCTCAACATGCTCGGAATCATGAAGGAGCGCGTCAAGGTTGCGAACCTGCTGCCCGCGATGATCGTGGTCTTGCTGTACACCCCCGTCATCACTTGGATATCGGGGCTGTTCTCATGAGCGCGCGCGGGAAGAAGGGCGGCTTGCTCCGGTCGCTTTCCACGCTTTCGGCCAATCAGCGCGCGTGCGTGTGGAGCGAACCGTTGTGGGGCATCGCGTACTACCTGTACATCCCCTATGCTTCACTCTACATGGAGGCGCTGGGGATGAATGCCGCCGAGATCGGTTATGTCGCCGCGGCTTCACTCGCCATGCAGGCGCTCGCATCGCTCATCAGCGGCGCGTTGACCGACAAGTTGGGGCGGCGCATGACCACCTTTGTCATTGAGTTTTTTGCCTGGACCACTCCTTACGCGCTGTGGGCGCTGGCGGACGGGCCCAGGTGGTTTGTCGCAGCGGGCATGCTCAACGCGCTTCGCCGCGTCGGCATGACATCGTGGAGCCTGCTCATGACCGAAGACGCGGAACCGGACCAGGTGGTCAAGTGCTTCTCGCTCATTCAGGTGATGGGCCTGACCGCGGGGCTGTTTGCGCTCGTCAGCCAGTGGGGCGTCTCGACCTACGGTCTGGTGCCGACGATGCGCATTATATACTGGCTGGGCAGCGTAATGATTACCGGCAAGGCGTTCATGATGCTTTTCATGTCACACGAAACCGAGATGGGCAAGGCGCGCATTGCGGCCACGCGCGACCGGTCGATTCCATCCCTCCTTTGGGAGAGCCGGAAGGTGTTCCTTGGGCTGCTCAGAGAGCGCAAGGTGCTCTATGCGCTGGGCGTGCTCGCGGCCTACCAGTCGATTGACAACCTGAACAATTCCTTCTGGTCGCTCTACCTCGTGGATGTGCTGGGCATTGGAGAGGGCGGAATCGCACCGTTCATCCTCCTGCGCTCGATCGTGATCTTTGCGTGCGTGGCGCTGTTCGTGCCGCGTTTGCGCTTTCATCGCTTCCGCCGCCCCATGGTGGTTTGCTGGGGCCTGTTCGCGCTTTCGCAGTTGGCGCTTTTCTTGGGGCGCGGCGGCGCCTTGTGCATTGCGGCGACGGCGCTCAACGTGGTGCTGGGCGCGATTGCCATGTCGGTGATATCGCCCATGGCGGATTCGCTGCTTGTGGTGGGGGCCGAGCCCGAGGAGCGGGCGCGGATTTTGGGGCTGACGTACGCCGCGATGCTCGTGCCGGTTGCGGTCTTTCCGGCATTGGCGGGGCTGTTGACGCGTTATTCGATGGCCGCGCCGTTCTTTGTGAACATAGCGCTGTGCGCGGCGGGCGCGCTGTTGACGCTTTGCCTATGGCGCGAAAGGAGCAAGGAAGAAGCGTGACAATCAAGCAGGCGGTCATCGACCGCGCCTTGGAACTGGGTTTTGCCCGCGCGCTTGTGGCGGATGTCAAAACGTGCGAAACATGGCGCGCCGATACGCTTGCCCGGCCCGATGCGCGCTGGGAAAAGATCGCGAGCGATCCGCAGGAGGTTCTGCCGGATGCGAAGCGCGTGATCGTGCTGGCTCGGGCGTATCATCCCTACCGCGCGCGGGAAGGCGAAGCGGCGCTTGACGCGTACTACGTGGCTTCAAACGCATCCCACCAAGCGGCGGGGACGCTGGCCGAGTGGATGCGCGGGCAGGGGATGGGGGCGGCTGCGCGGCCGCTTTTGCCACACAAGGCGACCTGCGTGGGGGCGGGTTTCGCGCGCTATGGCCGAAACGGCTTGAGCTACATGGACGGCCTTGGTTCGCGCTATCAATTGGAGTTGGTTGTGACGGACGAGCAACTTGACGCGGACGAAGGCGTCCGCGCCGAGCGCGCTTTGAGCGCGCGCTGCGCAAACTGCGGCGCGTGCGCCAAGGCGTGCCCAGTCGGCGCGCTGATGGGGAACGGCCTGGTCGATACCGGCAAGTGCCTCAGGGCACTTGCCGCAAATGACATGATGGACGCGCGTGTGCGCCCTCTCGTGGGGGCGAGCCTGCTGGGCTGCGACATTTGTCAGCGCGTCTGTCCCATGAATCGGGAGATCGAACATGTGGCCATGCCGGAGGATGTCCGGGCGGCCACAAACCTCAAAGCGCTGCTCGCGGGTGAAATCGCGCCGCTTAAGCCGTTGATCGGCAGCAACTACGCGCGCAAAAAACAAGTGCAGGCGCGCGCGTGCCTGATCGCGGGCAATTTGAAGCGGGAGGACTGCCTGCCGCTCATCGAAGCGCTCATGGACGATGAATACGAAGCCGTCCGCGAACACGCGCGCTGGGCGCGGCGCCGGCTTACATAAAAACCGGCGCCTCAACAAGTTTCAACTTTTGAAGCGCGAGCACGATGGCGGGTATCAAAATCAGCTGGATGGCGATGCCGGGCAGGGCGGTAACGAATGCTGAAGTCAGCCAAATCTGAAGCGAATAGCTTCCGGCCCTGAAGATCAGCGAGTTTAGGATGCCATACACGATCCTCCCGGCCAGCATGGCCCCGATCAAGGCGATATAGATGTTGGCATATACGTTTTTTGTGCGGACGAAGCGCGCAAGCAAGGAGGAAATCAAACCGTAAGCGGCAAGTTCACAGATCATTGCCGGCAAATAGGCAACCGGGGGCATGCCGGTAAGCAAGCCCGACATGAGCGGCGTCATGATCCCGCATAGGAGTCCGTAGGGAAAGGGGCAAATGATCCCGCAGAGCAGGACGGGTATATGCATCGGCAACAGCACGCTTCCCGCGTTGGGAACGGCGTGAAGCGCAACCGGAAGAATCACGCCGATGGCGACCAGAAGTGCAGCGCAGGCCGTTTTTTTGATGGTAAACATAGAAAAACCTCCCCAAAATAAATTTAGCCCCGAGGCTGCCCGCTTTGTGCGGACCAAAAGCCTTCGTGGCTTAATTCATTGGGCTCGGCCTTACCATGTCTGCCTTCATGGCAAACGATAGCCATATTCTATAGGTTATTCATCCGCCTGTCAAGGGTGAATTCTCAAAAATGCCCATAATGTGCCTTGCCGCCATTTCGATCAGTTCGGGGATTGGCAATTCCTTGACGCCGACGACGTAATTGTTGCAGCGGTTAATCGGCAAAAGCACCTTTTGCGCGCGGCTTTGTCCCACCGCTACCGCCATAGCCGGGGTGATTTCCCCCCAAAGCGAATCCGCCGCGACAATGCCGATCGGACCGGCAATGATGTCGGCGTCGCGGCAATTTACGATGGCGGGATTTTCTCCGGTTGCGCCAAAATCCGCGCCGGCTTTCAGCATGGCCGCCGTGGCGATGCTGTTCGTACCGATGGCGTATAGCGCAAACCGCCCCGCTTCTTTTTTCAATCGGCTCGCCAGCAAAGAGCCGATTTTTCCGCCTTGACCATCGATGATGACAATTTTCTTCATAATGATCACCTCTTTATTTCCCATCGTGACGGATTCAGTATAGCAGAAATCCGGCCTGAATTCTACGGTTCAATCACTTTCCTGGGCGCGGTCTACCGCGCAGTGCGTTCACCCGGCAATGTTTCCGTGTCGCAGACACGAGGCTGACGCCCAATGAGGACGTCAGCCTTGTCAATGACGAAACTGCGTTTGTCAGTTAACCTATACCGCTTGGCTCAGGCATTCTTTGACTGCGGACAAAATGGCGCTTGACGTGATGGTCGCGCCGGAGATCGCGTCCACGGTGTCCGCTGTGTTCATGTAGACGATTCGCTGTGTGATTTGTTCGATGGCCTTGTCGCCGATGCCCGCCGTTTCATGGTTGGGGCCTACATCGACGGATGCGATCTTGCCGCCCGATACTGTGACCGTTACCTCGAACTTGCCGCCGATGCCTTCGGTCTGGGCCGTATAGGTTCCGTCCT
Source organism: Eubacteriales bacterium (assembly GCA_031551775.1). GTDB lineage: Bacteria > Bacillota > Clostridia > Christensenellales > Aristaeellaceae > Anaerozeibacter. The sequence goes on along the minus strand of JAVBND010000019.1, from coordinate 44,056 downwards.
TGTAGACCTGAACGCTGGGCGTCTTGTTGGCCTCAAAGAAGCCCATCCCGTCATCCTCGCTTGCCGCAAACGGATCAAACGACGGCGCTACGGTCGGGATTTCCGGGCCGGACCAATCGCCTTGCGTCTCGGCGATGTGACCGGCCGCGATGTACGCCATCACAAGGCCCGGGCCGATGGTGCCGCCCGCGCCGGGATATCCGCGGCCCGGCCCGCCAAAGCCTGAGAAGTTGCCGTTGGCGTACAAGCGCCCAATGGGTTTGCCTGAAATGTGCACGCACTGGGCGTGCTTGTTGAGCGCCGGTCCGCCGACCGTACCCAGGGTGTTGGGGGCGATCTCGATGGCATAATAGGGCGGCGCGTCGATCGGCCCCAGGTTCTTTTCAAGCGGCAGCGTCATATCGCGCATGCGGTTAAACATCTGGTCCATGTACTGCTCGCCGCGATGGAAGTCCTTGTCCTCACCCTCGGCGCAGAACTTGTTCCAGCGAGCCACTTCTTCAACAAAGTTCTCCTTGTTGACGCCGATAATATCGGCCAATTCCTCAAGGGAATCCGCGCGCTTGGCATAGGGCGGCACGCCGTTATCGAGGTCGCCAATGTAGTAATCAACGCCAAAGCCCTTGATCTCATCGATGAATTTCTGGTCAAAGACTTCCCATGCGGGCACGTTGGTCTTCTCGTAGGGGGCGAAGGTGTCATAGCCAGCCATCGGAAGCCAGAGCGAGTCATAGCTGGCCGATTCGTCGCAGAAGCGGCGTCCGTGGCGGTTGACCACAATCTGGCGCGGGAAGTAGTGGCCGAAGACGATGTTGCATGGACTCTTTTGCACCTTGTTTACATCGGCGCGCTCGCGGTAGGTCCACTGGCCATAGCACTCGGACATGTTGATGAGCTTGGGGCCGAGCGCCATGACCGCCTTGAGCATGGTGCCGTCGTTGGTGGGCAGTGAACAAGCGTAAGGCGTCTCAACCGCGAGATACGAGTTCTTCATTTCCTCGTTCCACTCAAAGCCGCCTGCGCCGCAGTGGACCGCTTTACGCGCCTTGATGGCAAGCTTACCGCCCGGATTTTCGCACAATACGCCCAGTACTTCCGGCACGCCGTCCGCGTCATAGCGCCAGACCAATTCGGTCGCTTTGGTGTTGTACATGATGCGTCCGCCGCAATTGGTGATGGCCTCAATGAAGGATTCCTTCCACTTTTTCACGCCGCCATAGCCGACCGCGCGGCGCGCGTCGGTCGTGCCACCTTCCCACTCGGCGTGGTAATCGCCAAAGGCACCTTGCCGGGCTTGAACGGCGTTCGTGGTTTTGGCGAAGATGGTATCCATATAATCCACCATCGGCCCGCCATTGTCCACAAACGCCTCCAGGGCTTCCTCGTCGATGGGAACCTCGCGCATGCACTTTTTGAGGTACTTAAGCGTGTCCTCGCGCGTATCGCCCGCCGCTACGGCAAACTTGTTCATCGGCACCCAACCGCCGCCGCCCGAAAAGCCTGTCGCACCGCCGCCGGAAGCATAGGCTTCCACTGCGATGACGTCAAGACCGCTGTCCGCCGCGCGAATTGCCGCGTAGCTGGCAGTACCCGTACCAATGACGACCACGTCGCATTCATAGTCCCAATGATCCGGGCAATTGAAAATACGCTCGACTGCCGATTGATCCGCGCTCTCCGCCGAAGCAAACGAGGTAAGCCCCATAGCCCCTACCGCTGCCGCGCCTACCGCTGCATGCTTAAGAAAACTGCGCCGAGAAATCATGTTCGCCAAAATAGCCCGCCCCCTTTTCTTTACTACACCTAAGTGTAGTTTCATTATACACTTTGGTATAGTTTTGTCAATGTGGAATTTTAACATCTTCTCCGCTTTTTTGGCGGGAAACCACACCTTTGTGTGGTATACTGGGCACAGGGATAAAATCAGGGGGCGCTGCTGTTGAGGAAGAACCGCAAAATGGAGATTTTCCAAACGGCCATACGGATGTTTCGCGAAAAAAGCTATGATGCCGTGTCCGTTCAGGATATATGCGACCAATTGGGCATGACCAAGAAGGCTTTCTACTATCACTATCATTCCAAGGAAGAATTGATCCACGATTACTTTCTGGTCATCGATACAGATTTTGACTGGGAGACACTCAAGCGGCAGGAATCGCTTGCAGTGGTCAACTATCTGGAATTGTACTGGCAGTACGAGCTCTACATTATCAAATGCGGCGAGGCCTTGGGGTCTGATCTGATGAAGATACTTTACCGCTGCGATTTGGAGCGGGGGCTCAACATCCATTCGCCCTTTACGGATGGTCCCTACAGCAATCCCATCAATCTAAACGAAGCGATTCAGATGATTGCGCGCGGGCAGAGCGCCGGACAGTTTTGCGCGAACAAAAGCCCGCAGGAATTGCTGCTTTTCTTGTTCTCATCGGTCGTTGGCATTTCCTTTCACTGGTGCTCAACGAATGGCGGCTACGATCAAATCAAAGAAATTCGCAAGGTGTACGAGTTCATCATGAAGCCATAGAGCGGCACAAAGCACAAGAGCCAACCGATTTTTCGTCAGTTGGCTCCTGCCGTTATTTTGCTTGCGCCACGCGGCGCCATTTCAGGGGAAGCGCCGCGGGTTGTTCAAAAGCGGATTGGGCGATGTCAGCCGGATGCGCCTTTCCCCAAGTTAATAGTACCCACGTCCGTAGCAAAGGGGGCATACCCTTTCCAGATAGTAGGAATGTCCGATGCCGGTTTCAAGCGTTTGATAATGCCCGGTTCCGTTGCAGAATGTGCAGGTGTATGTGGGCTGGTTGTATCCGCTTCCCGTCGGCGGGCACATGGTGGGGTCGTCGTAGAGGTCGCTGTAGTACTGGGTGTACTCCTTCACGTAGGCGTCGGAAATGCCCATGAACAAATTGTAGTAGTCCAGGGTGGTCATCGCGCTTGCGGACGCGCACGCCAGCAGCGTCAGAACCAGTGTCAAACAACCAACCATCTTGAGAAAACGCTTCATATCCAATCACTCCCGCTATTTTTTTGTCCGTCTCTCTTGGACAATTCAATCATAGCATGCGCAGGAGCAATCTGAGTCGCCAAGGTGGCGACATAACGCGTTTTGAAAAGAGGGGCCGCTGACCGCTCATGGCCCTTAAACCCGTAGGCCAAACCTTTCAAACAGCGCTTTGGTGATTACGCGATTTCAAAGGGCATGCCGTGTTCGCGCGCGTAGCTTTGGGCGTAAGAACCCTCTTCAACCACAAGGGTGACCGGCGCTTGCTCGTCCTCCGGCTGATCCTCCGGCGCCATGCCCTGCGCAAACGCTTCCGGTTCGATATAGGAGACGCTTGCGGGGATGTATACCCGCCTGAGCATGGGGGCATCCCCATACCCAAACCAGCGCCCGATATAGGTTGTGCCCTCGCCAAAGCGCACCACTTCGACGTTCGAGCTTTGCAGGAAGGCCCCCAGGGCCGGATCGCTGCCCGGAATGGTCAACGCCTTCAGCGCGCGGCATTCCCCAAAGACCATGCCGCCCATTGCGCGCAAGGCGTCGGGGAGCGCCAGGGAAGAAAGCGATTCACAGCCGTGGAACGCGTAACTGTCGATCCGCTTAAGCCCCCGGGGCAGGACGACGGACTCAAGTTTTGAACACCCCGCGAAAAAGCTGTCCGGAACGCTCGCGACCGATTGGGGAAGAACCGCGGAGCGGATGGGCTTGAGTTGATGGACGGCGTCGATGACCTCGCCCGAGTATTCAAAAAACGCCGATTCGGTCTCGAGAAGCATCGATACGCGCTTGCCAGCGATGTAGCTGGGCATGACGACATCCATGCTCGCGCCATGATAGCCCGAAAGACACAATTGTCCGGATTCGTCAATCTCATAATCAAAGTCACTTTCCGGCGTCCATTTGTCCATTGCGTCAAAATATATGCCGTATTTTGCGGCATAGGCCTCTGCCGCTGAACCGGACGCGCCATAGATGATCAGGTCGCGGGAGCACCCGGCAAAGGCAAGATCCCCGATCCACGTGACCGACGGGGGGATGACCGCCGAGGACAAAGCGGCGCAGCCGGAAAACGCGAACCCGGCGATCGACGCGGTTCCTTCGGGGATTACAATCTCTTCGATCGATGTGCAGTTCATAAAAGCGCTGGACTCGATGACTTTAAGCGCCTTGGGCAAATACACTGTTTCAAGGTTTGCGCAACCGCCGAACGCGTAGTATTCAATGGTCTCAAGCGCGTCCGGAAGATGAAGCGCCTCAAGCATTGCGCAGTCGCCAAACGCCTCAAAACCCAAGCGCACGAGGGATTTGGGCAGATCGACGCTCGTCAATCGAGTGCATCGATAAAACGCCTGATATCCGATTTCTTTCACGCCTTCGGGAAACTGTAGCTCCTTCAATTGCGACAGGCCGGAAAAAGCGCCAACATCTATGGATTCCAGGCGATCCGGCAATTGAATCTCATTGAGCGAAAAGAACCCGCTAAAACCGTTGAGCTCTATTGCCCGAACCGAATCCGGCAAGCGTACTTTGGTGATGTCGTGATAGTCGGAATACATGCCGCCGCTGAAATCCACCGAGGTCACCGGTTGCCCATCGATTTCTTGCGGAACCACCAGTTCCCGCGCCGTGCCGTTGTAATGGGTGACCATCAGGCCGCCTTCGGCATGGGTGTACTCAAACTGCGCGGGATCGACAAATGGCAGCGCGTTGCTCTGCGCGAAGCGCTCGGCCTCAGACCCGGCGCTCCCATAGATCACGAGATTTTCGCCGCACTGGTCAAACGCGGAATTGTCGATGTGTTCCACACTTTGGGGCAAGCGCGCCTCGGCAAGGTCCGCACAGCCGTAGAACGCCCAGTCCCCAAGAGACTTTATGCCCTCCGGCACGACAAGCGCCCGAAGCCCCGCGCAGTCCCTGAACGCGGCCTGGCCGATGCGGCGAACCGGAATAGCGAGGAAGTGGGTTGGAATTTTGGGGCTTTGATCGCCTCCTGTGTAGCGGAGCACCGAAAACCCGCCTTGCCCGAGCGAGAGGTACATCCCCGCCCCGGTCGGTATGCCGAGAAAGGCGTTGGCCAGCAGCAGGAGGGTTAAGAGAACCGTGCTGCAAATAGAAATCACCGCGATGCGAATCAAGCGCTTTTGTTTGGCCAGCTCTTCCGGCAATGGAACGCCGTAGAGCGCCGACAGCAATTCGGGCATGCTTTTAATCCGGTTTTTCCAATGGGGATTTAGCCCGCGCTCGATGGCCTTGCGCTTTTTTCGGGGCAGGCGAACCTGTTTAAGCAGTCCGACCTTGGGGTTGAGCACATGCGCGTCCTCGTCCGGTTTTTTGCCAGTAAGCAATGCGAAGATCGTCGCGCACACGCCGTAGACATCGGTCCATGCGCCAAGCTGCCCACCCGCCTGATGCTGTTCCGGCGCGGCATAGCCGCGGTTGAGGATCATCGTGGCGTCCGCCGCGAAGCCGTCTTTTTGTAAATCGGTCGCCGCGCCAAAGTCGATCAGCTTGAGCTGGCCGCCCGGTTCGAGCATCAGGTTGGCCGGGCTGACGTCGCGGTGCAAAAGGCCCGCTTTGTGCACGGCCGCCAGCGCTTCGATCGGCCCGCGCATCATGGCCAGCAGTTTGTCGGGTTCAACGACGCCGCCCTTCTTCTCGGCATAGCTTTTCAGGCTCACGCCGCGCACGAACTCCATGACGAGGTAAGCCGTCTGGTTGGCCTCAAACATATCCCATACGCACACGACGCCCGGGGTCGCGTCCAGCAACGCCAGCATGCGCGCCTCCCGGATGAAGCGCTTGCGCCCAATTTCGAACAGGGCGGCGCTTTTTTCTTCACCGGAGACGCTCACGTCGTCCGATTGGGACGTGTCGCGCGTGGCGATGCTCCGGGGGAAATACTCCTTGATGGCGACCGGCTGATTGAGCGTCAAGTCCCACGCGGCATAGGTGACGCCAAACCCGCCCGAACCGATGACTGCACCGATCAGGTAGCGGTCATTCAGGATGGTTTCGCCTTCCAGGCATCCGGGCAGGACGGGCGCTTCTCCTTCGGTATGCCCGCACGAATCGCAATGGTCGCCGCCATAGGCCGACAGGCACTTGGGGCAGCGCAGAATTCCATCGATATCCATGGGCACAGCCTCTCTTTCGGATCAAACGTGGATGTAAAAAGAAGATGTGCGGGCGTTTGTGCACGCCCGCACATGGTTGGGGTCACGTCCAATTATACCACCCTTGGCGGGCGACTTGTTGGATTGATCACCATTCAAGACAGTCCGCGCTCACCCAGCCGCGAATCGTCTGCTTTTTGCCCTCGTAGTCCACCATCACGTAGCCGTTTTCCTGGAAGAACACCTTGACGCTTCCGCCAGAGGGCATTTTGTCCGGCTGGGGCGCGTACTCCTGGCCCGGGCCGTAGCGCGGGGTGACGGCGCTTGTAAGCGTCATCATCTGGTAGTCCTCCTCGTCCTCAGGTACGCGGGCGGCGTCGATGCGCTTCATGCCGGTGTAGAGCCTGTACCACTCGCCGTCCTTCTTAAATTCCACCATGCCCCACATCACGCCGTTGCCCTCGGTCTTGTAGAACACTTCGATGTCGGTGCTCCTGGGGAAGGTGCCAGGCTCGGTGTACTTGGTGTTGGGCCCGGTGCGCGTGGCCATGTTCTGGTTGAGGCTGGCTGAGATTCCATCGTAATCGAATGCGGGCACGCCGCTTAAATAGCCGTCCGAATGCGTGTAATCAGAATCGCCGTCACCCATGGGCGCGGCCTCAATCAAGCAATACATGCCCTCGCCGTCGCGCCACATGTAGATCATCAGATCCTGCCAGTTGTTCTTGAAACACAGGTCGAGCCCGTCGTTGTAATCAACCGCAATGGCATCGTCCTTGTCCTTCACATAGCCGCCGGTGAACTTGGAAAACACGTGCTTTTCGCTGACCTTTAAAGAGGGCGCGAGCGCCTTGATCTGAAGGTAGAGCGTGGTGGCCACATGGGAGATGCCGCCGCCGACCACCTTCGCGCCGCGCCCGTTGACCGCGTCCACATAACCGCGCTCGTAGGTCTTGGGACCGGTGGTGTCCAGAAATGAGAAGGTCTCGCCATAACCCACGAAGGTAGCGTCCACAAGCGAGATGCACAGATCCAGGTTGTTCAGCATGGCGCCGGACGTGTCCTTGATGGGCGTGTAGGATTCACCGCTGCGCCCCGCCAGCGCGGGAGAAGCGGCCAGAATCAACAGGAGTACCAGCGTCAGTGCGATCATCTTTTTCATGGGGCGGGCTCCTCCTCATTTCACTCGTTTGCGTCACTGTTCGTTCAGCAGCACGCCGTCCTCAAACGGTTCGGCCAATGGCAGCCCGCTTTCAAAAGCACGCTCGATGTCCGCCAGGGGGGACAGGTAAACATCGTCAATTGCGTAGGCCAGTTTGCCGACGTCGTCCAGCTGATACCAGGCCTCGCCGTCCTGGATGTACCGTCCAAAATCATAAAACATATGCTCCGGGTTTTCGAAGCCGGTGTGGATGACATACCCCTCGGTCAATTCCGTGATGCCCACCACGCCGCCTTCCAGCAGGTAGTAGTCGTAGCGCCAGCAGGTGCCTTCGCCGTACGCGATCATCTGGTAGCGCTCGACGCTGCCCGCTTCGTCCATGTATTGAACCACAATGGCGTCATCGTATTGCAAGTACCGGCCCGCTTTGTTTGAAGTCTCAACCCCGTCCTCGCCCGGATAGATCGGCCCGTAGCGGGCCTGGGCGGCATCGGCGAACATGGGCGCATACTTCGCGTACAGTGCCCCGTCTCCGGCGGTCTGCGCCAGCGCCCCAGCGGGGCAAAGCGCCACCAGCGTCAGCATCAGTGCCAACAATCTTTTCATTGGATTTCTCCCTCCGTTTCCTTCGCATCGGCGTCCAGGTATGCGTTCCATGTTTCCTCAATCCAAGAGACGATCTCCTGCTGCCTTGCGGTCCATCCACTAGCGCGCAAGTGCGCTCCATGTTTCTTCTACCCAGCGCTTGACCGATTCCTCATCGGGATAGGAGCCATGCCGGTCCTGCCAAAATGGTATGCTTGTGACGATGGAATCGGGCGGATATCCGCCATATATTGTCGTGGTGGCGTTTGGAAAAAGCGACCCTGTGACCGCGTCGCGAATTTCCAGCTTGACCGAGCGCCGATACGCAGTTCCGCTCGCGCCATAGTGACCGACACTGTCCTGGCCAGGGGTAAAATGCACGATGGCGCGAACCTGCGAAAGATCCTCTGGGACCAGATCATCGGGGATGTATTGATCCGTATAGACGCCTCTGCCGTCATTGAAGGCAATCAGGCGCGTGCCGCCCAAGTACGAAGGCGATGGAATATCGGCCAACGCGGAGCTCGCCCGGCGGTTGTATGCGCTGGCAACGACAGCTTGAGAGGCGCGCGAAACCACATACACGCTGCCCGCCGCGATGCCTGCCGCAAAGACGGCAACCATGACAAGAAAGATCAGCGGGCCCACTTTATCCTCGTCGGGGGTGAAAAGGGATTTCCAGCTAGTGCGCACCAAGTTCCATACCGAACGCAGGAATTTGACGAAGGCCATCGAACGATCCCAACCTTTCCATATTTTCGTTGAGTGAAGCCTATCAGATACCAGGTTCAATCAAGTCGCCCGGCTGGCGACAAATTATGGTCGGGCACGAGCCTAAATTCCAAGGCGGTTTATAGCCCCATTATACTATAACCACGCTGAGCGCGGTTCCTATATTTTTTAGGAACCAACGATGAAGTCCCAATGCTATAATGGTTTATGGCTGCCAATTTGTCGCCAGCTTGGCGACGGCGCTGGGGCGTGCGCGGATTATACTTCAAGTGCGCAATTCGATGGATTGGACGGAAATGAGGGATTGGCATGCGGTGGGTGACTCGGATGGCGACATGTGTTTTTGTTTGCGGTTGCCTGATGCCGGGCGTTGTTTCGGCGGCGGATGCCGATGGGGCAGCGGCGGACTTCATGGTCGGGCAGACATGCGCGGACGAACAGGAGGACGATTGGCTGCCTGCGGATCCGGCGGAAATCTACGCCCTGGCCGAAGCGCGGGAAGCCGAGGAGGACTACCTGGCGGCGCACACGTTTTTCTCGATGATCCCGGATTACGGGGACGCGCTTGCGCGGGCCGCGAACGCAAAAGTCCTCATGCAGGCGGCGAATTTCCGGCTTGCCGAGGAGGCCGAAGCTGCCGGGGACACGATGCGCGCCATGTTCTTGTTTGCGGATCTGGGCGAGTATCGGGGCAGTTTGGCTCGCGCCCGGGCGCTCGGGTGGGACGACGAGCGGGACGGGCCGGGCGGCGGGGAAACATTGGGGACCGGCTTTGACTAAATTAGGGCGTGTTGCCCCTAGGAGGAATGCGATATGGCGACGATCAAGACGATCAGATTTGTTTGCCCGCATTGCGGGAAGAAGGCGAAGGGCACGTTTGGCATGCCGCAAAGGCATTTTCAGTATTACGGATGTACCGTACGCACGTGCAAACGCTGCAATCGTCCATATCGTGACTCGCGCATCAGCGAAATCGGATTGTCCGGCAAGGAGGATACGTATCCGCGCTGGGATCAGTTTTACTTGGGCTGGGGGATATACTACGTCTTTATTGGCATCATGGCAGTGCTCCTCGCCCTTGAGCTTCAAAGGGTCAGCGGATTGGGGCTTCTCTACCTGGCGGTACTGTTGCTGGGCAGCTATGTCGTGCAATTGATCATCGGCCTGTTGACCTTCCCTTGGCGGAAAAAACGCTGGCAGGAAGAGTACGACAAATCCATGAAGTTCTTGGGGCGGGAAGAGATGGTCACTGTGCCCAAAACGAGCAAGCCGTTTGCCGCGCTGCGCGCAACTGAGCTCCACACCAAGATCATCCTCGCGGTTTCGCTGGTCGCCGTGGTTGCGGCAGGGGCTGTATCGTTTGGCGGGAACGCGTATGACAAGAAGATGCGCGCGGTGTTGGCGGATGGACCTGAATCGTTTCGCGGGCACGGCAACGCCTTGGTGACCTATGATGAGGATAGCAAGAAATACACAAACAAGTACATTCCGCAGGATCTAAGGACCGACGACCCCACGCAGGTGTGCGCGGTTGTCGAAATCAGTCACAACCATACCTACGTTGATTCCGATAGAACGCCCATGATCGGTTTCTGGATTCGCGACGCTGTTTCGGGGGAGATTCTGGGCGACCGCGGCAACGTGGTAGGAAACAAATCCTCCAATCCGCCTGATCATGAGGTGGAAAAACTGGTTGCGGAAAAATGGAAAGTGATTTCGCTGGACAGGCAAATGCGTCAAGCGCTGGAGAATGGCCCCAAAGCGGATATCGGGAAGGGCAATGCCCTGGTAGCCTATGATGTTGGGAAAAGCTACTACAGCGGCATCTATATACCGGAAGAGTTCAAAACCGACGATCCCGTGGAGGTAGGCGGCATTGTTCGTTTTACCTATGGGCGGGGAGAGGACATACCTTACTATAACATCAAGGGATCAGGGATTGATTTCAGAAGCCGGGTGGTAACGACAATTGATACAGGCGATGGAGTCGACTCCTTGGTTGGATACCGCCAGACGATTGAGATCGGCATCTACAATCCCGTTACCGGCGAACCCTATAACGGCGCAACAACGGTCATGGAAGGGGACGACCCACCCAACCGAGAGCTTGTTGCAACAGGTAGAACGGAAGGTATACCCGGCCCGCTGCCGGACGAGGGGATGGTCGCAAACTGGGTAAACGAGACATGGGCGACCCTGAAAGGCGAGGGATGAGGGGAGCCCCAGTTGAAGTTGACGAAATGAAGGGGGAATCGGTATGAGGCGGATGCTTGTTGCGCTGTTGTGCGCGTTGCTGTGCTCCGGCTTGGTTCTCAGCGGCGCACAGGCGGCGCCTTCAGCGTACTTTGCCAATCTCATGAAGCTGTTGGACTATGGCAGCATCACCGTAGACGGCACGTCCTACAGCGAGGACAGCTTCACGGCGCTGAAAAAGGGCGACAGCGGGGTCCTGGTCAAGGCCATACAGAGGCGGTTGAGGGAGCTTGACTACCTGCTCGACAGCGCCGACGGCTCATATGGAACGAATACCGAGAATGCCGTGCGCCTGTTTCAAAAAACGGTGTCGCTCGAACGCAACGGCACGCTGACCTTTGACACCCTGAAGGAGTTGATGAGCGACTCCGCGCCCTACTATGTGGAAGGCGAGTTTCCCGTGAGTTTCGCCAGCTACGCCAAATGGAACATGAAGGGCAAGAACAACATGACCTTCCAAGTGCAAGTTTTTAATGCCGCCCGGTCTCACACGATTAAGCAGGTGGAGCTGAATATCATCGGCAAGGACAGGAACGGCGATGTCGTACCCAGCGCCTTGTTCACCGAGACGGTAAGCGTAAAGATCAAGCCCGGCGAGACCGCATATGTACCCAAGATTGAAATCTATGAGCGCAAGAAGATCAGCGAGATCTCCTGCGAAATATCCTGGGTGGAGTTTACCGACGGATGCCCGGCCTACCCGGATATCGAAGACGACTACTGGACGTGGGAGATCGCCTGGTAGGGCCTGAATAAGGGAGAAAATAGCGCAGGCGGGTTTTCAATGCGGCGCACAAAAATAGAACAGAAAACGAAGTGAAGGAGAATGTATATGAAATTGAAACTCAGGCTGGCCCTGCTCCTCATGCTGACCTTTTCTCTGGCGCTGCCCGCGGTCGGCGCGATGGCGGCTTACTACCCGTCGTTCACCATCAAGGTATTCGACAGCGCGGGTTCGGGCGCGGTCATTGACGGCGTGGCGGTTGAGGTGACCGGGCACCAAATGCATGCGTATGTGACCGATCTGATGTATGCGGGCTCCAGGTATTCCATCAAGTGGTCGTCCAAAAATCCCGGCATAGCCAGCGTCAATTCCAAGGGCGTCATCACGTGCAAGAAGGAAGGCTACGCCACCATCAGCGTCAAGGTTACCAACAAGGTCAACAGATTGTACCGAATGAAATCGTTCACTGTGGGCGTGATGAGCAACAGCGCCTCGTACACATCAATGCCGCCCAGCTACAAGGACGCCGCGAACAAGGGGAACTTCGTCATCGCGATGTCCAAGGAAATCTACCAGAAAAGCGGAAAGGTGTATACCAAGCTATACGTATACAACGGCACGAATCAGACGATTAAGAAGTCGGTAAATCTTGAAATGTCCTTCACGGATGACACGTCGGTCTCTCCCGTCAGATTTACCAACATCGGCGTGCGCAAGGTGGCGCTGGATTTGCCGATCCCGCCGCGCAGCTTGGGCACGTCCAAGGCGGTCAGTATCGGCAAGCCAGGCGGGTTCAACTCAAAGTTTGATTATCTGCTCACGGCATGCGTGCTTGCCGCAAGCCCGAGCGGCTCAAAAGGCGCGGGCGTTGCGGAGCTTTCGAAAATACTAGGCTGAGGTTGGGATGGGCGGGCAATCATGGGATAGCGTTTGCGCCGGTTGTGTGCTATACTGGCATGGACACAGAATCGACAGGAGGCGCCGCCATGAAAATCAGGCCCTATCTAACCTATAACGGACAATGCAACGAAGCCATTGAGCTGTACAAGCGCGCGTTCAAAACCGACGTGATTGCGGTCATGCGGTTTTCCGACATGCCGCCCAATCCGAACTTCCAGATCCCCCAGGACTACCTGAACCGCGTGTGCCAGTGCACGCTCAGGATCGGCGACGACTTCATCCGAATGTCCGACTGCGGACCGGGGCAACCGCTGAACGATCCCGAGTCCGAACGCATCTCGCTTGCGGTGGAGACGTCCGTGGAGGATGTGAAGCATGCGTTTGGTGTGTTTGCTGAGGAGGGCCGCGTGGGCATGGCGTTGGCCGAGACATTCTACAGCCCGCTGGCGGGCGTGGTGTTTGACAAGTTTGGCGTGATGTGGAACTTCGTCGCGCAGAAGTAGAAGCGGCACGGGCGGGCGGATCATGTGAGAAAATGGTCCGCCTTTTATCGTGCGCCCGCATGGGTGAAGCGGCAGCCGCCACAGCCGGGAACCGACCCAATTTGAAAGCTGCGCTGCGCGCGCGTTTGCGATACAAGCGCGTTATCGCCGTGGAGCGGTTCTCGCGATGCGGTGAATGAACGCGTGTCGGCAAGGAACGGAGGAAAGCCTATGCACTATGTTGCGCTGTTTCGGGGAATCAATGTTGGCGGCAAGCATGTTGTGAAGATGGCGGATTTGCGCGACCTGTTAACAGGCATGGGTTTTGGGAACGTTCAAACCTACATTCAAAGCGGGAACGTGGTTTTTGACTCGGCCAAGGATATTGACGAGAATCAAATTGCAATAGAGTTTGCGCAAAAGTTCGGCTTTGAGAGCGATGTGATCCTTCGCACGAAAGCAGAAATGGACACGATTGTCGCGAACCTTCCGTTTACCGCCGAAGAAATCAGCGCGGCGAACGCCGTGAACGAGGCGGTTGAACACCTCTACGTTTACTTTATGAAAGAGGCGCCCGATGCGGGGAGCATCACCCAACTGAGCGCGCCCCACGCGGGCGGTGATCGGCTTTGCTGCGCCGGGCGGGAAGTATACCTGCTCACAAACCAAAGCATCCGGGATTCCAAACTGGCGGCAAGAATGGGGACGCTCAATCAACCCATGACGAGCAGAAACTGGAAGACGATCATCAAAATACATGATATGCTGACTCAGCTTGCGGCGAAATAGAGGGTGAAAAGCACACCCTCCTTCCTTGCTGTTTGACGCTTTCATATGGTCCTTTTCGCAGGCCCTGCCGACCGTCCGGTTGAAAACAGGGCCTTTGCCGGTTGCCCGTTTATCCTTGGGCTAAAACCCCAGGTCCTCTCCCACGAGGATGATCTTGATTCGCCCGCTAGGCTTGCACATCCGGGTTTCGACGATGTAGGAACAGGCGCAATCTTCCGTCTTGCAATCGCCGCATGCGCCTTCCGGCATGCAGGGCGTCTTCATGGCGGGGAAGAAGGGATTCGCCGAGCAGCGCATGACGTTGATCGGCGCGGCGTAGTTGCGCGCGCGCGAAACGGCGTCCTGCGCGCCTTTGACCACTTTGTTCATGCCCACGACGGCGATGACGCTTTTCGGACCGTAGGCGATGGCTGCTACGCGGTTGCCCACGCCGTCCACATTGATCGCGATGCCGTCTTCGCTTAGGGCGTTGAAGCTGGTTAAAAACGTATCGCACGTAAGAGCGTCGCGCATGAGCGCATGCCGCTCTTCCGGGCTGCCCGCCCGGTCGCGGTCGATCACCGTGAAATTGCCGCGCTTCACCGCGTCAAGCAGCCCGATTTCCTCGAGCGTGACCGAACCGCCCCAGGACACGGACGTCCCTTCCGGGATCAGGGACAGCGCAAGCTTTTGCGCCTCTTCCGCAGTGTCGGCGTAGTATGCGGCAAACCGCCTTTTCTCAAGGCTCCTCATCACTTTTCCCCCCAAGGCGCGGTTCCTGGCGGTGATTGCTTTTTGTTTTGCCTGCATATGTATTCGCCACCCCTTTCACGGAAACGGTATTCTTTGCCCATCCCCATTATAGTATAACGCACGGGGAAATACAATCTTTTTGAGGTGCGCGCAAACACAAGGCGAACCTGCCTGGAAGGGCAAGTTTGAGATTTAAAACACGGGAACGCATTGTGTGTGAATGCGAAGCCATCACGCGCGGATGACCGCGCGTGATGGCCCCGGAATGCTTGTTTGGGGCGCGTTATTGCACCGCCAATCCGCCGTTTTCTTCGACCAGTTGCAGGATCGACTGCTCGCGGCCGTCCATTACATCGATGTAGATCAGGTACTGCTGGGCGCCTTCAAAGCGCGCCGTAATCTCCCAGCACTGCGCCTCGCCCGCGTCGATCGGGATCACGCAGCGGCGGATCCGGTCGATGATCAGCTGGTCGTTGAGCTTTGCCATGGCCATTTCCTCGGTGACCTTAGGCGTATTCAGCGGCCGCCAGGTATGGTTGCGCAGGTAGTTCAGCGATTCCACGCCCACCACCAGGCCGTTTTGCATGTTGATTTGCAGCTTGATGAGGTCGGGGTAGAGGATGACGCCGTCCTGCATGGCGGCAAAGTTGACGGTCAGGATTGCATCCTGCTGTTGCCAGTAGCTCAGTTGCATCTCGCCGTATCCGCGCGAGCGCAGGAACTGCGCGCCTTTATCGATCGATTCTTCGATCGAAAGCCGGGGCGATACAATATCGCTGTTGGGCAGCATGTACAGGATCTGTCCGCCCGCCTTGGTGACGCTGGCCGAGAGCGTTCCGGACTCGGTTTGTACATCAAAGTCGTAACAGTCCGACAGGAGGTGTGATTCGCCGGTCTGCGTCAACTGGGTCACGCGCTCAGGCCCGATGAATTCCTTGAGCTTCTCCGCCGCCTGGTTCGCGCTCACCTGCGCGCCCGCGACTTTGATGGTGCCGGTATCGCGCGCGTCCGAGAACGGGCCGTCGTAGAGGAGCGTCGGGTATTCCACGATGGGTTTGTTGACCTCCTGGGTCTTCTTGGGCAGCGAATCAATGGCGGCCTGGTCGATGTTGAAGGCATATTCGCCCTTTTCCAGCGCCGTGATCATATCGGCCAGTTGCATGTTGAGCGCCACGGCGCTCTTGTGAAGTGCGGTGATTTGCGTTTTGTCGTTGTCGGTCAGTTCACCGCCATGCGCCAGCCGGTCGGTCAGCACCCGCGCGTAGTCGCCGACCTGATTGGTAAACTTGACCGCGCCCTCGAGCGCTTCATCGCCCGGGGGCAGGATGGACAGGTTGTCGCTCGCGCCGTCTGCTTGGCGCGCGATGTCGGTCAGGAGCGTTTGCACATGCGCGCTTGAGCTTGACACCAGCAGTTTTTCAAAGCTCAATTGCACGCCGCTCACCAGTTCGCCGGTCTCGTACAGCGCTTTTTGGTAGTTGGCGTTGACCTGGTTGGTCAATGCCGCGACGCGCCGGTTTAGCACAAATCCGGTGACGACCAGCACCAGACTCAGCACGGTCAGTATGGCGATTGCCGCTGTAAAATTGCGCTTGTTGCCGCTCAGTAAAAATGCCATGCTTGCCCTCCTATACCGCAAACTTGTGGTTGCCGATCACGGTCTTGACGGTGCGCGTGCGAATCCATTTATCGTTTGTTCCGCTGGGGTTGTAGAAGTACAGGCACCCGCCGGTTGGGTCCCAGCCGTTCATGGCGTCGCGCGCCGCGCGGATGGAATCGGAATCGGGCGAATTGTTGATGGCGCCGTTTGATACGCAGGAGAAGGCGCCCTTCTGATAGATCACGCCCGAGATGGTGTTGGGGAATTGCGAGCTTTTGACGCGGTTGAGCACCACCGCCGCCACAGCGACCTTGCCCTTGTACGGTTCGCCGCGCGCCTCGGCGTAAACCAGCTTGCTGAGCAGTCGGTGGTCGCTCGAGGTAATGGATGCGGAGGATGTGGACGCCGCCTTGGCTGAAGACGAACTGCCGCTTGAGGTCAGCGTAACGCCCATCTTGGCTGCCGTCGCGGGCCCAACGCGTCCGTCGGCGTTTAGGCCGTTCTTGCGTTGGAAGGACTTTACCGCGTTCTTGGTTTCGGCGCCGTAGACGCCGTCCGCGGTGCCGTCCATGTAGTCCCAGGAGATTAGCTTTTGCTGAACCTTGCGCACATTTTCGCCGCGCGAACCGATGTCGAGCACAACCGCCGCCTGAACCGGCAACACGCTATGGAAGACGAGCATGAGCGCAAATGTCAATGCAACGACGCGCTTCATTGGCCTGCCCCCTTTATCAGGTTTTCAAAGAAGCGGCCGATGCTCGAATAAAACGTCACGGCTTCAGGGCCCATCAGTGCCTGGGCGCAGGTTTGTTCCACCGCGCAAAGGCTTGGGTAGATGACGCACCACCAGTTGCGGCCCGCGCCTTCGCCCAGCACCACGCGCACCGCGCGGTATTCGCCTGCGGGTACCAGCAGGCCGTCGTACTGGCGGTCGGGGAAGGGGAAGACGCCCGTCTCTATTTTTACGTCGCCTTGGAAGCACTGCCTGCGCACCTCCTTGCGCGCCGCCCGCTCAAGCTTGTCCTTGCTGAGTGTCAGGCGCGCAAATGCCTCGCCGGCGCTCCCCGCGCGGCTGGAGATGCGCGCGGCTTTGCGCCGAATGGCGCTTACCACCGACAGTTTGATTCGCTGCGCCTCCGCTTCATCGCTTGCGGCAATGACGTGCAGGCGCACCATGTCCGGAAAAAACCGAGCCTCCATGCCGTCTCCTCCAATTATTGAGATGGCTTTAGGCTCGGTCAGTTGGCTTAAAATTATACGGGTTGTCCCATTAATTTCATGGATATGTGCTGGTCAGGATCGCGCGCCAGCCAAGTTGGGCCTTGGCTTGTTTTGCTTTTTCCCAATCGTCAAACGCGCCGTAGACCGCCGAACCGCTGCCCGACATCTGGGCAAAGCGCGCGCCTGCCGCGATGAGCGCCTCGCGCGCGGTTCGCACGTCACCGCACAGGTGAATGGCGCTTTCCTCCAGCGCGTTGCCGCTCAGGGCGTAAAAGGAAGCCATATCGCCTTTGACGAGCGCCGCCTGCGCCGCGTCTGTGTCGATGCCCAAGGGAGCGCGCGCCATTTGATCCCATTGGCCAAAGACGCTCGGCGTCGAAAGGCCCATGCTTGGGTGGAGCAGCACCAGCGGCACGCGTTTTATGGATTGGAGCCTGAGCAACCTGTCGCCCACGCCGCGCACGCGCGTGAGTCCCGTGCCCATCAGGACCGGCACGTCACTGCCGAGCCGGGCCCCGATCCGGGTCAGATCCCGAAGCGGCATGTTCAGCCGCCACAGCCGGTTGAGCGCGCGCAAAGTGGCGGCGCAGTCCGCGCTGCCGCCGCCGAGGCCCGCTCTTATGGGGATGCGTTTGTTCAGTAAAATGTGCGCGCCGCGCCGCTTGCCGGTGTGCTCGATCAGCGCTTCCGCCGCGCGGATCACCAGGTTGCGCCCGTCCCTGGGGACCGATCGACCATTGACCGCGAGCGTCAAATCATCCGCGCTTTCAAAACTGAGTTCGTCCGATAGCGCGATGGTTGTGATCAGCATATCAAGCTCATGATAGCCGTCCTCGCGCTTGCCCAACACATCCAGCGACCAATTGATCTTGGCATACGCGCGCTCAATCGTCCTCATGCCACACCTCCGAGATGGGATCAGTATAGCATACACGGCCGCGCGCGGCTATCAATTGTCCTTTAATTGTTGCCTGAGCGCGCGCATCACTTCGTCGATGTCGATGGGCTTTGCCAGATGCCCGTTCATCCCGGCATTGAGCGCGCGCCCCACATCTTCGCGGTAGGCGTTGGCGGTCATGGCGATGATGGGCACGGTCTTCGCGTCCGCGCGATTGAGCGCGCGGATGGCGCGCGTGGCTTCGTAGCCGTCCATCTCGGGCATCATGATGTCCATGAAGATCAGGTCGAAGTGTTTAACCGGAGATTGCCCGAAAAGTTCGACCGCCTGAGCGCCGTCGGACGCTTCTTCGATGTCAACATGGGTCTTGCGCAAAAGTTCCGCGAGCACGACGCGATTGACCTCGATGTCCTCGACGACCATAATGCGCTTGCCGGACAGGTCGGGCGCTTCTTCATCTTCCTTGGCGGGAAGGTGGAGGTTGCCGGAGCCTTTCTCAAAACGAACGGTAAACCGGAACGTGGAGCCCATGTCCTTTTCACTCGACACGGTAATTTCCCCGCCCATCAAGTGGACCAGGTTTTGGCTGATCGCCAGTCCCAATCCCGTGCCGCCGTAGCGCGCGGAGATGCTGCTGTCGGCCTGTTCGAAGGCGAGGAAAAGCCTGTCGGTCTGCTCCTTAGACATCCCGATGCCGGTGTCGATAACCTCAAAGGTCAGCATGATGCTGCGGATATTGTCCTCAATGGCCTTCACGACAATCCCAACGCGTCCCCCTGAATGGGTGAACTTCACCGCGTTGCCCAGCAGGTTGATGAGCACTTGCTTAAGCCGCAGGCGGTCGCCCACGGTCACGGTGTCGGCGCGCGGGTCGATATCGACGGTCAGCCGCAGCCCTTTCTCCAAGCAGCGGGGCCTGATGATGCTGATCGCGTCGTTTATGGCGCCGCTAAGGGGGAAATCTTCGCTTGCCAGTTCAAATTTACCCGATTCAATCTTGCTCATGTCGAGCACGTCGTTTAGAATGCCGAGCAGGTGAGAGGACGCAGTGAGCAGTTCGTTGATGGGCTTAAGCGCGGGCGGGCAATCCTCTTGAACAATTTCCTTCGCAATTTGCGCCATGCCCGTAATGGCGTTGAGCGGCGTTCGGATTTCGTGGCTCATGCGGGAGAGGAAACTGCTCTTGGCTTCGGACGCCACCACCAGTTCGGCGGTGCGCTCTTGAACCGTCACCTCGAGCTTGCGCTTCATCGCCTGGTTGCGCTGGGCGAGCACGATCAAAAGCCCCATGATTGTAAAAAGCAGCGCGGTGAGGCCGAACAGGTAGGGAACCTGCCCGCGCGCGAGTTTCCCTCGGTAGTCGAAAACCCTGCGCGTCCAGCGGTCGGCAATGGCGCCGGTATCGATCAGCTTTTGTGCCTTGCTCATGATCGAGGACAGTTCGTTTTGATTGCGGAAAAAAGCGAACGAAGATTCGCAGGTGCGGTCAAAGACCATGTTGGCCTTGTAACCGACCATTTCATGGTAGTTGGTCGCCGCCAGCAGCATGTTGCTCGACCCCATCAAAAGATCGATCTCGCCTTTTTCCAGCGCGGCAAACCCATCGTCGGATGTTTGGTATTGGGCAGTATTCATGTGATCCGGGAACCACTTTCTGAACATTTCAGCGTAAACCGTGTTTTCAATGAGGCCCACGCGCGAGTACAGAAGTTGGTTTAGCGTCACATCTTCATGCCTGGAAAGCGACAACAGCGCAAAATGATCGCGCGCGTAAGGCTCATCGGTCCACAGATAATGGTCCTTGCGCTCGTCTGTATGGACCAATTCGCTCAACATGGCGGCATCGCTCAAATCGATAGCGACCAGGTAGCTTTGCCAATCCTCGTCAGGATCGTTGATGACTGAGAATTCAAGGTCGCTCAAAAGGCTTATTTCCTTGAGAAGGTCAAAGGCAATGCCTTGCCACTCGTTTTCCGCGCGATTGAAAAAGCTGGCGGGATACGCATCGGGAGACGCGATGACGCTTATGGGCGCGCCGTTTGCGCCGTGAAGCGAGAGGTAGCTCCGCTCGGCGGGCGTGAGGCTGGGGAAGAAACGGTGGCGCAGGTATTCCTGGTCGCCCTGAACATGCAAAGCGGCCAGTTGGCTGAAACTGCCGCTTTGCAGGCATTTGTCAAGCACACTGACGATGGGCGCGAGTTCCTCCCTGGAGGCTGAAAATGAGATGGGCAAGTAAACGGCGGGCAACAAGTCCTCAGAGACAATGCCGGCCGGAGGCATCATGATGTTGTGCTCATCGGCGCAATACGCGTCAACCTGACCTGTTTGAACCATGTGTATGGCGGCGCTCACGCTATCGGTCAGCACTGTTTCAAGCGGATAGGGGGAAGCGGAAACGACCAAGCCTTCGACGGGTGATCCATCCAAGAAGACAAACCTGAGCGTGCGGGAACGGGCAATGTCCATGAGCGGCTCGCTGCCCTCCAAGCGAAATGCCTTCACCACGCTCTCGGTAAAGGCGTTGGTCATGAAGTATTTCCCGCGCAGTTCGTCCGTGGCGGTAAGTTCCCCGGTGAAATCAATTTCCCCAGCGTCAAATAAAGTTGCAAGTTCCGCCCAGGTATAGATTTTGGGCGCAAAGCGTATGCCGAAAAGCTCGCTGAGCCAAGCGCAGAACAGCGTCGAATACCCGCCGTACTGACCATCGGAACGTATGAAGGTTTCGGCGGATTCGAGCATGCCGTATGTGAAACTGGTGTATTTCCGGCTAAGGCGCTCGATGGCTTCAATTTCCTCTTGTGAAACGCCCGGCGCATCCCGGAAATCCTGGCGGTGAGGTTGCTGTCCGGCTTCAACTGTCGCTTGAGCGGCACACGCCGGCATGCTCAAGACCAACAACGCTATGGTGCACAGCGCGCCTATCCTACGCATGATCGACATATGAGCAAGCCTCCCCCGTTGTTCGACAAGTGTAGCGTTTGCCCATCATTATATAACGGCATTTATAATATTTCAAGTACGTTAAGCTAGATGATTACATGAAAACAGAAATTTTACATAAATAGTTACATTGTAACCATTTAATGTATCGATGAAAAGCCCCCCACGCGCGTCAAACGCGCCGGGGGGGCAGGGCGTCTCTCGATTTTCGGGCATCACCGCATCAGCACGATCGCTTCGCCCGGTTTGATTGCTTCGCCGCCCGTATAGGCGGCTACGGCGCTTTGCCTGAGCGCGTAGCGCTTGCCCAGGCTCCACTGGCTCTCGCCTTCGCCCGGCCAATGGATGACCATGCCGGACGGGCGCGCGGCGGCCTCGTGAGCTGCGGCTTCAGTCGCGATGGTCACCGGCGCGATATTGCGGTAAAACCCTGTGAGCGTGAGCGTCGCGCGGATTTCGAGCCGGTCGCTCATGAGCGCCGCCGCGTCCGCGCCGGTTGCCGAAATGCGCACCCACGCGTCTTCCGGCCATTCGCCCGGCGCTTTGATCGAAAAGGGCAGTTCCCCGCGCACGGAGGTTACCTGTTCCGATCCGTTCGGTAGGTACAGCGCCTTGACATCGAGTGCACCTTCGACCACGGTCGATCCGTTTTGCGCGGCCCACTGACTGATGACGGGCCGCACGCGCGTAGCGAGCACCGTGCCAACCGCGTTCGCGCCGTCGGGCAGCAGCAGCGTGCCCCGGAAGGATTCGGGGCAATTGATGGATTCATTGCCGGTCGCGACGGTTACGGTCTGTTGGGTGCAGTTGACCGACATGGGTCCGGTTGCGTAGGCGTCGCTGAGCGCCGTGGCGCAATCTTGCGCGTCGGCGCGCACATTGACAAGCGCCTGCGCTTCAAGCTTCAGCACGGCCTCGCCGTCCTCGTCGCCGGGCGCGACTTCGGTGAGGAGGCGCTTGACCGTGGCATCACAGGTGACATTGTCGCTCAGCCATTCGGGCAGTTCCACCAATTGCTCAAAGGGCATGACCACCTTGACCAGCGCGATGGGCCTTGAGGGCACGCCGGTGCCGATCAACGCCTCGGCCTGAATTTCGCCCTGCACGCGCACACCGCCCAGGTCGCTCTCCACATGCGCAAGCCGCGCTTGCGCCCAGTCCATCAGTGAAACCCGCGCGTCGAGTTGGGCGGGCAGCGCGACCTCTTCGCGCACCAGAGCGTCTGCGGAAGACTCCGCCGCCAGCTTGCTCGAACACAGTTCCATAAAATTCGCTTCCAGCGCGTCCGCCCCGCCGATCTGGGTGATCACCTCTACCGGCTCAAGCTCGAGCGCCTGCACGGTCAGTCCCAGCACGACGCTGAAGCGCATCCGACCGTTGTCATAATTTGCCTGAACATCCTCGACCACCGCGTCCGAGCGCACAATGGATTGGGGGGAGACGCCGGTCAGGTCCATCGCTTCGCTGAACTTGACCGGAACCGCCACGGCGCGTGCCGCGCCCTCTCCCTGACGGTAGACCGCTTGGCATACCACGGTTCCGTCCATCACCACGCGGTCGGTCTGCGGCTGCGCCGAGTCAATTGAGGCGTTGGCTTCCTCCATCAGTACATCGATCGCTTCACGTCCGGCGCCCGGCGTCGCCGTCTCCGCTGTCACCTGAATTTGCATCCGGTTTTCGCCGATCAACTTTTCAACCTCAATGGTTTGCCGGTTTAGCGACAATTCCATGCGCACCCCTCCTTGGCCTATTGACATGCTTAACCCTATGCGATCCTCTGGAATCCTATGAGCGCGAAAGACGGACGCATGCGGCAAGCGCGGCCAGGGAAGCGGAAATGAAGCCCCAACACACTGTCCGGAGTTACGCTTTTGTTACACTGAACGTGCTAAAGTTTTCCAAGAAAGAAACCGCACGGGTTTGCGCATGGGCAGAACAAATGCAGGAGGAAAGCGACAATGAAAAAGGTACTGGCACTGGTCTTGATGCTGCTGCTGGCGCTCTCGGGGGTTGCGTCGGCCAAGGACATTCAAATCTTCGGCGACGGCAGCAAGCGGATCGTGGACATCGAGGACAGTTTCGGCGTGGTCTATCATTACTTCGACATCTACGAAGGCAAAACGACGCGCCCCGACACAAAGGATACGAGCAACTTTCTGCGCGCGGCGTTTTCGGACAAGACGAAGAAGGCGCACGGTTACGACATCAGCCTTGCGGATTCATGGGACATTTTTTTGAGAAACGCGGTGGGCTATGCCGTGCCGAACCGGATGGGCGGGAAGACGCTATACGATGCATTTGAGAAGTTGAACAATGCGTCAAACTGCTTCAGAGGGAAGTACTTTGTCGAGAGTACCGGCAGCGAGCAGGCGGCAAAGGCGATCCGGCAGAAGTTTGCAAGCGTCATCCACGACAATGTGGATTCGAGCCTGAACGCGGACTCGTTCAAGGAACTTGACGCCATCAAGACGCTGGGTTTTGGCGGGCCGTCGTTTTTCAGCCTCAACGTATATGGGGTAAGCGGCACGGCCGTACTGGGATACGGCACATTGTTCTACGATTTCAACTTCGGCTACATGGAGGATGAAAAAAACGCCGACACCGGGGCGGGGGATGAGACCGACATCAACAAGGCCAACGGGAAGCGGGGCGTCAAGGTGGACACCGGCCTGCCCTCGGCGGTGGCCAAGCAATGGGTGTTCAATTCGTCGAGCGACGTGATGAAGGGCAGCGCGAACCTTCAGCATACGTTTGCGCAGAGCGTCACCAACACCATCACGCAGACCGTATCGACGACCAAGGCGCACAAGGCCGGCGTCGATATACAGATGAAGTTCAAGTTTCCGATCATCAAGTCGGTGGAGCAAACCGTCACGGCCAAGTATGAATACAACTACAGCGAACTCAATTCGACGACAAACGGGACCAGCGGCACCAAGTCGAATTCGGTCACCTATTCCCAGACGGTGTCGGACATTCCGATCAAGCCGCACTCAAAGCGCCTGGTGGAGTTGCTGGGTTCGGACGCGCAGGTTACCCTGGGGCACGATTTCCCGGTGGCGATCACCTTTAAGGCGGCGCAGTTCGCAATCTTTGACCGGGAGAGCTCGCCGGTGCTCGCGGTATGGGGCAGCAAGACCGATACGGCGAACGGATACGCGCCGCAAAACCTGACCAACCGCTTTAGCCACCGCGACCAGGACGGGTACGAGGATTCCCACAACAACGGCTACAACTCGATCGATTGGAAGAAGATGTCTTCGTACACGTTTGACAACTACTATTTTATCAACAGCGCGACCTATCTGCCGTACTCGATCACCGGCGGTACGCTGAGCTTTGGCGGCATGAACATGGGCATCAGGATCAACGAACCGGTGCCGATGTCGCCGCTGGGTTCGCTATCGGTCAAGGGCGGCAGGAGCTTCAAGGTTCCGGTCGATGCCCAGTTCGACGTGTCGGCCAACCTAACCATCCTGGCCTATGACGCCGACGATCAGCAGGGAAAAGTGGAGTATTGCGGGTTTGACGATTTAAGGCACGGCAAGTGGGTCATCGTGGACGAACAGGGGGCGGAGGCCCAAAGCGAACTGGCCGCGCTTTCCTACACGCCGGACGGCGGCGCGCTGCTCAAAACCGGGAGCAAGGCGGGCAAGGTGTTCCTGGAGTACCGCCCCGACCTCAAAAACCTGCCCTACTACCCCGACCCCGAGGGTGACACACCCCAGTACGGAGCGGACAATGTGACCAACGACACGCGGGTGGAATTTGAAATCGCGCAGGAAATGACGGGCTTTGACGGCACGGTCGAGGTTTTGAGCGAGGTGGTCGCGGAGTTGAACGGCGAAGTGGACCTGCGCGACGAAGGCCCCGAGATCGTGATCCGGGACAAGGCGGGCAGCGTCGTTGAGCGCCGCAATTACGACTTGAAGTGGGCGGTCGTGGGCGGCAACTGCGATGAGGTGTCGGTCAGGTCCAACATCCTTACGGCGGCCAAGCCGGGCGCGTACAAGCTCAAGGTGAACTACGGCGGCGCGGAATCGGGCGAAGTGCCGCTCACGGTCAAGGAAGGCGTTGACCCCACCGGGATTGAGCTCAATAAGACGGCGCTCACGCTTGTCAAAGGCGAGGGGGAAAAGCTGACCGCCAAGCTCCAGCCTTACAACGCGGCGTCCGCCGTCACCTGGTCGAGCGTGGACGAAGCGGTGGCGACGGTCGATGAAGACGGCAAGGTGAGCGCGGTCGGCACGGGCGAAACCGTCATCGTGGCCAAGAGCCAGTACGGCGGGTACACGGCGCTGTGCAAGGTGCGCGTGGAGACCGCCCAGGCGGGCGAGGCGCTCAGCCGGGGCAAGATCGCAATGGCAAAGGGCAAGAGCCAAAAGCTCGGCACGCCGGGCGGTGCGGCGGGCGTCTGGACGGTCAAGGACGAAAATGTCGCGACGGTCGCCAACGGCAAGCTGACCGCCCGCGCCTTCGGCGAGACCGAACTGTACTTCGACGTTGAAAGTGTCAAGCAGGGCGGCGAGTTCCTGGGCAAGGCGGTCGCGGCGGGCGACCGGATCACGGTTGCGCTCGCGGTACGCAAGGCCGGCGAACTGGTGACAAGCGTCAAGGCGGGAACAAAGACGCTCGTGATCGGGGTGGGCGGCGAGGCGAGCCTCGCGCCCGTGGTAAAGCCTGCGGGGGCGCTCGACCGGGAAGTGTTCTACCAGAGCGGCAACAAGAAGGTCGCCCAGGTGGACGACCAAGGCCGCGTGAAGGGCATTTCGGACGGCAAGGCCACGATCACCGTCACGAGCGCCAGCGGCAAGACGGCGAAGGTGACGGTCGAAGTCGGCAGCAGCGTCAGGAAGATTCTGCTGGGGGCGAAGAAGGCGACGCTCGTGGTCGGGGAAGCCTATCAGCTCTCGCCCGTCAGCGTGCCGCAGGTCGAAGGTTTCACGCCCACCTTTGTCTCAAGCAAGCCGCTTGTGGCCGAAGTCAGCGAAAACGGCCTGGTGACGGCGGTTTCAAAGGGCAAGGCGGTCATCACGGTGCTTCACAAGCCGGGCAGCAAGGTCAAGGCCAAGTTCACGGTAACCGTCAAGTAAGCGCGGGGTTTTGTGACGCCGGAGACGGATCTGTGGAATAAAAAACAAAGCGGGATTCAACGGACAGAGGTGACGGCGCCGACCCTCTGTCCGTTGGTGTCAATGCATTGGCTTTACGCTTTTTTCCGAAGGCGCGCGCCGTACATCAGCGCGCCCAAGCCCATGCCGCCGATCAGGTTGCCGATGGTGACGGGCACAAGATTGCACAGGGCGAAGCCGGGCCAGGTCAGATTTGAAACATCAATGCCCGCCTCGAGCGCTTTTTGCGCATATATTGGGTTGGCCAGCGCGAATAGGCCCGCCGGTATGTAGTACATATTGGCGATTGAGTGCTCAAATCCGCACATCACAAAGAAGGCGACCGGGATGTACGCGCCCATCAGCCGCCCGGCCGTATCCTTCGCGCTCAAGGCCATGAGCACCCCCAGGCACACCAGGATGTTGCAGAAAAATCCGGATGTCAGGGCGCTAAAAAACGGCAGAGCGCACTTGGCGGCGGCCAGCTTCACCGTATAGACCGCAAGTCCGCCTGAAGAACAATCAAATTGACCCGAGAAGCTCAAACCGGCCGCGAGCAGCACCGCGCCCAAGAAATTGCCGAGGTACACCATGCCAAGGTCGCGCGCCATCTCACGAACCCGCGCTTCGCCCGACAGCACGGAAATGGAAATCAGGCAGTTGCCGGTGAACAGTTCCGCGCCAACGGCAACCACCATGCACAGCCCGAACGGAAATAAGAGGCCCGATGCCAGGCGGATCAGCGACTGATTGGCCAGCGCGTGCGAAACGGTACTGGTCGCCGCGCCGCCAAAGGCGATGATCAAGCCCGCGAGGATCGACAGGGCCAGCGTCTTGCCAAGCGGCATGCGCGCCTTGACCGCGCCGGTGTGCGCGTAGTTGGCCACGGTTTCCTCGGGAGAAAACAGGTTCATGGGTATGCCCTCTTGGCCGCCTCGACCACATGCTGTACCAGGACGCTGGTCGTCACCATGCCGACGCCTCCGGGAACCGGTGTGATCGCCTCCACGATGCTGTCGGCGCGTTCGTAATCCACGTCGCCCGAAAGCGCTCCGCTCTCAAGCACATTGACGCCGACGTCGATCACCACCTGACCGGGAGAGAGGTAGCGGTGGTCCACGACGTTTGGCCGCCCCGCCGCAACGATCAGGATGTCCGCCCGGCGGCATACCGCAGGCAGATCCGGGGTCTTGGTATGGCAAATGGTGACGGTTGCGCTGCGTGAAACCAGCATCATGGAAACCGGCCGCCCCACCACCAGGGAACGCCCCACCACCGCCACGCGCTTTCCTGAGGGTTCAATGCCGTAGTGATCGAGTATCGCGAGGCACGCGGCCGGCGTGCCCGGAGGGAATCCCTGTTCGCGCCCCGCGAATACGCCCGCTAGCGATTGATCGGTTACGCCATCGACGTCCTTTTCGCTCGCGATCGCCTGGCAAACCATGTGTTCATCCATGTGCTTGGGCAAGGGCCTAAAGAGCAGCACGCCGTGTATTTTGTCATTGCGGTTGATGTTTTCAAGCACGTCAAGCAATTGTTGCTGGCTCGCGCCCGCGTTTAGCGCAAAGCACTCCACGCCCACCCCGACCATTTCGCAGCGCTTCATCGCGCCGCGCTCGTAGGACACATCTTCACCGCGCTCTCCGACGCGAACGATCGCAAGCGTGGGCGCTATGCCGCGTGCCTTGAGGGCTTGTATGTCCGCCATCATACCGGCGTTGATTGCCTCCGCAACGGGTTTCCCCGACAGCCTGGTTGCCATTGTAATCCGCCTCCCACATGTGCTTGTGATCAAAACGCGGGTCAGTCGCCATAAACCTGAGCGGCAATGCGCGACTTCAATGATAGTATGTAGCATACTACACAGAAAAGCAATAGAAAAGGCGCATGAAAAACTGCGCCTGAATTTATTCGCTATTTTGGGATCAAGACCCAGCCTACTATACAATGTTCCCCAAATGAGCCGTAGCGAAGCCCGGAGAACTTGTCAGAAAAACATGCCGGAGCGGGCGTCTTCCACCATCCGCAGGGCGCCGTCCGGTATTATTTCGTCGTCCGGCAATCCGTTTTCGAGCAGCCGCCGTTTGATTTGGTCGATATGATAGCGCGCCGCGTGGTAGGCGGCGTCCGCGTCGCCCTGGCGGATGGCCTGCAAAATGATGTAGTTCTCGTCGATGCTCTCGCGCTTGCGGTTTTCCTGCTTGATGACGGACACGCCCAGCAGGTTGATGTAGGAGTGAATCTCCGACATGATTTCCAGGAAGCGCACGTTGCCGGGCGTGTCGTTGATGGTCCGGTGAAACTTGAGGTCTAGTTCGATGAAGTGGATGTCATCGGTCGAAGGGTCGTGGGTGGCGCTGGCGAGCAGTTCTTCTTCCTGACGGCAAATGTCCTCGCAAATGCGCAGGCGTTCTTGACCTTCAGGCGTCATGACGTGCTCGGCCAGGTAGGCGGCGCAATAGCCCTCAATCGCGGTGCGCAGTTCCGATACCGAGATGATGCTGGCGGCGTCTACCGACTTGAGCATAATGCCCCGGTTGGGAAAGATGTCCACATACTGTTCGCGCTTGAGGCGCAGCAGCGCCTCGCGGACCGGCGTACGGGAGATGTTCAGGTAATCGGCAAAGAACTG
Organism: Eubacteriales bacterium; assembly: GCA_031551775.1. GTDB lineage: Bacteria > Bacillota > Clostridia > Christensenellales > Aristaeellaceae > Anaerozeibacter. The sequence continues at coordinate 15,181 of JAVBND010000019.1, read as the reverse complement.
CTCAGAATAGATGCAGTTGTGCTTAAAATCGCCGTTGAGGATGCCGTTTTTGATGTGGCGGTAAGCCTGGCTGTGCAAGGTTTCTTTGACGATCATGGATAATCCCCCTCGAGAACAGTAATTTCCTCAATATGGCCTGTGGATGGACATCGCATACGCGCATCATTGTGATGTTTGTAACAAATGCAATCGAACCCCACCTTAACTGTAGAATAATACTTATGAACATTTCGTCGTTCACTAGCAAGGATAGCGAAAAAATGCTGATATGTCAAGTCATAACATGGAGGGTGGCGTAAAAATGGTTACATAGACGGGGGGCTGAGAAAAAACAGATGATAAAAAAGGATTAAATGGCCAAGAAGGAAATGAAACATTAAGGAATATCAAACCGAACAGGACAACACAAGCCCAATTGTGCCAAAAATAAAGTCAAAACGTTGTTGAATATTGACACTTGAGTTTTTTTCTAGAATGCTACATACTATTGCCATGACAGGAAGAGGCGGGAAGAACATGGTAGCCCAGCGGATATGTAGCATGCTACGTGCTATGTGTTATGTGGTGGAAGGATGTTCGCCCACGGGTGAAAAAGGAGGAAGTCAGAAGTGGAGAAGATCAGGGTTGGGGTAGTACACACGTTTCTGTACTCAGTGGAGGACATCAAGGCCCAGTTTCGCAAGTACGTGCCGGAAGTAGAGATGATCAACATCATCGACGACAGCTTGCTGCAAGAGGCGCTTAAGAACAAGGGCGTGACGCCTGAGCTGATCAGCCGCATGTGCGATTACTACACGAACCTCAAGGCGTTGGGCTGTGCGTGTGCGCTCAACCAGTGTTCTTCGGTGGGCGAGGCATCGGACGTATGCCAGAAGCTCGTCGATATGCCGATCCTGAAAATTGACCGTCCGATGGCGAAACAGGCGGCGGAACTCGGAAGCCGGATCGCGGTGATTGCCACGGCGATATCGACGGTTGAGCCTTCGAGCCGCCTGGTCGAGACGGAGGCTAAGAAGATTGGCAAAGATGTGGAAGTTGAACGGTGCTTTGTCGATGGGGCGTATGACTTCCTGCTCAAGACCGGCGACAGGGCGAAGCACAATGAAATGGTGATTGACCGCGTGGTGAAGGCGGCCGAAACCAACGATGTGATCGTGCTGGCCCAGGGCAGCATGTACGCGCTGATTCCGCTGATCAAGGAGCGCGGCGTGACCAAGCCGGTGCTTACGAGCCTTGAGAGCGGTGTTCAGCAGATTCGGGACGTGCTTGTTGAGAAGGGCCTGCTGAAGTAAAGGACCCGATCTATAGATTACAAAAAACGGAGGGTTGGACGATGGCGAAGATCAAAGTGGGCGTAGCGGGATACGGCACGATTGGCCAGCGGTTGGCGGACGGCGTTGCGCTGCAGGGCGATATGGAACTGGTGGGCGTGGCGGATCTGGCGCCGGGGCTTGGCGTAAGGGCGCTTTGCGAAAAGGGCATGCCCTACGACCTGTACCTGGTTGAGGGCGCGGACAAAAAGGCTTTCGACGATCTGGGAATCCCGGTGGCGGGCACGTTCGCGGACCTGATCTCAAAGGTGGACGTCATGCTCGACAGCTCGCCGGGCGGTGTGGGCGCGAAGAACAAGGTGCTCTACGAAAAGGCGGGCGTCAAGGCGATCTTCCAGGGCGGCGAAAAAAACTCGGTCGCGGACGTGTTCTTTCATGGCTACGCCAATTACGAAAAGGGCGTGGGCGTCGATTACCTGAAATTGACGAGTTGCAACACCACCGGCCTCATCCGCTCGGTTGACGCGCTCAACCGCGTGATCCCGCTTGAGAAGGTGGCCATCACCATCATCCGCCGCGTAGCCGACCCGGGCGACTATCATCGCGGGCTGACCAACGCGCTGCAGATGGACAAAGCGCCTTCGCACCAGGCGGTAGACCTGATGACCATCATGCCCGAAGTTGAGGCGACCGGCATTCTGGTTCATACGCCCGTGACGCACGGCCACATCATCACCGTGCTCGCCAGCGCCAAGGGCGGCAAGAAGATCACGCGTGAAATGGCCCTTGAAGTGTTCGAGGCCCATCCGCGCATCCGCGTGGTGTCAATTGACGAAGGATTCATGGGCAACGCGAGTCTGTTTAAGTACGCGCGCGACCTCGGCAATCCCCGCGGCGACATGTATGAGATCGGCCTGTGGCGCGACAGCATCGTCGAAAGCGGCGAGGACATCATGTATGCGATCAACATCCCGCAGGAATCGGTGACCATTCCCGAGACCATCGACGCCGTGCGCGCGGCTATGAAGATGCAGCTCACGCGCGAAGAAGGCACCGCGGCCACCAACCAATATCTTGACATCGGCAAGTTCAAAAAGCGCTGACCGGTCGGGCGCGCCGCGCCGCGGAGGGACGTTGCCTGCCCAACGCGGCGCGGGATCCATGAATCGGCGTTTGGAGGTAGAAGCTATGCGCTTTGGCATTCGTACCCTGGACGAAGTGGATGTTCGGGGCAAGACCGTTTTATGCCGGGTGGACATCAACCAGCCGGTGGACCGTGAGCATGACACCCTTAAATCGGTTCACCGGATCGAGGCCTGCGTGCCCACCCTTAGGGAGCTCTCGGACAAGGGCGCGAAGTTGGTGGTGCTGGCGCATCAGGGCAGTGACATTGAGTACAAGAACTTTTATTGCACCCGCCCGCACGCCCGCGTGTTGACCGAGCTTCTCGGGCGCGAGGTGACCTGGGTGGAAGATGTGTGCGGCCCGACCGCGCGCCGCGCGATTGCCGGGATGCGGGACGGCGACGTGCTGCTGCTCGACAACGTGCGCTTCTGCTCCGAGGAGCAGACGCTTTTTGAACAAAAGCTGAAGCTGACCCACGAACAGCAAGCCGAGACCGAAGTGGTGCGCAAGCTCGCGCCGCTAGCCGATCTGTATGTGAACGACGCGTTTGCCGCGGCGCACCGCGACCAGCCGACGCTGTGCGGGTTTGAACAGGTGCTGCCAAGCGCCATGGGGCGTTTGTTTGAGCGCGAGTATTGCGTGATCAGCGAACTGATGGACAGCCCCAAGCGCCCGTGCGTGTTCGTGCTCGGCGGGGCGAAGGTGGCCGATGCCTTCTTGATGATGGAAACGGTGCTGACCAGCGGTGCGGCCGATCAGGTACTGACCGGGGGACTTGTGGGCGAGATCATCCTCGCGTCCCAGGGCATCGAGGTTGGACGGCCCACGGTCAAGCACATCCTCGACAACAACTATGGCGAGTACATCGAAAAGTGCAAGCCGGTGTACGAGCGCTACAAGGACAAGATCGCGCTGCCCGAGGACCTGGCGTACCTGGTTGACGGCAGGCGCACGGAAAAAGACATCGGACGTGTTCCGGAGGATGCGTGCGCGCTTGATATCGGTTCGAAGACGGCTGGCAAGTACAAGGACGTCATCATGAGCGCCAAGACGGTGTTCGTCAACGGCCCGATGGGCGTATTTGAGCAGGGCGAAACCGAACACGGCACCAGGGTGATCTGGGAAGCGCTGGCCCAAACGGACGCGTACACCGTGGTCGGCGGCGGCGACAGCGTCGCCGCCGCAGGGAAGTACCGCGTGGCCGACAAGCTCGGCTACGTGTGCACGGGCGGCGGCGCGCTGATCCGGTTCCTGACGGGCGAGGAGTTGCCGGTGGTCAAGGCGCTTCGGCACGGCTCCACACTGCCGCTGCGATAAAGGGAGAAGGGGGCGTTCCCATGCGGTTGACAATCGGTTACGGCAAGCGGCCTCAGCCGCTTACGGTCGGGGACGAAAACCTGCTTGGCGTGCTTGCGCCAAACGCGGTCGAGGCCAGCCTCACCGGCGAGGCCGAGGTCAAACGGGCGCTTCAAAACCCAATTGGAACCGGACGCTTGCGCGACTTGGTCAAGCCCGGCGAGAAGATTGCGATTGTGACCAGCGACATCACACGCCCGGTGCCGTCGAGCCTGATTTTGCCCTCTGTGCTTGACGAGCTGTACCTGGCGGGCGTGAAAGCGCAAGACATCACCGTGGTGTTTGCCCTGGGCAGCCACCGCGTTCAGACCGATTGGGAGAAGAGGAAACTTGCGGGCGAGCGCGCTTACAACGAAGTGCGTCTGATCGACGGCGACGTGAACGATTGCGTGCGGTTGGGCGAGACAAGCCGAGGCACGCCGATCGACATCACCCGCGCGGTGGCCGAAGCCGACCGGCGCGTGTGCCTGGGCAACATTGAGTACCATTATTTTGCCGGTTACTCCGGCGGCGCCAAGGCGATCATGCCGGGCGTGGCGACCCGCGACACCATTCAGGCCAACCACAGGCGCATGATCGAGCCGGGCGCGGTGGCCGGCGAACTTGATCACAATCCGCTCAGGCAGGACATCGAAGAGGTTGGCAAATTTTGTCCCATTGACTTTATCGTGAATGTTGTGTTAGATGAACACAAACAAATCATAAACGCGGTGGCGGGCCATGCGGTTGAGGCGCATCGGGCGGGCTGCCGGTTCCTTGACAAGATCTATGCCGTTGCGATCGAGCGCCGCGCGGACATCGTGATCGCGTCGCAGGGCGGATCGCCCAAGGACCTTAACCTGTACCAGACGCAAAAGGCGCTGGACAACGCCAAGCACGCGGTCAGGGACGGCGGCGTGATCATTTTGGTGGGCGCGTGCGGCGAGGGCTTGGGGGAGGAGACATTTGAACAGTGGCTCATTGATGCCGAAAAGCCTTCGGACCTCATCGAACGCATCAAAAAGGATTTTAGGCTCGGCGGGCACAAGGCGGCGGCCATCGCCATGGTGCTTGAGCGGGCGGACGTCTACTTGGTGTCGGATATGGAGCCGGAGTTTGTGAAGCGTATCTTCCTGACGCCCTTTTCAAACGTTCAGGACGCGCTGGACGCGGCGATCCGGAAGTTGGGCCCGGCGTCCCAGGTATTGGTCATGCCATACGCGGGATCGACGCTGCCAAAGCTCATCTGCAAGGAGGCGCATCCATGAGGGCCATCGGTTTAACGGAACACGGCGGGCCCGAAGTGCTCCGGGAGCTCGACCTGCCGCGTCCGGCGCCGGGAGATGGACAGGTGCTCGTGCGCGTCATGGGCGCAAGTGTCAATTTCGCGGACATCCAGACGCGCAAGGGCGCCTATCACGCGGCGGGCGCATCGTTCCCGGTCGTGCCGGGGCTCGACGCGATGGGCGTGATTGAGGAAGTGGGCGCGGGGGTTCGCGCGCTTCGGATCGGTCAGCGCGTGATCGCGTTTCCGCACTCGGGCAGCTATTGCCAATACGTGCTCGCCGACCAGGCGCTGGCGTTTGCCGTGCCGGACGCGATCTGCTTTGAACAGGCCGCGGCCTGCCCGCTCGTCGGCTTCACCGCCTACATGCTGCTTAACCTGGTCGCGCGGCTTGAAAAGGGCGAAACCGTGATGATCTACGCGGCGTCCGGCGGCGTGGGCGCATCTTTGATCCAGATTGCCCGGGCGCTGGGCGCCGGGCAAGTCATTGGTGTGGTGGGGGACGCGGCCAAGCGGGGCGCGGTCCTTGACTGCGGCGCGGACATGGCCGCATGCCACAAAAACGATGACTGGGTAGAAGAAATCAAGGCGGTTACCCGCGCTCGCGGTGTGGACGTGGCGCTCGATTCGCTCGGCGGGGACTATACCGCCAAGGCGCTTGAGCTGCTCGCCCCCTATGGGCGGTTGGTCGCCTTCGGCAACGCGTCGGGCGGCTATTATGATGTCAGCACACAGCTGCTCCACGCCAGTTGCCGCCAGGTTTTGGGGTTTAGCATCGGTTCCACGCGTCGGATGCGACCGGGCCTGTTTGAGGAAGCGGCGCGGGCGGTGTTTGGGCTGATGCTTGAGGGCAAGCTCACCATCCCGGTGTCGCGCGTGCTTGACCTTGCGCAAGCGGGCGAGGCGCACCGATTGATTGAGCGCGGCGAAAACACCGGAAAGATCGTGCTCAGGGTTTCCTAAAGGAACCCGGACAGGAGGAGAAAGCGATGATCAAGCAGATCAACCACATCGGCATTGTGGTCAAGGACCTGGAGGCTTCGATTGCGCTGTACAGGGACGTTATGCAGCTTCCGTTGGTTCAGCGCGCGTCCAACCCGGCGTTCAACGTCGATATCGCGTTTTTTCAGTGCGGTGAGGTTCAAGTGGAGTTGCTTAGCCCCAATGGGCCGGGCATGAATCAGGATTTTCTAGACAAAACCGGAGGCGGTGTACATCACATTTGCTACGAAGTTGACGACATCGAGAGCTGTTATACGGAAGTGGCGGATACCCTTGGGCATAAAGAGGAGGGCATCAAGCCGGGCATCGGCGGCGCGCGCATTTTCTTTGTGGACCCGGCCAACATCGACAACGTCGAGACTGAGTTCGCACAATTCAAATTTTGATTTCATAGCCGCGCCGCGCGGCGGCGCGCATTGATACGGGGACTATAACGAGGGAGGCGGTTTCAATGGACGAGGTCAAGAAGCTCACCATCAACGACTACAAACTGATGAAGGAGCGCGGAGAGGTCATCTCCTGGGTCAGCATCTACGATTATCCCATGGCCTACTATGCCGACCGGGCGGGCATCGACACCATTTTTGTGGGCGACTCTTCCACCATGACGGTGCTGGGTTACCCCAACACGCTCAGCGCGACCATGGATCAAATGGTCATGTTTGCCGGTGCGGTTTCCCGCGCGGTCAAGCGCGCCTTCATCATCGGCGACCTGCCCTATATGTCCTATCAGATTTCAAAGTCCGAGGCCGTGCGCAACGCGGGCCGCTACATGGCTGAAGGCCATGTGGACGCCGTCAAGTGCGAAGGCGGCGAGGAAGTGGCCGACACCGTTCATGAAATCGTCAAGTGGGGCATCCCCTGCCACGGCCACATCGGCGTAACGCCCCAGTCGCTCAGCGCCCAAGGCGGCTACAAGAGCCAGGGCCGTTCGATGGAAGCTGCCGTCAAGCTGGTCAACGACGCCATCTGCCTTGAGCAGGCGGGCTGCTTTTGCCTGGTCATGGAGTGCGTGCCCCAGCAGCTTACGCAATTGGTGCGCGAGAAGATCAACATCCCGATCATATCCATCGGCGGCGGTCCGGCCGACGGACAGCTCCTGATCGTACATGACCTGCTGGGCATGTACCCGGGCCACACGCCCAAGTTCGTCAAGCAGTACGCGAACCTGGGCGAAGAGATGACGCGCGCGTTCAAGGAATACAACCAAGATGTCAAGGGGCACATCCATCCCGGCCCCGACCAGTGCTACAACGTCAAGGATGAATTTGTCGATAAAGTCAAGGACGAACTCAAACGCCGCGGAATCTGATCAAATCCATACCGGTCGGTGAGGGCCGGTCGATATACCATAATAAGGAAAGAAGAGGTGCTACCAATCATGAAGAAGCTGTTGTCCGTTCTCATCGCGCTCGTTCTGGCGCTGGGCTTCGCACTGCCTGCGCTGGCTGAACCCGACCCGGTCAAAATCGGCGTCATCCTGCCGCTGTCCGGCTCCAACTCGTCCCAGGGCGCGCAGTCGAAGCGCGCATTGGAAATGGCGCTTGAAGAGATCAACGCCTCCGGCGGCATTCAGTCACTCGGCGGCGCCAAGCTCCAGCTGATTTACGCCGACAGCGAGTCAACCCCCGCCACCGCCGTGTCGGAAGCGGAGCGCCTCGTCAACCAGGAAGGCGTTCAGATCGTGACCGGCGCTTATCACTCGGCCGTTACACTGGCCGCCTCCGAAGTCACCGAGCGTTACGGCGTTACGTGGTTCGCTCCGGTTTCCTCCGACGACTCCATCACCCAGCGCGAAGGCTACCGTTACATCTTCCGCATGGCTGAGAAAACTTCCTGGCGCGCGGTTGCGTACCTGAACTATCTTGAAGAAATGTGCGCCGCCACCGGCACCGAAGTCAAGACCATCGGCCTCGTGTACGAGAACACAGGCTACGGCCAGGGCGCTCACAACGCGTGGGTGAGGCTGGTGCCCGAGCACGGCTGGGAAATCGTGGTTGACGAAGCCTATGACGTCAACATGACCGACGCCAGCGCCGTCGTCAACAAGATCAAAGAAGCGAACGCCGACGTCATCCTGCTCGCCACTTCCGGCATGCCGGCGACGCTTCTCCTGACCGCGGGCCTCAAGCAGCAGCAGGTCAGCCCCAAGGCCTACATTGCCACCTCCGCCGCGCAGACCGACCCCGACTACCTCAAGAACGCGCAGGAAGACTGCCTGGGCGTGTTCGACGTAGGCGGCTGGGAGATCGACGTCAACCGGCCCTACTCAGCCGATGTCGCCAAGAAGTTCCAGGAGACCTACGGCGTGCCGCTGAACAACGAGGGCGCCAAGGAATACGTGGGCCTGTATGTCATCCGTGACGTCATGGAGCGCGCCGCGTCCTATGACCGCGAAGCGATCCGCGACGCGTTTGCCGCCACCAACATCACCGGTGACAACGTGTGCCAGATGTATGCCGACACCATCACTTTTGACGAGATGGGCCAGTTCCCCTTCCTCTCGAGTATCGTTCTGGCGCAGTTCCGCAACGTGGACGGCGTAATCCAGCGCGTGACCGTGTACCCCGAGGACCAGGCGCGCGAGGGCTTCAACTACGTGTTCCCTTACGACTACACATCCAGGCTCCCCGACGCGAAATAAGGCGCTGGGTAAGCGTAACCGATTGCGGGAGGGGCCTCGTCCCTCCCGCACACCCCTTCAAACTGAACCCATTCCCAGTGAACGGTTTTCATCCAGAGCGTATTTTGAGGCGGGCGAAGAGTTTTGAGTGAACGCCCGGACAAAGGAGAGATAGAATTTGCTGACATTGGTCGTGCAAGGGCTATTGATGGGATCCGTTTACGGACTGATCGCCATGGGACTTACACTGGTTTTCGGTACGATGCGCGTGATCAACTTTGCCCACGGCGCATCGTTCATGGTCGCCATGTACATGACATTCACCATCGTCACCAAGCTGAACATCAACAACTACGTCGCCATCCTCTTTGTTGTCCCGATCATGTTTCTATACGGCATGGCGATGTGCAAATTTTTCATTCAGCCGGTGCTCGACAAGGAGGCCGACGCGCGCAACCCCATCGGCGCGCTGGTCTTGACCTACGGGCTCTCGGTTGTGCTGGAGAACGTGTTTCTCTGGATCTTTGGCGCGAATTTTCAGACCATCACCACCACCTATTCCAACATCATGGTTGAACTGCCCGGCGACATCAAGGTGGCGCTCGTGCGCGTGGTGGCGTTCTTCATAGCGTTGGTGGTCACGATCATATTTTACTGGTTCCTGCAAAAATCCGAGCGCGGGCGCATCATCCGGGCCGTGGGCCAGGACCGCACGGCGGCGCTGCTCATGGGCGTCAACGTCAAAAGCACCTTCCGCATCGCCTACGGCGTGAGCATGGCGATCGTCGGTGTGGCGGCGGTTGCGATGATTCCGTTTTACAGCGTGTACGCGTCGATGGGCAACATCTTTTCCATCCGCGCGCTGTGCACGGTGCTGCTGGGTGGCCTGGGCAGCGTGTCGGGCGCGATTCTGGGCGGGCTGCTCATCGGCGTGATTGAGGCGGTGTCCACCCGCTGGATTCCGAGCACTCTTTCCAACATGGTGGTGTTCTACGCCTTCCTGTTATTCCTCTTCATACGCCCGTCGGGCCTGTTTGGCTCCAAGCATGAATCGTAATTTAACCACTATAGCAAGAGAGAAGGGATAACTTGAAGACCAAAGGTCTTGGCGTCGTCCGGCGCAGATACCTATATACGGGTCTCCTGGGCCTGATACTCGCGGTGCTCCCGCTGTTTGTCACAAACGCGTACTACATGCATACGCTGGTCATGATTTTATTCTACGCCTATATCGCGACCTCCTGGAACCTGGTCGGCGGTTATGCCGGACAGCTCTCCATGGGGCACGCGGCGTTTCTTACCATCGGCGGATACGTATCAGGCCTTCTGTACAACTACGCGCACCTGACGCCCTGGATCGGCATGCTCGTGGGCGGCGCGGCGGCGGCCCTGATCGCTTTTGTCCTGGGCATCCCGAGTTTCCGCTTGCGCGGGTCCTATTACTCCATTTCAACCATCGCCTTTGCGCAGGGGCTCATGATCATCCTGACGACGCTGAACAACATCGGCCCTTACAAGACCGGCGGCGCGGAGGGCCTGCGCCTGGGCAACGCGCTGGGCAAGGGCTTTTTCGCGATGAACTTTTTAAGCAAGGTGCCATACTACTACATCATTTTGGCATTCCTGGCTGTGCTGATCCTGATTGTATTCCTGATCGAACACTCGCGCCTCGGCTACTCGTTCGTGGCGCTGCGCGAAAACGAGGATGCCGCCAAGGCAGCCGGCATCAACACCCAGCGCACCAAGCTGATCGCGGCCGCGCTCAGCGCGTTCTTTACCGGCATCGGCGGCATGTTCTACGGCCAGCTCATCCGCTACTACGAACCCAATTCCATTTGCGGCATCGCCATGTCCACGCAAATGGTGTTCCTCGCGATCGTCGGCGGCACCGGCACGGTGCTCGGACCGATGCTCGGCGCGGTGCTGCTCACGGCGCTTTCCACCGTCGCTCAGATGTACATGGGCGGAACCACCTCGGGCCTGCACCTGATCATCTACGGCGTCGCGGTCATTCTGACCATCATGTTCATGCCCAGCGGCAAGGGGCTCATACACTTGGTGACGCGGGCGCTGAGGATCGACGACGACGCGCTATACGAAGAACAGATGCGTTTGCAGGGCGTGAAACCGAGCCAGGAATCCCCCGTTCAGGGCCAAACCGGAGAGGAGGGCGCGTGATGGAAGAGCAAAACGCCATCCTCAAAATCGAGCACCTGACCAAGAATTTCAGCGGCCTCAGAGCCACCGACGATTTGAGCTTTTCGGTCAGCCGCGGCCAGATATTCGGGCTTATCGGCCCCAACGGCGCGGGCAAGACCACCGTATTCAACCAGATTTCGGGCTATTACCAACCCGACGCCGGAAAGATCATGTTCGCGGACACCGACATCACCAACCTTCAGCCGCACGATGCCTGCAAGTGCGGCATCGGGCGCACATTTCAAATCGTGCAGCCCTTTGCCAACAAGTCGGTTTTGTACAACGTGGCGGTGGGCGCGTTCGCGCGCAGCAACAAGCTCAAGGAAGTCAATGAGCGCGCCGAAGTGATCATCCACGACCTGGGCCTTGAAAGGCGCAAAAATGTGCTGGCCAAGAACCTCAACATCGTCGAGCGCAAGCGCCTTGAGATCGCAAAAGCCCTGGCTACCCAGCCCAAGATGCTGCTGCTGGACGAAGTGCTCGCCGGGCTCATCCCGAGCGAAGTTGATGAGGCCTGCCACCTGATTCGCAAGATCCGCGATTCGGGCGTCACGATCCTCATGATCGAGCACGTCATGCAGGCCGTGATGGCGCTGTGCGACCAGGTCGTGGTCATCAACTACGGCAAGAAAATAGCCGAAGGCACGCCCGCCGAGGTCACCAGCGACCCGGACGTGATCAAGGCGTATTTAGGAGAAGATTATGCTGCTAACAGTTGAGAATTTAAGCGTTCATTACGGCGGCATGCAGGCGCTGTTCGGCGTTTCGATGAACATCGCGGAGGGCGAAATCGTGTCCATTCTCGGCTCAAACGGCGCGGGGAAGAGCACGTTCATCAACGCGGTCTCGGGCGTGCGGCACATTACGGGGGGGAAGATCACCTACAAGGGCCAGGATATCACCAAAATGCCCGCCTATGACCGCGTAAACGCGGGCATCGTGCAGGTGCCCGAGGGGCGGCGCTTGTTTCAGCTCATGACGGTGGAAGAAAACCTGATCATGGGTTCGGTCAACCCCAAGGCCAAAAAGCTGCGCGCAGAGACGCTTGAAGAGGTGTATCAGTTCCTGCCCCGGCTCAAGGAACGACGCAGGCAGGTCGCGAAAACCTTGTCGGGCGGCGAGCAGCAGATGGTCGCGATTGGCCGCGCCATGATGGCCAAGCCCACGCTCATGATGCTAGACGAGCCGTCGTTGGGCTTGGCGCCGGTGTTGGTATCGGAGATGTTCGCGCTCATCGAGCGCATCCGCCCGCTCGGCGTGACGGTTTTGTTGGTCGAGCAAAACGTCAAGCAAACGCTGGGTATCGCCGACCGCACCTACATCTTTGAAAACGGTGCGGTGACCGCCGAGGGCGCAAGCCAGCAGTTGCTGGGCGACGAAAACATCAAGAAGGCGTTTTTGGGGATGTAGGAGGGAAAAACCGTGAGAGCCGCATTGATTGACAAGGTAGGGTCCATCAAGCTCATTGAGATGGACGAGCCCCAAGTGATCGGGCCAAACGAAGTGAAAATCCGGGTCGCCTTTACCGGCGTGTGCGGCTCCGAGCTGCATGCGTTTCACGGCACCCACCCCTTCCGCAAGCCGCCGCTCGTATCGGGCCACGAATTCGCCGGGGAAGTGGTGGCGGTTGGAGGAAGCGTCACGCGCGTTAAGGTGGGCGACCGGGTTACGGCCGAACCGCAAGTGCCGTGCGGCCACTGCTTCGAATGCACGCATGGCATGTACCATATGTGCCCCGAGAAAAAGGTGCTCGGCGCGCACGGTTGGACCGGCAGTTTTGCCGAATACATCGTCATGCCGGAAAATACCCTGATCGTGCTGCCGCAGGGCGTTTCGCTTGAGCACGGAACGCTGTACGAACCGCTGGCCGTGGGCATGCACGCGGTGCGCATCTCGGGATGCGGACCGGGCGACCGCGCGCTCGTGGTGGGTTGCGGGCCGATCGGCCTTGCGATTGTGATGGCGGCGAAGCAAAGGGGCTTAAGCGAGATCCTGGTTTCCGATGCCGTCCCCTACAACCTGGACGCGGCAATGAAGCTGGGCGCGAGCGGAAAAATCAACGTGCGCGAGGAAAACCTGCGCAAAGCCATCGCCCAAAGTACGGGCGGCATCGGCGTGGATTACACCTTCCTGGCCTTCGGCAACGGAGCGCTGGTGACCGACGCGATTGAGGTCACGCGCAAGGGCGGCACGATTATGGAGGTCGCGGTATTGGGCAATCCCAAGGAAGTGGACTTCTCCAATTTCTATCAAAAAGAAATCAAAATGCACGGCTCAAACGTGTACGTGGCGGAGGACTTTGAAATGGTGAACGAGCTGGTAAAGTCGGGCGCGTTTGACCTCGACCTGTACATCTCGCACATCTTTCCCGTCGAGGACGCGCCCAAGGCGTTTGAGATGATGGACAAAAAAACCGAATACTTCGTGAAAGTGCTTTTGCGGTTTTAAGCGATAGGAGGCCAAGCGATGTTTGATCTTACGGGCAAGCGCGCCTTTATCACCGGCGGCGCGCGCGGAATAGGCCAGGCGACCGCGCTGCGCATGGCGCAGGCGGGCGCGGACATCGGCGTGTCCGACCTGCCGGGCGCCGATTTTGAGGAAACCGTGCGGCTGGTCGAAGGCGCGGGGAGAAAATGCTACACATACGAATTTGACGTGACCGATTTTGAGACGCGCAGACGCGAAGTGGACAAAGCGCTTTGCGATATGGGCGGAATCGACATCGCCATGAGCAACGCGGGCATCAGCTTTCCTTCGCCTCCGCTTGAAGTGGACGAGAAACTGTGGGACCGCCATTACGACATCAACGTCAAGGGTTCGTTCTTCTTCGTTCAACAGGTCGCGCCGCAGATGCTTGAGCGCGGTTGGGGCCGCGTCATCTTCACCGCGAGCCAGGCGGGCATCGTGGCCATCCCCGACCAGCCGGTGTACAATTCGTGCAAGGCGGCGGTCGTGCACTTGGTCAGGAGCCTGGGCGTCGATTGGGCCAAGTTTGGCGTGACCGTCAACGGCATCGCGCCCACGTTCATCCGCACCCACATCAATTCCTGGCGGGTGGATGATGAGGCGTACAAGAAGTACCTTCTCAGCATGATCCCGGCGGGCAAACTCGGCGAGGTGGACGACATCGCGTACGCGGCGGTATTCCTGGCCACGGAAGAGGCCAAGATGATCGTCGGTCATACGCTTCGGGTGGACGGCGGCTGGACGGCCTGGTAATATTGAATACAAAGTCAGGAGGACGGGGGATATGTTTGATTTCAAGGGCAGGGCGGCCATTGTCACCGGCGCGGGCAGCGAACACGGCATCGGGCGCGAAACGGCGCTCATGCTGGCCGAAGGCGGATGCGATGTCCTGGTCGCCGATTTGAACCTTGAGGGCGCGCAGAAAAACGCGGCGGAATTGAGCAAGCTCGGCGTTCGCACCGAAGCGTACCGGCTCGACGCCACCGACCCTTTGTCGGTCAAGGGCATGGCGGACGCCGCTAGCCGGGCGTTTGGCAAGGTCGATATCTTGGTCAACAGCGCCGGAATGACCCAGCCCATCAAAACGCTCGATATGACGCTTGAGCAGTTCGACCGCGTGATGAAGGTCAACCTCACAAGCGTGTTCCTCTGCTGCCAGGCGGTGCTGCCCGTGATGATCAAAAACCGGTACGGGCGCATCGTCAGCGTGAGCTCGGTATCGGCCAAACGCGGCGGCGGTGTCTTCGGCGGCGCGCACTATTCGGCTTCCAAGGCGGGCATACTGGGTTTTGGCAAGAACCTGGCGCGCGAAGTGGTTGCGGACGGCGTAACGGTCAACAGCGTCTGCCCCGGGCTGATCGCCACCGATTTCCGCAGAACCGCCACCGGCCTTTCGGATGATCAGGAGCGCGAGCTGTGGAAGGATATCCCGATGGGGCGCCCCGGCACGCCGCGCGAAGTGGCGGCGGCCATCGTGTTCCTGGCGTCTACGGAAGCCGCGTTCATCACCGGCGAAGAAATCGACATCAACGGCGGCGCGCACATCGACTGACGCGGCGCGTGAAGGAGGCATGGTTCCATGGAATACAAGACCGACATAGAAATCGCGCAGGGCCAGCAGATGAAGGCCATTATGGAAATCGCGAAGGAGGCTGGGATCTGCGAGGGGTACATAGAGCAGTACGGGCGCTACAAGGCGAAGATTGACCTCAAGGCGCTGAGCGAAAGCAAAAATCCGGACGGAAAGCTGATCCTGGTCACGGCGATAACGCCCACGCCCGCAGGCGAGGGCAAGACCACGACCACGGTGGGCCTGGCCGACGGGCTCAGGCGCATTGGGAAGAAAAGCGTCGTGGCGCTGCGCGAGCCGTCGCT
>JAVBND010000066.1:0-6806 GCA_031551775.1 Eubacteriales bacterium | reverse complement strand
CTTGAGAACTGCGTCCAATTGATATTTACCAACGAAAAAGCGCCATTGCGCATGAACTTGCAGAAGATCATTGAGCTTCGCAATACGAGCACGCACTACATCACCGAAGAATATGAAATGGTATACGTGCCGTTATTGCAGGCGTGCGTATTCAATTTTGTAGAGAAGATGTCTGATTTCCATAATGTGGATATGACCGAGGTGGTTCCACAGAACTTTATTAATCTAACTGTTTCTGTGAAGGCTTTGAATGAAGCAGAGATACGGGCGAAATACTCTGAGCAGATGGCTGAGCACCTGATCCAGACGGACAACGAACTGACCACCCTGATTGATGAGAACAATAATGCTTTTGCAATTCGAGTGGAACACCATTACTACCAGACGAAAGATAAAAACAAAGCTACAGAAGCTTACCACATCGATAAAAATGCTGAGCCTGGAATACGCCTCGTTAAGGAATTAAAAGATCCAAACGACACGCATAAGTATAGCGCCAAGACACTTCTAAAAGAGGTAAATAAACGGCTCGACCGAAGCGGCATTCTTTTAAAATACCGCGGAGAGGTAAAGCCCTTCAACAACTACCATCTTGATCTATTCAATAAATATTTCGGGCTAAAAGACAATGTGAGGTTTTGTTATGTCCACAGACAGTACACGCAACCACAGTATTCGTATTCAGCCCAGGCTGTTGATTTTATTGTGGACGAGATAAAAAAAGAGCCCGATACAATCATCGAAGGCCTAAAAGAAAAGTTGAGCAAAAATAAAAGCTAACCCCGGGAGCAAAGGAATTCTAAGCGCAAGCGCCTACTCCCATTCGGGAACCCAGCTTTCATCCCTCACAAGTTAGCATCTTTAGTATAGCGGAGCGTTGCCTATTTGTCAAGATTATTGATGTGAAAAATCCCTCGCCGGTTTAGCTCGCTGGCGAAGGATAAGCAGCAATCACCGCGACCAGACACTAACCGACCGGGCATTGCTATGCCTATTTTACCATAAGGAGGGGCATTATGGCAACAAAACAAAAATCTGGGCTGTACCGTAGCAAGGTCAAGATCGGCGTGGACGTTGATGGTAAGGACGTGTTCAAGTGGATCAGCGGCAAGTCGAAGCGCGAGCTTGAGGACGCCCGCCGCGAGGTCGAGGCTTACTATATCGACGGCACCGGCCTGCGCGAAGATCGACTGTTTGGCCCGTATGCGACCGAGTGGTTCAAGGTGCGCAAGGAGCCGTTCATTTCCGATTCAACCCGCGCCAGCTATCGCACGATGCTGAACAAGCATGTGCTACCCGCCTTCGGTGAGCGAAATCTCCGCGCCATCCAAGCCGTGGAATTGCAGAGCTTTCTCAATGGCTTTACGAACAAGTCCAAAAGTCAAATCACCTTGGCCATGGCCGTCCTGAACGGAATCCTCGCAGATGCAAAGGCCGACCGCATCCTTGCACACAATCCAGCCGAAAACCTACGCCGCCCAACCGCTACCCCGCCGGAAGAAAAACGCGCCTTAACCGACAAAGAGCGTGAGCGCATGCGTGAGCTGTTTTCAACGCACGACCACGGGCTTTATCTGGCAGTCATGTACTACACCGGCGTGCGCCCAGGGGAAGCGCTTGGGCTGAAGTGGGGCGATTTCGATTGGAACGATGGCCTGCTTCATATTCAAAGGGACATTGATTTCACGTCGAAAACCAAGCGCGTTGGCGATCTAAAGACGCGCGCGGCCGACAGGTACATCCCCATCCCGCACGAACTCAAAACGTTGCTGCTCCCGCACAGGGGATTCCCGGATCTGTTTTTGTTCACCGGGTCAAGCTCAGGCAAACCATTGTCTCAGGCCACGGCAGAGCGCATGTGGATCGAATTGATGCTCGCCTGCAAACTGGCGGTGGCGATCCCGCCGGAGGAATCGAAATACAAGCAAAAAGACGACATCCGGGGGAAGTACAAGCCGCTCATCACGCCGCACACCATGCGGCACAACTACATTACGATGTGCTGGGAAAACGGCTTGGATATCCTGCTGACAATGAAGATCGTAGGGCATTCGGACTACAAAACCACCATGAACATCTACACCCACCTGTCGCAAAAACACCTGGACAAAGCAAAGGTGAAAATCGACGAGATGTTCAGCGGAAAAAAAGTTGCACAAAAGTTGCACAACCCCGCCGAGCAGTAGCCGCCCAAAACAAACAAAAAACCCGAAACCTCAATGGTTTCGGGCCTTTTTCATGGCGTGCCTGAAGGGATTCGAACCCCTGACCTTTTGGTTCGTAGCCAAACACTCTATCCGGCTGAGCTACAGGCACACGCTTGCTGTGACGCTTATCTATTATAGCGCGGCGAGGGGCGTGTGTCAAGAAGCTCTTTCGCTTGTCATGGGATAAAAATGCGTTAACTCAGGGGCGCGCTATGGCGCGCAGTTTGACGAACAGGTCGCGAAAAATCGCGTCGCGGTCCATTTGGTAGATGATTCTGATCAGGTGACGGCCGCTGTCGCGCGCGATGTGGCTGTCGCCGAATAGGATCGGGCTTGGACAGGCTTTCATGGGCGTCCATGCGGGGTTGATGATGAGCGCGATTGCGCCGACGTCCCAGATGGGCTTGGACCACGCGAAATGATCTCCGTGATAGCCTTTTACGTTTTCCACGAGGTAATCGCATACCGGGTTCGCGCCGCCAAGGCAGCTTTCCAGCTCCGGCACGCTGGTCGTGAGGTAGCCGGTTACGCCAAAGGCGGGCACCTGGATGAGCGGCATGCCCGAATCAAACAGCAACTTCCCGCCCAGCGGATCGCCGGTGAGGTTGAACTCGCGGTTGGTCGGCCACGTGTCGAGATTGCCCAGCAGCCACACGGCCACGATTTTGTCCCGGATTCTCGGCTCGCGGATCAGGGCGCTGGCGATGTTGGTGCAGGCGCCGATGCCCACGACGAACAGCGGATCGTCCTCGTCCGAGGCCATGGCGCGCGCGATCAGATCGTCCACCGCGTCGCTGGGGACGTATGTGTCAGGCGTCGAGATCGGTCGTTCGCAGCCGCGAAACACGCGCCCCGTGGGGTCTTCGCCCATGAGCTCAAAAATTTTCAAGATCTCCCGGTAGCTTTTCTCCATCCCGTCGGCCGGGGACTGGGAGCGCTGATTGTGAAACAGCGCCGCGTAAACCGCTTCCAGGCGAATGCGCTCGGGTGAGAGCATCGCGTAGATGATCGCGAACTGATCGTCGATTTCGTTGTAGGTATCGCTGTCGATGATCACCCGAACCGGGCGGTCAGTCGGAATGCGGGTCCGGGCGAGGCGCCAGGCATCATCCTTGAACATCGTATGTCCCCCTTTTCATCTGAAGAAAATTCACCCTTTTACCGCGCCCGCAGTCAGGCCCTTGACCACCTGCTCCTGAAACAAGGCGTAGATCACCAGCGCGGGCAGAACCAGGATGATGATGCCCGCCCCGATCAGGCCGTAATCCGAGGAATACTGGCCGCGCAACTTGAAGGTCATGAGGTTGAGCGTCGAGAGGGCGGCGTTGGGCAAGAAGATCATCGCGTACAGGAATTCATTCCATACGTGCAGGAACACGAAGGTGCCTACCGTGACGAGGCCGGTACGCGAAAGCGGCAGCGCGATGCGGAAAAACACCAGCGCTGGCGACGCGCCGTCAATCGTCGCGGCTTCAATGACTTCGTCGGGCACCGCGCCCCGTATGAACCCGGTCATGATGAAGACGGCAAAGGCCAGTTCGGTCACGGTGTAGGTCAGGATGATCCCCAGGCGCGAATTCATCAGCCCCATATTGCGGATGTTGATGAACAGCGGCACGATGATGGCCTGAACCGGGATCATCATGCCGGCGGTGAAGTAGTTTGAAAGTGCGCGGCCCTTCGCGCACTTGGCCAGGTAGAAGCCCACCATCGCCGAGAGCAGCGCGACCAGGATCACCGACGCGGCCGAGTAGATCAGGCTGTTGAGCATGCCCAGCGTCACGTTGAGCTTGCTGAAGATCGTGGGGAAGTTGCCGGTGACGATGGGATTGGGCCAGGCAAAAGGGGAAGTGAAAATTTGACCGTTGTCTTTAAAGGCGATCATCAGTACCCACAGAAGCGGGAAGACCGCCGACGCGCACCAGACGATGAGCACAATGTGGCGCAAGGTCACGCCCAGGCGCGCGCGCCGCTCGTTTCGATCCATGGTCGTACCCTCCTTAAAGATCCGCGCCGCGCCGCTCTAAGCGCTGAACGAGCGTGGTGAACAGCATCGATCCGGCCAGGATGACCATCGCGACAGCGCTGCCTTTGCCGTAATTGCCTTTGACAAAGGTCTCGGTGTACATGTATACGCCCAGGAACGACGAGGTGTAGCCCGGGCCGCCCCAGGTCATGATGTAGGAATGCTCGAACGCCTTAAAGCAGCCGGAGATGATCAGCACCGCGCACATGAGGGTGATGGGGCGCTGCATGGGCACGACGATGGAGGTGAAGGTGCGAAAGGAGCTCGCGCCGTCAATCCGGGCGCTTTCGAACACGTCTTCCGGGATCGACTGCATGCCCGACAATTCGATGATCACGTACAAACCGATGTACTGGTAGGTCATGGGCGTCATCACCGCAAAATACACGACCGACGGGTCGCTGAGCCAACTGCGCCTGAGCGCGCCCAGCCCCAGCGCCGACAGCAGTTGGTTGACCGGGCCGAACTCGGCGTTGAAAATCAGCGTAAAGAGCAGCGCGATGGCGGAGGCCGAGAGCACCACCGGCACAAAGACCATGAACCGGTAGGCGCGGTAGCCACGCGCGGTGCGGTAGATGAGGTACCCGCCCAAGAGCCCCAGTGGCAACTGGATGGCCAGCGAAATGGCGACGTTGAGCAGGGAATTTTTAAGCACCAACGCAAAATCAGCGTCGGTCAGGAGTTTTTCATAATTTTTAAGGCCCCTAAAAACCGGCGCGCCAATGGCGTCCCACTTGGTGAGTGAGTAGTAGCCGGTCCCGGCGATTGAAACCATGATAAAGTACGTGTAGAGGGCCAGCGCCGGCAGCACGAACCCCAAAAACAGCGCGCGCCGGTGTTTTGTTAAGACATACATGGCCTATCCCCTTCGGAAATCCGCGTGCGGGCGAATGGACGCCCGCACGCGCTGCGTTACCCCGTCTCAGGGCTTCTTGCATGCAGGATGGGTTACTCGTCGAGGTACTCCTCGACCGAGCTCTGGCACTTGGCGATGAATTCGTCGGCTGAAATCGAACCGGCCCACAGTTCGTCGAGCGCGTTGCAGTAGTCGGTCTGGACCGCCAGCGTCGGCAGGCTCTGCCAGATCATCGGATCGACTTGGATGTCGTTCTCGGCGCGCCAGTTGAGCACGCGGGTCATGAGCTCGGTGGGCAGCGCCGCGGTATCGACCTGGGCGGAGAGTTCGGAATCGACGGTGATCAGGTAGCCTTCGCGCGCGTCTTCCAGCGTCATTTCACCCATCAGGAACTCCATGAAGCGCACGATGGCATCTTTCTTGGCCGGATCGGCCCAGCTGCGGGCGCTTACGCACCAGCAGTCGTTGGTGGTGCCTTGCAGGTGGTTGGGTTCGCGGTCGCTGTCGGGCAGCACGGGAAAGGCGATGATTTCCGACTTGTCCAGTGTCTCCTTGGACAAGCTCGCGAATTCCCAGCTCAAAGTGTAGCACATGGCGCTGCGGCCCTCTTCGTAGTAGGCGGTCGCGGGCGCCCAGTCGCCGGTCTGGCCCAGTGTATCCTCGGCGAACATCCCGGCCACGCGCATTTCCTCGACCAGCTTGGCGGCCTTGATCATGGCGTCGGTCTCAAAGCTGATCTTCTCATCGTCCATCAGATTCACGACGTCTTCCACGCCCGAAGTGTACTGGCACACCAACTCGTTGTACCAGAAATGGGAGGGGTTGCCCAGCTTTGAGCCCACGTTGAGCGGCGTGACGCCGTTCTCGCGGAACACTTTTCCGACCGCCATGAACGCTTCCCAGGTGGCGGGCGCCGTCTGGCCGTACTTTTCAAAGATCTCTTTGTTGATCAGCATCACCGCCGACGCGCCCATGCGCGGCAGCGCCTGATGCTGACCGTCAAACGTGCACGGCGCCCATACGGTTTCGCTGAACCGGTCGGCGGAAAGCTTGTCGGATGCCTCGAGGATTTCGTCCACGTTGGCCAGGATGCCCGCGTTCGCGTATTCCTTGCACACGCAGCCCGGCCAGAACTGCCAGATGTCGGGTTCGTTGTTGGCGGCGACATCCACGCGGATCTTGTTCTTCATTTCATCGCCCGCGATGTCTTCGAGGATGATCTCGATGTCGGGGTTCTCGTCTTGCCACTTCTTGAGCAGTTCGCGGTTGAATACGTGCTCGTCCGCCATGCCCCATACGGGCGCAAACCTCAGCGTCACCTTTTCACTCGCGCCCGCCGTCCCGATTGCGGCGAAAGCCGCAAACAGCAGCGTCAGCACCAACCCCAGGGCCAATTTGCGTTTCATGGTCAATCCTCCTTATTTAATCCGTGAATTCATTATACATGGTCATATTGAGGCAAACAATTCCCGTAATTTTGAGGTTTGCGGCAATTTGTTGACCGATTGGCGTATGGCGCCGGCGCAAAAAAAGAACCCATACGACAAGAATTGTGCACATCGCGGCACGGCGTATCTCACATCATTGCCTTCGCGCGCTGATGCTTGAGCCGGTCAGGCGTTTGTAGATCTTTGAAAAGTAGCGGATGTTGATATACCCCGTGCGACGCGCGATCTCGCGTACCTTGAGGGTGGTGGTGCGGCACAACTCATCGGCA
>JAVBND010000052.1:0-16044 GCA_031551775.1 Eubacteriales bacterium | reverse complement strand
AGGACCGGTCGCTTACGCTTGCGCAAATTATCTCGGACATCGTGCTTCCGGCAGGCAAACCGGTCGTTTCGGGGCTAAGGATCGGGCATTGTTCGCCGGACAAGCTCACGTTGCCGCTGGGCGCGAGGTACAGCCTGGACGGGGACAAATGCGAGTTGACGCTCATGGAATCGCCCACGGCATAAGTCCGCCGCCAGGCAACCAATGGGCGAAAACCAGCGTCTAAAAAGCAAATTCTACCTGTGCGGGAAGAAATGGTCTTGAGTTTAGGAGGTTAAACGCATGAGCAATCTAAAGCGGTTGGGTGCGCTGCTGCTGATTCTGGTGATGATGGGTAGCCTGATGCCGGTCATGTCGCTGGCGGAGGAAACCGTCGTCGGCCAATCGGTTCACGGTACGTTTGCCGTTCGCCTGGGCGATACCGTGTACGCGGCGCTCAACACCGGCAGCATGTTTGGCCTGTACAGCGCACCTGCGAGCGCGGGCGCCGGCGAAGACGGCGAGGCGGTTGAGTTTAAGCTGCTCGATACCGCAAACGAGCTGGGTGAACTGGTCGTGGCGAACGACAGCGTATACTATCTGCGCAGCAAGGATGGCCAGCAGCAACTCATGCGCGCGGATGAAAGCGGCGTGGTGTCCGTGGTGACCGATTTTGAAGCGGACGTGGTCGCCGACCATCTGAGCTGGTATTTTGATGTATTGTACTGCCTGGCAAACGGGCGCCTCTTCATCGTGGATCCTGACAGCGGCGAATCGGAGGCCTTGTGCGATGAGCCGATCGACGACTATGTCATTGTCAACAACGTAATCTTCTACATCTCGGGCGCCGAGACGCTGACCTACGAGCGCACGGTGAACGGACAGGAGCAGCCGCTCAAACAAGCGGGCGGAACGCTGTGGTCGCTGTCCATTCTGGGCACCAACCCGGAACGCCTGTTGCAAAAGGGTGTAACCGACTTGCGCGCGGTCGGCAATCAATTGTATTTCCACAACCTTGAAGACAACTACGTCATGGGCTCGGCTGAGGAGATGTGGCTTGAGGGCAAGCTCTACCGCTACAACATCGAGACCGCCCAAATGGCCTCGATGAACCTCGACTACGATTGGGATTACTACCCGACCGAGCAGGGCGTCGTGGTGTACACCTCCCAGGATGTTTCGCTCTATCCGCAAACCGGCGGCGAGAAGACGACGCTGATGACGCCTGAGCTGCGCGCGACCATGACGGTGGCGGGCGACACGGCGTTTGTGTACGAGGCCAGCGGAAAGCTGACGCTGATCTCGCTGGACAGCTTGGAACAAATTGTGCTGGACGACGGCGTATTGCCCTCGATTGAGCCGCCTTCGACCAACGAAGACGACACGGTTGTCGTTGACCAGAGCGGTGAAGAAGGAAGCGAAGTCACCGACGAGGACGCCGAGGACATCGACGACGAGACCTACGATGACGAAAAGGAAACCACGTCCTCGGGCACAAGTTCCAGCTACATCTTCCCCAACTCTTCCAAAAAGAAGCTGACGCGCAGTCAAGTGCTCGCAATCAAGAAATCGCTCTGGGGTTACGCGAGAAACGAAATCTGGGCGCGCCACGGGTACGTATTCCAGAAGAGCACGTACAAGAGCTATTTCTCCAAGAAGACCTGGTACAAGCCGGGCGGATTCTCGACCGGGAGCCTGAACTCGATCGAATGGTACAACATGGAGCTGATCAAGGCGCTCGAAGTGGAATACGGCCTGTTGGATGGGGCCGGTTCAGGCTCGTCGTCCAGCAGCTCGTCAGCTTCCAACAATTCGTACATCCTGAAAGAAGCGAGTTCCAAGAAACTGTCAAAAAAATACCTCAGGAACAAGCTGGGCTCAAAATCAAAGTACGCGCTGGCGCGCAATGAGATCCTGGCGCGGCACGGGTATGTGTTCAAAACCGCCAAGTACAAGAAGTATTTCGGGAACCAGAAATGGTACAAGCCAGGCGGATATTCCGACGGCAGGCTGAGCAAGACGGAATGGTACAACATTGAGCAGCTAAAGGATCTGGAGAACGAATAGCCTGATAAACCGAAAGGTGCTGTTGCGCAAGGAAGCAACAGCACCTTTTCATTTGCAAAGCCCAATCAGTTCCGCTTCCATGTCGATGGCACGAGCAGCAGGAGCATCGGGTAAATCTCAAGCCGGCCGATCAGCATACACGCGGACAGCACCCATTTGCTCAAATTGGAATAATCCGCAAAGCTGCCCGCGGGTCCTATAATCCCAAGGCCGGGTCCGATATTGGACACCGTCGCAAGCGCCGCGGTCAGGTTGGTCTCAAGGCTAAACCCGTCCAGTGAGATGATCAGCGTCGCAAGCAAAATGACGCACAGATACCCGAAGAAGAACACCTGAACCTGTGAAAGGATGCCCTCGTCCACCGCCCGGCCGTCGTTCTTGACCACGGCCACACCCTTGGGGTGCACCGCCCGTCGCACTTCCCGGACCACCGACTTCGCCAGCAGGTTCACCCGGATCATTTTAACCCCGCCTGCCGTAGAGCCCGCGCACGAGCCCATCAGCATGAGCAACACCAGTATCCACCGGCTGAACTCAGGCCATTTGTCAAAGTTGGCGGTCGCGTACCCGGTCGTCGTGATGATCGACGACACCTGAAAATAGCTCTGCCTGAGCGAATCGGAAACCTTGCCGACCGATGGGAAAATATTGATCGCGATCAGCGCCACGGCAGTTAGCGTTACGCCCAGGTACGTGCGCAGTTCTTCGTTTTTGTAGACCGGCTTTAACTGCCTTTGCATGAGAAAAAAATACATGGAGAAGTTCACGCCAAAAAGCAGCATGAAGGTCGCGATCACAAGCTCCGCCGCAGGGTTGTTGAAATGGCCGACGCTCGCGGCATAGTTCGAAAAACCGCCCGTGCCCGCCGAACCAAACGTGTGGATCAGCGCGTCGTATAGGTTCAGTCCGCAAAGGAGCAGCGCGATCAGTTGCGCTGCCGTCAGGATCATGTACAGCCGGTACAGGATGCGCGAGGAATGAGCGATGCGCGGAACCAGCTTGCCCGGCGCCGGGCCGGTCGATTCCGCCTTCATCAGATGCGCCGCGCGCGTGCCCATGTTGGGCAGCAGCGCAAGCGACAGCACCAGCACGCCCATGCCGCCCACCCAGTGCGTGAAGCTGCGCCAAAACATCAGGCCCTTGGGCAAGATCTCCACATTGGAGAGGATGGTGGAGCCGGTCGTGGTAAATCCCGAAACCGTTTCAAAAAAACAGTCGGTGATCGAGGGAATCGAACCGTGAAACAGGAACGGAAGCCCGCCGAAGAAAGACACCGCCACCCAAATCAGCGCCACCGTCGCAAAGCCCTCACGCGCGCGCAGGGTTGTGCTCTTGGGCTTTGTAAACCGCATGAGGATGTAGCCCAGGGTAACCACCAGCACCGCGCCCATGAGCAGCGCGCGCCAATCGCCGCCCCTGTAGATCAGGGAAACGATAAACGAGGGTACGAACAGCGCACCCTCTACCATCATGGCCTTCCCCAGGAGGTGAAACACCAGGCGAGTATTCATGAATGCATCAGCCCTTTAAGCCAAATCAGCGGTTGCTCAGGGCATCCTCCAGTCCCATAATCCGGCTTGCCTTCGCCATCAGGATGACGGTATCGCCCGCCTCAATGTGGTCCGCGCCAAAGGGGATGATGATCTTGCGCCCGCGCACCAACACCGCCACCAATACGCCTTCGGGGATGGACAGCGATTTGAGCGGTATGTTCAGGTATGGGGCTCCCTCAAGCGCAGTGAATTCCAGCGCCTCGGCTTGGCCGCCCACGATCCTGTGCACCTTCTCAATGCGCGAGTCGCGTGCGTGCTCGCGCGCGCGCACTTGCCTGAGAATCGCGTCGGCTGTGGTGCGTTTGGGGCTGATCACGCTGTCGATGCCCATGCCCCTGAGCAACTCCAGGTAGTGCAGCCGGTTGACCTTGACGATGACCTTTGAGACGCCCATGTGCACGCCAAACAGCCCCGCCATCAGGTTTTCTTCGTCGCGGTCGGTCAGGCAGACCAGCGCGTTCATCTCCGTAATGTTCTCCGACAGCAAGAGCTCATGCTCGGTACCGTCGCCATGAATCACCGTTACGTCCTCAAGCTGCTCGGAGAGCAACTGGCACTTCTCACTCTTGAGCTCAACGATCCTTAGATCAATGCCCATGCCCGCGACGATCTTGGCCAGGTAATAGGCGATATGCCCGCCGCCGATCAGCATCGCGCTCTTGACGCGGCTCGTGCTGCGGCCCAGCTTTTTGAAAAACAGGGTAATGCTGTTTAAATCCCCCGCAATATGCAGCTTGTCGCCCGCGCGGATGATAAAATCGCCGCCCGGGATGATCGCGACGCCTTGCCTCTCCGCGACACAATAGAGCACCTTGGGGAACCGGCCCGCGAGGCTTTTCAGCGACGCGCCCGCGATGGGATCCTTGTCCTCCACCAGAAACTCGACCACTTCCACGCGCCCGTGCGCAAACATCTCTACGCCCAGCGCGAACGGATAGCGGAAAAGCCGCGATATCTCATAGGCCGCCGCGCGTTCCGGGTTGATCACCATGTCGATGCCCAGTTCCTTTTGCAGCATCGACAGGCTGTCGGTATAACCCGGGTCGCGCACACGCGCGATGACAAACTTCGCGCCGAGCTGCTTGCCCATGAGCGAACAAACCATGTTGATCTCGTCATGCGCGGTAACCGCGATCAAAACATCCGCCTCATCCACGCCCGCCTCGAGCAGCGTGCGCGCGTTTGCGCCGTTGCCCTGAACGCACATGACGTCAAGCGTCTCGTCCGCCCGCACAAGCGCCTGCGTGTTGTTGTCCACAACCGTCACATCATGCTCTTCCCGGGTCAGCGCCTCGGCAAGCTCAAACCCCACCTTGCCATCGCCTACAATTACGATATTCATACCGTTTTGCGCGCGGCGTCGAGCACCTCAAACGCCGCTTTCGCGTCCTCCTCAAAGTCGTCATAGGCCGCCTCGACGCTGACGCGTCCGGCGTATCCCGCCTCGTCCAGCGCCCAAAACAGCGCCTTGTAGTCCTCGCCATCGCCCGCGCGCGGGAATGTGCGCCCCAGCGCGTTTGCCGCATGCACGTGCTGAAGCAGCGCTCCGGCCTGCACAAGGCTCGAAAGCGGCTCGTGCTCCATGGCCATGTGATAAGTGTCCGCCAATACCTTGATATGATTGAGCTGCAAAACCGAACACAAAAGCGTCGCTTCGGATACGGTGCTGAGCAGGTTGCACTCGCTGCGGCACAACGGTTCAAGCGCCACCGTCAGGCCGTAATCGGTCGCGTGGCGCTCGACCATGCGCAGGAAATTGGTCAGTTGCCGCCATGCCACATCCACGGGGAATCCGTCTGGCACTTGCCGCGCGCCCGCGCTCGCGAACGCAAGCACCTCCCCGCCGAGAAGTCTGGCGCGGCTGAAGGAAAAATCCAGGTATCCGTGCAACTCGCGCGCATCAATCCCGCGCCCGGTTACGTTGAGTTCCCGCGGGAGCATGCAATTGAACGCCTCCACGCGTATGCCCGCCTCATTCACCAGCGCATAGGTCCTTCGAAAAGCCATTTCGTCCATCAGCGCAAGCTCGGACAGGTTCCCCTCCAGGTAGTCGTACCCAATTTTCTCGGCATCCAGTATGTGATCAATGGGCGCGCAAACGCCAAGCTTCACTCGATTCACGCGCACCTCCGAAAAAAGTCGAAATGACAGCAGTAGTAAGTATACAACACGCTCCAAGGTACGTCAACCCCTTCAAGCGCCGTTAAAACCCAAGAAACGTGGCAAAATACGGCAAAGCACCCCTACAAATCACCCCTCCGGCCCATTGCTGGCGGAGGGGTGAAGCGCTGAGGCTTGTACTACCTGCCCGCGCGTCCGGCTTCCCGGATCGCGTTTTGAGGCTTGCGCTTCTGGATGTTGCCCCAGGCGTGCATCACCAGCGCGAGCGCAATGACGCCGTAGGAGATGAACACGCGGAAATACTCGCCGATCATGCCGTCGCCAAACAGGTTCTTGCCCGCGGCAGGCGCCACGATGAACAGCGTGTGAAACAGGATACAGCCGAGGATCGCCTGACCGTTGGTCGCGCGAATGATCGACGCGCCGCCGACCAATATCGCGGCTCCCGCGTACAGGCCAACCTGCTCGTGCGCGCCGTAGGTCTGGAAAGAACCCATGTTCTGCACGAAGATCAACTGACCCCATCCGGCCAGCACCGTCGAAATCATGATCGCAATCACGCGAACCTTGTCCACGTTGATGCCCGACGCGTTGGCGACCGTCATGTTCTGGCCGACGGCTCTGAACTGCTGGCCCATTCGGGTGCGCATGATCGCGATGTTGAACAGGCACAAAAGCCCAACCACCGCGAAGGTAACCATCGGGACATTTACCTTGATGAAGAGCGCCGCCACCTGCGGGATTTGATAAAGCAGCGCGCAGGCCGCCAAGAGTGCAAGGGAAATGCCCAGTTTCTTGCCGCTTGTGCGCTTCATGAGGAAGCTGACGATCATGAGGGCCGCGATCACGCCAAGGACGACGTACAGCGCCGGGCCAAACTTGAGCTTCCACAGGTCGTCGAGCGCATATTTCATGCCGCCCGCCTGGCTCAGGTCAATGGTGTTGGCCACGCCCGTCGAACCTTTGATCACCAGCCCCGACCGCGTGAGGGGAATGAGGTTGCCGAAGATGAACAGGAAGAGCAACTGATAAAGACCGTTGGCAAAATAGCCCAGGATCATGCCGCCGATCATTTCCTGGCCCTTCATCTTGTTGAGGAGGTTGCCGATCAAGTACCCAAACAGCGCGGCGATCGGCAGCGTCATCAAAGCCGCCACCACAAACCCGCCAATGCCGGGAATGCGCCACTCGAGCACCCACAGCGCCGAAATTTGGGCGGCCATCGCGCCGATGGTGATGGCGAAGTTGATGCCCATGCCCGCAACGATCGGGATGATGAGCGCAAGCACGATAAACGCGTTGCGGCTCAAACGCCCAAACAGTTCATACAAGACATAGGAAACCGACTGCCCGGAATACAGGAGCGAAAGCGCGCAAAGCGCCACGAACATGATCGTTACCGCATTGTCCTTCAGGATTTTACCGAAATTTTTGTCATTACCCACGCGAAGCACCTCCCGACTTGGTGAGCGCATACAGGATGATGCCGTTGGAGATCAGAATCCGAATGGTTTCCGAAATCGTCGATTGCGGCACCAACGCGTTTGCCACCGGCATGCCCAGCGTCAACACGCCCTGGAACAGGAAGGT
The DNA here is from genome assembly GCA_031551775.1 of Eubacteriales bacterium. Classification (GTDB taxonomy): domain Bacteria; phylum Bacillota; class Clostridia; order Christensenellales; family Aristaeellaceae; genus Anaerozeibacter. The sequence continues at coordinate 8,734 of JAVBND010000052.1, read as the reverse complement.
TCCGATGAGCACATGGCTGATCTTACAACGGGATGTGCTCGCGCCGCCGATCAATATGGCGGAAGCCGCAATGAATCCCATCTGGCGCGGCGCGGTGTAGAGCTGCATGAAGCCGTAACTCTGCGAGTACACCAAGATGCCGATCGCGCCAAGGATGGTGGAGAGCGTGGTGCCGATGATGCGCATCTTGTCAACGCTTATGCCGGTCGCCTCCGCAAAGCGCGGGTTGTTGCCCACCGCCTGCATGGCCGTACCGGTCTTCGAGCGGCTGAACAGCCACACGAGCAGGCAGCACAGGAGCATGAACAGAATCAGCCCCGTCGGCACCTCGAAGGAACCAATCTTGAAGGCCAGGAAATCATCGAGAATGTGCTTAAAGGAAGAACCTAGCTGCAATGTATTGCGAAGGCCCGTACCCAGCGGCCAGCGAAGCTCCAGCGATTTAAACGGCAGGATCAGCCACGCAATGCACATCAGCGAGATGATCGAGAAGCCGACATAGGTGGTAACCGCCATCTCGCTGCCCTTGAGGCGGTTGAGCAGGAGTCCGTAGAGGTACCCGCACACCAAGGCGATGACGATGCCAACCGCGATGGCGAATAGGAATCCGACCCATCCGCTCATGCGCAGTTCGATGCACAGAAGTCCGCCGAGCAACCCCCCTACGATGCCGATCGGGAGGCCCAGGTTCAGGCTGATGCCGCACTGAATGCCCGGCACCATGGCCAGAACCAAAATGGAGTTCATGCCCATGCGCACCACCGAGTTGCTGAGCAGGTCGGTGAGGTTCAAGTCATAGATGACACTGAGCACGCACAAAAGCACAAAGAACAGGCCGATGATCAGGCGCGGCAGGCCCAGCTTCTTAATCAGCGTCTGGTAGAACAAGATCAGGAGGCCCGCGATGAACAGTCCCACGCCGACGGTGACCAGATCGTCGCCGTAGCGGATCACGCGCGCGGTCCAAATGTCATCCTTGAGCGCGTCGCCGCCGCCCGAAAGGCTGAACCGGTCGAACATGGTGGTGTAATTGTCGCCCTGCTGGCTGACCAGGTTCATGATGGTGGTCTTGAGCGTAGCGAGCGCCGAATCGTCAAGCACCGGATATATGCCCTTGAGCGCCGCGCCGACGCCGGTGAATTGCGCCTCGGCCTCGGCCATCAGCGCGTTTAGCTGCTCACTGGCCACGAAGCCCGACAGGTCAACTTCCTTTTCTTTGATCGGCATATCGAGCGCGTCGCCGCCCTCAACGTCCATCTCCGCCGCGCTTTCGGGCGCATCGGCCAATTCTTCCGCAGGCGCTTGCGCTTCCATCTTCTCGACGTAAGCCGCTTGCTCAATCGCTTCCTGCTCATGGTATGCGTGAAGCGAAGTTTCAAGCGTGGCCACCGCTTCCTTGAGCGGCGCGGAATCGATCTCCGTGATGTCGATCTCGCTCGCCGTCTGGTTTGCGCGCACTTCTTCCTCGGCCTTTAAGTTGGCTTCGCGAATGGCGGCCATCTTCTCGGTCGAAGTAAGGCCCGCTTCCTCAGCCGCCTTGGTCGCCTGCGCGGTCGCTTCCTTCCTCGCGATCTTGACGTAGGATTCAACCACGCCGCTGCCCGTCGCGGTCAGCAGCGCACGCACGCGCATGTCGCTGAGCAATTCCTCACCCTGAGAGCTCGCGCGCTTGCCCATGCCGAATACGCCGGTTATGATCAGCGCGATGGCGAGCGCGAACAATACAAATGATATGAGCCTTTGCGACCATTTCTTAGCCACGCGCTTCGCCCCCTTCCTGCGTGCCGGGCTTGATGCCCGACATGGCCAAACCGAAATCCGCCGCGGAACTGTCCGGCGGCAATATATCGACGATCGTACCTTCCGACACGATGGCGATGCGGTCGCATACGCTCCTGAGCTCCTGGAGCTCGGAGGAAACCATGACCACCGTCATGCCCATGTCGCGGTTCAATTTGACCAGTGTCTCGAGCACCAGCTTCTTTGCCCCTATGTCGATGCCGCGCGTGGGTTCGGAGACGAAGAGGAACTTCGGATTCATGACGAGGGCGCGCGCAATGCACACCTTCTGCTGGTTACCGCCCGAGAGCGTGCCCGCGTGCTGCGCGCTGCTCGTGCAGCGAATGTCGAGGTTCTTGATCATGTCGTCGGCGGTCTTTCGGATGGCGCGGGCGTTCTTGTTGGTGAAGGGGCCCACTTTATACAAGTATTCGCCTTTGATCTGCATGGCGTTAAAGGCAATATTGTCCGCAATCGACTGATCCAGCAGCAAGCCTACGCCGCGCCGGTCTTCCGATACCATGGCCATGCCGCTCCTGAGCGCGGCGCCCGCGTCGCCCAGCGGGTGGGGCTTCCCAAAGAAGCTCACGCTTCCTGTCGCGGGATACAGACCCATGATGCCGTTGGGGATGCCGATCTTGCCCTGGCCCGCAAGGCCGCCGATGCCGAGGATCTCGCCCTCGTACACACTGAGTGATACGTTCCTGACCTCTTCGCCGGGCATATCGACCGACAGATCGCGAATCTCAAGCGCGACGCTGCCGCCGTGCTTCTGGGCCTTGGGCGAAGCGCTGACCATGTTTTCGCCCTTGCGGCCGATCATGAGCTCAGCAAGTTCTACAATGTTTGTGTCACGGGTATTGCGCGTCGTGACCAGCTTGCCGTCACGAAGGATGGTAATGGAATCGCTCGCCTCAATGACTTCATCCAGGCGATGGGTGATAAAGATAATCGCGATGCCGCTCTTGGCGATATCCTTCATCACCTTGATGAGCTGCTCCGCCTCAGACTCGGTTAGCACGGCGGTCGGCTCGTCAAATACCAGCAGCTTGATGCCGGTCTTGTCAATCTCGCGCGCGATCTCGACAAACTGCATGTACCCCACCGGCAGCCCCTTGACCAAAGTATATTCCTCAATGCTCATGCCCACGCTGTCGAGCGCCTTGCGCGCGTCGCTCGCCATTTTTCCCATGTCCAGCGTCTCGAGATCCTTGTTCCTAAATAACTTGCTGGCCACATTTGGATGCGTGATCTCACGGTTGAGCTTGATATTCTCCGTTATGGTAAATCCCGGCAGCAGCATGAATTCCTGATGCACCATGCCAATGCCCTTGATCATGGCATCATGCGGCGAAGCAATGTGCGTCTCTTCGCCGTTTAATTTCACTTCTCCGCCAAAGCCGCCGGTCGAGTGAATCACCGGCATACCGAACAAAACGTTCATGAGTGTTGATTTGCCCGCGCCGTTTTCTCCAAGCAGTGCGTGGATTTCACCGGGCTTGATTGACAGCGTGACATCCTCAAGCACCGTGTTTTCTCCGTAGCGTTTGGTGATGCCGCGCATTTCAAGCACGTATTCGCTTCCCAAAGCGCCTCCTCCTTTTCATGGAAACCGGCCCGCCCCTGGGGGCGGGCCGTCATTCGTTTTACCTACGAATTAAAGATAATCGTTGAAATTCACCTGCGGCAGCGTGATCACGTAGTAGTTCTCAAGCGTGGTGCCTTCGGCGTTGACATACAGATCAACCTTCGCGCCTTCGATGTTCTTGTTGAACTCGGCGTTAACGGCCGCGCTGTCATTGCGCTCGGTGATTTCGCCCGCGATGAAGCTCCTCGCATAGGCGCAGCCCACATCGATCAGGGTCATGTTCAGCGGGGACGGCCAGGTGCTGAAGCGGCCAGCAGCGTCATGCTCACTGAGTTTCGCAGCAACTTCCTTCAGCGCCGCCGCGTCGTCGCCGCCCATCTGAAGCTCAAGGCCGAGGGTCGCCGGGAAGCCGTGGTAGGGGCTGGGGCAGCAGGGCAGCGGATAGTAGGCATTGGGCTGATCCAGAACCGCAGTCTGGAGCGAGGGCTGCATGCCGCAGTTGGTGGTGAAGAACGCAACCTTCTTGCCTTCATACTGCTTGAGCTTCTGCGGGACATCCTCCAGGATGAACTGCTGGGAAGCGGACAGGCCGGCTTCGGCGGTCGGGTCGGGCGCAACCGCGTCCACGAACTCGATGCCCAGCGCTTCGGCGTTGGCGGTCAGCATGGTATGGCGGGCGACGATGGTCTCCATCGCCATATGGCGCGGGAAGGAGTAGTGAATGAACACTTCGATGCCCCACTCAGCGCACTTTTCCATGATGGTGTCGCCCTGCGCGGCTTCGTTGGCGTAAAGTACGACGTCAGCGGTGGCGGAGATGACGGCCGGGTCTTCCTGCGGAACGCCCGCGATCAGGAGGACTTCGTCGCCGCGCATTTCGCGGATCTTGTCAAAAGCGGCCTTGGTGCCCGGCACAGCCTGGCAAACCACGATGGCTTTGCAGTCGGGATCGTCGGCAAAGGCCAGGATCTTCTGCACTGTCGTTTCCATTTCGGACATGAAGTTATCCGGATAGGTGTCGGTCATAATGTGATCGGGGTCGTTGGCGAGCTGGCGCTCAGCAGCGCGGAACTCTTCTTCGCCCTGGGAAACGGTACCGGTCAGGATGCCGATCTTGTAGTTGGATTCGGACGCAAACGCGACCGTGGCCATGCCCAGCGCCAACACGAGGATCAGAACCATTGAGAGCAGTTTTCTCATACGGGATACCTCCACAAAAATAATTCCCTATGTCAACGACCAGAGGCCGTCAAGGGTGTGCCGTGGCTTGAACCGCAATATACCGTTCACACACTCATAAGATATTATATCACCGAAAACCCGTGAAAACAAGTGGCAAACTGTAGGTATCTCTGCTTTGATATGCATTTTTTCTTTGTAAACGCTACTTATTCATTCATTTATGCATTTAGTTGCAGGAAATCCTTCACTTGTAGTTTTTCTACCCGGGCCCTATAATATCATGGGAGGCGATGAATATGTTTACGGCGGACGCGCACGCGGATACCTTGTACGCAATGGCCATCAAAGGCGGGCGCATCGAGCACTTAATGGTGAATCGGGAGAAACTGGAAAAGGGCAACGTGGGGCTTCAAACCTTCGCGCTTTTTTCGGGCATGTCGAGCGATATGGGCACGCCGCGTTTGCGCGCGGGAAAAATGCTTGAAAGAATCGATGCGCTGAATGTTCCGATTATTCGCGGTCAGCTTCCGGAATTTACGCCCGATGCGCCGCACGGAATCCTTTCCATTGAAGGCGGCGAGATACTCGAAGGCGACATGGAACGCCTGTACGCGTTTGTCCGCGAGGGCGTCAAGATGATCGCCTTGACGTGGAACTATGAAAACCAAATCGCATATCCCGCGCAGGCCGGCTCCAAGAAGGGCCTTAAGCCCTTTGGCCGCGAACTGCTCGCGGAAATGGACCGTTTGGGCATTCTGGCGGACGTCTCACACTTAAGCGACGCGGGAATCGACGATGTGTTATCGCTTTCAAAACTGCCGGTGATCGCCAGCCATTCGAACGCGCGCTGGGTGATGGATGTGCCGCGCAATCTTACGCGCGAGCACGCCCGGGAAATTGCCAAGAGGCGCGGTTTCATCGGAATCAATTTCTACAACAAGTTTTTGACCGCAAGCCCCAAGGCGACAATGGACGACATCACACGCCACATAGACGCCCTGTGCGAAGCGGGCGCGGCGGCGGCAATCGGGTTCGGTTCAGACTTTGACGGGATCGAAATCTGGCCGGAGGGCCTTGACGGCGCGGACAAGTTTCCGCGTCTCTTGTCGGCGCTTGAAAAAGCCGGATACAGCGGCGAAACGCTGACCGGCATCGCGGGCATGAACCTATGGCGCACGCTCAAGGCGGCGCAAAATCAGGCGGCCAAGTGACGGGACCGACTCAGCTTATCGACAAAGTCGATAAGCTGTCATCGGAAATCTTCGGCCTTTGGCCAAATCTTTCCGATGAATGGGGTTGCGGGGCCAAATTCCTGATAATCCGCGGGTTTTCCGGGCGGAATCTGGACGGGTAGGGGGTTGGTGATGAACTGAACCGGACGTTTTTCATCACGTCCGGTTCTTTTCGCAATAGGATCCTTGTCTTTACGGTTCCAGAATCAGATCTCCCACCGTATCCGTGCCGGTCTCCGGCGCGGCGTCGCTCAGGTAGGCATAGACCACCGCCTGCGTCCATGTGCTGTACGCGTTCACGTAGTAGTTTTGAAGCCTTGGCACATAGAAGTCAAAGTATACGTTCGAGTACACCGGGATCGACGGCAGCACCTCGTTCCAGCGCGTCTGAAACTCGGCCCAATTCTGGCAATAGCCCAGCAGGTCGCCCTGCTCCGTCTTGTGCATTTGAAGCGCCAGGTCGTACAGTTCCTGATCCTTTATCCCCGTCGTGTTGAGCACGCCTTGGTGTTCATCCGCCAGCGAATACGTGTAGCTCGGGTCAAACACGCTGGTGAAGTTGGTGCCCAGGTAGTACAGGTCGCACGTCCTTTCACTCTGACGGTAGTATTCCTTCAGCAGCTCGCTCAGCGCCTTCTCCTCCACCGTCAGTTCTACGCCTACATTCCGGAGGTGCGCCACCCAGTATTCTTCAAACAGCGCCGCCGCCTGATTCCCCGCGGGCACGGCAAGTTTTAGCGCCAGGCCAACAAGACCTTGGTCTGTTTCCTTGTAACGCACGCCGCCAACCGCCTCGTCATAGGCGCTTCCCTCGGCATTGAGCGTCCAGCCGTCCCCGGCCAGAAGCGCCTTCGCCGCCGCTTCGTCAAGCGCGTAGGGGTTGAGCCCGTCAAGCGACAGCGCGTCCCACGCCGCCTGATCGGGATCGACCGCGCCCTCAGCCGCCTCTCCCGCTGCCGCTTCGCCTTCTGCGGGTTCCTTGGCCGGAGGCGTCAGCGTCCCATTCACCAATTGCACCATCCACTGCCCCATCCCGTAGTATCCGTTTACGCTCAGCCCGTAATTCTTCGTATACGCGCTCTGGAACGCAATCCGGTCAAAGCAATAGGTCAGCGCCTGGCGCACCGCCTGCGACTGCCCGGCTCCCTGGCTGCAATCAAAACTGACCATCGTCAGGCCCACGCGTGAGTAGTTGCTATTGAGGGCGCTGCCCGCCGCTGTTTGCGTCATCAACTGATCGATCACCGACGCCTGCGTGCACTTATTCAGAAGATCCACTTCACCCGCCATCAGCAGGTTTGCCGCCTCGTCCGGTTTCACATGCCGGTACGTCAGGCGCTTGATCTGCGGCTTCTGCCCGTCCGATGTCCCATTGAAATGCTCATTGATTTCAAATGTCGCAACTTTCGCCCCCGCGTCGTACCCGGTCAGCCGGTACGGCCCACTGGTCACCGCCGGGTGCGACATATAGCCGGTTGCTTCATTAAAGACGGTCTCGGTCAGCAATTCCGCCGTGAACAGCGGCTGCGCGGCCGTGCGGTCGATGTTCCTGATGTACGCGCCCTGTCCGTCGTCGGCCACTTCTGAGCCCGGCGCGATCACAGAAATTGGGTAAGGCGCAAAGTTCAAAAGCCCCAATTCATAGAAGAACGGCAGCATCTCGCTGCGCACCGTCACGGAAAACTGATATGCGCCAAGCAGCCGCACGCCCGACAATACCTCGGTCGTGCCCGCCTGATATGCGCTTGCGCCTAAGATGTAGTCGCTTGCGCCGGTCACCCCGCCCAGTTCCTTTACCACGGGCGACGCGCTCAGCAAGATCGAGAACACGTAGTCCCGCGCCGTGATTTGGCTTCCGTCCGAGTATTTGAGGTCGTCCGCGAGCGCGACCGTATAGACCTTATTGCCCGTCGCATCCATCGTCGCCGTCAAGGCGCCAACCACGCTCTGGTCCACCGCGAACATCCCCTGCGTCGCCTGCCACTCCACCAGGCTGTAGGCGCTCAGCAGTTTCCGCACGTCGATGTCACTGGTGTTGTTGCCCCACATATCGGTAAAGAAGTTGCCGCTCATCTCGGTCGTGGAACCCACGATCAACGCTTCATATGCCTCTTCCAATGTTCTGCCCCCGAGCGCGGGCGTCTGCGCCGACTGCGCGAATGCGGCGTTTGTCATCAGTAGCAGTATGGCGACCAGTAGTGCCGTCCACTTCTTCATGCCTGTTCCCCTCCTTATAAAGTTCTGTTGCGCGTCCCTCGTTTTTTTCACGGCCACGCCCGGCGCGTGTAACCACGCGCCGGGCTGGCCATCGGGGAATCAAATGCTTTACTCGAAGCAGTCACCCACGTTGGTCGCCACCAGGCCAAGGCCGAGCGGCACGCCGTAGTCAAACAGGTCGATCAACGGTATTTCGGGATCGCCAATCGGCGTGTAGATCACCGTTACGGTCACGTTGCGCGCAGGCATTATGCCCGTCACCACTGCGCGGCTTACCGAGTAACCATCCCTCAACGGTGAATCCACTTCATACTCTATACCCGCCTTCATGTTCGTGCGCCGATACCTGGGCGCCGCTGTTCCTCCGGTCGAGTACACATAGTTGATCGTCAGCGTGTAGTCGTTCTGGGTGTAGATGACGTCCTCAACCTTGTCGCCGTTCGGCATCACGCCGGTCACCACCGCGCGGTCAGGCGACCAGCCGGTCACAGCGGGCGAGTTCACGGAGTAGGTTGTGCCCTCAACCAGTCTGGCCGTATGGCTCCCCGCCGCCTGTGTGCCGCCTACCGCGTTGAGCCAGTAACGGATGGTCAGATTGTGCTGCACCGGGAGCGCCTCCCACTGGGCTACATACGTGACATTCCCCGTCACGCGCGCTGCCCATGTCGGCGTCCACCCCGTGAATCGGTATCCATTGTAGTTAAGCGGCGTCGTTCCGCCAGCGCCATTGCTAAAC
>JAVBND010000117.1:0-10490 GCA_031551775.1 Eubacteriales bacterium | reverse complement strand
TGGGCCATCAGCGCCACGCCCAAGCGGTTGCCGGCGCCATAGAGCATGCGAAAATGCGGCGCGCAAAAGCCCTCTTGATTGACCTTGACGCGAACCGCCGGTTCCATGACCGAGCCGCCCAGAAAATATTCCACGTAGTTTGCTTCGCTTGTGCGTTCAAGATGGCACAGCGGGCATTCGCAGTGCGCGTGATAGGCCTCCCAGACCGGCGCGGTATCGATGTGTTTGCTCAGAAGGCTTCACCCCTTTGATCTATCATACCACAATCGCGCTTCCTGGGCAATTGCGCAAAAAGGGGGCGCCGGAACTTTTCCTGCCAACCCGAATCATGAAAGGCTTCGACGGGCGATACCCGGCCTCGGACAGCGCTAGACTGCGTTGTGTGAATTCATAATCTGGTCGCGATTCCCGTAAAATAAAACGCCAATGGGCCAGAACCTTGCCTCACCCGATCCACAAGAAGCATCGGACGCGGCATGGTTTCATGAACAGAACGGAGGGGGTCAAAATCGACACAAAATCACGGATTCTGTCGGTCGCGATTGACTTGTTCGCGTTAAACGGATACGAAAAAACGTCCATGCGGGACATCGCCAAAGAAGTGGACATACGCGCGGCGAGCATCTACTATTTTTATGAATCGAAGGAGGCCATTCTGGACGCGGTGTTTTGCGAGTTTGAATCAAATTTCAGCAAATACCGCAACCCGCCGCGCGCGATTCTTGCGGCGGTCAGGACAAAACCCCTCCAGGAGGTACTAAGCATGATGTTTTACCACTTTGGCGACAGCGCGGAGCGGGAGCGCATGATCATGATCTCGCGCGTGGTCTTTTCGCTCCAGTATACAAACGACAGGGCGCTCGCGCTGTACCGGAAGGTGGTGGAACAGGACGCAACCGAGTACGGAATAGAGGTGCTTTCGCGGCTGAACCGAATCGAAAAAATCAAAAAAATGGAGTACTACTGGATCGCCTACCTGATGAACGCCTTTGCGCTGGCGATCTTTCGCGAAAGCATCTTCTACGTGAGCGACCGTTCAACCGGCGACAAAAAATACCTGGACGGCATTGAGGTGCTGTGCGCGCAGCTCGCGAAACTCCTCGCTCCATAGGTAAGCGCTATTCAACATAGCGTGCCTGGTACCTGGCAACTACGCCTATGTTTAACGTCTGCTTGTATTGACAGTAAGGGTTCAACTTTGCTATAATATCATTTGTCGATTGGATGCGGCTGACCAAAGCGGCGTCCGGTTGACAACATTGCCGAATGGTGTAACGGTAGCACCTACGACTCTGACTCGTATTGCCTAGGTTCGAATCCTAGTTCGGCAGCCACAAGCCTCCATGGTCAAGCGGTTAAGACGTCGCCCTCTCACGGCGAAAACAGGGGTTCGAGTCCCCTTGGAGGTGCCATGCTTTCCACCTACTTTATAAAAGTAAACGGTGAGAGAATCCCCGGTCGAAAGATCGGGGATTTTGCTATTTGGATATAGAGGCCCTTTCCTTGCTGTTGAGCGCTTCCATATCGCTGTAGAGGATGTCCGAGAGCTCGTCCTCGGCCGTGGAATAGACGCGGGTTTCAAGTTCCGCGTCAAGGCGCGCCCGCGCGATGAGGTAGTCCGACAAATCCGGAAGGAGATCCCAGGGGTCTTCCTCACAATTCAGAAAACCCAATTTGGTAGGATTTTGCGTTCATAAACCCGACCGAACATTAACTCAATATACGCCGAGTAAGGCAACCCGGTGAAAAAATACGGTTGACTTTACGGGTCAATGGCCGTACAATTGAAAAGGAGCGTGTTGTATGTTTACATTCTCGAAAACCGGAGGGGGGGCGCCTATGACGAGCAGGGAACGGATCATTGAGAGCTTGAGCCACCGCGAACCGGATGAACTGGCGATTGACTTTGGCGGCATGCGGTCTACCGGCATTCACGCCATCGCCTACAATCATCTGGTTCGGTTCCTGGGTCTCAAACTGCCGCCGCCGCATCTGTACGATATCTTTCAGCAACTGGCAGAGCCGCAGGCGGAGGTGGTCGAGCGCCTGGGCGGGGATGTGGTGCAGGCGCACCAACTGCGCCCGGCATTTGGCGTGTCGATCGGCGAGGGCTGGAAAATGGGCAAGCTGCCGGATGGATCGGACGTACTGGTCCCCGCCGCGTTTGACCCCGAACTTGATCCCGAAGGCAACGAGTACATCTGGCAATCGGGCATGCGCTGGGCCAAGCGCCCCAAGAACGGACTCTACTTTGACCAGATCGCCCACCCCTACGAGCAATGCGAAACCGAAGACGACATCGACCGCGTGCCCATTGCGCCCATGACCGACGAGGAACTTGATTTTCTCGAACGCGAGGCAAGGACGCTCTACGAGACCACCGACAAGGCGATCCTCCTGCCCTTTGGCGGCAACATCTTCGAAGCCGGCCAGCTCGATTTCGGCTACTCTACGTTCTTCATGAACCTCCTGGCCGAGAGGGACCTGATGCATTACTACTTCAACCGTTTAACCGATGTCTACATGGAAAACCTCAAACGCCTGCTTCCGCGCGTCGCGCCCTATATTCAGGTCCTGCAGTTCGGCGACGACCTGGGCACGCAGGAAGCCGGGCAGATCTCAGCCGCCACTTACCGCGAGATGATCAAGCCCTACCACGCGCGCCAGTATCAATACGTGCGCAATCACTTTCCATCGGTCAAGGTGTTCCTGCACAGTTGCGGCGCGATCGCGAGCTACATCCCCGACCTCATCGACGTGGGCGTTGAAGTGCTCAACCCGGTTCAGCTGTCCGCCCGGGGCATGGATCCCGCTTTTCTCAAGCGCGAGTACGGGCAGGCGCTCTCGTTCTGGGGCGGCGGATCGAATACGCCGGTTACCGCGACGAACGGCTCAGTGGAGGAGGTCCGGCGCGAATCGCGCGCCCTCATCGACGTCTTCGCCCCCGGCGGCGGCTACGTGTTCAACCAGGTCCATAACATCCAGCCGGGCGTCCCTCCGGAAAACATCGTCGGCATTTATGACACCGCGATTCAGTACCGCGCGCGCCAGCGCGGCTGGAAGCTTTGATAAACTGCAGGGAAGGGAGGCGCAGGCGCGGGACCGTTTCCATGAGAAGGAACCAATAAAAATGGGAGGTTTGATTGTATGAAGAAGCTCATGTCCATCCTGCTCGCGTTCATGCTCTTGCTGTCGCTGGGCGCTACTGCCATGGCGGGCGAGGTCATCCTCGCGCACGACAAACTCAACCCCAACTATCAACCCTACTTTGAGGCCTGGGCCGAGGCCTGCAAGGAAGAGACCGGCGCGACCTTCCTCCCGGTTTCCTATCCCTCAACCGACATCTTTGCCGCCAACATGAGAACGGCGCTGCCCACCGACAAGGCGCCCCAGCTTTTCACGTGGTGGAGCACCTATCAGGGCGCGGAATTGGTCGAAGCCGACATGGTCATGGATATTACGGCCCAGTGGGACAAGTACGCGGATGAGTACACCGAGGGCCTGCGGGGCGCTTTTACGTTTGACGGCAAGTGCTACGGCCTGCCGCTTGACCTGTCCTATTGGTATGTGTACTACAACACCAAGGTGTTTAACGACAATGGCATTGCCCCGCCGACCACTTGGGAGGAACTGACCGCCGCGTGCGACAAGCTGGTCGCGGCCGGCGTCACGCCGTTCAACCTGACCGCGAACGATGGCTGGACTTCGTTCATTTGGTTTGAGGAATTGCTGCTCAGGTCGAATCCCGAAGCCTATGAGCAGCTTTGCGCGGGCGAGATCCGTTGGGACGACCCGGCGGTCAAAAACGTGTTTGACATCTGGGCCGACATGATCGGCAAGGGCTACTTCACCGACGCGTCGGTCGATCTGTTTACCGACATTCCCAAGCTCTTCACCGAAGACCGGCTGGCCATGATCATGTGCGGCAGCTGGTACCTCTCGCCCCAGCTCGACGCGGCGCTGGCAGAGGGCAAGGTGGGCTCGTTCCTGATGCCTGCGATGGGAGAGAGCGGCAAGCAGGTGATCTACGAAGTCGGGTCGATCCAGGTGGCCAAGAACAACCCCGATCCCGCGGATACGCTCAAAGTGGTCGAGTACATGATGAGCAAGGAAGGCAACGAAACCTACGCCAAGCTCGCGGGCAAGATTCCGGGCAACCCCGCCGCGTCCAGCGCGCACCTAAATGCCGTGATTGCCGATCGCGTGGCCGAAATCCAGGCCGAAGGGTACGAGCTGCACAACCGCTACTGGGAGAACTGCCCAACGCCCATCATGATGGCGGGCGTGCAGGCGTTTGACGCCTTTATCCTGAACCCCGATCCGGCAGGGGTGGACGCGCTCCTCGCCGAAGTGCAAGCCGAGGCCGACGATTATTACGCGGAGCGATGATTTCCGCTGACGCGGTCATCGGAAAGCTTTGGCCTTTGGCCAAATCTTTCCGATGAGTGGGGGACGGGGGGACGGGGCCGATTTCCTGAAAAGCCTGCGGGCTTTTCCGGGCGGAAATCGGACGGGAAAGGATTTTGAGTCGGGAGGGCGGTAAAGCCCTCCCTTGGTCAAAATCCGATTCACATCCGGCGTACACGCCGCCGGATGCGTTGTTTCGGGAGGGTGCGCCCTCCCGGACCCTCCCGAGGGGGTTGGGTGGAGCTGGGGTTTGACCAATCAGGGGACTGTCCCCGGATTGGCGTTGTTTCGGGAGGGTGCGCCCTCCCGGACCCTCCCGAGGGGGTTGGGTTAGAGGACGGCTTGCGGGGGCGGTTATGTGAGGAGATTTAGATGAAGAGCGCGAGGGACAAGATTGCCGGGTATGTCTACATGATGCCGGCCCTTCTCATGGTGACGGTGCTGCTTACCGCGCCCATGCTGTACAATACCTACCTCAGCTTCTTTAAGTGGGACGGGCTCAAGCCCATGAAATTTTTGGGCTTTGACAACTACCTCAAGTTTGTGAACGACCGCGTGTTTGTGCAGTCGTTCACCAATACGCTGATTTGGGTGGCGTTTACGCTGGTCGTGGTCGTGACGGGCGCGCTGCTGGTGGCCGTGTTTGTCAAAAACGTGCCGGGCGAGAACTTCTTCAAGTCGGTGTTCTTCCTGCCGCTGGCGATTTCGTTCGTATCGACCGGCTCGATCTGGATCTATATGTACGGCAAGGAATACGGCGTGATCAACGACATCCTGTCGCTCATGGGCGTGAACACGCGCATCGGCTGGCTGTACGATATTCCCTTAAACACATGGTCCATGCTCTTCGCCTCGCTCTGGCAAGGGCTGGGAAGCAGCATGGTGCTCTACCTGATGGGGCTGACCACGCTGCCCAAGGAGCCGCTCGAAGCCGCCTCGATCGATGGCGCGAACAGCTGGCAAACCTTCCTGCACGTGATCTTTCCCATGCTCAAACCCACGCACACCATCGTCGTGGGCATGGCCATCGTCAACTCGTTCAAGACCTTCGACCTGATCTACGTCATGACGATGGGCGGTCCGGCGCGCACCAGCGAAACGCTCGCGGTCACCATGTACATTGAGACCTTCTCCAAGCTCAAGATGGGCTATGGCGCGGCCATCGCCGTGTTTTTGTCGCTGATCATATTGCCAATCGCCACGGTGTACATCCGCCAGATGATCTACGCCGACGCGATCGACTACAAATAGAAGGGGGGAATCGCCATGGGTCTTGCGGGCAAGAACAAAACGCTCACCGTCATCCGCATCGTCGGCCTTTCGCTGCTGGCCGCAGTCTGGCTCTTTCCCATCCTGATCTCGTTTGCCAGCGCGCTCAAGTCGCCAAACGATTTCATCACTTCGCGCTTTTACCAGTTGCCCGTGAAGGTCAATTTCGTCGAAAACCTTGAGACGGCGATCAACCGCTTCGCGCTGTTCCGCCATTTTGGAAATTCCCTCGTGTACGCCGTGGCGGGTACGCTTGGCTGCATTCTGGTCAGTTCCATGGCGGCCTATGGCATGTCGGTGGTCAAGCCCCGTTTCAGCTTCCTGATCTTCCTCTTGATCTATTCGGGCACGGTGTTTCCGTTTCAGATGTACCTGCTCCCGCTGTACCGCCTCTACATCGGGACGAACCTCTATGATACAAACTTCGGCATGATCCTGTTTTACTCGACCATCTGTACCCCGTTCGCGACCTTCGTCTACCGCGGGCACTTCATGTCGATCACCCGGGACATTGCCGAATCCGCCATGATCGACGGCTGTACCGCATGGTCGATGTTCCCGAGGATCTACCTGCCGCTTTTAAAGGTGCCCACCGCCGTGGTTACGGTGTTTCAGGCCATGTGGATCTGGAACGACCTGCTCTTTGGCATGGTGCTCTCGCAGGGGCCGTCGGTCAGGCCGGTCATGGTCTCCATCTCGCAAATCGCGGGCGAAGGCGGCGGCAACCTGACGGTTCTGATGACGGCGGTGCTGGTGACCAGCGTGCCGACGCTGACCCTCTTCTTATGCCTCAGGAACTACTTTATTCAGGGCACCACCGTCGGCGTCACGCAGCTCAAGTAGAAGGGACCGGGCAGGGGACAGCCGACGCGTTTTCCGTGTCGGCCGTCCCCTGCTATTGGTATGTGTCCGCGTCAACAGTTTGTCATACAATTGCAAAGATTTTTTCCCGGTTTTGACCGCATCGCAACGAATTGTGTATTGTAACATAAGAAACGGCGGCCATGCGGAACGAGTATAAGGGGGATGCATGATGTCGCAAGCGAATTACTTGGCGCGGGAGTCCCAAAATAACCCCGCACGGCGCGAGCAATTTATCGATGATTATGCCGCGTTTATTTTGTCCTGCGCCGCGAAGGCGGTCGGCAGGTCCGTGAGCAAAAGCGACGACGAATGGTCGATAGCGCTCAGCGCGTTTAACGAAGCGATCGATTGCTATGATTTCGTGAAGGGCAGCTTTTTGAGCCATGCCCGCCTGATCATTACGCGCAGGCTGATCGATTACCGGCGCGCCAGCAAGCGCAACCGGGAGATCCCGGTGCCGCCCGAATCCTTCTTAAGGGATGGCGCGGGTGCGGTGGATTACGCGGTTGTCTACGTCGAGGATGACCAGAGCGACCAAACGCTCCGGGAGGAGTTGCTCTTCGCAAACCAGGTGCTCAAGGAATACGGGTTCTCCTTTTTCGATCTGGCGGGGCATACGCCCAAAAAGAGCCAGCCGCGGGACGAGTGCTCGGACGCCGTCAATTGCCTGATTGACGAAGCGCCTCTGCTCAAATGGATGCGCGAAAAGCGGCGGCTTCCTTTGAACAGGCTTGCGGATGCCTGCGGCGCGCGCAAGAAAACCCTCTCCTTTTTTCGGTTCTTTGTCATCACCGGGGCCGAGATCCTGACGCGGGATTTCCCCTCGCTCAAGCGGTATTTTTCGTTCATACGCAGGGAGGCGAAACGATGAAGGCGGTTATTGCGGAAATCCGAGGCGGCTACGCGGCGGCGCTTACCGAGGCGGGCGGCGTGGAGAAGGTGCCAAACCGCGGCTATCAGGTGGGCCAGAGGGTGGTGCTGCGCAAAATCCGAAGGCGCGTCCCCATGGTTAAAGGGCTAAGGTGGTGCGCCGCCGCCGCCGCGCTGGTGCTCTCAGTGATGGGCGCGGGAACCTACCTGACCCCCTATGCCCATGTGACGCTTCAGGTTAACCCCACCATCGACTATACCCTCAACCGCTTTGAGGTGGTATTGGAAGCCAAGGCCCGAAACGCGGATGCCGAAGACATCGTAGCGCGGCTCGACACCGGCCTTGTTCCGATGCGTTCGTTTGGCGACGTGCTCACGCAAACCTGCTCGCTCATGATTTTGGACGGCTACCTGCCGGAAGGAAGCGCAACCGACGTGATCCTGACCACGGATCTTGCGGATGAACAGGGCGGCGCGCTGATGGCGCGGGCCAGCGATGCGATCACCAAAGCTTCCAAGGGACGCCCCCTCAACATTCAGGCGAAGAAAGAAAAAAGCGCGCCCGCGCAAACATCCACATCCGAACCGGCCCCCGTGCCCATGACGACCGCGACGCCGACCCCGACCCCGACCCCGACGCCGACCCCGACCCCGACCCCGACGCCGACGCCGACGCCGACGCCGACCCCGACGCCGACGCCGACGCCGACGCCGACGCCGACGTCATCCCTGCGCAGCGACGCCGCGCCCGATGATGAGGAGACCAAGGCCAACAGCGGCAATCATTACGGCCAGCTAAAATCCAAGAGAACGCCAAAGCCCGCAAAAGAAAAAAATAAAAAATAAAAAATTTCCATTTGTTCCCGGTTTCTTCCCGGTCAAATACGAATTGTATGGCGACGGTCCATTCCTATACAAAAAAGGAGAGATTGAAAATGAAGAAATTCCTGGTTCTGATCATGGCCCTGATGCTGGCGCTCAGCGGCGTTGCCGTTGCCACCGCCGAGGAGACCCCCGTGCCCGCGACCATTGCCCTCAATACGTCCAGCTACATCGTCGGCCATCGCGCCGAAGCCACCGCCACAGCGGAAGGCGTGACCGGCTTCCAGTGGAAGTCCAGCGCGCCCAAGATCGCCTCGGTCTCGGCCAAGGGCGTCATCCAGTTCAAGAAGCCGGGCCAGGTGACCATCACCGTCACCGCCAAGGGCAAGGTCAAGGCCGTCGGCGCCGTGACGATCGACGTGGTTCAAAATTCAAATGCGATAGAGACCAGCCGCGTGTACCTCAAGGGCAACTATGTGTACGCGGACATCCTCTACACCAACGCGGGCGACAAGCCGGTCAAGAAGCTCGGCAAGACCGAGATCACCGTTTCGGGCATCGAGGGCCACAGCGCCTTTACCGCCAAGAGCGGCATGGCCAAGAAGGCGATCAAGGCCGGCGAGGCGGGCTACGTGACCTTCAAGCTGATGAAGGTAAACAAGGCTGAGATCGATCTGACAAAGGCGGTAGCCGCCATGAAACCCGCCGCCTGATCCCCCCCAAGGCGACAGGGGCGTAAAACCGGAACCGGCCAGCGCGAAAACCGCGCTGGCCGGTTCGGCCGTCTACAGAGTATGCCGGTGAAGTCAGCAACATCCCTACTTCCTGTATCCGCACTTGGGGCATACGCCGTTTTCATCCAGCATGATGCCGCACAGCGGGCAGCGTTCCCTTTCCTTCTGGGGTTCATAGCACTCCGTGGCGCCGTTCACGCCGCTGGTGAACGTGATTTTGACGATGTTCAGCTTGTCCTTCAGCAGGTCGTACACCATCTTGATCATGCCCTCAACCGTCATGGTCTCCTTCGTCACCACCAGGCGGCACTCGGGATACGCGGTCGCGAGTTCCGTCTTGAAGGCGGGACCCTTCTGCTTGTTGGTCGGCGCGCCGTCCTTGATGCCCTGCTTTTCGTAGACGTCCAGAATTGCGGGCAGCAGCGGGTCGTCCTCCCTCAAAACCAGCGCGTGGTCAAAGTTCTGCAGCACGTCCCAGGCGGTCTTCTTGATCTCGTTGCAGGGGAACACCATGTTGACGCCCATGTTGACGGTATCTTCCACTTCCAATGTCAGGATCCCCGTGTGGCCGTGCAAGTACTGCGCCTCGCCCTTGAAGCCATAAAACCGATGGGCATATTGCAAATCCAGTGTGGTGAAACTTCTCATCATGATTCTCCTCTATCCAATATTTACGGGGTGTCCGTGCGCCCGTATGCGCACGCGGTCGGTCGTGCGTAAACAGCATCGGGGTTTGCCGGCCGCTCCATCACCTCCCAAGCGTCCTTTTGGTCATTCATGCGTCAGCCGATTGCATTCTGGGCAGATGCCTTTGAATATGATGTCATGGCCCGTAAACGTAAATCCATGGGCATCCTCAATGCGCTTTTCCAAATCCGCGATAAAGGCCATGTCCACATCAAAGATGCGCCCACACCGGGCGCACCGGACGTGGTAGTGAGCGTGGCATAGATGGTCATAGCGGTCGGCGCTGCCCGGCACCTCCTGCCTGCGGATCTCCCCCATCTCTGAGAGCAGGTTTAGGTTTCGATACACCGTTGCCTTGCTGATATCGGGGTGCCGCTTCGCGATCGATTGATAGACCTCGTCCGCGGTTGCGTGGCACTTCATTTCTTTTACCGTTTCAAGCACCAGGGCGCGCTGAAGGGTGTTGCGCGGCTTCATAAGAATCATTCCTTATTGATATTGATTACTGTGATTGAATTATACCCCATGAATCATACCTTGTCAATAGGGTTTTGGAAATATTTTTATTTTTCCGTGAGGAATCACCGAGCCCTTTTTTGCGCGCGTCGGCAAAGCTGAGCGCCCGTCCCGCCTGGGCGGCGGGACGGACGCTATGGGTCAAAAATCTGCCGGATCCGCTTACCCGCGCACTTCCAGCCACATCCGGTCGTACATCTCCATGTCGCCTGAGATATCGTGGAAGAACTCGCAGCGCTCGATCATCTCGGGGGTGGGGTTGAGCGTCAGGTTGTTTTTCTCCTCCTCGTCCATCCCGTCGATGACCGCCTGGTTGGGCGT
>JAVBND010000071.1:0-38457 GCA_031551775.1 Eubacteriales bacterium | reverse complement strand
CTTCATTGATGGCTTCTACAACACCCGCAGAATTCAGAAAAACCTCGGCTTTCTCGCCCCGCTTCAGTGGCTCCGTCTTTGGGAGGCGAGATCGTTCCTTCTAGCTGCTTAGCTTTTTGTCCGTTTTTCTGTTGACGTACCGGCATAGCTGCGTTCTTCTTCGCTCAACGTTACCGGATAGATTGTTTTGCGCATATCGTGAGCCCCCCCTTATGGAGTTTCTTTTCGATATCGCTCCCCTTTACCCTTTGGTTTACGTATATTTTACATAGAGTTCTGTAGTGGATGGACCACCAGAGCTGCGAGCGTGCGCTGGAGTCACTCAAGTATTTTTGTGAGAACACGCCAGAGTATTATGTCATCGCCGCGGGCTTGAACGACATGTGTGCCCCCCTCGTTGCCTCGTCGCCGACTGAGTAAGGGGGTCAAAATCCCTATAATACGGCGCTTTTGGTGGGTTATCCGCATGCCTTGACTTGATGGTTTGACTCACTTGCCCGGGGCTTCAATGCGTGCTATAATTGCCATGTCTGCTCCTAGACGCCTGATTTTAGGAGGAGGTTGAACGGCTTGGGAATGAAGGCAGATCGGCGACTGGGTCACGATGCGATTGCTTTGATCAGGCGGTTGTATGGACGGCTCTATATTCGGCAGAAGATTTTTATCGCTTTTGCCTTGACGCTTGTTGTGCTTTTGTCCTTGTTGGGGTTCATCGCTGCCCGGTACGCCGCCGCGCTTACGCGGGAGCTTAGCGTCGATTATACCGCGAATATCGTTGGGCAATCGGTGCTCAACATTGATTCCTTTTTCAATGAATGCAATGAAAAGCTGCAGGCGATCGCCAACAATGAAATCATGGTCGAATCACTCGAGCACTATCAGGAAGGCTATCAAAGCCAGATTGGCGCGGTGGACAATTTTAAAAAGATACTGCTGCAGTACAACCTCTATGGCGATTCCATTGAGGATATTGTCGTCATACAAAACGGGCAGGCCATATACAACACAGGCTCCGCAAAGGTGCGCGCCAATTTTGATTTTCTTAACGAGAATTGGTTCGTCGATCATTTGCCGAGCAAGGTGCGCGCCAATTTTGTCCCGCCGCACGAGCATCAATATTACCACGACATGCCTTCGAGCCGATACGTCTTATCGGCCATAATCCCGGTGAAAAACAGCCGCAAGGCGGACAGCACGGTGCTGGGCTACATCCTCATGGACATAAAGCTCGACCGCCTTACTAGGATCTTTGACAAATTGGAAATGAACGATTCCGCTCAGTTTTTTATGCTGGATCAGGAAAACCAGATCGTGTACCATGCCGATGAGACGCGCATAGCCGCCTTGATGGATGAAGCCTATATTCGGGCTTTTCAGGGAAAGGAATCTGGCAGTTTTTCGGCTGTCTATGAGGATACCCCCGTTTTGTGCATCTATCAGACCGCCCAGATGACCGATTGGAAAGTGCTGGTGGCGATTGAGCTCAACCGTTTCGACCAATACGCCATGAGAATTCATGCCGCCACGGTGCTTGTGATCCTGATTGGCATTTTGTCTAGCGTCGTCGTGGCCTATGTCGTCACCTCCCGAAGCACAAAGACCATTTCCCTTTTGATGCGCCAGATGGAGGTCGTGGGTGAGGGCGATTTCCAAAGCCATGTAGAGGTGCAAGGCGAGGATGAGATGGCGGTACTCGCTCGGCGCTACAATGAGATGGTCAACAATATTAACCATTTGATGCAGCAAAATACGTTGGTCACAATCCGCCAAAAGGAAGCGGAGATGGAAGCTCTGCAGTCTAAGATCAATCCGCATTTTTTATACAATACCCTGCAAACCATCCATTCCATGGCGGTGCTCGACCGGACGCAGGATATCGAGGCGCTCATTGAACAGCTGGGCGAGCTTTTTGATTACACGCTTTATGAGAACAGAAATATCGTGCGGCTTGAGGAGGAACTAAAATACATCCGCAATTATTTGAATATTTACCAAAACAAATATGTCAAACGATTTGATTTTGCGATTGAGGCGGACGAAGCGGCGCTTGCGCAGCCGGTTCCCAAGCTGCTCTTGCAGCCATTGGTTGAAAACGCGCTGATCCATGGCTTGAAGGAGAGTATCCATAGCGGCCACATCGATGTGAGGGCAACGGTGGTTCAGGGCGAGGTGGTTATCGAGGTGGAGGACAATGGGTGCGGCATGTCCCCGGAGAAAAAGGAAGCGCTCCTGACCGCGTTTGAGCGTGGGGAATCTTCTGGAAACAGCCTTGGCATGCGCAATGTATATGACCGGCTCAAGTTGATCTATCAGGATGCGGGGCGGTTTGAAATTGAGCCAAACCCCGGAGGCGGAACGCGCGTGACGCTCAGGTTCCCGGCAGAGCATACGGAAGAAGACGAGGTGGGCTGATGAAGATACTGATTGTCGACGACGAAGGCATCATCGTCGAGGCGCTGGCCGCCATCGTCAGGGCCAGCGACCTTGCGTTTGAGGCTGTCCTCGAGGCGTACGATGCGAAAACGGCGCTCACCTTGATCGAGGATGAACGTCCGCAGATTATTCTCACCGACATACGCATGCCCGGCATGACGGGCATCGAACTGGTTCGGCGCCTTCATCAGGAAGGAAACCCGGCCAAAGTGATCATCCTGAGCGCGTACAGGGAATTTGATTATGCGCAGCAGGCCCTTGCGCATGGCGCGTGCGATTACCTCGTCAAGCCGATATCGAAGGAAAAGCTATTGGATGCCATCCGAAAGGCAATCAAGCTTATCAATGGCCAGCGGGAGGCCGCCCAAAGATCGAGTCAGTATTACGGGCTGCGCAAGCAGGCTGAGCCCATGCTCGGCCAATTGGAGGAGCAGATTAGGCTCGGTTTGTCGGATAAGGTGGAGCTGACGCTTGACGCGCTGTTTGCGTGGATCAATGAGGCCTGCCCGGACGACCCCGGGATCGCATCCGACATTGGCGTGCAGGCGATGGATACCATTGGCGCTGTTTTGCGAAGGGCAGGACTCGATGCTGGGGAACCGGTCCATCGGGCGCCGCCTTTGCAGATGCAAACAGACTTAAAAGCCGTTGCCGTCATGGCCGCCAAGCGCATCGAGGGTACCTACAAGGGTGACCATTACAACGTGCTCACCAAGGCCAAACGGTTTTGCCGTGAAAACCTTGCGTCTGACCTTACGCTTGAGTCGGTGGCTGGCTGTGTAGGCATGAACAAAAGCTATTTTGCCAGCATATTCAAAAAGGAAACCGGCCAAACCTTCTGGGATTTCCTGACGGGGCTGCGCGTCGCAACCGCGAAGGAGCTTCTCGAAACGACCGATTTGAAGGCTTACGCGGTTGGTGAAACGGTGGGTTACAAAAACCCCAGCCATTTCGGGCGGATATTTAAGGAGCTGGTTGGCGTTACGCCAGCCGAATACAAGGAGCGGGTAAACCCTTAAGGCAACGCCGCACAGGTAGCGAACGCTCAACGGGAAGGGCGGATTGGTGAGGTTGGTCATAAAATGCACTGCGTTTTATGGAACTTCGCCGTTTTTTGATATATCCCACGAATAGAACAGAAAACGAAACATCTGCTTATTGCGGCGTCCCTTGTATTTTGCGTATACTCAATTCAGAAAGCGCGGGGTGATGCACCGGCGCTTGGACATCCAAATGATGACAGGAGGGCGTAAAGAATGAAGAGGTTTTTATCGGTGCTGATGGTGCTTTGCCTGGGACTGGCCATGGTGGCGGGGTGTACCGGCACGGCGTTTGCCGATGCGGCAGCGGGTGACGTGACCGTTACGTGGTCGGTAACCTACAAGCCCGAACTCTTTCAGGGTTTTATCGACGCGTTTGAAGCCGCCAACCCGGGCATCAAGCTGGAGTGCAGCTTCGTTCCCAGCGAGAACTACGCGCAGGTTCTGCGCACACAGCTGGCCGCGGGCGAAGGTCCGGACATTTGCATTGGGGGCCTTGAAGAAGGCAAGGCTGGCTACCTCTACGACATCACCAACGAGCCGTTTATGGACAACCTCACCGATACTGCCCGGTATGAGGCGACCAAGGGCGGCGTAATCTGGGGACTGCCGGTGGAAACGTGGATGGAAGGCATCGTCTACAACAAGAAGATGTTTGAGGAGCATGGCGTTGAGATTCCCAAGACCTGGGATGCGTTTATGGACGTGTGCGAAGTGTTCATGGACGCGGGCATCAAGCCCTTCTCCTGCGGCAATAAGGAAGGCAACGTCGGCAAGCAGATCATTGGCGTCATCCTGACCGACGCCTATGCCGACAATCTGGGCATCGAGATCGAAGTGGAAAACGGCACGACGAGCTACGCGAAGGAATGGAAAGCCGGGTTTGAAAAGTGGTATGAGATCATTGAGCGCGGCATCCTGACTGCCGACATCGTTGGCATGACCTACGACGAAGGGGTCAATGAGTTCCTGACTGAGCAGAGCGCGATGCTGGATACCGGCAACTGGGAAGTGGCCAATATGCACTCAAAGAACCCTGATCTCGACTTTGGCATTTTCCCCTTCCCGTCCGCCAGCGCCGATGGAGCGCCCTGGATGGTGGGCGGTGTCGCCACCTCGCTGGCCATCAACTTAAATTCCAAGCATATTCAAGAAGCGCTCAAGGTCCTCGAGTTCGCGGCCACCCCCGAAGGCGACGCGCTGATCATTGCCGGAACGCGCGGCGGTCCCACGATCAAGGGCGTGACGGGCGGCGTAGATCCCTCGCTTGAAGGCGCGCTCGAAGCGGTCAGCGCCGGCCATCTGTACTGCCCCTGGTCCGGCTTCACCAAGATCGGCGTCGATCCGATGGTCTCGAACTTCTTCCGCCTCAATCAGGAAGTGATCATTGGCGTCAAGACGATCGACGAAGCGTTGGCCGACCTTGACACGGCCATTCAGGCTGCGTTGGCAAAAGCCTGAACGGCTCCCTGATCGCTCAAATCGCAACATACTGCGGAAGCATCCGGCAGATGCTTCCGCAGTACTCTTGAGGAGGAAGACGTGTGAGAACGTGGATCAGGCTCAAACGCGACATACAGTATGAACTGTTGATCGTACCGGCGCTTGCGTTGTTTGTCGTGTTCTTTGTATTGCCGGCCATCGAAACCCTGCGGTACAGCTTTACCGACTTTAATGGCTATGCGAAGACGTACAGCTATGTGGGCATATCCAACTATGTCAATGTCCTGAAGGATAAGTCCCTGGTCGCCGCCATTGCCTTTACGGTCTTCTTTGCCGTATGCTACACCATTTTGCAAAACGCGTGCGGCATGGCGCTGGCGCTGGCGCTGGATAAAAAGACGCGGAGCAACAACCTGCTGCGCACGATCTTTTTCATGCCGTCGGTTTTCAGTTCCCTCGTCATTGGCTTTATTTGGTCGTATATCTTATCTTCCAGCAAGGCGGGCCTGCTCAACCATATGCTGGCGGGCGTGGGCCTGGGCGCGTTGCAAAGCAATTGGCTGGGCAGCCCCGACCTCGCCAAGCTTTCCGTCGTGTTCGTCGCGGTATGGCAAAGCGCAGGGTGGGCGATGGTGATCTATCTGGCGAACCTTCAAAGCGTTCCGCAGGAACTGCTGGAGGCGGCGGACATCGATGGCGCCAACGGCTGGCAGAAGTTTTTTAATATCACCTTGCGCATGATGGCTCCGTCCCTGACCATCAACAGCCTCGTATCGATGATCGGGGGGCTGAAAGTGTACGACTACGTTGTCGCGCTGACCGGCGGCGGGCCGGGCTATGCGACGGAGACCATCACCACCTCCATCATGCGTTTGGCGTTTACCCTGGGGGATTACGGGTATGGCTCGGCGCTGGCCATGGTGATGTTTGTGATCATCTTTGTCATTGCGCTCGTGCAGCTGTTTTTCCTGCACAAGGGAGAGGAGAGCGTCTATGGTGAATAGCGGCGCGGTTGAGAAAAGCCGGTCAGATGTCGTGAGGCGTTCAGGTGCTACGTGGAAAAAGGCGCGCGGCATCCTGCTGCCGATCGCTATGTGGATCGCGGCCCTGCTCATTTTGATTCCCTTTTACTACGTCGTCGTCAACACCATCAAACCCGCCGGCGAGGCGGTCGCAAGCCCCATGGCGCTCCCGCGGCAAGTGGATTTTTCCTCCTATGCCAAGGCGTGGCAGGACATGAACTATCCGTTGGTCTTCATGAATACGCTCATCAACACCGTGGTCACGGTGGTGTTTGTCATCCTCATCAGTTCCATGGCGGCATACACCCTTATGCGCCGCCGCAACCTCCTCAACAAAATTCTGTACAATTTCTTTGTGTCGGCGTTCATGATCCCCTATGTGATGATGATCCTGCCGCTGTTTAAAATCATTCGCGATTTGCACATGATGAACAGCATGCAGGGGGTGATCCTGATCTACGTCGCCACCAGCATCCCCTTCCAGATTTTTCTTTACTGCAGCTTCATCAAGACCATTCCCCCGGAGATTGAAGAAGCCGCCATCGTGGACGGCGCGTCGGTGTTTCGGATTTTTCGCAGCATCTACTTTCCGCTGCTCAAATCGGTTTCGTCCACCGTGGCCATCCTCGTTTCCATCAATGTGTGGAATGATTTTATCACGCAGTTGCTGTTCATCCAGTCCCCCCAATTCTACACCATCACCCGCATGCTCTACACCAACGTAGGCCAGTTTCGAACCGACTGGACCGCCCTGATGCCGATGTTTGTGCTGGGCATCGCACCTGTGCTGATATTTTACCTCGTCATGCAAAAGCACATCGTGAAGGGCATTGCTATGGGCTCGGTCAAGGGGTAAGGGATCATAAACTATCATGAAGAGCGAGGACGCCCGTATGGATCAAAAGACGACAGTGCACATCGTCCCCAGCAGCCATTGGGATCGGGAGTGGTACTTGCCGTTTCGCCGCTTTCAGTTTAGGCTGGTCCCTCTGATGGACAAGGTCATGGCGCTGCTCGAGCGGGGGGATTATCCCTTTTTCCTGCTCGACGGGCAGACCGTTATAATTACGGATTATCTTGAAGCGCAGCCTGAGGCGCGCCCCCGGCTTGAGGCGTTGATTGCTGAGGGAAAGCTCATCGTGGGGCCGTGGTATACGGTGCCTGATTTTTTCATTCCCAGCGGCGAAACAATCATTCGAAACCTCACCCTTGGCATCCGGGAATCGAAAAAACTGGGCGCGGTACATCCCGTCGGCTATACGCCTGATTCGTTTGGCTTGCCTGCCCAATTGCCCCAGATCCTGCGCCTGTGCGGGCTGCGGGCGGCCTTTTTTACCAGGGGGTATGTCGGGGAAAAAGAAGGGTTCCCGGTCGACGCCGATTGGGTGGCCCCGGATGGAAGTGCTTTGCCCGCGCTTCATGAATCCTACGCGAGAGCGGTGTTCCTTAGCTATCCGGATATCTGGAAAAACATCGACAGACTGGGCGTTGAACGGGCGGAAGCGGCGCGTCAGGCAAGGGCGCTCCTGCGTGAACAATCGGCTAAGTATCGAGGCGGCCATCAATTGTGGGTGGTGGGCGTCGATCACATCATGCCCAAGGACGATCTGCCTGAGGTTATTTCATGGCTCAATGAAGACATCTCGGAGGCGAGGTTTATCCACAGCAACCCGGCGGATTATTTTGCCGCGCGCGCTGCGGATGAGACGGCGCCGCTCGAATTTTCAGGCGAGCAGCGCGGCCCGGAAATGGAGCATTTTGTCCTGGGCAACACGCTGTCGGCGCGCGCGGACATCAAGCAAATGAACCGTCAAGCGGAAGACCTTCTGATTTCCATGGCGGAACCGCTGTCGGTATACGCGAACTATCAAAAAGGAAGTTTCGACAGCACGGGTCTTCGGCAAATTGCCTGGAGGCTGGTGCTTCAAAGCCATGCGCACGACTCCATCTGCGGCTGCAATGCGGACGAGACCAACCGGGATGTTGAGACGCGGCTCAGGCAAGCCGCCCAGTTGGCTCTGGATATTCGGGATCAGCACCTTAAGGAAATCGGCCGCGCATTCAGGCCCGTCTCGGGGCATCCACAGGCCGCCACGGTGATGGTATTTAATCCCGCCTGCCGGGAACAGACGGGCCTCGCTCAAGGCATCGTCCGCGTGCCCTTTGAAATGCCGGAAGGGAATTTGGGCGTGTATGATGCAAAGGGCTGCCCGGTTCAGGGCGCAAAGGTTATGCGGTTGGCGCTTAAGCGCAACGACCTTGAGAGCATGAAGCTGTCTGATGAGGTGCTGCTGGGCGATACGACCCGCACAGCGCGGGACGGTCATCAGCCCTACGACATGTTTACTCTCCTGTCGGTCTCAATCCCGGCTCGCAATGTGCCCGCCCAGGGGAGCGAGTGCTTCGCCGTTTTGCCCGCGCCTGTTGGGCAAGCCGAAGCGCCGGGCGCAATCGTGGCTGAGGATCACGGCATGGAAAACGAGTTCTTCGCCATCGGCTTTGGTGAAGATGGCAGCTTAACCCTGCGCGACAAAGCCACTGGACGGTGCTATGAAGGGCTTCATCAAATCGAGGATGATGCCGACGACGGCGATGAGTATACGTTTTCGCCGCTCAAGGGCGATCGCCCCATCTCAACCAAAGGCCATGTGGCGCGAATTGTGCTGCGTGAACGCACGGCGGCCAAGGCCGTGTTTGCCCTCGAATGGGACTTGCTGGTGCCTTCTGTACTTGAGGGCAGATGTCGCAGGAGCGCTGAAACACAGCAGGTTAAAATCATCAGCGAAGTGGGCATGACAGCGGGCGTGAGGCGCATTGAGTTTCGCACGACAATTGCCAACAACGCGCGTGATCACCGCATGCGGGCGGTCTTTCGCTTTGACGAAGCCGCCGAAAGCGCCCTGTCGGATACGCCGTTTGATTTGACCGAACGGAAGGTGTATGACCAAGAAAAATTACCCTTTGGCGCGATTCAAACAAAGCCCATGCGCAATGTGCTGCTGCTCCCGTTTTCAAGAAAAGGCGGGGAAGACGCTGCGCTGCTCAGCCGCAGTGCGCAGGAATACGAGGTCTTGCGCCGTGGCGGCAAGACGATGGCTGCCTTGACGCTGTTTCGCGCGGTGGGCGCTGTATACCATATGGTAACGGTCAGCAAGGACGAATCGAACATCGGCCCGGGCACGCGGTATTGGTGTGAGGACGCGCAGCTGCAAAAGACCATGGCGTTTGAGTATGCGCTTGAGCTTGGCGCAAGTGCCCTATCGCCGTCGGAGACACTGGCGGCTGGGCATTGCTACAGCCATCCGCTGCTGCCCGTTGCGGTTGAACCGGAGGGAAACCTGCCCGCGCGGGTTGCCTTTCTCACGCTTGAGCCGAAGAACTTGCTGCTGAGCGCTGTCGCGCCTGTCCCCGGTGATCCGAGCCGCTTCCATGTTCGCTTTCATCATGTGGATGAGGCGCCGGTCATCGCGCGGCTCAGCACTTTCGCCCCCATCGCCTGCGCGATGGAAGTGGACCTTTGCGGCGAAAATGGGCAGCGCTTGGCAATGGACGACACCGGCGCTGTGCTTTGCCCGATCGCGCGCGGTGAGATCAAAACGGTTGAGATTCGGCTGGCCACCACAAACGCCGATGGTTGAGAGGGATAACGATATGCTTGGCGACTGGCAAGCAGACTGGATATGGGACGACTCGGGCGAGCATCCGGTCAATCATTGGCTTTGCTTTCGCAAGCATTTTTCTCTGCGTGATGCGGTCGAAGAGGCCACGCTGCACATCGTCGCGGACAGCCGTTATTGGCTGTACGTCAATGGGCGGCTGATTGGCCGTGGTCCTATGCGAAGTTGGCCGGACGAGCTCTATTATGACAGTTATGACGCCGCGCAGGACTTGTCAATTGGTGAGAATACCATCGCCGTGCTGGTCCACCATTTTGGTATATCCACGTTTCAATCCATCGAGGCACCGGCGGGACTGATCGCGCGGCTTGAATGGCGGGGCAAAAGAGAAGCGGGTTTGGTGATGAGCGATGAAAGCTGGCGCGTGCTTCCTCATGCTGGATACGAAAGAAGAGTTCCGCGCATCAGCTGTCAGCAGGGCTGGGCGGAAGTCTATGACGCCAACCGCTTTGACGCTGATTGGATGATGCCGGATTTTGACGATCGTGCTTGGCTTGGCGCAAAAAAAGCCAACTTGGCCAATGACCATCGCACCTTGATCCCCCGGGACATTCCATTTCTTGCAAGCGAGTGGGTACCGCCGAAAACGGTGCTATTGACGCAGGAAGTAGCCCCAAAGGGGCTGAACGTGACGGTCGATTTGCGCCCCGTCCTGTTTCAAGATGCTTTTGACGCCAACGCCCGGGTTTTCACCGCATATCTCGTCAGCACCATCCGCGCCTCTAAGCCCATGCGGGGCAAGGTCACATTTCCGTGGCCGAGGGGCCTGGCTCTTTTCGGGGATTTCAGGATCAACGACCGGATATACCGTAGGGGCGAAGCGCGGCAGGCTGATATCGAGTTGGATGCGGGAGATAACCTGTTCCTGATGGACATCAGCGCCCGCAGCAACGGATTTTTCTTCTACATGAATCTTGAGCTGGAAAATGCGTGCGAAATCTCGTTTGCCGCGCCGTTTTCTTCGCAGCACCGCTTTGCTGTCCTGGGTCCCTTTGCGGCAAAGCAGTTTATGAACATCGGGGTTGAGCGAGACAATGCAATAGACTGGGATGACCCTTTATACCGGGCGGCTTTTCTGGCGTCAACGCCCGATGAACTAAAACGTTACCGGGCTTTGATGTCCTTTGTATCGGAAGAAAACGTATCGGATTCAAATGTCTGGATGGACAGCGTCTTTCAAACCGCGCATACCTCAACTGATGCGCCGCCGGTTGACGGCCTGTCAATGCCGGAAGCGAAGGACGGATGCGCAAGCCAAATTATGCTCGACTTTGGACGGCAGACCAGCGGGTTTTTGACGTTTGAGGTCACGGCGCCTTCTGGCGCGGTCCTGGATTTTTATGGGCTAGAATACCTCGGGGAGGATGGCCGGGCGGAGCATACCGAGGGATTGAACAATTGCCTGCGGTATGTCTCGGCGGGCGGGCGTCAGCGCTATCAATCGGTCGTGCGCCGAGGTCTGCGCTACCTTGCCGTCACCGCATGGCAGTGCGAAGGCGCAGTTCACTTTCATCAACTGCAAGTGGAGGAAAGCCTTTATCCCGCCTTACGTCAAGGCGAGTTTTCCTGTTCGGACGAACAGCTCAATCAAATCTGGGAGATTTCCGCGCGCACCATCCGACTGTGCATGGAGGATGTCTTTGTGGACTGTCCGGCCTACGAGCAGGTATTTTGGGTGGGTGATTTGCGCATTGCTGCGCTGGCGGCGTATCATGTGCGCGGTGCGTACGCGCTTGCGCGGCACAGCCTGCTGCTGGCGGCCAAGTCGGTCAGGCGCTCGGGCGTGGTGGAATGCCAAGCCCCCAGCGGTCATCAGGCGCTGATTCCGGCTTGGACGCTGTTTTGGATGGACGCCTGCAAGGATTATTTTGACTATACGAAGGACATGGACTTTCTGCGCGCCGTGTACGAACCCATGAAGCAAAGCGCGGATTTTTTCATCGACCGGCTCAACGGCATGGGGCTTTTACAGACTCAGGCCTTCAACATGCTCGATTGGGCTGGCATGGACACTCCGGATGACGGCATCGTCGCGCATCAGAACATGTCACTGGTCAAGAGCCTTGCGCACTTGTCCGAAATTGCAAATCAACTGTGCGATGCGCAGGCAAAGGAGTACTATGCGGATGCAAGCGCGAAGCTAAAAGACGCCGTTCGCCGCCATTTGTGGGACGATGCGGTATGCGCCTACATCGATTGTATCCATGCCGATGGCGCGCGCTCGACTACGTTTAGTTTGCAAACGCAAATGATGGCGTACTTGTCGGATTGCTATACCCAAGCCACCCAAGCCACCCAAGCCCGTCTGGAGGCTATCCTTTTGAATCCGCCGGAGTCGTTCGTTCGCATCGGCAGTCCATTCGCCAGTTTCTTCTATTTTCAGGCGCTTGAAAAAGCTGGCCATGCCGGACTTGTTCTCGAAAAAATACGCACCTTATGGGGCGGCATGCTACAGCCCGGCGCGACGACCTGCTGGGAAACCTTTCCAGGCTATGAGCAAGGCCGCCTCACCCGGAGCCATTGCCACGCATGGTCCGCCAGCCCGGCTTATTTCTTGCATCGCTACGTCCTGGGTTTTCGCGCGCCGCACCAATCCACTGCTCAACCGCAAAAGCCACCGGATTTCCCCGAAATTGAATGGGCGCGCGGCGCGGTGCCGGTCTTACAGAATGACATTCAAATTAAATGGACGCGATATTCCGATTGATCAAAACGCCAATCCCGATTTCTATTCTGCGCGTGAATCCCGATAGCCGCGATTATTACTGGGTCATCATCAACGAAGAAGTAACCTCTCAGCCTGAGTATATCGCCATCTTTCGCTGTTGACATCCCTTTGCGTTCGCGATAGACTCTTCTTGCCGAAGTTTTTTCACAATTATTCTATTCGACCAAAAGTCGGCGATTCCTTTTGGTTTCGCCGATTTTTCAATCCTTCTTTTGGGGCGCTGTTGCTTCTTGGTCTGCAACAGCCCCTTTTCTATTTCTTGAATGAATGGACGCTGTGCTTTTGCACAAATTCATCCGCCGCCGCATACATTTTTCATTTTCTCCCTAGACAAACTCATGCTGGGGACGGTAAAATAAAGTTTGGCTTTTACGATTGGTTTAGGAGGACGCCTTTTGATGCTTTATCCGGAGCTTAAACAGGAGACCGAACGGCGGCGCACGTTCGCCATTATATCCCACCCTGACGCGGGCAAGACCACGCTGACCGAAAAGCTGCTGCTATACGGCGGCGCGATTCGGCAGGCCGGGTCGGTCAAGGCGCGCAAGGCCGCGCGCCACGCCACCAGCGACTGGATGGAAATTGAAAAGCAGCGCGGCATTTCGGTCACATCCTCCGCCATGATGTTTGATTTTGGCGGTTATCGCATCAATATTTTGGATACGCCCGGCCATCAGGATTTCTCGGAGGATACCTACCGCACGCTCGTCGCCGCCGATTCCGCCGTCATGCTGATCGACTGCGCCAAGGGCGTCGAGGAACAGACGGTGAAGCTTTTTAAAGTATGCCGGCTTCGCGAGATCCCCATCTTCACCTTCGTCAACAAGCTAGACCGCGCGGGCAAGGACCCGTTTGAGCTGATGGAGGAACTTGAAAGGGTGCTGGGCATCCGGTCATGCCCCGTCAATTGGCCAATCGGCGTTCACGGCGATTTCAAGGGCGTCTACCACAGGGACAGCCGCGAAGTGGAGCTGTACCGCGGCGGCGACCACGGCCAGAAGCAGGTCGAGGTTGAGTCGATTGCCCTTGACGATCCGAAACTCCCCGGGGCGCTCGGCAAGAGCTATTATGACAAGCTGCTTGAGGACATCGAGTTGCTTGACGTGGCGGGCGACCCGTTTGACCTTGACCAGATTTTAAGCGGCCAACTCACGCCCATGTTCTTTGGCTCGGCGTCCAACAACTTTGGCGTAGAGCCCTTCCTCAAGCGCTTCTTGACCTACACCAAGTCGCCCACGCCGCGCATGAGCGATCACGGGCCGATTGAGCCTACGAGCGAGAAGTTCACCGCTTTCATCTTTAAGATACAGGCCAATATGAACCCTGCGCACCGCGACCGGCTGGCGTTTCTCAGGGTGTGCTCGGGCGTGTTTGAAAAGGGCATGGACGCCTGGCATTCTTCCTCCAACAAGCCCATCGCGCTCAAGCAGCCCCAGCAGTTCATGGCCCAGGAGCATGAGACGGTCGAGAAGGCATACCCCGGCGACATCATCGGTTTGTTCGATCCGGGCATTTTCCGCCTGGGCGACACGCTGTGTACCGGCGAGCCGGTTCGCTACTCGGGCATCCCGCTCTTCGCGCCGGAATTCTTCTGCCGCGTGAGTCCCGTCGATTCCATGAAGCGCAAGCAGTTTCTGAAGGGCGTCAGCCAGCTCTCTCAGGAAGGCGCGATTCAGACATTCAAGCGGCCCAACATCGGCCGCGAGGAGATGATCGCGGGCGTCGTGGGGGTCCTTCAAATGGATGTGCTCGAATACCGCCTGAGGGGCGAGTACGGCGTTGAGATCACGCGCGAGGGCCTGCCTTTCCGCTTTGTGCGCTGGGTGGAGAAGACCCCGAAGCCGCTTGACCGGCTGCGCCTGACCAGCACCACGCACGTGGCTGTCGATCAGTCGGGCCGCGATGTGCTGCTGTTTGAGAACGAGTGGAGCATACGCCTGGCCATGGAGAACAACGAAGGCCTGATCCTCAAGGAAACCGCCGACCGTCTGGAAGCAGACGTATTGGTCGTATAAAAAGGAGTCTTGTTTTTTGAAAATCACACGTAATGACATCCGCAACATCGCCATCATCGCCCACGTCGATCACGGCAAGACCACGCTCGTGGACGAAATGCTCAAGCAGGGCGGCGTGTTCCGCCAGAACCAGCAGGTCGCCGAGCGCGTGATGGACTCGGGCGATCTCGAGCGCGAGCGCGGGATCACGATCCTGGCCAAGAACACCGCCGTGCACTACGACGGCGTCAAGATCAACATCGTCGATACGCCCGGCCACGCCGATTTCTCCGGCGAGGTTGAGCGCGTGCTCAAGATGGTGGGCGGCGTGGTGCTGCTGGTGGATTCATTTGAAGGACCGATGCCGCAGACCCGGTTCGTGCTCAAGAAGGCGCTCGAGCTCGAATTGCCGGTCATCATTTGCGTCAACAAGATGGACCGCCCAGACGCGCGCTGCGCGGACGTGGTCGATGAGACGCTTGAACTGCTGCTCGAGCTTGACGCGACCAACGAACAGCTCGACAGCCCGGTCGTCTTTGCTTCCGGCCGGGACGGTACGGCGACGCTCGATTGGGAGAGGCCGGGAACTGATTTGCGCCCGCTGTTTGACGCCATCCTTCAGCACATCCCTGCCCCCGAGGGCGACCCGGACGCGCCGCTGCAACTGCTGATCTCGACAATTGACTACAACGAATACGTGGGCCGCATCGGCGTTGGGCGCGTTGAGCGCGGAAGCATTTACCCCACGCAAATGGGCATTACCTGTGCCTTTGGAAGCGAAGAAGTTTCCGCGCCCACGCGCCTGTCGGGGCTGTTTGCCTTCGATGGGCTCAAGCGCGTCCCGGCCGAATCGGCCCGGGTGGGCGACATCGTGGCCGTGACCGGTTTTGACGATATTTCCATCGGCGACACGCTGTGCCTGCCGGGTCAGGCGGAGCCGCTCCCCTTCATCAAGATCGACGAGCCGACCGTGACCATGACCTTCTGCGTGTCGGACAGCCCGTTTGCGGGCACCGAGGGGCAGTTTGTCACATCGCGCCACCTGCGCGCGCGCCTGTTCAAGGAGGTACAGACCGATGTTTCCCTGCGCGTTGAGGACACCGGCACGACCGACGCGTTTCAGGTTTCGGGCAGAGGCGAGCTGCACTTGTCAATTCTGATTGAAAACATGCGCCGCCAGGGCTATGAGTTCGCGGTCACAAAGCCCATGGTACTCTACAAGACCATTGAGGGCGTCGAGCACGAGCCGATGGAAAAGCTGGTGTGCGACGTGCCGAGCGAATACGTGGGCGCGGTGATCGAAAAGCTGGGCCGCCGCCACGGAACGCTGCTCGCGCTTTCGGGCGTTGAGCGCACGCGGCTTGAGTTTTCGATTCCCTCGCGCGGCCTTTTTGGCTACCGCTCGGACTTCATGACCGATACGCACGGCGAAGGCGTGATGAGCGCGGTGTTTGACGGCTATGCTCCGGTCAAGGGAGACATCCCCACCCGCGTTTCCGGTTCTTTGGTCGCGAGCGAATCGGGCGATGTGGCGGCTTACGCGCTCTTCTACATCCAGGAGCGCGGCGTGCTGTTCGTCAGCCCCGGCGACAAGGTGTACTGCGGCATGGTGGTGGGCGAGAACTCGCGCCCGGGCGACATCGACGTCAACGTGTGCAAGAAAAAGCACCTGACCAGTATGCGCAACAGCGCGGGCGCGGAAGAAGTCTACCGCGCGACCAGCGTGCGCATCCCCACGCTTGAGGAATCGCTTGAATTCATCGACGACGACGAGTTGGTGGAAGTGACGCCCAAGTCCATCCGCATGCGCAAGAAGATTCTTGAGACGGACCGTCGCAAGAAGCTTGCCAGCCGCAAGTAATGCGTGCCCTTTCGCTAAAACTGAATCACTTTCGCAATTATGCCCGAGCGGAGCTAACGCCCGCTTCGGGCATCACGGTTTTGCATGGCGACAACGCGCAGGGCAAGACGGCGCTGCTCGAAGCGCTGTACTTGTGCTGCACGGGCCGGTCGCACCGCACGCCGCGCGACCGGGAACTGATTTATTGGGGCGAGGAATGCGCGTTCGTTTCGGTTGCATGTCTGCAAACGGACGGCACGCACGATGTCAGCATTGCCCTGGGCGAGAGCGCGCGCAAGCAGGTCAAGGTCAACGGCACGGCGGTTTCAAGAAGCGGGGAACTCATGGGCCACGTGTGCGGCGTGCTGTTTTCACCGGAGGATCTCTCGCTCATCAAGGACGGCCCGGCCGAACGTCGGCGCTTCATTGACATGGAGCTTTCGCAGATCCGGCCCGCCTATTACTACGCGCTCCAGCGCTACCAGCGCGCGCTCAAGCAGCGCGGGAAATTGCTGCGCGAGGCGCTTGTCAACGAAGCGCTCGCGAAGACCCTGCCCGACTGGGACGAGCAGCTCGCGGCTTCGGGCGCTTCGATCATCGAGTACCGGCGCGCCTTTGCGCAGAAGCTGAACCGCGCGGCGTCGGGCATACACGCGCAATTGTCGCTCGGGCATGAGAAGCTGGACGTGCGCTATCAATGCTCGATCCTTTCCGATCAAACCGGTCAGGCGCTGGCATCTGAGCTCTTGGCCGCGCTTGAAAAGGCGCGCGCGATGGACATCAAGCGCTCCGTGACATCGGTTGGGCCGCACCGGGACGACCTCATCCTGACCCTTGACGGCGCCGACGCGCGCGCGTTCGGCTCACAGGGCCAGCAGCGTTCCGCCGCGCTCTCGCTCAAGCTTGCCGAGCTTGAGGTTATGAAGCACGAGACCGGCGAAGCGCCGATTCTCATGCTCGACGACGTGCTCAGCGAACTGGACCCTTCAAGGCGGCGGCAGTTGCTCGAAGCCCTGGGCGGCGTTCAAACGCTGATCACCTGCACCGACCCGAGCGACCTGGCGGGCGCGCCCGTCGGCTTGATGCTCAAGATTACAAACGGAGCCATCGAATAGATGAAGCGGCGGAAAACGGCTTGAGGCGTCTGACAAAACTGCTTGTGCACTCAAGCCTTGATCTGTTACAATAATACCCATGATGGGAGGTGGCGCGATGGGTTATCGGGCGCTGTACCGCGCGTGGCGGTCTGAGACTTTTGCCGATGTGGTGGGCCAGGCGCCCATCATCACCACGCTCATCCATCAAATAGAAACCGGGCGCGTCGCGCACGCCTACCTGTTTTGCGGAAGCCGCGGCACCGGCAAGACCTCCACCGCCAAGATCTTCGCCCGCGCCATCAATTGCGCGCATCCGGTTAACGGCGAGGCCTGCGGCGCGTGCGAGGCGTGCGTGGAACTGAAAAGGGAAAACAACATGGACGTGATCGAGATCGACGCGGCCAGCAACAACGGCGTGGACGAGATCCGGTCGCTGCGCGACAAGATCGTCTACCCGCCGAGCGTGGGCAGGTACAAGGTCTACATCATCGACGAAGTTCACATGCTATCAAGCGGCGCGTTCAACGCCTTGCTCAAGACGCTTGAGGAGCCGCCGAGTCACGCCGTGTTCATCCTGGCGACGACGGAGCCGCAAAAGCTGCCCGCCACCATCCTTTCGCGCTGCCAGCGCTTTGATTTTAAGCGCATCCCGGCAAAACTGATTGTGGGCAGGCTTGAGCAGGTCATCGCGGGCGAGGGCGCAAGCGCCGATTCCGACGCGCTTTTGGACATCGCGCGCGCGGCGGAAGGCGGCATGCGTGACGCGCTTTCATTGCTCGACATGTGCCTGTCCTACGGCGCGGGCCACATCACCTCTCAGCTCGTGCACGAGGTGCTGGGCGCGTCCGACCGCTCGTTCCTGTTCGACTTTGCCGGGGCCTTGATTGCGGGCGACGCCGCGCGGGCGCTGACGATGGTCAATCAACTGATCGCAAACGGGCGCGACCCCGCCGTATTCGCGCGCGAAGTGACCGCGCACTTCCGGGCGCTGCTGGTGAGTCAGATCGTAAAAAAAGACTTGGACGACCTGCTCGAAGTGGCGGCGGAAGATGCCGCACGCTACCGCGAGCAGGCATCTTCCGCCGCGCGCGAGGCGCTGATGAGGCGCATGGAGCTGTTCATGAGCGCCGAGAGCGACATGAAGTGGGCCGCGCAGCCCAGAAGCGTGATCGAGCTTTGTTCGGTCAACGCCTGCCACCCCGAACGCGAGAGGGGGGACGGCGCGCTGCTTGAGCGCATCGCGAGGCTTGAAGAGGCGCTAAAGAAGGGCGTCGTTGTTCAGGCGCAGGAGGGCCCCACGGCGTCCGCCTCCCCCAAGGACAAGCCCAAGGAAGGGCCCAAGGAGATGCCCAAGGCGGCAAAGGCGCAAGCTGCGAAGGCCGGACCGCCGGACGCCGAGAAATGGCAAAAGGCGCTGACGATTCTTCAGGAGAAGGAAAAATCGCTCTATCCCATCTGCCGGGACCTGATCTTTAAGGGCGAAGCGGACGGCGTAGCGGTGACGGAGCTGCCGAAGGCACGGCTCATGTACAAGCAGATGCTCGACAAGGATACCTTCCGGGGGAAGGTCGATCAGGCGCTTTCGGAGGCGTTTCAAAAGCCGGTGGTTCTGCGCGTTGCCCTTGAAGGGACAAGCGCCGCGCCCGCAGTAGCGCCGCCCAAGGGCCGCGAGACGCTTTTTGAGGCGAATCAGGTATTCGGGCGCGAAAACCTGGTTATCCTTGACGAATAAGCGTTTTGCGTAACGCGAACGTGCTTTACAGATACCGCCAATTGGCCTATAATACAAAGAATCCATTTAGAGAAGGAGTGTTTATGATGGCCGATGTCCTCGTAAGGGATCTGTATCGAGAAGTGCCAGCCGGCGGAAAAACCGGCGTGACCGTCCAGGGTTGGGTGAGAACCGTGCGTGAAAGCAAGAATTTCGCGTTCGTCGAGCTTAACGACGGCAGCTACTTCAAGAATTTGCAGATCGTCGTGGATGAGGACAATTTGCCCGGCTATCATGAGAAACTGCGCGGAGTCGGCGTGGGCGCGGCGCTCTGGGTTACCGGCACATTGGTTTTAACGCCCGATATGCCCCAGCCCTTCGAACTCAAGGCGACAGGGCTTGAAATCGTGGGCGACAGCCCGAGCGATTTTCCGCTTCAAAAGAAACGCCATACGCCTGAATACCTGCGCACGATCGCGCACCTGCGCCCGCGCGCGAACCTTTTCCAGGCGACTTTCCGCGTGCGCTCAATTGCCGCGCAGGCGATCCACCGCTTCTTTCATGACCGCGCTTTCGTTTATGTGCACACGCCGATTTTGACCGGCTCGGATTGCGAGGGCGCGGGGGAGATGTTCTCCGTGACCACGCTTGACATCGCGAAGCCCGCGCGGGATGATCAGGGAGAAGTGGACTACGACGCCGATTTTTTTGGCAAGCGCGTATCCCTCACCGTGTCCGGGCAATTGAACGCCGAAGTGTTCGCCATGGCGTTTCGCAACGTCTACACCTTCGGCCCCACCTTCCGCGCCGAGAACAGCTATACCGCGCGCCACGCGGCGGAGTTCTGGATGATGGAGCCGGAAATCGCCTTCGCCACGCTCAAAGAGGACATGGACCTTCAGGAAGACCTGATCAAGTACCTGATCGACGCCGTGCTCAAGGAAGCGCCGGAGGAGATGGCGTTTTTGAACAGTTTCGTTGACAAGGGCCTGATCGACCGCCTGAAGGGCGTCATGGGCGCCGAATTCGCCCGCGTCAGCTATACCGAGGCGGTTGAAATTCTGAAGGGCTGCGGCGCGCAGTTTGAGTATCCCGTGTATTGGGGCTGCGACCTTCAGACCGAGCACGAGCGCTACCTCACCGAGCAGCACTTTGGCCGCCCGGTCTTCGTGACCGATTATCCCAAGGAGATCAAGGCGTTCTACATGCGCGCAAACGAGGACTCAAAGACGGTTGCAGCGGCGGACCTGCTGGTTCCGGGGGTAGGCGAGCTGTGTGGGGGCAGCCAAAGGGAAGAGCGGCTCGACGTGCTGGACGCGCGCATGCGCGAGCTTGGCATGGTTCCGGAGGACTACTGGTGGTACATGGAGCTGCGCAAGTACGGTTCCTGCCCGCATGCCGGGTTTGGCATGGGCTTTGAACGCCTGATCATGTACTTGACCGGCGTTAGCAACATCCGCGACGTAATGCCATTCCCGAGGACGACGCGCAACTGCGAGTTCTAGGTAAGCGATCGAATTAATCATCACTTACCTAAGGGATCAGTTTATAGCCGAATAACCGACAGTTCGAGGCCCTCCTGTCGCTAAACAAAACCAGGTTTGCCGCGTTTGCGCGCGGCTTGGATGGGGCGCTTCAACAGCGCCCCGTATTTTTGAGGGCTGTCTTGCTTTGCGAGACAGCCCTTTTTATCACCAAGAGAAAGAAGGAAAATCCCATGAAGAAGTACCTCACCATTCGCATGACAGTCCAGGCTGCCGCCATCGCCGCCATCTACGCCGTGCTCACGCTGATGCTCCAACCCATCTCGGGCTTTCAGGGCAACTTCCAACTGCGCGTGTCGGAGGCGTTGACCATCCTACCGATCCTGACGCCCGCCGCCGTGCCGGGCTTGTTTGTCGGCTGCCTGATCGCCAACTTCTTGATCGGCGCGACGGTGTTCGACGTGGTGTTCGGTTCCCTCGCGACCCTTGCCGCCGCGCTGTTGACCCGAAAACTGCGCGAAAAGCCGTTGCTCGCGGCGCTCCCGCCCGTCGTGATCAACATGGTCGTGGTCGGCCTCGTGTTGTCGATTACCCTAAACCTTCCCTTCCTGGCCTCCGCCGGTTGGGTAGGTTTTGGTCAAGTGTGCGCCTGCTATGCGCTGGGTCTGCCGCTTCTGTGGGCGCTCAAGCGCACCAAAATACCTTTCGATGTAATCAAATAGCTATTCTCTTGATAACATTCGTAACAAATTCAAAAATTTCTTAAAAAAGGACTTGATTTTGAAATAGATTTGTAATATAATCCCGTTGTAGCGCGAAAACATTTGGCTTGCGAATACGGAGGGTTGACCGTGCGTAACGAATATTCCAGCCTGAGGCGAAAGATGGGATTGTGGGCGGCACTGGCGATGGTGACGCTGGTACTGGGTATGAGCGCGCCGGCGCTGGCGAAGACGGTGACGGCGACGCTGAAGGCCGATGCCAAGGTATACGAAAAGGCGTCCAAGACCAGCAAGGTCATGGGCGAAGTGAGCAAGGGCAACAAGGTCACGGTGAGCGCGGTCAAGGGCGCCTGGGTGCGCATCATTGCCGGCGACAAGAAGGGCTACATCGTAAAGTCCGCCGTGACCGGCAAGGAAGCCAAGCAACCGAAGGATCCGGGCGTCACCTTTGAGGCGGTTCAGAACAAGCTGGTATCAAAGGGGTACCTCAAATCTTCCGCCGCGACCGGGCATTCGAATGAGGCGACCGAAAAGGCGATCCGCATTTTTCAGATGGTCAACGGCCTGGGCGCAAGCGGCAAGGCCAACGATTCGACGGTGAAGAAGATTGTGGGCGGCGGCCGCAAGAAGCCGAGCATCAACAAGGCCGAATGGTCAAAGAGCGGCATCAACTCGGCGTTTCGCAAGCGCGGCCTTGCGGTGATCGTCGATCTCTCGACCGGCGCGCGCATCCGCATTCGCCGCGTGGGCGGGCACAACCACCTGGACGTCGAACCCAAGACCGCCAAGGACACGGCGCTCCTCAAGAAGGTCTACGGCGGCGCGTGGTCCTGGGACAGTCGGCCGATCCTCCTGATCGCGGGCGGGCGTTATTACGCGGCGGCGATGAACGGCATGCCGCACGGCGCCCAGATCAGCAAGACCAACAACTTTGAAGGCCAGTTCTGCGTTCACCTGAACGGCAGCACAACCCACGGAAGTGAAAAGGAAAACCCGCTCCATCAGACAAACGTTCAAAAGTCATACAACTACCTGGATTCCTGAGCAGGGTTTTGGCAACGGGGCGGTTCGCACGTGCGTGTGAGCCGCCTTTTTCGCGCGCTTAAAACCGCCCTACAAGAAAGCCCCGAACGTTTCTTGACAGGCATGACCAGCTTACAGTACAATAACTCCCTGAGTACACAAGCGAGGGATTGAAATGCAGGAACGGTACGATCTGACCAGGGGGGATATATTCAAAAAACTGCTGCTGGTGGCGGTGCCGATCATGGGCACGCAGTTCATGCAAATGGCTTACAACCTGACCGACATGTTTTGGCTGGGTCAAATGCGCGAATCGACGATGGCGGTCGCCGCTTCCGGCATGGGCGGCATGTTCATTTGGCTTTCCCAGGCGTTTATGATGATCGGGCGCATGGGCGCGGAGATCGGCGTATCGCAAAACCTGGGCCGCGGCGATAAACGGCAGGCGCGGATTTTTGCCGAAAACGCGGCGACGTTTTCGCTGATCCTGGGCGTAGCGTTTGGCTTTTGCATGAGCATGTTCGCGGGGCAACTGATCGCGCCGTTCAATATTCAGGAAGCGGACGTCGTCGGCAACGCAATTGCGTACATGCGCATCGTTGGCTTGGGCATCCCCTTCACCTTCCTGTCGTCGGCGATTACCGGCTCGTTCAACGGCGCGGGGCAGTCGCGGCTGAGTTTTGTGGCCAATGCGACGGGCCTCATCGTCAACATGGCGCTTGACCCCATCATGATTATGAAGCTGGACATGGGCGTCGCGGGCGCGGCATGGGCGACGATTATCGCGCAGGGCGTCGTATGCGCTCTGTTTGTCGTGCTTTCGCATAAAAAGACCACGCGCATATTTGAGAAGTTCAATCTGCTCGTCAGGATTGATGGCGGTGTGGCGAAGACCATATTTCGCTGGAGCCTGCCGGTCGCGGCGGAGAGCGGCGCGTTTACTGTGCTTGCGATGCTGGTGACCGAACTCAACGCGACGTTTGGACAGGAA
This sequence comes from Eubacteriales bacterium, assembly GCA_031551775.1. Lineage (GTDB taxonomy): Bacteria > Bacillota > Clostridia > Christensenellales > Aristaeellaceae > Anaerozeibacter. The sequence continues at coordinate 15,252 of JAVBND010000071.1, read as the reverse complement.
GCGCTCGCGGTACAAAAGATCGGAAGCCAGGTGGAATCGCTGAGTTGGCTGATCGGGGGCGGGTTTGGCACGGCGGTGACCGCGTTCGTGGGTCAAAACTTTGGCGCAGGCAAGTGGAGCCGCATCCGCGCTGGCATGCGCATCAGTGTCCTGTCGATGATTGCGTGGGGCATTGCGATTACGGCGCTGCTGGTTTTCGGGGGGCGCACCCTGTTTTCGCTGTTCTCCAAGGAAGAGGCGCTTCGCGACTTGGGCGGGGCGTACCTCAAGGTACTCGCGATCTGTCAATTGCCGATGTGCCTCGAGTCATGCGGCTCGGGCGCGTTTCGCGGGATCGGCAAAACATTGCCGCCGTTTATATGCTCTCTTGCGAGCAATGTCCTGCGCGTGCCGCTGGTGCACCTGCTGGTATATCTGGGCATGGGCATGCGGGGCATCTGGTACGGCGTCATGGTCACGGCGTTCCTCCGGAGCGCGTCGATCTACATCTGGTACCTGATCGAGTCGCGCAAGTTCTTGCGCGAAGACGAGATGCGGGAGGCGATTGCTTGCGAATGACCCGCCAAGCGCGTATAATAAACGCAGGCTTTTATATTGAAAGGGTTTCCATGCTTGCCAAAGGGGGAGAATCCCAATGAAAGCGAGACGATTGAACATCGTGCGTGCGGCGCTCGTTTTGCTGGGCGCGGCGCTTGTCTGCGTGGGCATTTTTCGGGGCGAAGCGGCGACGGTCATGCAAAAGGCGGTCAACATCTGCCTTGAGTGCATCGGGATCGGGTGACGCCGAATGAAGAGGACGCTTGCGCAAATCGCCTGGTTCCTGGCGACCAACCTCCACCTCAAGGGATTTCTGGACGGCACCATTTACCGGGGGCCGTTTAAGCAAGTGTGCGTGCCGGGGCTCAACTGCTATTCCTGCCCGGGCGCTTTGGGTTCATGCCCCATCGGCGCGCTGCAAGCGGTGATCGGCAGTTTTAAGTACAACGCCGCGTACTATGTCGCGGGCCTGCTTGCGCTGTTCGGCGTGGGGCTTGGGCGATTCGTATGCGGCTGGCTGTGTCCGTTCGGACTTGCGCAGGACCTCGCCGGCAAGATCAGAAAAAAAAAGCTTGCTGTGCCTGCGCGCCTCGACAAAACCATGCGCTATGGCAAGTACCTCATATTGTCGCTGGTGGTCGTGCTGCCCGTGGTTTTCACCAACGCCTTTGGCATGGCGCCGCCTTATTTCTGCCAGTACGTCTGCCCGTCGGGTACGCTGTTCGGGGGCATCCCGCTGATCGCGGTCGATTCCACGCTCAGGCAGGCGGCGGGATGGCTGTTTGGTTGGAAGGCGGGGCTGCTCTTGCTGACGGCGGCGCTGTCGGTCGTGATCTACCGGCCGTTTTGCAAGTACGTGTGTCCGCTGGGTGCGGTCTACGCGCTGTTTAACCGCGTGAGTCTGATCCGCATGGCGGTGGACGAGGGCAAGTGCGTTGACTGCTTGAAGTGCGAGCGCGCGTGCCCCATGCAGGTACCGGTTAGGCACGCGCCCAACCACGCGGAGTGCATCCGTTGCGGCGTGTGCAAAAAAGCCTGCCCGACAAAGGCGATTCACAATCAGCCGCTGATCACGCCGCGCAAAGCGGGAACAGCTCCGACAGAAGAAAAATAAACCGGGAGCAAGCGCTGTGATCCGACCGGTTTATTCTCGCGCCAACACCTCTATTCCGTGACTACGATCTTGAACTTGGCCTTCTGCATGCCAGCGTCGGTTGGGCGGCGGTGGTGAACTTGCCGCGCTGAAGCGGGCAATTATTGTGGCAATTTGAGTTAAGATATTGTAATTTCAATCGAAATATGATAAAATGATTCATCATAAATATGTGGGAATGGGGGATTTACCGTGATACGAACGCTGGTGGCGCACACGCGCGAAATAGACGATGTTGATTTGGCGGTTCAGGAGATCCTTGCGCAATTGGACCTTGCCGCCAACCTGCTTTCGAGCTCGGCCGGGATGATCGAGTGCGATTCGGAGTTTATCGAATCGGGCGTGGTCGCGGCGCTTTCAAAGGCCCTGCCCTTTGACGTGATCGGCACCACGACGCTTGCGCTGGCGGTGGCGGGCCAGGTCGGGCAGTTCATGCTGAGCTTGACGGTTCTGACCGGCGACGATGTGAAATTTTCCACGGCTGTTACCGCCTCCATGAACGAAGAACTTGAAGGGCCCATGCGCCGCGCCTACGGTGACGCGTTCAAGGGGCTCGGCGGTGAGAAGGCCCGGATGATGCTGGTGGTCGCGCCGCTGCTCATGCAGTACCCGGGCGACTTGTATGTCGAACTGCTCGACGGGATTACAGGCTGCCTGCCTTGCTTTGGCACGGTGATTGTGGACAATTCGCTCAATTACCAAAACAGCCGCACCCTCTATAACGGTGCGGCCTACCCAGACGCCATGGCGATGATGCTGATCGCGGGCAATATAGAGCCCAGTTTTCACGTCGCTTCGCTGGCGGACGATTGCGAAAAAATGGAGGAAGCACTCATCACCAAATCGGAAGGCAACGCGTTGATCGAAGTCAACGGCATGCCGCTCATGAATTACCTTGAATACCTGGGCCTGGCTGAAAACGGGGTCAGCAAGCCCATCGTGGAATCGCTGCCCTTCGTGCTGGATCTGGGTGACGGGACGCCCATCGGCCGGGCGCTGATCTTCATGAACCAACAGGGGCAAGGCATATTTGGCGGCAAGATGCCAAGCGGCGCCAGGCTGTCGGCGGGTTCTTGGAACAAGGAAGACGTGCTCGCGACCACGCGCCACGCAGCCGCGCTGGCGCTTGAAAAGGCGCGCCAGGGCATGATCATGTTCTCCTGCATCGGGCGCAACATGGCGCTGGGCATTGACAATATGGCGGAGCTTGAAACGGTGGAGACGATGGTTTCCGGCAAGGCGCCGTTTGCGTTTTGCTATTCCGGCGGGGAGATTTGCCCGGTCAAGACGGACGAAAAGTTGACAAACCGCTATCACAACAACACATTTGTCGTTTGTTCGTTTTGACAATTCATCGAAGGAGCGACATGCCCGGACAATCTTGCGCGCGGGCAATGAAAGGTGGGGTGCGTGATATGGGGGAGGATCTTGATCTTGAGCAGTTGCTTGCCCTCAACAAGCAGCTCACGTTGGAAAATAAAAAACTGACGCGTGAACTCAATCTCAATGTCACTACGCTGAGCCGCTTGCGCAACACGGCCAGTTATCAGGAGCACTTCGCGGCGACCATGGCGAAAGAAAAATCGCGTCAGGAACGTCACTTTGCCATGATCGTACAAAACTCGCCCGACATCATGTTCATGCTGGACAATGCGCTCATGTTTACGATGTGCACCGATGCGTTTTTGCGCGACGCGAACATCCCCAATGCGGGCTATGTCAAAGGCCAGGCGTTTGAGAAGGTGTTTGGAGCGTTTGCGGAAAAAATGTGGATCAAGCGCTACCTTGAGCGCTTTGACGGCGCGGTGCGCGGGGGTAAAGTGCTCGCGTTTGACGAGACGCTTGATTTTCATCAGGGTGAAGGCGTAAGGAATTTTGCTGTCACCATCGCGCCCATTACCTATGAAGAGGGTGAGCGGGGCGGCGTGCTGGTGATCATGCGCGATCTGACCGACATTCTCAACGCCAAGGAAGGCGCGGAGGCGGCCAGCCGCGCCAAGAGCGATTTCCTCGCCACCATGTCCCACGAGATCAGAACACCGCTCAACGCGATCATCGGCATGGCCGATATCATGCACAATACCGAGCTGAGCGAGCAGCAGCGTTTCTACCTTATGAACATCCGCAATTCATCAAACGCCTTGCTCATGATCGTCAATGATGTGCTCGATTTCTCGAGCATTGAAGCGGGGAAAATGGAAATCGCGGAAAAACCCTATGACCTCTTAGCGACGCTTGGCAAGCTCGAATCGGTGTACCGGGTGCTGTTTGAACAAAAGGGCATTGTCTTTGGGGTGTATTATGCCAAGGACCTGCCGCGCGGCGTCCTGGGCGATGAAAAGCGAATCAATCAGGTGTTGACCAACCTGCTCAGCAATGCGCTCAAGTATACGCGAGAGGGCAGCGTGGACTTTTTCGCGACGGTAGAGGGTGGCGAGCTTTGCTTTGGCGTCTCGGATACCGGCATCGGCATGAATCGGGAGGAGGTAGACCGCCTTTTCAGGCCCTTTGAGCAGTTTGGCAACACAAAGCACAAGAGTATTTCAGGTACAGGACTGGGCCTGGCGATCACCGACCGGATTTTGCGCTTGATGCATGGCCGGATCGACGTGGTGAGCGAAGTCGGCAGCGGCTCAATGTTTACCGTGCATGTTCCGCTTAAAGCCGCCGATTTGCCGCCGTGCGACGATTCTGCCAGTCGGGAAGCCGGGTTTACCGCGCCGGGCGCGCGCGCCCTGATCGTGGACGACATAGAGCTGAACCTGATGGTGGCCGATGCGATGCTTGAAAAATACGGGATGCAGGTTGAACTCGCCATCAGCGGCAGCGAAGCGCTCGCCTTGGTAAAAGAAAAAGCATACGATATCATCTTCATGGACCATATGATGCCGGAAATGGACGGCCTCGAGGCGGTCAGGCGCATTCGCGCCTTGGGTGGGTGGTGTCAGTCTGTGCCCATTGTGGCGCTGACGGCCAACGCCATTGAGGGCATGCGCGAGATGTATCTTTTAAACCAGTTCACCGATTTTATCGGAAAGCCCATAGACCCGGATCTGATGCACGCCTGCCTGCGGCGGGTCCTGCCGAATGAACTGGTGGTGGAAGAATGAGGCGGCTACTGCGATAACTTCTCACTGAGCACACCCATGAGGAGTGCCGCGGCGCCGCCTGTCAGCAGGCATACCGCGTTGACCGGAAGGTTTGATTGCGCGTCTCCGACCGGGATGATGCCAATTGTGGAGGCCAGCACGAGGCCCAGGATCACATGCATGGTGATGCCGTAGGCTCGGTTTAGCAAGCGCTCAAAGAGCTTCGCAATCAGCGCAATGATGATCGCCATGCCAAGCGCCATCGGGCCGATGACGGGCAAGGACAGGCTGCCGATGCCCGCGGCCATGGGCTGGTAGAGACCCAGGAAGATGAAGATAGACGACGGGCTCATGCCCGGCACGATCAGCCCGACGCCCCACAGCGCGCCGCACAGGAGCCACCAGGCAAAATTCGGCTCGATTGCAAGTGTCCCCGAGATGCGCAGTACGAACATGAGAAAAGCGAGCAGGACAAAGCTTGACGCCATCGCGATCCACATGACCGTCGTATGTCCGCCTTGGCCGGCTTCCTTGTAGAGAGCGGGCAGTGTGCCCGCGATCAGCCCGAGGAACAGCCAGATCATCGGTTCGGGCGATTGGCGAAACAGCGCGTCAACCACGCGCGACAAGCCCACGACGCCGATCACAAATCCGATCACAATGGGCAGGAAGAAAAAGAAGTGTTTTTTGAATTGGTCAAAGGGATGCGCGAGGAAGGCCATCATGCTTTCATAGATGCCCAGGACAACGCACAGCACGCCGCCGCTGATTCCGGGCAGGATGGCGCCCACGCCGATCAGCGCGCCCTTGAGCACGCCCAAGAGAGGCTCAGCCCATGTTTTCTTTTCTTCCAACATCAATTTCCTCCAAGTTTAAGTGTTTTAAAATAGTATAGTACCTGAACGCGGACGGCAGATCAACCGCGCGCGTATTTCTTTGCGACAACTTGATAAAAAACGGTTCGGGGCAATTGCCCCAAACCGTGCGCATTGTGCGGTGAATCCCATTCAACTGGCGAGCCGCTGTTCCTGCTCTTCAAGTTCCCGATAGGCGACCTTGCCCACCAATGTCTTGGGCAGTTGATCGCGGAACTCAATCTCGCGCGGGACGGCGTACTTCGCGCAGTGCTTCTCGCAGTGCGTGATCAGTTCCGCCTTGACCTCCTCCGACGCCTTAACACCGGGCTTGAGCATGACGAACGCCTTGACGCGCTGCATCTTGTATTCGTCCTTGACGCCGATCACGCAGCTCATGTGTACCTTTTCGTGCGCGTCCAGCACATTTTCAATTTGCGAGGGATAGACGTTGTAACCGCTGGTGATGATCATGCGTTTGATGCGCTGCCTAAAGTAGATGAAGCCGTCCTCGTCCATCACCCCGAGGTCTCCCGTATGAACCCAGGTCAGCCCGTCCGTGTGCTTCTTCAGGGTGTTCGCGGTTTCGACCGGTTGGTTGACGTACTCCATCATGACGGTCGGGCCGCTCAGGCAAATCTCGCCTTCCGCGCCATAGGGGACTTCTTCTTCCGTGCCCACCTTGACGATCTTGTAGAAGGTGTCGGGGAAGGGCAGGCCGATCGAGCCTTCGCGCGACATGTGAACCGGCGTCAGGCAACTCGCGGTCACGCATTCGGTGGTGCCGTAGCCTTCCCGCACTTCAATTAACGCTTTGTGCGCCTTGAGGAAGGCGTCAAAACGCTTCTTGAGTTCAATCGAGAGCGAATCGCCGCCGCTGAACACGCCCTTGAGGCTCGACAGATCGAGGCCATCGGTGCCCTCTACGCGCAGCAGCGCTTCGTAGAGCGTGGGCACACCCGCGATGAAGTGGGGCCTATATTTTTTGAGGAGTTTCGCGTAGGATTCGGGCGTGAAGCGCGGCACCAGCAGGCACTCGCCGCCCAGCATCAGCATGGAATGGATGCAAACACCCAGGCCGAATCCGTGGAACATCGGCATGATGGAGAGCATCTTGTCGCCGGGATTGAACATGGGGTTGGTCGCCTGAATCTGCCGCCCAAGCGCGTTGAAGTTGAGATTGCTGAGCAATATGCCCTTGGTCGTGCCGGTCGTGCCGCCCGAGTAAAGGATGGCCGCGGCATCGGTCGCGCCTTGCTTCGCGCGGCAATTGCCTTGAACGCTTTTGCCGAGCCGCAAGAAATCGCGCCACAGCGTGATGCCGTCGCCGCCTTGCACCCTTGCCGTTTTACGCCCCTCGGTCAAGCGGTAGCCGAGCTTGATGGGCGCCGCCATTTCGTCGCTGACGCTTGTGATGATCAGGTGTTTGAGCGCGGGCACGTGGGTGCGGATGGCCTTGAATTTGGGGTAGCACTGGTCAAGCGTCAGGCAGGCGACCGAGTTTGAGTCCTTGAGGTAGAACTCGATCTCTTTTTCGCCCGAAAGCGGATGGACCATGTTGGCAATCGCGCCAATCAGGTTGACGGCGTAAAACACCCAGATGGTCTGGGGGGCGTTGGGCATGCAGATCGTCACCCGGTCGCCCTTTTGGATGCCGAGCGCCGTAAGCGAGCGCGCACAGGCGTGTATGTTCCTGACCAAGCGCTGATAAGTGGATTTCGCGCCCATGAAATCATAGGCGAGGTGGCTCGGATACGTATCGGCAATTTTTTCAACCGCTTCCACCATCGTGCCTTCGGGATAGGCAAGGGTTGACGGCACGCCGCCCAGATTCTTGATCCACGGTGTTTTCACTTGATTCATGTGAGTTCCGGCTCCTTTGCGGCTTCATCCAACAGGTCGGGGTGGGTGAGCAGATGCTTGAGCAGCCTGACCGTGCCCGCGTAGTAATACCCATCGGCGATTCGTTCGTCAAGCGTAATGCCAAAGTCGAGCACTTCGCGCACGGAAGGTACGCCCTGTTCGTCATAAATCGTGCGCTTAGACTTTTCGCCAATCGTGAGAAAGATCGATCCTGTACCCCAATTGGCCAGGTGGTGATAGCCCGCCTTGAGCTTGATCGAACCCAAGTTCGAAACAAATACCGTGGCGCGGTACGGGTCGGTGCGAATGACATCGTAGGGAACCTTGTCATAGGAATCGAGCAGGTTGAGAAGGCCGACCACCAAGCGGAGCATGAAGCGCGGGAGCTTGGTCAGAATGTCCATCACGGCGGTGGAATTGTCCGGCTTGTCGCCGCGGCAGTTCAGGATCTCTTTCATCATGCGCTCGTGCACCAGGTCGATGGTGTCCTCGCCCGTAAACTCAAGAAAGGCCAGCGCTTCGTGCGCGTCGTCGGTGAACTGCTTCTTGATGGTGAAGGAAAACATGATTTTGTCGCGTTCGTAGACGCGGTAGCCCTTGATGTAGCGGTTCATGCGCGGCCTCAGTGCGATTGTATGCGCCAGCGCCGCGATGATGGCCTGAAAAATTGTATAGCGGTGCTCAGGCCCGGCGGCGTTCTTTTTTTCGATGAACGCGTTCAGTGCCGTCAGATCAATGGTTTCTTGAATGAAGGCTTCGTTGTCGGTGCGGTTGGGCAGCATGTAAGGCATGAACGCGTGCATTGAGTCCAAATCCCGAAGCCGCCGCGCGTCGCGCCGGTCGCCCCATTGTCTTTTCTTGTCCACCCTCATACGCTCCTTAATTGTGTCTTTCGTATGGCAAGTTCACATGAACGTCAAAATTATACAACACAATGGTTAACGGTACAAGTGGGCCGTGTTCACTTTTCAGGTAGCGTCACCACGAAGCGCGTGCCGCCGCCCAGCGAAGACGCCACTTCGATCGTTCCGCGGCAGATGTCCAGAATCCGCTTGACCAACGAAAGCCCCAGCCCGTTGCCGCCTGTGTGATGGCTGGTATCGACTTGATAAAACTTTTCAAAGATGCGCTTCACGTCATCCGGCGCGATGCCGATGCCGTCGTCCTCAATGACGACGCGCGCGGTGCCGCTTTTGCGGGTGAGCGACAGGCGGATGTGCCCGCCCCTGGGCGTAAACTTTACCGCGTTGTCGATGAGGTTGGTCCATACCTGCATGAGCAGCGTCTCGTCCGCGTGAACCGCCACGCGCGTGAGATCGACCGACAGGGTCAGCCCCTTTTTCTCGATGGCCGGGTGCAAAGCCGTCGCGCAGCGGCGCAGTTGTTCGTCCAGCATGTACTTCGCCCCGGTCTGAAGCTGCGGGTGGCTTTCAAGGCGCGTGAGTTTGAGCAGGTCATCCGACAGGCTGGACAGGCGCGTGCTTTCGGCTTGAATGGCCTTGGCGCATTCGACCTGCTCCTCGGGGCTGAGCCCTTCCAGCTGTAAAATTCTCGCGTAGCCGCTGATGGCGGCGACCGGCGTTTTGAGTTCATGGGAGAGGTTTGAGGTAAAATCGCGCCGGAGGTATTCCACCGATTTGAGCTCATGCGCCATGCGGTTGAAGTTGTCGGCCAACTCCGCGACTTCCCGTATGCCGCCCGCAAAGCGCGGCATGTGCGGATCGACCGCGATGTCGAAGTTGCCCCTGGCCACCTCGCGCGTTGCCTCGGTCAGATTGACGATGGGCTGGGCGATGCGCCTTGATAAGAGGTAAACGATGAACAGACCCATTAAGACCAGCAGCAAGTTGCCGAGCAGCGAACGCAGGAGCGCCGTGATGAGCAATGTGTTGGCGGGATAGGCTTCCACCACCATCAGCGCGTCATCCAGCATGAAGAAAACCCGCTTTGAAAGAAAAAATCCCTTGACCACCGATTGGCCGGCACGCAGCTTTTTTTGCTCGGCATCGCTGAGGGCGGCCGCGTCGCTTACGTGCAGCTGATAGTCGGAGGAGGAGAGCGCTTCGGCGATTTCCTCCGCGCTGAGGTCGGTACGCGCTTTGAGTTCGGCCGCCGTCGCGCCGAGCCTCGTCTGGTAGGAGAGCAACTCGCCATCGACGTAGCCCGCGCACATCAGCACCATGAAGGCGCTCGACAAGAGCAGCGCCAGGAGCAGCATTTTGACAAAATAGCCGATCAGCTTGATTCTCAGCCTATGCATTCGCGTTTACCTGCGCGCGGTAGCCGAGGCCCCGCACGGTGACGATTTCAAAGTCGTCCACGTTCTTGAGCTTTTCGCGCAGGCGCTTTATGTGTACGTCCACCGTGCGCTCGTCGGTTTCGCAGCTCACGCCCCACACTTCGTCCATCAATTGCCGCCGGGTCAACAGCCGGCCCGGGTATGACAAGAGCATAAAGAGAAGCGCAAATTCCTTGCGCGCCAGCGTCCGCTTCTCGCCGGCGACCGTCAGCGTCCAGTCCGTACTGCTGACGACGGTCCTGCCCACCACGATCTTGTGTTCGCTTTGAATGTTCGCGCGGCGGAACAGCGCCTTTACGCGCAAGAGCATTTCGTCAAGGTCCACGGGTTTCACCATGTAATCATCAGCACCCGACAGGAACGCCAGTTGCTTGTCTGAAAAATCGCTTTTTGCTGTCACCATCAATATGGGCAGCGCCTCATCGTACTGGCGCAGCGCCTGCGTCAATTCGTAGCCGTCCATGCGCGGCATCATGATGTCGAGGATCGCCATATCAATTTTGTTGTCATTGAGCGCGCGAAGCGCGTCCAGGCCATCCTCCGCCGGGCACGCGTCGTAGCCATTGAGGCGCAAGAACGTGCACATCATCTTGCGCTGGCTCGCGTCGTCCTCCGCCACCAATATGCGAAACATCGGTGTCCTCCATGTTTGAACAACATACCATAATTAGTATAACCGCGCTGTGTGAACGGATGATGAACGGATTTCATCATCCGGCATGCCAATGAAATTAAATTTATACCATACTGGGTTCATCTTTTGTTCATACTACTGTTGTAAGATTTTGGGCAGGAACAAGAAGGAGGCCATCATGACGACCGATCAGCCTTACCAGATTCTGGTTGACGCGACCATTGACCTGACGGAGAAGCATCGTGGCGCGGCGACAATCCTGCCCATGCAAATTCAGCTTGGAAGCGATACGCTTTTGCACAACGGGTATTGGAGCGGGGAGCAAAACCGGGCGTTTTACAACCGCTTGCGCGCGGGCGAACTTCCGACCACATCGCAGATTACACCCTTTGACTATGAAACGGCTTTTGAAAAAGTGCTTTGTGCCGGGCAGGACGCCTTGTACCTGTGCCTGTCTTCGGGACTTAGCGATACGGTATCTTCCGCGCAGTTGGCCGCGCGCAATTTAAAGCTCAAGTACCCGGACCGCACGGTGCATGTGATTGATACGCTGTCGGCCGCCTATGGCGAAACGCTGATGCTCGAAGAGGTCATAAAGAACCGGGACAAGGGCATGAGCGCCTGTGAAAACGCGCGCTGGATCGAAGAACACAAGCAGGAATTTGCCATATGGGTGACGGTTGAGGACCTGATGTACCTGCGCCATGGCGGCCGCATCTCGACGGTGGCGGCGCTCATGGGCAGCACCTTTCGCATCATGCCCGTCATCCACGTGGACAGCGAAGGCAAGCTTCCGGTGGTGGAGAAGGTGCAGGGCCGAAAGAGCGCCATCAAGCAATTGGTGCGCCACTTTGAAAAGAATATGACGGCGGATACGCGCCGCGTGTACGTCATCAACGCCGACGCGCCGGAAGAGGCGGAGTTTCTCAAGCGCCTCGTAGAGCACGTGAGACCGGACGCGGAGGTCATCGTCGGCGCGCTCGGCCCTGTAATCGGCGGGCACGTCGGCCCGGGCACGCTGGCGCTGGCGTTCCGGGGCAAGGGAAGGTAGACAGACGGGGGGCCGATCAAACCGCGCCGCGCCCGATAAAAAGCGCAGCAAAACGGCGGCGGTTTCTCGGGTAGTATAGCCACATCCTTTTGTATTCAATAAAGTGATTTTTATTGATTGTTGGTTGCCAAGGTCGCGTCCTTCGTCTATAATAAAACTGAATTGCTTGCCGGTTCTGATGCGCGGAACCGGCAAAATCAATCGATTACGAATGGGAGGAAGAGACATGAAAAAAGGTTTTTGGGCAACGCTCGTGATCGCTCTTGTGGTTCTGGCGATGGCGGCGCCCGCGCTGGCCTATGCGCCGGGCGGTTATGAGGGCACGGGCCAGGGCAACAACGGCGAAGTGACGGTCAAGGTGACCTTCACCGAGGACGCCATCGAGACCATCGAGGTCGTCGCACATCAGGAGACCCCGGGCATAAGCGACGCGGCTTTTGACAAGCTGCCCGCCCAGATCATCGCGGGGCAGACGCTGGCCGTTGACGCCGTCGCCGGCGCGACCAACACCAGCAAGGCCGTCATCGCGGCCGTGGCCGACTGCGTAAGCCAGGCCGGCGGCGACGCCGAAGCCCTGGCGGCAGCGCCCGCCGAGGCGGACGCCGCCGATGCCGAACCCGCGGCGCAAGCAGCCGAGGAAATCGAAACCGACGTGCTGGTCATCGGCGGCGGCGGAGCGGGCCTGAGCGCGGCGATTGAGGCCAAGCGCGCCGGAGCCGACGTCGTGGTGCTCGAACGCCTGGACTTCCTGGGCGGCGACACCATCCGCGCGGGCGGCGGCATCGAGGCCGCCGGCACCCGTTTTCAGGAGATGCACGGCATTGCGGGCGACACGCCCGAAGCGCAGTACGAATTCATCACATCCCGCGGCATCACCTACAGAAACCCCAACCTGCTCAAGGTCATGACCGAACAGGCCGCCGACGCGGTCGAGTTCCTGGTGGAACTGGGTTCCGACATGACGGGCGTTCCGGCCGCAGGTCACGGCAGCCCCGTGGGACGCGCGCACCGCGCGCCGGAAGGCTCCGCCGGCCAGAACATCATGAAGCCGGTGATCGCCGCCGTGGAAGAGCTGGGGATTCCGGTGTACATGGGCACGCCCGGCCAGGAACTGATTTATTCCGGCGGCAAGGTACTGGGCGCCAAGGGCACAAGCCTGGAAGACGGCCATGAGGTGATCGTGCGCGCCAAGTCGGTCGTCATCGCCACGGGCAACTTCGCTTCCAACAACGAGATGGTCGCCCAGTATGACCAGCGCCTTCGGGGCATGGCCACCAACTCCTCCGCCGGCAGCCTGGGCGAGGGCATCCTGATGGCCACAGCCGTGGGCGCGGACCTTGAGAACATGAACCTCTTCCGCGTCACCACCGCCTTCCCCAAGGGTAAGAACTTCATCGCCATCTCCCAGGATGGCGCGCGCTTCATGGACGAGACCCACACCGACGACACCATCTTCCGCGCCGGCGACGACCTGCACATCCTGGTGAACGAGAACCGCCAAGAGAAGCACTATTTCGCGGTGCTCGACAGCGCCGAGTTCGAGGCATCCCAGGCGGCCTACGCGCCCTACATGGATAGGGGCGAGGGCGTGAGCGCGGATACCTTGGAAGAACTTGCCGCGAAGATGGGCGTGGACGCCCAGGCGCTGGCCCAATCGGTTCAGGGCTTTAACGACGCGGTGGCCGCCGGGTCCGACCCGCTGGGCCGCAACGTGGCCGAATGCGCGCAGATCGCGCAGGCGCCCTTCTATGCGATCAAGCTTGTCCCCAAGGTGCACACCTGCGCCGGCGGCATCCGCATCGACGAGAGCGCAGCGGCCCTTGACTGCCAGCAGCGGCCGATCCCCGGCCTGTACGCCGCGGGCGAAGTCACCGGCGGCGTGCATGACGGTGTGTCGGCCGTCGAAGGCGCCATCGTGTACGGCCGTATCGCGGGCAAGAGCGCCGCAGCCTACGCGAACCAGTAACAGAAAATCGGCACAATCAAAGGGGCTCCCGCGCGTTCAAGCGTCGGGAGCCCCGTGGTTTTGAGCCTCAGGCCTTGACCTTCTTCAGTTTCACAAAGCGCGGCAGGCCGTCCTCGATGACCATCTTGGTCTGGCCCTGGATCAGCGGCAGTGCGTACTCGATGAACGCGTGCGTCACGCCGTCGCCGGTTTCGTTGATCCACTCGCGCGGCACCTGCTTCTCGGCGTTGGCGACGATGTCGAGCGGGAAGAGCTTGACCTTCATGGTGTACTTTCCATCTACCATCACGCGCTCGTAGCCGACCATCTTGTCGGTTTCGCCCGCCACCGCGCACTCGACTGCGGCCTTGCCCGCAGCAAAGGACTCGTCGATGTCGGTCTGGGAAGCGCAGTGCGCCGCGCAGCGCTGCAAAAGGCTCAGCTCGATCCCGCGCACCTTCGCGCCGGTTGCCTTCTTGACTTCATTGGCAAGGAAGACCGCGAGGCCGCCGAGCTGCGCGTGGCCAAAGCCGTCCTTGGTCATGTTCTTGTTGGCGTATTCGACGATGAATGTACCCTCCTTGTCGTGAACACCTTCGCTCACGCACACCAGGCACTTTTTCTTTTCATCATAGATCTTCTTGACCGAAGCGATGAACTGATCCATGTCAAAATCCACTTCGGGCAAGTAGATGAGGTCGGCGCCGTTGTCCTTGTGCCCGGCCAGCGCGCACGCGGCGGTCAGCCAGCCCGCGTGGCGGCCCATGCACTCAATGATGGTCACCATGCCGGTGTCATACACGCGCGAGTCGTGGTACACTTCCATGACCGAGGTCGCGATGTACTTGGCGGCGGAGGCGAAGCCGGGGCAGTGGTCGGTGCCGGCCAGGTCGTTGTCGATGGTCTTGGGAATGCCCATCACGCGGCACTCGTACCCGTGCTTGAGCATGAACTTGCTGATCTTGTTGCAGGTGTCCATGGAGTCGTTGCCGCCGTTGTAGAAGAAGTAGCGCACGTCGTACTTCCTGAAGATCTCTAGGATGCGCAGGTAATCGGTATCGTCCACATCGGGATCCTTGAGTTTGTAGCGGCAGGAACCCAGCGCCGAGGAGGGCGTGTACATCATGAGCGCGAGCTCTTCCGGGTCTTCCTTTGCCATGTCGATCAGGTTGTCTTCGAGTACGCCTTTGATGCCGTTGAGCGCGCCAAGCACGCGTGTGATGGACGGATTGTCGAGCGCCGTGCGGATCGCGCCGTATGCGCTTGAGTTGATGACGGAAGTCGGGCCGCCCGACTGGCCGATAATGCATGCGCCTTTAAGTTCTGACATGGGTGTCTCTCCTTTTTCACCTGATCGCATCAGGACGTTTTTCGGCAACACTTTAGCACATGCGGCGATAATTGTCAATTTAACGAAGGTAAACTTATAAGGAAGGTAAATGTATGCTGAAGCGTTTGCCCATGACGCCGCTGCGCTGAGGATAGAAGAGGGAAGAGGGCCGCTCGCCCTCTTCCCACGCCAGCTTATCGACAAAGTCGATAAGCTGTCATCGGAAATCTTTGGCTTTGCCAAATCTTTCCGATGAGTGGGGTGGCGGGGCCAAATTCCTGAAAATCCGCGGATTGTCCGGGCGGAATTTGGACGGGTAGGGATTGTGAGTCGGAGGGGCGGTAAAGCCCCTCCTTGGTCAAAATCCCATTCGCCCTCGCGGTGCACGCCCGCGAGGGCGTCGCTACGGGGGTTTGTTGCTGAACTGAAGAGGGAAGAGGGCCGCTCGCCCTCTTCCCACGCCCTTCTCATCGGGCTTGTCATTTTTTGATGTGTCC
>JAVBND010000038.1:0-34840 GCA_031551775.1 Eubacteriales bacterium | reverse complement strand
TCTTATCGGGTTTCGGTCACACCCGGGGACGGAAAATACGCCGTGAAGGTCGATCAGGCAGACCGCTTTGAGGTGGAATCTTTTGACGGAAGGGGCAGCCTTTGGGGTGAGGCCGCAGGGGTTGAGGTTACGCTGCGCGCGTTTGAGCCAAGCGACGGCCAGGGGGGCGATGCGCCCGACGAATCCGGCGAACAAGGCGAACCCGGCGAACCCGGCGAACCCGGCGAACCCGGCGAACCCGGTGAACCCGGCGAACCCGGCGAACCCGGCGAATCCGGCGAACAAGGCGAACAAGGCGAACCCGGCGAACCCGACGAACCCGACGAACCCGGCGAACCCGGCGAATCCGGCGAACCCGGTGAACCCGGCGAACCCGGCGAACCCGGCGAACCCGGCGAACCCGGCGAACCCGACGAACCCGACGAATCCGACGAACCCGGTGAACCCGGCGAACAAGGCGAATCCGGCGAACAAGGCGAACCCGGCGAACAAGGCGAACCCGGCGAGCCCGACGAAACTGTCGAGCCCGGCGAACCCGATCCGGAAACGGACGTTGATTTGGACGAGCCCATGGACACAATGGCGTTCGGGCCCGATGATTCTGTCGGGTTGCTTGACGCGATCAATCCTCTGGTGAATGCGGCCAACATGAACATCACCTCGGCCATTGACGGAGCGGACGAGATGGCCGCCCTGAATATGTCGTTTTCCTACGACGAGGCGCTGGAGAAGTGGGATTGCACCTGCGATGGGGCGGACGTTGCTTCCAGCGATGCCACGACGGTCACCCTGTCTGTAACGTCAGGCAGCGGCGTCAAGTACCGGGTCGTAGTGAATCCTGAGAGCGGGACGTATACCGTGACGGGCGTGAACACCGATCGGTACGCGATCGGCGCGATTGCGGGCGGCAGCGGAACCCTGGGCAGCGGCGCGGCGGTCGTAACCGCACAGGTGCGCGAGCTCACCAGCTATACCGTGACCGTCAATTGGAACGACAACAACGCCTCGTCGCGACCGGATGTCGCGCCCACGCTGAATCCCAACGCGCAGGGCGTGACGGCGGACGTTGAAAAGAACGGCTACAATGTCGTCAAATACATTTACAAGGGGCTCTACCTCAAGGATGAAGCGGGCGCCCCGATCGAATATTCCGCGGCTCAGGATCGGGCCGCGGGCTACCTTGCGCCGGTGATTGCGGCGGACGAGGGCGGCATCTCAATTGTCAACACGCTTGCGTACGCCTTCGCCTATGAGAAAGAATGGCGGGACGCGTCCACGAAGGAGGCCACCCGACCGGCTAAGGATCAATGGATTGCGGGCGTCAAGATCTATCAGGATGGTAGCGCAACGCCCATTGACGGACAAATTTCTGTCGTGGACACCGGCGAAACCGGCAACAGATGGGGGATCTCCGTGGATGGCCTGCCGGCCTTTGATGCGCTGGGCCAACCGCTGACGTACTATGTGGAGGAACCCACAGAGGTATCCAGGGACACGGCCAAGGGCGAGTACATACTCGAATACCGCAACGACGGCCTATACGCCGCTTTTTCCGGCAAGGCATACAACGGCTGTCACTCGATCAGTCAGATTGCCGCTGAGCGGACGTTTACCTTCAGCAAAGAGTGGCTGGACGGCGAGACGCCCGCGGATAGCCGCCCCGATGTGACCTTCTACCTGTACCGCTATCCGGTGGATGGCAGGCACGACGTGAACAGCGCCTCGCCGGTTCAGGGCATGGACAATATGGCGCTTGCGGTAGATCAAAAGGTAGACAGCGCCTTCACTTACACAAAAGGCGGCAACACAATGCTCCCGCGCTACGACAACCTGGGCTACGAATACGTATACTTCCTGACCGAAAAGATGTCCGGGACCGGCGCCGGGGAGTATGTGAACGTGTTTGAACAGGCGGGCGGTTACCTTTACGATGGGGAGACCGTGATCAACAAACGCCAGGCCGCGATCGGCATACCCGCCACCAAGACCTGGCGCGCGCGGGCTATTCAGGGCATGGACGCAAGCGTCACACTGCAATTGCAAAGAAGGCTATGGACTGAGGAAGGCAGCAACGCGTGGGCGGATGTCCAGAATGAGTCCATGGTTCTTGCCGGATTCACCGCCGAGCGGATGACGCTCAGCGACGTGTTTGCCGCAATGCCCAAGTACGATGAGGCAGGCTATCTTTACGAATACCGCGTGGTGGAGATCGGCGCGACGGTCAACGGGGGCGCCGGAACCGGCGGCTTTGGCGACGGCGACACTTTTGCCGCTGACGGCCATACGTTCGCGGTTTCGCGCCTCAACGGCAATACGGTCGTCAACAAGCTGATCGGCACGACGCAGTTGCGCGTCAGGAAGACCTGGGCGCCGGTTCCGAGCGATCCGGCAACCATCGGGGTCAAAATCCTGCAAAACGGCAAAGCGTTTGTTATGACGGAGGCGCTGGTTGATTCAATTACAAAGGAAACCGGCGCGACCGGCGTCACCGCAAACGGGGACGGCACGCTGAACCTCACCGGAAATGGGAACTTCTCGTTCTTGCTCAACGGATTGCCGCGCTACGACGATGACGGCGCGGAGTATGAGTACATGATCGAGGAAGTGACCAAGGAGATTGCGGTCGGCGAAACGGTCTACAGCTTTAACCACATCGACTACAGCGCCGAAGAGGGTGTGCGCACCGGGAACATCGCCAACGTAAGCGGCGAAGGCGCTTCCTTGCGCTTTGATCTTAAAAAAATCTGGCTGGACGAGAGCGACATCCTGCACAGGCTACCGGTTCACGCGGGCATCTACTACATGGATGGAACCGAGCCGGTAGAGGAGGTTACGCTCACCGCCGCCGACCAGTGGTACGCCTCCGTCAGCTACACGCCCGGCGTGGAAAAAACCGATGGCGCGCCCGAATGGGACTACGCAAACTACATCGTGCGTGAGATTTCCCTGGGAGATGCGGCGGGTACCGGGGGTGCGGTCCTCTATACGGACCGCGAAGCGGGTATAGGCAGCGTCACAACCCATGAGCATCTGTACGATGTGAGCCATCAGCGATCGGGCGGCGTCCACACCATCACCAACCTGCGCAAGGGCACGCTGACCATCACGATGACCAAGACGTGGATGACCGGCCAACTTGAAGCGCTTGAGGCGGAGTTTACGCTTTATAAAAACGGCGAGGAAAGCGATACGCGCGTGCTTGCGATTGGCGGCGCGGAAGGAGCGAACTCGGTATCCTTTGAAGCGCTTGACAAATACGACGACAAGGGCGCGCTCATCAGCTATACGGTTCAGGAAACCGGTCTGCGCACAGGCGACTCGGGTGATTTTGAACCCTATACCGACGGCGTGACCATATTGGACGGCAGCCGCATCATCGCTTCCTACAACCCCGGCATGTATACGGTGGGCGAACACCATACGAACGACACCATGGCGGGCGCTTTCACCAACCAGCGCGCCGACAGCGGAAGGCTCTTCGTCAACAAGGTCTGGCGCGACGGCGACGGGACGAATCTGCGCCCCGACATCGTGCTCAGGCTGTACCGCAGCACCAAGGACAGAGCGAATATCAAAGGCGCAAGCGACGGTGAGGCCGTGCGCGCCGACCGCCTGTGGGACACGGAACTGAACGAAT
Source organism: Eubacteriales bacterium (assembly GCA_031551775.1). GTDB lineage: Bacteria > Bacillota > Clostridia > Christensenellales > Aristaeellaceae > Anaerozeibacter. The sequence goes on along the minus strand of JAVBND010000038.1, from coordinate 31,203 downwards.
GGTACTGGAAGTGCGACTTCGGCACGATGCCCAAGTACGACGCGAACGGATACCAATACAACTACTTTGTCATAGAGGAAATGGCGCACCCGGACGAATACGCGGCGTCGTACTACATCGGCGACGCACAACCCGTTGCCGGCGGCGGGACGACCAAGGAAACCTTTGCGCAATACGGCAACGCACCAATCGCCTTTGCGGAATTTGTGGGTGGAAACGCCGATACCATCATCAACACCCGCGCGGCAATGCGCACGTTCGACATTCGCAAAATCTGGATGAATCTGCCCAGTTGGTTCGGGACCACCGGCTTGCCCACGGTCAAGTTCTTATTGTACCGTTCACTGGTGGATGCCGACGCCACGACGCCCAACTACAGTGACGAAAACCGCGTCATGAACGAAGGCGGCCAGGTGTTCATGGAGATGGTTGGAGGCAAGACCACCGGCACGTTTGACGATGTGGCGAAGTACGACGATTATGGCGAGCGCTATTACTACTACGTCAAAGAGGATTTCGGCGCGGGTGAAAATCTGATCAACGGGCACCTGCCGGGTTATGACGACGCGGTGGTCAACCGGGGCAATGTCACCAATACGTACAACACCCAAATGCCAAACGTCGAGATCACGGTAAGGAAAACGTGGAATTGGGCGGCGCATCAGGGCGTTAACCAGGAGTCCCAAACATACCCCGATACGCTCTTCGAACTTCATCAGGTCTTGGGCGCGCGCGACGCCGTGGTCGCGACGAAGACCATTCCCGGCGGCTCGATCGAAGATTGGACCGAGCCTGCGTCGGTCGTGTTTGACGCGGCGGACGAGGGCGGCGCGTTGCTCTATTACGCGCCCGATGGCACGGAGTTTACCTACTATGTGCTGGAAAAGCCGGTTCAGGGGTATACGGTTGACGCCGCTGAGGGAAAAGTTGCGCCTGTGCTGACAAAGGCAAATGACGAAGGCACGCTCTACACGGGCGAGGCGGAGTTCACCAATACCTATGCGCCGGAACCGTCCCAAATCACAGCGACCAAGCAATGGGTGGATTATCTCGACAAGTATGGGATGCGCCCGGCCTTTGCGCAAGACGGCGGCGCGTTGCGTTTCAAGTTGTTCCGCAAGACCGCTTGGATCCCCGAGGAGGACCTGACGGGAAAAGTCGATGCGGCTTGGCACGATGAGGGTACCGTCACGTGGAAGGTGACCTTCACGCCCAAGGACGGATCGGGCATCACCCTGGCGAAATACGCGACGACCGGCGAGCTTTACACCTACTATGTCAAGGAGACGCTGGCTGAGCCGTTCAACACGCTTTACACCCAAAGCGTGAGCGGCGCGACCGCGTCCAACCGGCTCAAGATGGTCAACGTGGATGTCACCAAGAAGTGGCGGGACGAGGGCGGAGAGGACCTGTCCGTCCAACAGCTCGAGCAGATGAACATGGTGGGCGAAATGCCCGCTTCGCTGATATTCTCGGTGGAGCGCTCGGTGAAGGGGAGCGGCACATGGGAAACCGCGTACGAGTATGTTGGCGGAGCCGCGACGCAAACGCCCGTGACAAAATCCTTCACCTGGGCGGAACTGCTTGCGGCGTACAAGGCGAACAAGGCGTTGCGCGTCGCGAGTGACCTGCCGGGATACGACGGAGGCGGGGCGGAGGTTATCTACCGCGTGCGCGAGCTGTCGTCAAACCCCGGATTCTCCGTGACCTATCCCGATGACAACACGGTCGTCAACACCACCGACGTCAAGGTGCTGAACCTTGAAAAGATCTGGACGGACGCCAACAACCAGGACGGCCTGCGCCCCGGATCGATCACCTTTGTGATGACGTACCGAAGAGTGGCGGACGGCGAGATTTTCACCCAAAATGTAAGCATGAACGGCGATGACATCAATACTTGGACGGCTCAATTCACCGTACCCAGCGGCTATGAGATCGTCAGCGTGACCGAAGAAAACACCCCGACCGGATACGTGGCATCGGATACGGCCAACACCGGCAATGCGTGGAGCATTACCAACACGCATGAGGTTGAATTGCTCGCTGCCGAAGCCGTCAAGACTTGGCCGGACGACGTCGATTGGAAGGGCGAAACGCGGCCCGCCTCGGTGACACTGACGCTTGAAAGCAGCATAAACGGCGGCGCGACCTGGAGCAAGGTTCCGGCCGCTCTCAATCCGGATGTGGTCATTCGCCCCGTTTCCGAAGGCTCCGATGTGTGGCAGAGCGCCGCGTGGACAAATCTGCCGGCCTACGCAAGCAAGACCGCGCCCGATCAGGCGACGGTCAAGGTCCGCTACCGCGTGGTGGAAAGCGGCGCGCCGGCCTACACCCCGGCGGTGCCCGTGCGGACGGTGGACGACGCGCAGCAAGGCAAACTCTCCTTTGGCATTGCCAACGCCCTCAAGACCACCCGCTTGACGGTGACCAAGACGTGGTCCGACGCAAACGACATCTACCGGTCCCGACCGTCCGAGATTACGCTGACGCTTCAGCGCAGGTTCAAGGGCGAGACGGACGACGACTGGAAGAATGTAGAGGCCAAGGACGTTGTGCCTGCGGCCGGGGTCTGGCCCGCGACCGCGTTCACCGGCCTTGCGCAGGCAAACGCGGCAGGCGTAAAGTACGAATACCGCGTGGTCGAAGATTCCGTGGCGGGCTACAATACCACCTATCAGCCCGCTGTGATCGAGACCAACGGGAGCAATGCCCTGGCGCTGGGTGTGACCAATTCGCTTGTCGGAGGCGAAACGACCAGTCTGACGGTCGTTAAGGCGTGGGCAAACGAGCGCGCGGACATCGATACGCGCCCGTCGGTTGTCACCGTCAAGCTCCAACAGCGCCCGGCGGGCGCGGGCGACGACGCCTGGGCGGACGTCAGCACGCGCGTTATGGACATGGTCGGCGGCGTGGCCGAGTTTACCGGTCTGGCGGCCTACGGAACCGACATGGATGGCGAGCCTTTCGAATACGAATACCGGGCCGTCGAAATCAATGTGCCGGGGGATTATGAAGATGAGATCACCCAATGGAAGAAAGAAGACGACGGAACCTTCTTAGAGACCATCACGAACACGCTCAGAACCACGTCGCTGACGGTAACCAAGGCGTGGCGGGACGATGCGGACGACGCCTATCATACGCGCCCAAGCGGCGATATCACCGTGGAGCTCAAGCGCAGGGCCGGGGGAGCGGGGGCTTTTGTCAGCATCCAAGACGGCGTGACCGGCACGCTCGCCTATGCGGGCGGCGCGTGGAGCAGCTATACATTTGACAACCTTTCCTTCTGCAACGCCGCGGGAACGGTTTATGAGTACGCGGTCGAGGAAGAGGATCTGGCGCTCTATACGCCAGTTTATGCGCCGTCGTCGGCGGCGGCGGTCCAAAACGATACGGCGACCATCGCCATCACCAACGCCTTGACCGACGTGGTGAGCCTGGAAGCTCAAAAGGCATGGCCCGACGATGCCGAATGGAGGGGCGACACGCGGCCGGACTCAATCGATGTGCACCTGGAACAACAGGTGGCAGGCGTGTGGGAGGATGTCCTCGTAGGCGGTTCGACCGTCACCCGGACGTTGTCGGAAGGTTCGTGGACGGCCGATTTTACCGGCCTGCCCCGCTATGACAGGCAGGGCAACCCGCGCGCATACCGGGTGGTCGAGACCCAGACGCCGGACGGCTACGAAAACGATCCGGACGCTGCGGGGGCCACGGTCACGACGACGGCAATCGACGACCAGTATCAGGCGGAGGTGTCAAACGCCCTCAGAACCACGTCGGTTACGGTGAGCAAGGCATGGGACGACGAGGGCGGCATCTATCGCACGCGCCACGCGGAGGATATCCTTGTCGCGCTTACGCGCCGGACCGGTACGGACGCCTTTGCGGCGGTGGGCGATTCATACCGGGAAACCCTCGCTTATGACGGTCAGACCAAGACCTGGGGCACGGCGACCTTTGCCGGCCTGCCCACCCATGACAAAGACGGCGCGCTCTACGAGTATAGCGCCCAAGAGACAGCGGTCCCGAGCGGGTACGTGCAATCGTGCGAAGCTTCTGGCGCGGGCGCGGTGAGGATCACCAACGCCTTTGACGAAACCGCGCTGACCAGTCTGACCGTGACAAAGGTGTGGGAAAAGGAAAACAGCCTGCTGAACACGCGTCCCGCTACGGTGACATTTAAGCTCCAGCAACGTTACGCGAGTCAAACCGAGGAATCCGATTGGGTCGATGTCGCGGGGAAAACCCAAACGGTTCAAACTTCGGGTGAAAGCCAGCAGGTGACCTTTGACGGCCTCCCCAAGACCGACTTTGAAGGCGCCGCCTTTGCCTACCGCGCGGTCGAGGCAGACCCCGCGCCCAACTACGACCAAAGCGTTTCCGCGACCGTGACCGGGCAAGGCGGCGCGCTAACCGGCACGATCACCAATACGCTCAAGGTCACAAGCATTTCCGTGACCAAGGACTGGCTGGACGGGTCCAACCGCTACGGCATGCGCCCGGCTGAGCTCACCCTGACGCTCATGCGCAAGGCGGATGGCGGCGATTGGGCGGTGGCGCAAACCAGCGCGGGCAAGCCTTACGAGCGCAAGCTTACCGTTACGGCGGCGGATCAGCAGCAAACGGTCTTTGAGAACCTGCCGCTCACGGACGAAACCGGAACAGTGACCTATGCCTACGATGTGCTCGAAGGCGCGGTGGGCGCGGATGGCAAGCCCGTCGGCGCGCCCAAGGGCTATGTGGCAAGCTACGCGCCCGGCGTGGAGGAGGGCACGCTTGTGATCACCAATACGCTGCTCGTGATCACGCTTTCGGGCGAGAAGCAATGGGCGAAGGATGTCGAGGCCACGCGTCCTTCTTCGATCTCCTTGACGCTTTACGCCGACGGGACGCCGCTCTCGCCGCAGCCTGTCCCGGCTTGGAGCGGTTGGTACTATACCTATTCGGGCCTTCCGCGCTACCGCGCCGGCACTGAGACACCCATCCGGTACACCGTCGCTGAAGCCCCGGTGCCTGGGTACGAGTGCTCCATGCCTTCCGCGCAAACCGACGCGGGCGGCAACATCACACAGAACATCGTCAACACCGCCCAGCGCATGCTGATGATCGACAATGTGACCGACAATCCGGCGCGCGCGGGCACGACCGACGCGGGTGGCTTCGTGACGGTCGGCGGCGGCGCGGCGGACAAGCGCGACGCGGACGCTTACCAAAATGACGCCACCACCGTATCGTGGAGGCCGGAGCAGTATTGGCGGTTTGAAGGAAGTTTCACGGTCAGGTACCGTGAAAACGGCGCGGCGGGCACGGGATGGACCACCATCGAGGTGAAGGACGCGGGCAACCTGGCGGCGCTTCGCGCGCGCTTCCCCAAGGCGCGCATCACGACCGGCGCGGATGGTGCGATGACACTGATCATGAGCGACGATGCGCTGGATATGCCCTATCAGACGCAAGTGCTCGTGGCTTTCCGACCGACGCTTGCGGTGGAAAACACCACGCGTTCCGACGTGGGCGGCCAGGTGGAAGTGATGGGCGGCACATGGAGCAACCATTCGGACGGCGTAAATACCTCCCGCTATACCGGCATGGTGGTTCAGGGTCGCGCGAACGAAGGCTGGATGATCGACCTTAACAAGCTAGAGATCAGCGTGCCCGGCGGCGTGCACGGCACCGCGGGCAACAATTCGGGCGCGGTGTCCATCAAGCCCGACGCGAGCGGACATTTCAGCGCGACACTGTCGGTCATGGTGGCGGGCGTCACGCAGAAGATCACAGTCACAGGCCGCGTGGAAGTGAGCGCGCGGGACGCGCGCAACAACCCGACCGCCGTCAAAATCACGATCGACGACCTGCCGGTTCCGTTGGACGTCGGCATCCCATTTGTGGAATCGAAGGCGTCGGACCCGGACTCGGATTCGGACACGGACGACAGCGTACCCAAGACCGGCGACGATTTTCCGGTGGAGGCGCTTGCGATCGGAGCGGGCGCATGCCTTGTGCTTGCCGCCGCCGCATGGTTGTACCTTAGCCGCGCAAAGAGGAAAAATTCGGGGAATCAGCGGTGAGACGTTTTTTCAAAGTGTTGTTGGCGCTCGCGCTGATTGGCCTCATCGCTTGCCTGACGGCGATTGGCTTGTACCTTCACGCCAATCGCCAGGCGCAGCGCGAGTTTGCCGCGCTGCGCCTTGAAGCCGATGCGCCGGAAGAACCGGCTGTGGCAATACCGACAAACACACCCAATCAGGCGCGCGCCTGTCCGGAAGCGCCGGTTGCGCAAAAGCCGACTCAGGCGGGCGAAGCGCTCGGTACCGAGGCGGGGGAAAAGCAGTCCTTCCCCGCCATGGAACCGGAGGCGATTGCCGCGCTCGCGCAGCGCAATCCGGATTTAGCCGGTTGGGTGTCGATCGCGGATACCCTGGTGGATTTGCCGGTCATGCATACGCCCCAAGATCCCGAGCGCTACCTATACCGTAATTTTGAGAAGCGCGACAGCAAGTCAGGCACGCCGTTTCTGGCCGCTGCCTGCTCACTTGAGCCGCGCAGCCGCAACTTGGTGGTATACGGCCACAACATGCGCGACGGCACCATGTTCGCCGCCATTGGCGCTTACCGGGACGAGGCGTTCGTCACGGCGCACCCTGCCGTGCGGTTTGACACGCGTGCGGGCGGCGGCGTGTACGAGGTTTTTGCCCTGATCGCCATCGACGCGAGCGACGCCGACGCGCTTGATCTGATCCGGTGGACAGATCCTGTGCCCGAGATGAGCGCGGGCGACTTTCTCAACCGTCTGGCCGCGCGGTCGCTGATCAAAACGCAGGTACAGCCCGGCGAGGACGACGAATTCCTGACCTTGGTTACCTGCGAATACACCCACGCGGACGGGCGGCTGGCCGTGTTCGCGCGAAGGCCCGTGGAGGGGAAAGACACCGCTTGATAAAAGCTTTAATTTACATTCGCCTAAGTCCCTGTCACACCGCTTCTGTTTTGCATAATGACCCCGCGCATACTGCTTGCAGTATGCTTTTTTCATTGCCTTTTGTCAAGGATTGATCTTTTGTATCAGATACAGTAAAATAGAAACCGGCAATCATCACAAGGAGAGCGTACTATGACACCACGGCGCATGCGCGGGTTTGGGAGCCTCTCGATCACCACCTACCTCACGCTGCTCTTCACATTGGTCTCGGTGATCCCCTTGTGCGCGCTGGGGGTGCTTTCTCTGCGCATCTCCTCTGAGAACATGATTCAGCGCGGCGTAGCGGACCGGCTCAACCGGTTGGAATTCATCGACTACCGAACCGTCGAGCTCATGCGGCAAAAGCACCGCGACGTGCTGCTGGCCGCGTTCAACAAAAACATCCGCAGCTACTTTGACGAAAACACTACCTACGACAGCTTTACCCTGATCGAGGATCAGGCCAAGCGCCAGGTGATCGGCCTGTACAACAAGCAGGAAGCCACATCCTCCATGCTGGTGGGCAACGACGGAACCGGCCTGATCTACGGCGCGGTGCAATCCTCCGCCGTGGCCAGAATTGACGCGCGGGAACGGGTGGATTTTGACCTCGGCGATTTCGAGCTTTTTGACCGCTGGGACGATCCGACATACGAGGACGGCGAATGCGTGATCCCTTACGAGCGGTTGGTGCTGGCATTGAGCGACAACCGCCCGGTCGCGCGACTGGTGGTCAACGTAAAAGAAAGCATATTCGGCGCGCTGTATCAGGACTACGAAGCCGAGGCGGATTCGGAGTTCTTTATCGTAAACGGGCACGGCGCAATCATGTCCTGCTCGGATAAATCGCTTTGCGGACGCACGGTTCAGGACGCGCTGGGCTTTGACCTTGACCAGTGCCAGGGTGAATCGGGCTATGTCCGCATCGGCAAATCCATCGTCACCTACCGCAACAACCTGGCGCGCGGCTTGCTCTTCCTTGAACGCACCGACGAGGCGCGCTATACCAGCGGATTTTGGCCGATTGTGAAGACGACCGTAACGGTGGCGCTTATGTGCGTGGCGCTGTGCGCGGCACTGGGCGCGGCGCTGTCGCGCGGGTTCACCAAGCCGCTGTACCGCCTGATCGAGCGCGTGAGCCGGTTTGAGACCAGCGAGCCGGGGGGGAAGGACCGCAATACCAAGAACGAAATCACCATTTTGTCCGATAAATACGCGCACATATTGGGCGAGCTGGAAAGCGTAATCGCCGACTATTACGAAGAGCAGCGCAAGAAGAAAGAAGCGCAAATCCGCGCGCTCGAATTCCAGATCAACCCCCACTTCCTCTACAATACGCTCTCGACGATTATCTGGCTGATCGACGCGGGCGAGGATCGCTCCGCCATCCGCGTCACCAAGGACCTGTCGGCGTTTTTCAGGATCAGCATCTCCAAGGGGCGCAACTTTATCACCATCAGGGAAGAGCTCCAACACGTGGTGCTTTACATCAACATCCAAAAGGCGCGTTACGCCGATTGCATCTTTGTGGAATATCAGGTGGACGAGGAAATACTCAAACTCCTTACGCCCAAGCTGGTTCTGCAGCCGCTGGTCGAAAACTCCATCATCCATGCCATGCAAACCCGTGCCGACAAGACCTGTCACATTAAGATCACCGCAAGGCGTGAAAGCGAAAAGGTGATCTTTGAGGTCATCGATAATGGCGACCGGATCACAGAGCAAACCATAAAGGATATGAACCTGTTCCTCCATCACCGCGAAGCAGCGGGCGCGTCCGGCAACTACGGCATCGGCATCTCAAACGTACACGACCGGATCGTCATGTCGTTCGGCGAGGGCTGCGGCCTCACCTACCGGCGTGAGGGTGATGAAACGATAGCGGAGCTGACGATACGGGTGACGGAGGACAATCAAGATGTATAGCATGCTGGTGGTGGATGACGAAAAACTGATCGCAGAAGGTATGCGAAAGGCCATCGACCGGTTGGGGCTGTTTGAAACGCGCGTAGCCGCGAGCGGCGTAGAAGCGCTGCGCGCGATTCACGCGTGCCCAGCCGACGCGATGCTGCTGGACATTTCCATGCCGGATATGAACGGCATCGAGCTGATGAAGGCGCTTGAGGACGGGCCGCGCAAGCCCCTTACCATCGTCATCAGCGGCTATGACGAGTTCGAATACGCGCGGGAGGCGCTGACCTACGGCGCGGTGGATTACATCCTCAAGCCGGTGGATTCCGACGACGTCGCCCAAATGGGGAAACGGCTTCATGCCATGCTGGAAGCCCGCGCCAAGGAACGGGATGAGACCGAACGGGTAAAGGCGCTGCTCACCGAGCTGCTTCAAGTCCCCAAATCCAATGTCGCATCTCCCGCGCCGTCCGTCCCGGACGCTCCGCAGGGCGTAGCCGAGCGCGCGCACAAGATCATCGCCGAGCGCTACCGTGAGAAGAACCTTTCAGTCAACGCGCTCTCGGCCATGCTGGGCTACACCCCCAACTACCTGGGCAATATCTTCAAGCGCGCCTATTCCATGTCGATCAACGACCGCATCAACCAATACCGCGTTGAAGAAGCCAAGCGCCTCATGGACGAGACCGATATGATGGTATATGAAATCGCCTTCCAAGTGGGCTTTTCCGACCAGCACTACTTCAGCAAAATCTTCAAGCGCCTCGCGGGCGTATCGCCATCGGAATACAAGGGGCGGTAGAATGCGCCCGGGTCCCCCGCGAGGAGTTGTCTGAACCGAGTCGCGGACGCGGCGCGCACACAGATCGCTTAGGACCTTCGGGCTCAAGAAGCCCGCGTTGATCCGCTAGATGAGGTCCATGACTTTAGCCGAACAAACCTGTTGATTTTTACACATTTTTCGTTGATTATTTCATTCATCAAGCGGCCGCTGTGCGTTATAATTTTAATGTCCATGTGTAGCGAATAAAAGGAGGGGTCCTGTTGGCAAACGACATGCCGGATCAGGGGGCCGCGTTTTTGCGCCTGAAAAACGTGAGCAAGACGTTCCCGGGCGTGAGCGCGCTCCAAAATATCAGCTTTGACGTAAGCCGGGGCGAGGTGCATGCGCTGATTGGAGAAAACGGCGCGGGCAAATCGACCCTGATTAAGGTGCTCTCGGGCGTGTACCAACCCGACCCCGGCGCGGTCATCGAAATCGAGGGCGAGGCGTTTACCCAGCTTACGCCGCTTGAAGCCATGAGGCGCGGGATCATCGTCATCTATCAGGATTTTTCGCTCTTTCCAACGCTCACCGTCAAGGAGAACATTGCCTTCAGCGAGCAGGTGGACAAGCAAAGAAAGCTGGTCAACTGGAAGGAAATCGAATTGACCGCGAAGAAGGCGCTTGATAGCCTGGGCGTCAACATTGATTTGAACGCGCGGCTCAATACCTTGTCAACCGCCAAGCAACAGCTGATCGCCATCGCGCGCGCGCTGGTGTACGACGCCAAGCTCCTGGTCATGGATGAGCCCACCAGCGCCTTGTCGTCGGGCGAAGTGGACGCGCTGTTTAAAATCGTAGAAAAGCTCAAAGCCGGCGGCATGGGCATCATCTTCATCAGCCACAAGCTCGACGAGCTGTTCAGGATCGCAGACCGCATGACGGTACTGCGCGACGGACAGATGGTCGGCGGCGCGCCGACGCGCGAGATGAACCGGGGCAGGCTTATCTCCATGATGGTGGGCCGCGAAATCGTCGAGGAGCATTTGGCCGGAAAAAACGTGGGCGAAACCATCCTTGAAGTCAAGAACATCTCCAAGCGCGGAAACTTTGACTCCATTTCCTTTGCGCTCAAGCGGGGCGAAGTGCTCGGCATCACCGGTCTCGTCGGCGCAGGCCGCACCGAGATGGTGCGCGCGCTGTTTGGCTTAAACGCCCCCGACAGCGGTGAAATCTATATGGAAGGCAAGCGCATCAGCCCCAAATCGCCCGCCGAGGCGCAGGCGCTGGGCATCGCGTTCGTGCCCGAATCGCGCCAGACCGAGGGCCTGGTGCTCCAGCAAAACGCGGAGGGCAATATTACCTTGCCCATCCTTACGTCGCTGACGGGCAAGATTGGCCTCATCAACTCCGGCGCGCGGCGCAAGAAGGCGGAAGAGCTGATCAAACAGTTAAACGTCAAGCCGCCCTACCCCCACATGGACGCGCTCAAGTTCTCGGGCGGCAACCAGCAAAAGATCGTCGTGGCCAAGTGGCTGGCGACCAAGCCCAAGATTTTGATCGTGGATGAACCGACCAACGGCATCGACGTGGGTTCAAAGTCGGAGATTCACCATCTGCTGCGCGACCTTGCCGATTCGGGCATGGCAGTCATCATGGTCTCGAGCGAACTGCCGGAGATATTCTCGATCAGCGACCGGATTCTGGTCATGCGGCGCGGGCGGATTACCGGCGAATTTGACGGCGCGACCGCCACCCAGGAAATGCTGATGGAACGCGCGGTGCTCACCGCGCCGACCGCCGAAAGGACGTGATGGAAAAATGAAGCGCCTGTTTGCCAACAAGGAAGCGTCGGTATTGGTCATGCTCGTTTTCGTCATGCTGATCTCTTTCCTGTTCAATTCGGCATTTCTCTCGTTTGAGAACTTGATGGATGTCATTAAATCCAACGCTGTGCTTGGCACCTGCGCGCTGGGCATGCTGCTCGTCATCATCACCGGCGGAATTGACGTTTCCATCGGCGGCCAGCTCGCACTGGTGACGGTTCTGACCGGACAGCTCATGAAGGCGACCGGCATCGGCAGCATGCTGCTGTGGTACGCGGTGGGCATCCTGATCGGCGGCGCGCTGGGCATGATGAACGGGCTGATGGTCTCGCGGCTCAAGCTCCCGCCCATCATTGCGACGCTGGGCCTCAATTCGATCATCCGCGGCTTTCTGCGCTACTACACCAACGGCACGTGGATCAATCAGCTGCCCGATGAAGTGGGCGCGTTTGGCATGGTCAAACTGTTTAGCTTCAAGAACGCGGCAGGCGTCGGCATCGGCGTGCCGATTCAGTTCCTGCTGTTCGCGCTGGCGATGCTCGTGACGTGGTTCCTCATCAAGCGGTCGATGCTGGGCCGCTCGGTGATGGCCATGGGCGGAAGCCCGGTCGCCGCCGACCGCATCGGGCTGAACACCAAGAACCTGACCACGTTCGCCTATGTGTTCAGCGGCATGATGGCCGGATTTGCCGCAATCACCTACACCTCGATTATGAAGTCGGTTGACCCGAACGCCTTCATCGGCTATGAGCTGAATGTCATCGGCGCGGTCGTGCTGGGTGGCGCGCTGCTCTCGGGCGGTTCCGGATCGGTGCTGGGCACGTTCCTGGGCGTTATGCTCTTTGGCTTTATCTCAAACGGCCTGACGCTTGCGCACATCTCGGCATACTGGCAGTCGATCATCGTGGGCGCAATCATCCTGATCGCGGTAAGCTTTGACATGATTAAGCTCAAGCGCGAGGAACAGCGGCGGACCAAGGTTGACATTGAGGTTGGCGGGAAGGAGGGCGCACGATGAAAATTGTCCAGCATTTCAAGCGCAACCGCATGCAGTACTTTCTCTTGCTGTTCCTGCTTGCGCTGATCGCCATCATGGGTTTTCTCTCCCCAGGCAAGTTCCTGACCGTGAAGAACTTCAAGAACATGGGCTTCCAGATGGCTGAATTCGGCATCCTCGCCATCGGCATGTCCATCGTCATCATGACGGGCGGGATCAACCTGTCGCTGCTCAACTCGGCCATGCTCGCCGCGATCGTCGGTTCCTTCACCATGCGCGCGCTCTACGCGGGCGGCAGCGGCATGGCGGACGTGCCGGTCATCATCATCGGCATAGCGGTTGTGCTGCTTGTCTCGGTCGTGTGCGGCCTGATCAACGGCTTCTTTGTGGCCTATGTCGGGGTCGTACCGCTGCTGGTTACGCTGGGCACACAGACGGTTTTTGACGGCATATCGCTCAACATCACGCGCGGTTCGGCCATTTCCGGGCTGCCCAAGCTGTTCACACGTATCGGCGCGGGCACGGTTTTTGACATTCCGTACACCGTGCTGATCTACCTCGCGGTAATCCTGGTCGCCTACTTCCTGATCGAGCGCACGCCCTGGGGCGTGAGCGTGTACATGCTCGGCGGCAACGAAAAGGCCACGCGCTTCAGCGGCATCAACACCCACAAATCGATCATGAAGGTATACATCTTCTCGGCCGTCATGGCCGGCATCGCGGGCATCCTCATGACCTCGCGCTACAATTCGGCGCGCGCCGACTACGGCTCGAGCTACACCATGCAGTCGGTCGCGGCGACGGTGCTGGGCGGCACCGCCATCACCGGCGGCAGCGGGCACGTGCTGGGCACGGTGATCGCGGTCGCGATCTTGCAGGTGCTCTCAAGCGGTTTCAACATCATCGGCGTCAACCGCAACATCACCGACATCGTTACCGGCGTGATCCTGATTGGCGTATTGTCGATCAACTTCCTCGCCACCCGCGAACGGTTTAAAAAGGCAGCCATCAAGGTATAGGACACTTTACCACGGTCTCAGGCCGGTCCCGCCCGGGCAAGCGCGGACCGGATTCGGGATAATCTACAACAATAAAAGGAGCAAGAACACCATGAAGAAAACGCTGGCACTCATTCTGGCTCTGCTCATGACCCTGTCCGCGGCGGCGTTCGCGGAGACCATCGTCGTCATGCCGAAACTGGTCGGCATCCCCTACTTCAACGCCTCCGAGACCGGCGCGCTGGCCGCCGGTGAAGAACTGGGCATCGACGTGAAGTACGTCGGACCCACCCAGGGCGACGCCGCGCTGCAGGTTCAGATGATCGAAGACCTTCTGACCAGCGGCATCGACTGCCTGGCCATTGCCCCCAACGACCCCGACGCGGTATCCCCGGCGCTGCAGAAGTGCATCGAAGACGGCGTGCTGGTCGTGGACTGGGACACCACCGCCAACGGCGATGACGTCACCTATTCCATCCATCAGATCGACGACACCCTCTACGGCCAGGTCATTTGGGACAAGCTGGTCGAGGCGATGGGTACCGACGAGGGCGAATACGCCATCGTGACCGGCTACCTGACTGCCGCCAACCTCAACACCTGGATCGACGCGGGCAAAGCCTACGCCGCCGAGAAGTACCCGAAGCTTACGCTGGTCACCGATCCGGTTCCCTCGGATGAGTCGGCGCAGGAAGCCTACACCCAGACGCTGGCGCTGATCGCCGCGTACCCCAACCTCAAGGGCATCGTGGGTGTCTCCACCCCGGCGCCGATCGGCGCCGCGATGGCCGTGCAGGAGAAGGGCCTCCAGGACAAGATCGCCGTCGTCGGCTCTTCGATGCCGACCGACTCCGCCCCCTACCTGAAGGATGGCTCGCTCGACTTCGGCATTCTGTGGGATCCGGGCATGCTGGGCCGCCTGACTGTGTTTGTCGCCCACTACAAGCTCAACGGCACCGACATCACCGACGGCATGGAGATCCCGGGCGTTGGCAACATCACCCTGCGTGAGGATGGCAAGACCATCATCATGGGGCCCCCCTCCGTGTGGACAGCCGAGAACGTGGACAACTACGCGTTCTAAATAAAGCGCAACAAGAAGCGCCCCGTGCGGAAATGCCCAATCCGCACGGGGCGCTTTTGTGTCATGGCGTGGCGGCTGCTGATTCGCACGTCTCACAACGCTCGAATCAGCGTGGTGGGGGGCTACCAGGCGGAGGCTTCTATGGCCGCGATGGTCATGTTGGAGAGGGCCTGCGCGGCGGCTGTGTAGGCGCTGTTTGCCTGATCCGCGGAGAACACGGTTAGGAGAAGCGCCGCTTCCCGGGTCTTGCCGCCCTTCATGAGGTCCGCATAGCTATGATTGATGCCGGCAAGCGCGTCAAACATCGCGTTTTCGTAGGGATCGAACGCCGCGCGCACCGAATCAAAGTACAGCGTGTGGAATCCGAACGAGCGCGTCACGATGGCGTTGTGCTGAACCGCCGCGTCGGGCGTTTCATAGCGCGCGTCAACCTCGTCCTGCAGCGCGAAGAACGGCACAAACGTCCCGAGGCACGGCGGCATGTAGCTGTGCAGCATCGTAGCGGGTACACCTTCCTGCGCGATCAAAATCCCCGTCGTGCTCGTCGCGCCCCAGCCCAGGTCATGGCTGCACGCGCCGCGGATGTAGATCGATGTCTCGATCGTATCGCCTTCGGGATATACGTCGTACCACTCGCGCCCGTACCAATCGACAAGGTCTGAGGAGTAGAACGGAACCTGGTTCATCTCCACCACTTTTCCGCTCGGCAGCGTGTAGGTGTCGTAATGGTCCCGCGCCATCTCGGCCATGTCCTTGAGCGTCACCTGCCCGCCGTTCGCGGTCTTTTGGTTCAGCATCTCCATGCCCCGCTGATAGCGCATTTCAGTGTTGTACAGCTTCTCGGCGGACGGGCGATCCGCGATGCCTTCGTTGTCCTCCGGGTACAGTTCGAGCGTGCCGTACGCCTGGCGGAAGTTGATCTTGCCCTCCGCGTTCGCCTTGACGCCCCAGGTCGCCTCGGCAAAGGAAACGAGGTCGCTCGAGCACAGGTCGTAGTCGTCTTCAAGCTGGAATTGGTTGGACCGGGCCGTCACATCGTCCGTGTACTTCTTCGCGGCCCAGCGCTTGCCGGTGACTTCCACGATCCACAATTCGTCCTTGTCGCCGATCTCAAACATGATGCCGTTCCACGCCTGGCCGTATTCTTCGACCAACGCGGCGACCACGTCCACGCCCTCCCGCGCGGTCTTCGCGCGCTCAAGCACCAGCCGGATCACATCGTTGTCGTGAAGACCCGCCTCAAATTGCAGCTCGTCGCGGCTGTTGGCGTCGTTGTCGCTCACGGTCACGCCCCATTCGTTGACGCCCATGCCGTAGCCCCAGCGCCCGGCGGTGCGCGAACCGACGAAACGGTAGGTCTCACTGGGCTGCGGGATGTCGATGTAGGCGGCTTTGTAAGCGTCGCCCTCGGCGTGGCGCGCGGCTTCCTCAATCGCCACTTCCGACAGCGTGTTGATCGACTGATCGCGGTTCTTTGTGATCACCGTGCCGCCGCCCTCCATGGCGCTGCCCTGCGCCATGTGCGTGGTGCATTCGCCGTACAGGGCGCCTGCCAGCTTGTCGGAGAAATTAAACGCGTAGAGGTCGCTGAGCGGCAGGTTCGCGCCCGCCGCCATGCCGCGCAAATAAGCGACCTTGTCGGGCAGCGCGCGTTCGGCGACCAGGGCGGATGCCTCGGCGACGGCCACCATTTCACTCCACGCAACACCGGCTTGCCGCGCCGCGCTCTTCAGGGAAGCGATGTTGCCTTCGACCGATGAACCATACTCGGCCCCAAAGGCGTATCCCGCTTGATAGGACGCGTCTTGCGCGTGGGCAACAGGTACCGTGAGACACAGGCAGAGCAGCAAACACACGACCAACATACCATGGAACTTGCGCATATCGAACCCCCCTTTTGATTGGTGGATACATTATAGCATATCGTTAAGAAATCTTCACCTCCATTTTTCAAAATCTTCTGCCATGGATTGCCGCAAGCATTTTTTCAATTCTTTACTTGCGTTTTCCCGCCGATGGCATATAATATAGTCAAAGATGGTCAAAAACGGAGATGAATACCATGGCGCAATTGAGCGATACGATTGAACGCTTCATCAAGGAATTGATGAGCGAGGATAAGCAGATTGAGCTCAGGAGAAACGAACTGGCGCAGCATTTTGGCTGCGCGCCTTCGCAGATCAATTATGTGCTGGCGACCCGGTTTTCGGTCGATCACGGCTACCTGATCGAGAGTCGGCGCGGGGGCGGCGGGTATGTGAAGATCGTGCGCATGCAAGTGACTTCAAGCGACAATCTGTTGAGCGCGCTTGTGAAGCGCGTGGGCACGTCTATTGAGGAGGAAGCGGCGCTCGCGATCATCATACAATTGCTGGAAGCGGAGTTGATCACGGCGAATGAAGCCCGGCTCATGCGCTCGGCGGTTTCCAAAAATGCACTGGCGCTGCCGGTAAGCGCCAAGGACATCTTGCGCGCGGCGGTGCTGCGCTCCATGCTCGGTCAGGTTTTTCGAAACCTCGAAGAGGAGGACTCCAATGATTTGTGACGAATGCGGCGTCAACGACGCCACCATAAAACTCATGACCATTGTCGGCGGTGAAAAGCGTGAACGGCACCTGTGCACCGAATGCATGACCAAGGTCAAGAAGCAGTTTTCATCCCTTGATCTGTCCTCGCTCGCAGGGTTGCTGGGCGGGCTTTTGCAGGCGGTCAAGCAGGATGACGGCGAGGCGGAAGAACCGGTAATCGACCTGACCTGCCCGAACTGTCAATCGACCTACGAGGAATTCCGCAAGACCGGGTTTCTCGGTTGCCCCGCCTGTTATCAGGCGTTTCACGAGCCGCTTGAGGTCATGATCAAGCGCGTACACGGACATACACAGCACGCGGGCCGCGTGCCGGGTGGAAGCTCAAGCGATCTGTCGATACGCCTGAAAATTGACCGGCTCAAGCAGCAGTTGGGCCGCGCGATTGCCGAGGAGGCCTACGAGGAAGCGGCGCGCCTGCGCGACCAGGTCAGGGCTTTGAAAATCCAACTTGAAGCCGAACCCGCGACCAGGGAGGGCTAAGCGATGATTGATTATTTGGCGCCTGAACAGGACGTGGTTCTTTCAAGCCGCGTCAGGCTCGCGCGCAATTACGAGGACATTCCGTTCTTCCCCAAGATGGACGGGCACAAGGCCGAGACCACCATCGTGCGCGCGCGCGCCGCGATGGAGGATCAGGCGGGCGCTTTCGCCTACCACAGGATCGCGGAGATGACGGAGGATGAGCGAAAGCGCCTGGTCGAGCACCACCTGATCAGCTACGATTTGTTGAAATTCGCGGACTGGTCGGCTGCGCTCATTTCCAGCGGCGAAACCGTGTCCATCATGGTCAATGAGGAGGACCACCTGCGCATACAGGGGCTGCTTCCCGGGCTTCAATTGGAACGCGCGGCGGAGCTTGCGTTTCGCGCCGACGACAGGCTGGGCCAGCAGGGCAAGTACGCCTTCGATCCCAGGTGGGGCTACCTGACCAGTTGCCCCACCAACACCGGCACCGGCATGCGCGCCTCTACCATGCTGCACCTGCCCGCGCTGAGCCGGGCCGGGCAAATCGGTTCCATCGTCCAAGCGGTGGCGAAACTGTCGATGACGGTTCGCGGGCTTTACGGCGAAGGCAGCGATGCGGTTGGTTGCCTCTATCAGGTTTCAAACCAGGTGACGCTCGGCCGCTCGGAGGAGGACATCATTCGATCCTTGGTCGCGGCGACGCTGCAACTGGCGGGACATGAGCGGCAGGTGCGAAAGCAGATGCAAAAACAGGATTCGGCTGGTACGGCGGATAAGCTGATGCGCTCGGTGGGGATCCTGAAAAGCGCGCGCGTCTTGACCGCGACCGAAGTCATGCCCCGCATGAGCGACTTGCGCATGGCGGCGGCCATTGGGCTTATCGAATACCCGCTGGCCGAGATAGACCGGCTGATGAAGGACATGCAAAACGGATCGCTCGGCGTGAGCGCGGGTGAGACGACCAGCGAGCGACAAAAGGATGTACTGCGCGCGGATCAGTTGCGCGAAGCGTTAAAGGGCGTATAAGTCCAAGGGAGGGAACAACATGGCGTTTTTTTCCAAATTCACCGAGCGCGCGCAACGCGCGCTGGTTGCGTCGCAACAGGAGGCGGCGGGACTCGGCCGCAATTACGTAGGCACCGAGCACTTGCTGCTGGGCGTGCTGAGCGACCCGGGCGCGGCGGGCATGGTGCTCACCGGCGTGTCGCTTGAGGGCGCGCGCGCGGAGGTTGTGGAACTCCTGGGCAGGGGCGAACACGCGCAACCGGTCAAGGCGATGAGCTACACGCCGCGCACCAAGAAGGTGCTCGAGCAAAGCGGACGCGAAGCGCGCGACCTAAAACAAAATTACGTGGGCACGGAGCATTTGCTGCTGGCGCTCATGCGAGAGCGCGAAGGCGTGGCGGCGCACATATTGGTCAAGATGGGCATCGACCTCGACAAGGCGCGCGAGGAGCTATTGAAGCTCATCGGAACCGAGGACGGGCCCAAGGGTGAGGGCGGTGAGGAAGATACGCCGGTGCTCAACCAGTTCTCGCGCGATTTGACCAAGGCCTCGCGCGCGGGCGAGCTGGATCCCGTGATCGGGCGCACCACCGAAATCGAGCGCATTGTGCAGATTCTGTCCCGGCGCACCAAGAACAACCCGGTCCTGATCGGGGAGCCGGGCGTCGGCAAGTCGGCCATCGTCGAAGGGCTTGCGCAGCTCATCACCGAGGGCAATATCCCGGAAATCCTGCGCGGAAAGCGCGTCTTGTCGCTTGACCTCGCGGGCATGATCGCGGGCGCGAAGTACCGGGGCGAATTTGAGGAGCGCATGAAAAACGCCATGGCGGAGATCCGCAAGGCGGGCAACATCATCCTGTTCATCGACGAACTTCATACGCTGGTCGGCGCGGGCGCGGCCGAGGGCGCGATTGACGCGGCCAACATCCTCAAGCCCATGCTGGCCCGGGGGGAGATGCAACTCGTCGGCGCGACGACGCTCGGCGAATACAGAAAACACATCGAGAAGGACGCGGCGCTCGAGCGGCGGTTCCAGACCGTTAAGGTGGGGGAGCCCAGCAAGGACGAAGCGATTGCCATCCTCACGGGTCTGCGCGACCGGTACGAAGCGCATCACCGTGTGCGCATCACCGACGAGGCGCTCAGGGCCGCGGTCAACCTGTCGGACCGATATATCTCCGACCGCTTCCTCCCCGACAAGGCGATCGACCTGGTGGACGAGGCGGCGAGCCGCGTGCGCATCCAGGCCTTTACCGCGCCGCCTGACATGAAGGAACAGGAGACGCGCCTGGAAGCGCTCAACAAGGAGACCGAGGAAGCCGTCGCGCACGAGGACTTTGAAAAGGCCGCCTCTCTTCGCGACGAAAAGAAAAAGCTGCAAAACGAGATGGCGGAGCGCCGCAACGCCTGGGAGCAAAAGCGCGAGGAAAAGGTGCTGACCGTCGGCGAAGAGGAAATCGCGGGGATCGTTTCGGCCTGGACCGGCATCCCGGTGACGCGCATGACCGAGGGCGAGGCGCAGCGCCTTCTCAAGCTTGAAGATATTTTGCACGGACGCGTGATCGGCCAGGATGAGGCGGTCGCCGCCGTGGCGCGCGCCGTGCGCCGGGCCCGGGCCGGGCTCAAGGACCCGGGCCGGCCCATCGGTTCTTTTATCTTCCTTGGGCCGACGGGCGTGGGCAAGACCGAACTTTGCAAGGCGCTTGGCGAGGCGCTGTTCGGCGACCAGAACAGCGTGATCCGCATCGATATGTCCGAATACATGGAGAAGCATTCGGTCTCGCGCATGATCGGCTCGCCGCCGGGGTATGTGGGGCATGAAGAAGGCGGGCAGTTGACCGAGAAGGTCCGGCGCAAGCCCTACGCCGTGGTGCTGTTTGACGAAGTCGAAAAAGCGCACCCCGACGTGTTCAACGCGCTGCTGCAGATCCTTGAGGACGGGCGGCTGACCGACGGTCAGGGCCGCGTGGTCGATTTCAAGAACACGGTCATCGTCATGACCAGCAACGCCGGCGCGCATGCGCTTAAGAAGCAGCGCACGGTCGGATTCGGCAGCTCCATCGATCAGGCCAAGGGCTACGAGGTCATGAAGGAAGGCATCATGGAGGAGATCAAGAAGATCTTCCGGCCTGAGTTCCTCAACCGCGTGGATGAGATCATCGTGTTCAGGGAATTGAAACCCGAGGAGATTGGCCAGATTGCGCACCTGATGCTGGATCAGGTGGCGTCGCGCCTCAAGGAGCGGGGCATTGAGCTGATGGTGGACGAGAGCGCGGTTAAACTGCTCGCCAAGAGCGGTTTTGACGTCCAGTACGGCGCGCGCCCGCTCAGGCGCGCGATCCAGCGCATGGTGGAAGACGCGCTGAGCGAAGAAATCCTCTTAGGCAAGATCGACCTTGAGAGCAGGGTCAAGGTGAGCGCGGGCGAGGAAGAAAAGCTGGCGTTTGAGAAGGTGCCATGAAATTCAAAAGGGGCTGTTGCAGATCTTTCCCTCTGCGACAGCCCCTTCGCGTACCCAGCGCGCGGGCTGGGTTGTGTGAAAATGCGCTTATACCTCCCGCGGCTTGGGCGGCAGGAACGCGGTGATGCGCGTGCCCAGGCCCGGCCAACTGAGCACTTCAAAGTATCCGCCATGGCGCTTGATGATCCATTCGGCAATCGAAAGCCCGAGGCCGGTGCCGCTTGACCCGGCATTTTTTTTGTCCTTTGCCGCGCCGGTGCGCGCCGGGTCAGCGCGATAGAACCGCTCAAAGATATGCTGCGCGTCTTCGGCGTCGATACCCTGGCCCGAGTCCTGCACTTCAAAAGCGCCTGCGCCGTTCTTCTCATACGCGCGGATCACAATCGCGCCGCCTGCGGGGGTGTACTTGGCCGCGTTGTCGGTCAGGATGCGCGCCGCCTGCTTGATCATCGATTCGTCGCCCACGACCGGGACGCGCTCACTCGCTTCCAAACGCCAGTCGTGCCCTTCGTCGATCATCTCCGATTCCTCAAACACCTCG
Organism: Eubacteriales bacterium; assembly: GCA_031551775.1. Classification (GTDB taxonomy): domain Bacteria; phylum Bacillota; class Clostridia; order Christensenellales; family Aristaeellaceae; genus Anaerozeibacter. The sequence continues at coordinate 9,600 of JAVBND010000038.1, read as the reverse complement.
CGCATGGTCGCGGCCAGGTCAAAGGACTCAAATGCGGTGTTCTGCCGCCCGCTGTCGCCGCGCGCGAGGAAGAGCAGCTGTTCGACCAGTTCCTTCATGTGCTCGGACTCGGATTTGATCGCGGCGATCGACTCATCGAGGATCGATTCGTCGGTCTTGCCCCAGCGGTCGAGCATTGAGGCGTAGCCCTGGATGACCGCGATGGGCGTCCTGAGCTCATGGGAGGCGTCCGACACGAAGCGCGATTGCTCGCGGTAGGCTGCCTGCATGCGGTCGAGCAGGCGGTTGACCGCTTCCTCGAGGCCCTTGAGTTCCTGGTTGCCGGTCGAGAGCCGCGCGCCCGAGAGCGCGGGCTCAAGGGAGCCGATCGCGTCTTCGAGGTTGTGCAGGCGGTCCTCGCTGAATTTTGTGCTTTTGTCGGCCTGCTGCTCAGACAATTGCTGCGCGGTCTCGGTCATGCGGGTGAGGGGTCTGAGCAGCCGCCGCGCGTCGCCGCCGCCGAACAGGCGCGTAAGGACCCACAAGACCGCTTCGGTAATCAGCAGGTTTCGAAACATCAGTGCGAAGACTTCCAGGAACGGGCCCATGGGTTTTTCATGCCATGCGCCGCTTGCGTCCATGAAATGATAGGTCAAAGAGCTGGCCGCGTTGTGCCAGCTGTCCATGTCGATGTACTTGCGCAGTGTTTCGCGCCCGCCCGCGGTTTCTTGCTCAAGCCAGTCGAGCGCGCCGTCCCCCGCCGTGATGCGCTTGATGCCCTCGGAATTGAACCCGCCCGGATAATTCCGCTCCGCGGCATAGAAAAATCCGCCCAGCGCGAGCACTATCACGACGAGGTCGATCAGAAGGTAGGTCCTGAGCAGCTTCCATGACCACGCGCGGTGTATTTTGCGCGCGATGGAAGACATGCGGCCCTTGGAGTTCGCGCTCATCTTACTCATCCCTTAGCACATAGCCCACGCCGCGCACCGTGTGGATGAGCTTGATGTGGAACTTGTCGTCAATTTTCTGTCTCAGGTAGCGGATGTAGACGTCAACCACGTTGGTCTCGCCCATGTAGCTGTACCCCCACACCCGTTCAAGCAAGGTTTCGCGTGAGAGCACGATGCCCTTGTTTTCCATGAGCGCTTTGAGCAATGTGAACTCGCGGTGCGTAAGTTCAATCGCTTCATCCAGGTAGCTCGCGGTATAGCGCTCGGCGTCGAGCGTGAGGTGCCCGGCTTGAAGCGTCACGGGCGCGGCGGGCGCGTTCTTATTGCCCCTGAGCGCCGCGCGTATGCGCGCGAGCAACTCTTCAATTTCAAACGGCTTGGTCACATAGTCGTCGGCCCCCATGTCAAGGCCGGTGACCTTGTCGGCCACGGCGTCGCGCGCGGTCAGGAGGATCGCGGGGACGCTCGAGTGGCGCCGGACGCGGCGCAAGAGTTCAAGCCCGCTGAGTCCGGGCAGCATGACGTCGAGCAGCAGCAGGTCGTACTCGTTCTCTTCCGCCATTTCAAGCCCGCTGCGCCCGTCAAAAGCCTTGTCCACCTGATATCCTTCATGGTTGAGCTCGAGTTCAACAAACCGCGACAGCTTCACTTCGTCCTCGACCAACAGTATCTTTTCGGCCATAACGCCTTCGCCTCCAACCGCCAATTGGGCGAGGACATGGGCAAATACCCAACCTCACCCAATTTTATGATACCGATCATTTGTCCGCTTGTCAATCTTCTTCGTCCTTGCGGCCATTCTTTACTTCGGATTTGATGTTCTGGGCAACATCCGCCGCCTTGTCCATGGCGTCGTTGATCGGCTTGGTGCCAAGGTCCGGGCCCCGGAACGCGTACTTGAACCCGGTGAAGAGCCCGACAGCCAGCAGGATCAGCGTAAACCAGAACCAGGGGAAGAGGCACAGCACCAACACCAGCGCGGGGAGTGTCACGATGACCTTGCCCTTGCGCGAAATCTCAAAGGAGTTGCGCACCAGGTAGTTGATGCCAAAGAGGATCTTTTCGCCAACCTTCTTCATGAACCGGCCAAAGTTGTGACATTCTTTCTCCATGGTTTCGCCCGCCTCCTCGCGTGTTGTGTAGCTGGCGGCGCGGCTCTCGCCCACCTTGCCCTGCTTCTCAAGAACGACCATCGCGTCCAACAAGTCCCAGTTCGCTTCTTCGAGCGCCGCCTTGGCCTCCTCGTAGGAGATGTTGGCCTTGGCGCGCAGGCGCTCCACCATTTCAAAGTTCGTCATGATCCTCATCCTCCATATCGTTTTGCGTTTCCCGCTCGATGCTCATAGTATAGCGCGCCGCGATTAAAGACAAAGGCGATTGAATTAGAGTGAGATTAGAACGAAATTTGTCTTTTGCCATGAAAAGACGCGAAGCAATGAGAAAGATTCAAGGAATTAACTTGCGTGGCGCTTGCGCATCATGTTATAATGATCGCTGTGAAATCGGGCGGTCCGCTGCCGGTTAACCGGTTATGAACGCTTCGGAGGGAAAGGAGGGTCATCCCATGAATGAGATCATTCGCTCCATCGAGAACGCGCAGTTGCGTTCCGATATCCCCGTGTTCTCCATCGGCGACACCGTGCGCGTGTTCGTAAAGGTCGTCGAAGGGTCACGCGAGCGCCTGCAGGCGTTCGAAGGCGTGGTCATCGCTCGCCGCAACGGCGGCGCGCGCGAGACGTTCACCGTCCGCCGCATGTCCTACGGCATCGGCGTCGAGCGTACGTTCCCGCTGCATTCCCCGCGCCTCGACCACATGGTCGTGGTTCGCAGGGGCAAGGTACGCCGGGCCAAGCTGTACTACCTGCGCAAGCTCAGCGGCAAGGCAGCCAAGGTCAAGGAAAAGTAAGGTTTTGAACATATGGCCGCACTTGGTGCGGCCTTTGTTTTTATCGGAGGAAAAAATGCCCGACATTCAATGGTACCCGGGGCACATGGCGCGCGCGAGGCGCCTTCTGCAGGGGCAGCTCAAGGGCGTGGACGCCGTGGTCGAGCTGTGCGACGCCCGCTCGCCCGCGTCCACCCGCAACCCCGACCTCCAGGCGCTGACGCGCGGCAAGGCGCAACTGCTGGTGCTCAACAAGAGCGATCTGGCAAGCGACAGCGCCACCGCGAAGTGGCTTTCGTATTACCGCGCGAAGGGCGTTGACGCGCTCAAATTTTCCAGCACCGGCGCAAAGACAAGGGAAGTGCTCGCGGCCATTGAGCGCTCTGTCGCCCCGGTCGTCGATCGCATGAAGGCGCGCGGCGTGAGCAAGACGGTCCGGATCATGGTGATCGGCATTCCAAACGTCGGCAAGTCCAGCTTCATCAACCGCCTGTACGGGTCGAGCATTGCCAAAGCCGCAGACCGGCCGGGCGTGACGCGTTCCAACCAATGGGTAAAGGTGGGGCCCTACCTTGAACTGCTCGATACGCCGGGCCTCTTGTGGCCAAAACTCACCGATCAGGAGATGGCGAAGAACCTGTCGTTCCTGGGTTCGATCCGGGATGAGATCATGGATTCGGAGGAACTGGCCGGGGAGCTGCTTTCGCGCCTGATCGGACTTGACGAGGCGGCGGTTCGCGCGCGGTTCAAGATTGGCGCGGCCAAGGACGCGCCCGCGCATGAATTGCTGGAATCGGCCGCAAAGGGGCGCGGGTGGCTGATGTCCGGCGGCAGGTACGACACCGAACGCGCAGCCGCGCTGATCCTCGATGAATTCCGCGCGGGCAAGGTGGGCCGGATTACGCTGGAACTTCCGTAAGAAGAGGGGAGACGGGGCAAGTGGCAAGGGAGAGCGCCGGGGAAAAACTCATCCGCATGACTGAAATGGAACGCGCGCTGTGGGCAAGCGGGCACGCGGTCGCGGGCATCGATGAGGTGGGCCGGGGGCCCTTGGCCGGGCCAGTGGTTACCGCCTGCATTGTGATCCCCGAGGACAAGCTGATTCCGGGCGTCGATGATTCGAAAAAACTCAGCGAAAAAAAGCGGGAGGCGCTCTACGGTCAGCTGATCGAAGCGGCGAGCTATGTGCGCGTCGCGCGGCTTGAAGCCGACGACATCGACCGGGTGAATATTTTGCAGGCTACCCGGCTTTGCATGGAAAAATGCGCGGAGGGCGCGCGGGGCGCTGTTTTTCTGGTCGATGCGGTCAGGGATTTGCGTCTGCCGGGAACGGCGCGCGCGCTGGTTCACGGCGACGCCATGAGCTACATGATCGCGGCGGCGTCCATCGTCGCCAAGGTGACGCGCGATCGGTGGATGGTTGAGCTTGACGCGCGCTACCCGGAATACGGCTTTGCCCGCAACAAGGGGTATGGCACCTTGGAACACATCGAAGCGATCAAAAAGATCGGCCCGTGCCCGGAACACCGGCGGACATTCATCGGGAATTTTGTGGGGACGAAGATGTGAACAACCGTTTAATGGGCGCGGAGGGAGAGCGCGCGGCGGAGGAATACCTGGTGGGGCTGGGCGCGAAAGTGCTTGCGCGCAATTTTTCCTGCCCGCAGGGCGAGGTTGACCTGATCGTTGAGATGGACGGTCAGTTGGTCTTCGTCGAAGTCAAGAGCCGGGGCGGATTTCGCTTTGGCCGGGGCGCGGAGGCGGTCGATGTGAATAAGCGCCGGCACATTACACGCACGGCCATGTGGTACTTGCGGCAGCGCCATCAGCTGGATGAACGCGTGCGCTTTGACGTGATTGAGGTGTCGGGCGAGGGAATTAAGCACCTTCGCGCGGCTTTTTTTGCGAACATGCGGTAATCTTTTGTGTTTTGAACATGATAATAGAAGGAATTCCTTCCGTAATGTGGAAATAACAAAAAGCGGCTTCTGCTTTTGTGCTAAAAAGATCATGTGGAGTGCATATGAAAAAAAGACTTTGGCTGGCGGTGCTTCTGTGTCTGGCGCTTTTGAGCCAGGTGGCGCTGGCCAGTGAAAACCTGATAGCCAACGGCGATATTTCAGACGTTGACACAAACGGCCTCGCGCGCGGCTGGTCGCGCACGATGTGGGACCGGGACGAGGGGATTAGCGAGCTCGACGTCTCGCGCGACGCGGTTTCGGGCGAGCACGCGCTGCACATCGTGAACCTTGGCGAAAATGACGCGCGCTTCTATCAGACGATCAAGGTCAAGCCCGACGCCTGTTACCTGATTTCGGCCCGCGTCAAGGCGCTCGGCTGCGATCCTGACTACGCGGGCGCGGGGCTGTCGATCGACAATACCTTTGTGACGAGCGAGCTGGTTTATGATACCAACGGCGCGTGGCGCGAACTGTCCTTCTACGGGCGTACGGGCGAGAACCAAAAAGAAATCACGCTGCTGGCGCGCCTTGGCGGATACGGTTCGCTGAACGTCGGAGAGGCCTGGTTTGACGATGTCTCGGTCATTGAGGTGAGCGAGGAAGAAGCCGGCGGCGACGTCATGAGCCTTGCGACCATTCCGCCGTCCGGCGGGTATGAAGCGCCGGACGCCCCGCGCGAAACGCCGTGGGCGGCGCTGTTCGTCATCGTTGCGCTGATCTACGCGGCGGCGGCGGCCGGCGTGCTGCTTTACAACGCGCGCAGCAAAAGCCCGCTTGCGCAGCCGGCGTCGCCGGTCAGGGTATTTTTGACCGTTGCCGCGGTGGCGCTCGCTGTGCGCGTGGTTCTGGCAATGCTGGTGCGCGGGTTCAAGGTGGACATGAACTGCTTTGAGGGTTGGGCGTCGCACATGGCGAGCGTCGGCCCGACCGGCTTTTACACCCCCGCCATGTTCTGCGACTACCCGCCGGGGTATTTGTACGTGCTTTGGCTTAAGGGATCGGTCATCCGTCTCATTGGCGTGACGGGCGACGGTCCGCTGACATGGCTGATCATCAAGCTGGCTCCGATCTTGATGGATGTCACGGCGGCGCTTGTCGTATGGAGGGTGGCGCGCCAGTCGCTTGACGAACGCGCGTCGCTGCTGCTCGCGGCGCTTGTGGCGTTTAATCCCGCGGCGATTTTTATCTCCTCGGCGTGGGGGCAGGTCGATTCGGTTTTGACGGTACTGCTGGTGCTCTCGATGCTGAACGCTTCGCGCGGGCGCTGGTTTGCGGCGCTGCCGCTGTTTGCCGTCGCGGTGCTGGTCAAGCCGCAGGCGCTGATGCTGGCGCCGCTGGGCCTCGTCATGCTGGCGGTGGAAGTGGTTGAGAGCGAGGAGAAGGGCAAACTTGCGCTTCGCCTGCTGGGCGCGGTGCTGCTGGGGTTTGCGACGTTCGCGCTGCTGGCGCTGCCGTTCTTGATCAAAATTCCCGAGGAGATCCTGCCGACCGCGCTTTCCTTCGGCGTATTGGGCTACCGCATTGAAATCCTGCTGCCCAGCTTTTTGCGGCCGCTCGGATACCTGTTCGAGCTGTACTTTGGCACCATAGGCCAGTACGCGTACGCGACGGTCAACGCGTTGAACCTTTACATGCTGATGGGGCTCAACTGGACGAGCCTTGCCACGGTGCCTGCCGTGAAGCTCTTTTCCTATGTGCTGATGGGCGCGTCGATTGCCTATTCGGTGTTCCTGTACGCGCGCGCCAAGGACCGGGGCAAGGTGTTCCTGGTGGGGGCGATGACGCTGACCATGCTGTTTGCGGTCGCGCCCATGATGCACGAGCGCTACCTGTTCCCGGCGCTGCTTTTGCTCATCATGGCCTACGCGTTTGACCGCGACGCGCGGCTTTTGATCGCGTTCGTCGCGCTCAGCGTCACCCAGTTTGTCAATGTGGCGCTGGTGCTGAAGTATGAATACCTGATGGTCGAGGGACAGGAGGCGCTCTACGGCGCGGTTTCGCTCGTCAACGTGCTGGCGGCGGCGTTCCTTGGCTGGACGGGCTGGGAGATGTGCGTAGCCGGGCGGCTGATATCCTTTACCCGCGTCTACAAGCCGTCCATCGTCAAGGAGAAGACCGCGTCGCGGCAAACGCAGGTACAGGAGGCGCTCCTCAAGCCGCGCGACCCCAGGCTTTTGCTCAAGCGGCGGGACTGGTTCTTTATGATCCTGCTGACGCTTGTGTACGCGGCGGTGTCCTTTGCCAATCTGGGCAGCGCGAAGGCGCCCCAGACCCAGTGGAAATCCACCGCGGCGGGCGAGCAGGTCACATTTGACCTGGGCGAAATTCAGACCTTCCATATGACCTACTACGGCGGCATCTCCAACTCAAGTTTCCTCGTTCAGATGTCGGACGATCAGCAGGTTTGGTCGGAACCGCATTACGCGGAGTACGAAGCGGGGCTTATGTACCGCTGGCTTTGGTACAGCGCGGGCGAACGCGACTCGAGCGGACAGTATTATTCCATTGAAGATGAGAATCACCCCTACAAGACCGCGCGCTATGTCCGCCTGACTGCGGAGCGACCGGGGCTGTTGCTGAACGAAGTGGCCTTTATCGACGGGGACGGCTCCCCGCTGCACATTGCGTCGGTGTACAGCCTGGGCGGCGGCAATTCCGCCAGCGATCCGACCAAGCTGATTGACGAGCAGAAGACCGTGCCGCCCTATCCGTCGTACTACAACGGCATGTACTTTGACGAGATCTACCATGGCCGCACCGCCTATGAGCACTTAAAGGGCTTAAGCCCCTACGAGGGCACGCACCCGCCGCTCGCCAAGGTGCTGATCATGCTGGGCATCAAGGCCTTTGGCATGACGCCGTTTGGCTGGCGGTTCGTCCCGGCGCTCTTTGGGGTGCTGATGGTGCCGCTCATGTACCTCCTGGCCAAGCAGCTCTTTAAAAAGAGCACGCTTGCGCTGATCGGCGCGTTCTTGCTGGCGGTTGACTGCATGCACTTTACCCAGTCGCGCTTTGCGACGCTTGACGCCATCGCGGTGTTCTTCATCATGCTGATGTACCTGTTCATGATACGCTACGCGTTCATGAGCTTCTATCACCAAAAGCTCGGCCGGACGCTTGTGCCGCTGGGGCTTTCGGGCGTCACGATGGGGGTGGCCGTCGCGTGCAAGTGGATCGGACTGTACGCCGCGATCGGGCTTGGCTTCATCTTCTTCTTTACGCTCTTCCAGCGCTACCGCGAATACCGCTACGCCAAGAAAAACCTGCGGACGCTGGATGTTGACGGGCGGCGCGTGGCGCAGCGCGCGGTTAAGACATTTTCCCGCAATGCGGTTCTGACGCTCCTGTTCTGCCTGGTGTTCTTTATCGCGGTGCCGCTCGTGATCTACTATTTCTCCTACTACTGGCACCTTGCGCCCGAGGGGGGCTTGAGCATTGAGCGCGTATGGCAGATTCAGAAATCCATGCTGAGCTACCATCAAGGTTCGCTCGAGCACGGCTTCGCGTCGCCTTTCTACGAATGGCCGCTCATCGTCCGGCCCATGTGGTTCTATACCGGCAGCGAGTACCTTGAGCGCGGCATGGTCTCGACCATCTCCTGCATGGGCAACCCCGTCGTCTGGTGGGGCGGGCTGATCGCGATCATCTGGGTAGCGGCGCGGCTCGCCATCAACAATCGCGGCGACAGGCGGTACCTGTTTATCGTGGTGGGGTACATGTCGCAGTATGTGCCCTGGTTCTTCATCTTCCGCTCCACCTTCATCTACCACTATTTCGCTTCCGTGCCCTTCATCATCCTCGCGACGGTGGCCGCGTTTGAATGGGTGCGCAAAAAGAGCATGCGCGCCTACAAAATTGCCGCGCTTTGCTATTGCGGCGCCGCGCTTTTGATGTTCACCCTGTTCTTCCCGATCATCAGCGGCGTCAAAGCGCCAAAGGCATATACCCGATACCTCAAATGGTTCAACTGGGTCAACCAATAGGGCGGATTTTGCTACCAAAGCGAAGGGGGGGCTGGCCGTGCTGGCAACGGTGGGCAGTTGCGCCCTGACCGGAATCGAGGGCGTGCGCGTTCAGGTGGAAGTCAACCTTTCGACAGGCATGCCGGTGTTTGAAGTGGTCGGACTGCCCGATGCGGCGGTCAAGGAATCGCGCGAGCGGGTGCGCGCGGCGCTCAAGAACAGCGGATATGGCTTTCCCGAGGATCGGCTGACCGTCAATTTGGCCCCGGCGGATATCAAAAAGGAAGGACCGTTCTTCGATTTGCCGATCGCCATGGGTGTGATCGCGGCCGTGGGGCGCTTGCCGCTTTCCTCCTTTGAGGGCGTGGCGCTGGTGGGGGAACTGTCGCTTGACGGCACGCTGCGATCGGTGCGCGGTGCGCTTCCCATGGCCATCGCCCTGCGCTCGCTTGGCTTCGATTCCATGATTTTGCCCGAGGACAACCGCGCGGAGGTCGGTTGCGTGGACGGCATAACGCTGCTCCCCGCCAGGCATATGCGCGAAGTCGTGGCGCACCTTGCGGGTGTGCGCCAACTCATGCCCATTGCCCCCGTAGCCTATCGAAAGCTCTTGGGTGAGCGCGTGAGTTCTTCGGATTTTTCCGATATCAAGGGGCAGATGGGCGCCAAGCGCGCGCTTGAAATCGCGGCGAGTGGCGGCCACAACGTGCTGATGGTCGGCCCGCCGGGCTCGGGCAAGACGCTGCTCGCGCGCTCGCTGCCCCCCATACTCCCGGACAAGAGCTTTGAGGAGGCGCTTGAGGTCACGCGCAATCACACGGCGGCGGGCCTCATGCCCGGTTCGGGCCGTTTGACCGAGC
>JAVBND010000028.1:0-50826 GCA_031551775.1 Eubacteriales bacterium | reverse complement strand
GGGAGGGGCTTGGCCCTCCCGGGCCCTTCCGGGGGTTGGTTGGGTTCCGTCGCGCTGGGTTCGGGCGGGGCTTGGCCCTCCCCGTTCCCTCCCGGGGGTTGGTTGGGTTCCGTCGCGCTGGGTTCGGGCGGGGCTTGGCCCTCCCGGACCCTCCCGGGGATTGGCTTGCGGGTTGGTTGGGTTCCGTCGCGCTGAGTTCGGGCGGGGCTTGGCCCTCCCGGGCCCTTCCGGGGTTGGGGGGGTTACGATTGGGTTATTTGTTCAGCCACACGCGGTGGTAGGTGCTTACGTCCAGGGCGCTGGGGCAGTAGTTCATGACGTAGGGCTGGCAGATGTCCACATAGATGTTGTGGTCTAGGTAGGCGTAGGGCAGGTCGGCGGTTACCAAGGCGTCAACCTCGGCGTAAAGGGCGTCGCGCTCGGCTTCGTCCGATACCGCGCGCGCTTTTTCGATCAGCGCGTCGGCTTCGGGGTTGTTGTAGCGCGCGTAGTTGCCGGCCGAGCCCGCGTTCTTGGAGTAGAAGGTGGGGTAAACCATGGCGTCGGAATCGGGATACGCGGCGACCACGTTGCCCCAGGCCATCTTGAACTGACCGTTGTTGCGCGCTTCGTTGTAGGCCGAGTTGTCCATCGCCGCGATGTTGATGTTGATGCCGATCTGCTTGAGGTTCTGCTGATAGATCTCAAGGATCTTGATGTTGTTGTTCCAGGCGGGCGTGATCACGTCAAAGGTCTCTTCGATCCCGTCGGGATATCCGGCTTCGGTCATCTTCTCTTTTGCCAGGTCCAGGTCGAAGTTGGCGGAAGTGGCCGGTTCGCCGCCGCCGAGCATCCCCGGCAGCAACAGACGGTCGGCATAGCTGGCGCGGTTTTGCAAAAGCTCAAGCACCGCCTGATTGTCAAGTGCGTGGAACACCGCTTCGCGCAGCGCCTTGTTCGATCCGAACGGCTCCTGCTCCATGTTGAAGATCAAGAACGCGGTATGCAGCGTCTCGGCGCGGCCGATGCTGTACTGGTACTTGGGATCGCTGGTCAGGCGCTCGTAGTGCGCCGGGGTGATCCAGGTCGCGTCGAGCGTGCCCGCGTCAAATTCCACAATGCGGGTGTTCTCGTCGTTGATCACGCGGAACTTGACCGCGTCGAGGTAGGGCCGTCCCGCCCAGTAATCTTCGAACGCGTTGATGGTCAGGTCCTGGCCGAAGTTCCACTGGCCGATCGTGAACGGACCGGCTGAGACGGCGTAAAGGCCGAAGTCTTCGCCGTATTCCTCGACGGCTTCCTTGGGCACGACCGCGAGCGCGGCGGAGGCCAGCATGGACGCGAAGGGGGCGAACGGCTCGTTGAGATAAAGATCAAGCGTGGTTTCATCGACGACCTTGATGCCGGTGATTTCGCTGGCCGCGCCCGACTGGAAGTCGGCAAAGCCCTGGAGCTTGTTGAGCATCCACGCGGCGGGGGAGGCGGTCTCGGGGTTGGCGATGCGCTCGAAGGAGTACTTGAAGTCCTCCGCCGTCACCACGCGGCCGTTGTGGAACTTGGCGCCCTCGCGCAGCTTGAAGGTCCAGGTCAGGCCGTCTTGCGATACATTCCATTCCTGGGCGATGCCCGGCTCGATGCCGGTGCCTTGGGGATTGAGGCGAATCAGGCCTTCGAGGATGTTGGCGGCCACGATGGTCTGATCCCATGAGGTCAATTTGGCGGGGTCAAACGCCATGGGGTCGGACGAGGTGTAGCACACCATGGTGCCGCCGTACTTGGGCTCGGCTTCCAGCGCCAAAGCGCCAAAGGCCGACAGCGCCAGCATCAGCGCCAGCAACAAGGAAACCAGTTTGCGAGTGTTCATGTTCCTTCCTCCCTTATCCTTGTGTATACTCAAGGGGAATCCCCCCCGCGTATCTCAATACAGATGACAGCACACGCGCGTGCCGTTCACTTCCTTTTCTGCGGGCGCTTTTATGCGGCATATGTCCATTGACCGGGTGCACCTCGGGTGAAACGCGCAGCCGTCGGGCAACTTGATGGGGCTTGGCACATCCCCCGACAGGACCGAGGCGAACGCGCCTTGCGCATCAATGTCGGGGATCGCCTTGATCAGCGCCTGGGTGTAGGGGTGGAGCGGGTTTTCAAACAGCTCGTCCGCGCCCGCGCATTCGACGAGGCGCCCCAAGTACATCACGCCCACGCGGTCGCTCATGTGCTTGACCACGCTAAGGCCGTGCGCCACGAACAGGTAAGTAAAGCCGAACTCCTTCTGAAGAGCGGTCAGCAGGTTGAGGATTTGAGCCTGAACCGATACGTCGAGCGCGCTCACCGGCTCGTCGCAGACGATGAAGCGCGGTTTCACGATCAGCGCGCGCGCTATGCCGATCCTCTGGCGCTGGCCGCCTGAAAACTCATGCGGGTAGCGCGCGGCGTGCTCGGGGCGAAGCCCCACTTTTTCGAGCATCGCGAGCACCTCTTTGTGTATGGCGCTCTTCGTGAGCCCTCCCTGTATTTTGAGGCCCTCGCCTACGATTTCCTCGACCGTCATGCGCGGATTGAGCGACTCAAACGGGTCCTGAAAGACCAGTTGCATAGCCCGGCGCATGGATTGGCGCTCAGAACCCCTGGCCTTGTGCACATCGCGCCCATGAAACAGCACCTGGCCGGAAGTCGGCGCGTCCAGTCCCATGATCACGCCCGCAAGCGTGCTCTTGCCGCAGCCCGATTCGCCCACGAGGCCAAAGGTCTCGCCTTCGCGAATGGTCAGGCTCACGCCCCCCACCGCCTTGACCGATTCAACCGCGTGCGGAATGATCCCGCCCATGACGGGATAGTAGCGCACCACATCCTTGACTTCGACGAGAATATCGCCCTTGGCCACGTTACGCGTCCTCCTTTTCACCAAGCCGGTGGCAGCGCGCCAAGCGGCCCGCGCCAAGGTCCACCATCGCCGCGGGTTCGTTGGCGCAGCGCGCTTTCGCGTCCGGGCACCGCGGAAAGAACCGGCAGCCAGCCGGCATGTCATTCAGTCCCGGGATGCCGCCGGGGATGACGTTGAGCTCGCTGTGGCGCGCGGCGCCGAGGCGCGGAATCGAATCGATCAGCCCGCGCGTATAGGGGTGCAGCGGTCGGTGGATCACATCGTCCGTTTGGCCCTGTTCGACCACCTGCCCCGCGTACATCACCACAACGCGCTCGGCAAAATTGGCCACCACGCCCAGGTCGTGGCTGATCAGGAGGATCGACATACCCAGGCTTTCGCGCAGGTCCTTCAAAAGCGTCAGGATTTGCGCCTGAATGGTGACGTCAAGCGCCGTGGTCGGCTCGTCCGCGATCAGCAGTTTCGGGTTGCAACTCAGCGCCATGGCGATCATCGCGCGCTGTTTCATGCCGCCCGACAGTTCAAACGGATAACATTTGGCGCGCTTCTCAGGTTCCGGGATGCCCACGAGATGAAGCAGTTCGATGATGCGCGCCTTGCGTTCCTGACGGCTCATGCGCGTGTGCGCGGCGAGCGTTTCGTCGATTTGTTCGCCGATGCGAAACACCGGATTGAGCGAACTCATCGGCTCCTGAAACACCATCGAGATGTCCCTGCCGCGCATTTCACGCAGCGCGCGTTCATCCGCACCCACGAGTTCCTTGCTCAGGAAGCGCGCGCTGCCTTCGACGCGCGCGGTCTTGGCTCCGCCGGTCAGCCCCATCAAGGACAGGCACGTGACCGTCTTGCCCGAGCCGGACTCGCCAACGACCGCCACGATTTCCTTTTCGCCCACGTCAAAGCTGATCTTCTCGGCGGCGGCAATCAAGCCGTGCTCGGTATAAAACGAGGTGGTCAGGCCCTCGACTTGAAGCAACGCCTCTTTCATGCCCCATCCCTCCCCATTTCCTCGATCCATTCGTATAGCGCTTGCATCTCAAACGGCGTACACGCGGCGCTTGACGCGTCCGATAACAGCGCGTCCGCCAAATCCCGCATTGCACTTTGGACGATCGGCGCGTCGGGCGCGTCGCAGATCGCGCGGCGCTTGAGTTCTGCCAATTTAATCCGCTCATCGTAGGGCACGCGGCCTTGAACCGGAACGCTGCACGCGCGCGCGAATCCGTCAACCAGCGCTTCCTCGCCATGGAACCCGCGCGCGTTGAAGATCAGCCCGCCGACCCGGCCGCCAATCGCGGCCATGCCACGCAGGATGTTGTTGGCAGCCAAGAGAGACGCCTGTTCGCCCGAAGTGACCACGTAGACGCGGTCGGCGTATGCCTTGGTGACGGGCGTGGCGAACCCGCCGCATACCACGTCGCCCAGCACGTCAAAGAGCACGGCGTCCATCTGGTCAAACACGCCCGCCTTGCTGATGAGGTCAAGCGCGATCAGAATGCCGCGCCCCGCGCAGCCCGCGCCGGGCTTCGGTCCTCCGGATTCGCAGCACCAAAGGTTTTCCCGGGCGTTTACGATCAGTTGATCGATTTGCATTTTCCCCTCAAGCACATCGTCATAGCGTTCGACGATGGGTTCGGGCGGCGTGTTGACCAAGAGGCGCGCGGTGTCGGCCTTCGGGTCGCAGCCGATCAGCAGAACCTTTCGCCCTTCCCGCGCCATGGTCAGCGCCAGGTTGACCGCGAGCGTCGTCTTGCCGATGCCGCCCTTTCCGTAGAGCGCGATGCGCTTGGGCGTCATTGTCCCGCCTCCCCGCAAAGCCTTTGGGCAAGCGCTATCGCCGCGCCATAGCCCAGCGTTTGGACCGGTTCAACCGTGCGCCATACCGGATTGAAAAAGGGCACGTAACGCCAGCACTCGTCAAGCTGGACATTCGATGAACCAAGTACCCACCCGGCCCCAAACGCTTTAAGAAGTTCCACCAGCTCATACCGGCCGGTATCCTCATAGAATTCGTCGGCCACGCTCCGCCAATCGATTGCGTCCAAGGCGCGGTCAACCGCCAGCAGCACGCGGCAGCCCAGTTCGTTTTTCAGAAACGCCGCCATGGCATAGGCGTACCAGCCCGCGCCCTCAACGCCCACGCGCGGCCGGGCGGCGGCAATGCGCGAGGCGAGGGGCTTAAGGCGCTCTGAATGCGCTTGATATGCCGCCATGGCCTCGGGTTTCAAATCAAGAGATCCATAAGCCGCCAGCGCTTTGACGAAGCGCAGGCTGCCTTCAACGCCCACCGGCGCGGCCAGATCCATTCCGCCCTGCCACAAAAGGCTTACGCGCGCTTTGCGCGCCGTGCGGTAAGGCGCGCCTTCAAAAGCGTTCGCGCCATGGAACAGGCCCGGTGTGACGGTAAGGGGGAGCGAGGATTCAATCAGGTCCTTGACGGAGGCATGGTTGAGGGCAAAGGCGTAATCGGTCAGGGCCAGGCCGTCGAGGGCGAGCAGGGGCGCTTCTTCACCCTGCCTGATCCCGAGCTTGTCCGCCAGGACCTCGTAGGTGATGAACGCGGCGTCCACTTCGTCGCCGGAGAGCGCGCTGCCGTCTATGACCGCGGCCAAGGCGCCGGTTTCGCTTTCGTATATTTTAATTACGCCCGAAAAATCCTCGCCGATCAACGCGGTGGCGCAAGTCAAGATCACCACAAGCAGCTTGGGGCGGTAGGTTTTATAGGCCGTGCGCATCGCGGACAGCAGCCGGGAGGCCGAGCCCAGCACCACGTGGCGCTGCTCGACTGCGGTGGTGGGCAGCAGCGGCTCGACGCCCGCGAACAGCATCGCCAGGCGATGGCCGGAGGAGCAGCTGACCGGTCCGTGAATGAGCGGCAGCACGCCTTCCATGCCTGCGATTGACTTGAGCACGCCCAGAATCCCGCATCCGGTCATGGGCTCAAGCGCCGCCTGACCGCTCATCCGTGTCCCTTGCATATGTATCCCTCAATTTCATTGGCGGCAAACGCGCTGTCCACAAAGGAGTGGCCGTCCATCGCCATCAGCATTTTGTTGCCCAGATTGACCGCGCCTTCGTAGCCCACGTGCGTTACGGTATATACCGTGATCGGCACAAACGGGATCGCGTGGCGCTTGCATGTGTGCTGTTCCTGATACCCGCCCATCCACACGTCAAAATCAAAATGGGTCGCGGCCCACTCAAGGTCGTCGAGCCCGGGCGAGAGGATGAAGGTACCCACCTTGAGCTGGTGGTCGCTCAGCAAGTGCTTGATGTCCTCCCGGCTCCACTCGTGCGGCCAGAACATGGCGGCCACCTGAATGTCCATTTCATAGTCGTTCAGCGCGTGCAAAAGGCCGATGATCCGCCCCGGCCCTCCGCTCACGAACACCTTCTTGCCCTTGAGCCGCGCCTTGTTCTCAAGAAACTTATCGAGGTAGCGCGCTTCCAGCGCATCGATTTTCCCCTGAATGTCCATGGACAGCGCCCGCGCGATGCTGCCGAGCCACTCGCGCGTGCCGGTAAAACCGTAGGGCGCCCTCTGACCCGCCAAGCGGATGCCCTTCCGGTCGAGCGTGCTCAAAAGGTTCCCCATCACCGACGAACACACGACCGCGTTGGCGGAGGCTTCCATGCTGCGCCTGATGTCCTCAAGCGTACTCCCGCCCGAAATCACCGCCTTGACAGGAATGCCCAGTTCCTCAAGCATGGCAAGGCAGCAGCCGATCTCATGGTTGCGGTGGCGCGAGGGCCACATCCAGCCCATCAGGTTGACCGATGGGTCGCGCTCAAACGTCTTGTCAAGGTAGGGGCGGTAGAGCGCCTCCAGCGCGGCGTCATAGCCCGCCCATTGGTTGGGCCCTGACATGGCGGATATGTCGAGGGGGATCGTTTGAAGGCCGGTGCCCGCTTCGACCGCGCGCGCAATGACGGACATGTTCGCGCCGCACAGGCGCATGTCGTCGGTGGGCATCAGGACAATTTGCCGAACGTGCCTTATCTCAGAGAGTTTTTTCAGTTTTTCAAGCCAGGCTTCGCGAATGGCAAAATCGCCCTTGATGATTTGCGATTGCGAATACTGAAGCACCGGCAATGGCCGTTTGCCGAGCGAAAAATCGTGCTCGCCCCAGGCCACGAGCGTAAAGCTCAGGTGGTATGCGCACCCCTTCGCGCCCACGAGCACCACCTGGACATCGTCCATGGTCAGAAACATGCGAAGCGCCGAAAACATCGGTCCAAGCACCTGATAATCGGCCCAAAATGTGGCGTCGTGCTCCTCGGCCCCGTTGACAAACCCCTCGAGCGTGCCAATGTATTTTTTCATAGCTCAGTACTTCACAAACCTTTCGCCGCTTAACACGCCTTGCTGAATGGAGAGGACGGTTTCCCGCTTAAGCGTGCTCTTGAGCAAGCGCCCGAGCGCGTCGTCGCTTGGCTTGATGACCACGACCGCCTCGCGCATTTTGGCAATCATCCCTTCGGGCAGGCGCAGCGGATGAAAAACAAGCGCGTCGTTTTTAAGAAGCGCCCTCTGGCATAGCGCGGCATCAAGCTCGCCCTTGGCCACCATGTCCACCATGCGCACGCCCAGGCAATCCTCACGCTTCACGACGGGCAGGCCAAGGGATTCGTATACCGCGCACTGGTCGTACGAGTGGTCGTCAAAGGCGACCGGCGTGACGCCCGGTATGAACGGCGTGTCCCGCCGGGTGACGACGCCCATGTCGCCCGGGTGTTCGCCGACCGCTCCCACGCATTCAAGGATGTCCCCCTGCTTGTCAAGCGCCGTCTCATAGGACAAGCGGCTCATGACCGCGAAATCGCACTTGCCCTGCGTCACCATTTTGACGCGGTTGCGCGATCCGCGCGCAAACAAAATATGAATCGGCAGGTCAAGCGCCGCGATCGCTTCGTAAATGCCGGTCGCGAGTCCCCGGATGCGGCCCGAGTCGTCAAGCGGCATCAGGCAGGTGAACTCGTCGTACCTGCACGCGTCAAACAAGTGCCGCTGGCTGACCGAGGCAAGGAAGGTGCCCTGCGCGCCGCATGCCTGAAGTTCAATCGCGCCTTCGTCTTTCAGGTTTTGAAGCGCACCCTGCACCGTACCGGTTCCCACGCCATAATCCTTGGCAAACTGCTTGACCGGAGGCAGGCGGTCCAAGCCCTCCAGGTGCATGGTGAGCAGTTCGCGCGCCAAATTTTTTTGAACCACCTGCTGTTTATTGATCGATTGGACCATTTCGGCCTCCCGCATTGTTCAATATACAGTATTTTGAATATTGATCACAGTATAGCATCGCGGACGGCGAATGTAAATAGCATTTTTTGAGGGTCTATTGAACCAATCGCTTGCGCGGCGCGCGTTGACAAGGCGGTTGACGCGCGCTATAATCGGCTTATTTCACACAAAAGGGGGCATATCACATGGCCAAGGCGCGCGCGCTGGTGTTGTCGATAGACGCGATGACGGGGGAGGATCTGGCTGCGGCGGGGGCGCTTGAGAACTTTTCGGCGCTTAAAGAAAAATGCGCGCTGGCGCGCAATGTGCGCTCGGTATACCCCAGCCTGACGTATCCGTGCCATGCCGCCATGGCGACCGGTTGCATGCCTGCGCGCACGAAGGTGGTCAACAACGAGGTGTTTCTGCCGGACACGCTCACCCGTCCCTGGGTGTTTTACGCCTCTCAAATCGCGGTGCCGACCATTTTCGATGCCGCCAGACGCGCGGGTGTTTCGAGCGCCTCGGTCATGTGGCCGACGATGGGGCGCGTCGGCGTCGATACGCTGATCCCTGAAATATGGCTCACTTCCCCGGAGGCGGATTTTCTTGAACCCATGTGCGGGGCGGGCAGCGCGGACTACATACGCTCCATTTGGGGCGAGGTGGGCGAAATTGCGCGCGGGTTTGAACAGCCCCGGTTCGATGAATTCGTCACCGCATGCGCCGAACGCGTGATCCGCGACCGGGCGCCGGAGCTTTTGTATGTCCACATTTGCGCTGTGGACAACGCCAAGCATTATTGGGGGCCCGGTTCCAAAGAAGTTTCGGAAGCGCTCAGCCGAACCGATGCGCTTCTTGGGCGGTTGCTTCATGCGCTTGACGCGGCGGGCGTTCGGGAAGAAACCAACATTGTGCTGTGCTCCGACCACGGCCAATTGCCGGTTGACACGGGAAGCTGGCCCAACCGCTTCCTGAAGCATGCGGGGTATCTCGGGCTGATGCCGGACGGCTCGATCGATTGGTCGATTGAGTGCCACTCGGCGTGTTTGACCGCGCAGGTGTACGCGCGAACGCGGGCGTTTGAGGCGCGCGCGCGCGAAGTGTTTTTTGACGCGGCGGTTCAAAAGGCGCTGGGCATTGCGCGCGCGCTCACACGGGAGGAAGCGCGCGATGAACACGGCCTCGCGGGCGGGTTTTGCCTCGTGCTTGAAGCCGCGCCGGGCGTGCTGTTTCTTGACGACGTCAAGGGCGATCCTCTGATGTCCCCGCTCGCGGACGCGGGCATACGCTACCGGGCCAACCACGGACACGACCCGCGCCTGGGCGATCAGCCGTTTTTTCTGATCGCGGGCCCGGGCGCGAAGGCGGGCGCGTCGATTGACGCGGCGCGCCTGATCGACGAACCGGTCACGGTGGCGGCCCTGATGGGTTTTGACATGCCCTGGGCCGAGGGGCGGGTGTTGTCTGAAATGCTGAAGGAGCCTTCAATGGGGCTGTCCCGCAGGTTTTGAGGACAGCCCCATTTTTTGCGCGTTCCGGTCCGGCTCAGTTAATGGTGAAGACCACCTTGCCTTCTTCGCCCAGGTGGCGGACGGTGTAATCGAGCGCTTCGGCGGCGTCCGCCAGGCGGAACTTGCGCGTCAGGAGCGATTGGGGGTGAAGCTTGCCGGAGGCGAGGTCTTCAATGACCGGGGCGAAATCGCCGCAGGAGTTGCGGCTGCCGTGGATGCTCATCTCGCGCTTGGTGAAGTTGAGTCCGCTAAATGAAACCGAATCGTTGGTCAAGCCCACAATCGTGATCGTGCCGCCGGCGGCCACCAGGCTTTCGGTCTGCCCCATGATGCGCGAGGAGCCGGTCGCTTCATATACGACGCCCGCGCCTTCGCCCATTGTCAATTCCATCACGCGCTTGTGAAGATCCTCCTGCGCGCTGTCGATTACGACGTCCGCGCCCATTTCCTCGGCTTTGCGCTGCCGGAATGAGGACAGGTCCGCCGCCAGCACCCGAACGCCCATGGCGCTCAAAAGATCTATGATCGTCAGCCCGATCGTGCCGCAGCCGATGACCAGCGCGGTTTCATCCGCCGTAATCCCGCTGCGCGCGATGGCGTGATGGCCGATTGCGTACGGCTCGACCAGTACCGCCACGTCGTCGGGCATCCCCTCCGGAACCGCGTGCAGGTTTTGAACCGGAACCGCCACGCGCTGGGCAAATGAACCGGGCGTGTGCAGGCCGACCAGTTTCAGCTCGGCGCAGCAATTGGGTTTTTTATGACGGCAGGGATAGCATTTGCCGCAAGGCAGCAAGATCTCGCCCACCACCCGGTCGCCGGAGGCTATCCCGCGTGCGTTTTCGGGTACCTGCTCGACAATGCCGACAAATTCATGCCCCTGGATCGACGGGTATTGGCCGTAGGGGTGGTTGCCTGTATAAACGTGGATGTCCCCGCCGCATATGCCGGTTTCGATTACGCGAATGAGCGCGAAGCCCTCCGGAATATCGGGTTCGGGTACGTCTTGATACAAAACCGTAAACGGCGCCTGGGTTACGACCGCTTTCATCATCCAAAGCCCCCTTCAAATTTGTCTTGCGATGTCTTTTGCATAGGTCGGTGCGTCGCGTTCAGGGCTCTCACATTTTGAAATATACATGGAATAATTACAAAAGTCAATACAGGAAATGAAAATGTTGAAAAATCGACAGAGAAAGCGCGAAATTGAAGGCGCGCGTTGAAAGAATTTTACCGCGTTACAGGTTGACGGATTTGTAACAATTTTCACATGCAAATATACCGCGGGGTGTGTTATAATGAGAACAAACGGTTTAGGGGCGGTGTCGATTGAAAAAAGTGCGATTGTCGGATGTGGCAAAACACGCCAATGTTTCTGTCGCGACGGTGTCGCGGGTGGTCAACGGCGGCAAGGCGGTGAGCGACGCAACCAACCAGTCGGTATACGCGGCGCTCAAAGAGCTGGGATACATGGCCGCATCTTCCGCCCGGAACCTGGGGCCCGGCGTTCAGAGCGACGAGCGGACGATCGCCTTGATTCTGCCGGACGTTGACAATCCTTTCTTCAGCAACGTTCTTGCGCATATGCAGCGCGAATTCATGCAGTACGGTTACTTTGTATTGCCGGTGTGCACACGCTACGATCCCGCGCTTGAGCAGCAGTTCTTTGACCTGCTCGAACAGGTCGATTGCGCCGGGCTGATTGTAATCTCCTCGCTTTCCGACAGGGAACTTTCTGTCAGGGTGCGCAACCAGCGGCGCCCGGTCACGCTGATGGACCGCATGCTCGACAACTTTGTGGGCAACGTGGTGATTCAGGATAATTTTCAGGCCGGTTATATCGCCGCCAAGCACCTGATCGACCTCGGGTACGAGCACATTCGTTTTGTCGCGGGCCATCCCAATTCATTCTCGGCAATGCAGCGCGTCAACGGCTTCACGCAGGCGCTGTACTCGCATTTCATGCCGGTTTCACAGGACATGATCACCTATGGCGGGCTTGATTTGCGCCGGGGCGTCGAGGAGGCGCGGCAATACCTGCGCGGCGATTTGGCGGCGGATGCCTGGGTGATCGGCAACGATATGACGGCGATCGGCTTCATTGAAGCGCTTCGGCAAGAAAAGATCGATCCGATCAGCGAGTTTTCAATCGTCAGTTTTGACGATATTGAAATGAGCGCGCTCTTCAGTTTCCAACTGACCACCGTCCATCAGCCAATCGAGGACATGTGCCGCCTGGTCGCGCAGGAGATGGTCGCCAGCGTCAAAAATCCCAAGGCGACCGAGTGCAAGCGCATAGCGCTGAAACCGACATTGGTGGTGCGGGGTACCACCCATCCCAAACGGCCGATCGGCGGCGAATAGGGCTTCATCACATCCGCTACCTGTGCGGTGTTGCCTTAAGCGAGGACCTTGATGGGGCCAAGGCGTACTGAATGCGCGCCTTGGCCCCTCTTTTGCAAAACAATGAAACTTTTTGTATCGAAAACAAAAATAAATGCATTAATAAACCCAAATTTGAAAGCTCAATACTGGGAGTTGCTACCGTTAGAATGAAAAATATTGCAAAGACACATTGACAACACAATGATTACATGGTAATATATTTCACGTGAGAGCGCAGAACTGAAAATGTGGCGGTGGAAACCATATCGGATGCTGGAAAAATTTCACAAAATTTGGCAGGACCGATGTAAGGAAGTGAGTGCTTGATCATGTTGAGCGGGGATCAATGGATCCGGGCGGGAATGGCGAAGCTGCTGCTCGTGAAAGATTCGGACATTCGCATGTCGGTAATTGAGGAAGGGCTCGACGCCAACGACCGGGGGCTGCACATCGGCGGGGCATTTTCGGCCATTATTCCGACGGTTGCCCTGTTTTACGGCAAAACAATGCGCGTGAACGTCGAAGATCCCACCGCGCCCGCCGGCGACATCTATGTTTTAAGCAAGGGACATTCGGTCGCGAGCATGGCGGCGGTCTTTGCGGACAAAGGTTTTTTTGACCGCGCGCTGCTCAGAGGATCGCGGTCGTTTGACAGCATACTAAACGGGCACCCGGGTCCCGTACTGCCCGGGGTGCATGTCGCCACAGGTCCCCTGGGCCAGGGGTTGGGCGCGGCGGTCGGCTTCGCGCTTACGCAGAAGATCGACGAGGCGGGCAATACGTTTTGCCTTGCGGGCGACGGCGAGATGCAGGAGGGCGCCATGTGGGAAGCCGCCATGTACGCGGGCGCGGCAAACCTTGACAACCTGTGCCTGATCATCGACCGCAACCGCGGACAAAACGATATGACAGACCGCAACGTCATACCGATGGAGAGCCTTCAAGATCAACTCACCGCGTTCGGGTTTTACGCCGTCACGGTGGACGGCACGCAGTACGGCCCCCTTCTGGACGCGCTCAATCTGTTTCTGCGCAAGGAGAAAGGCCGTCCCTTCGCGATCCTGTCCGAATGCGGGAAGGGCGAAGGCGGATTCGGCAAGGATGCCCGGGAGCACAAGCTGAGCGTAAAAGAAGCGTTCGCCGAGCGGGAAATGGCGCTTCAGAGAAACCGGCGGCAGCAGCGCGTAAAAAACGCCTGCGCGTTTTTGGGGGAGGCGCGCCGCGTCTCTCCCGCCGCGTTTGAAACCCTTGAGGCGGCGGCGCGGGAAATGGGGTATCGCGTATGCGTAACGGGCGAAGTAAAAGACATCGCATCGGTGCCGCTGACGGTCAAGACGCGCCGCGCGGGCGAGCGGGTCAAGGCGCTTGGGTATAAAGAGACGGAATTGCCCGCGATCCGGCGGGGCGAATTCTATGAATGTCACAAAGTACTGGCCCAGGCCGTGGCGGCGTTTGGAGAGGATCCCCACATGGTGACCGTGGATTCCGACATTGGGACCATCACCGGCCTTCACGACGGCATGGTCGTGGCCGACAGGAACCGCGCGCTCAATGTGGGCATCGCGGAAGCCAATATGATGAACATCGCCGAAGCGTTTGCCGCGCGCGGCTACAACGCCTGGTGCGGGACTTTCGGCGTGTTCTTCAACTGGAACGTCATGCGGCGCATCGCGGTCAGCCAGCAGGAGCGCCTGGAGTCCATCGCCTCTGGCGGCGGATGGCTCGCGGAAGGGCACGGGCTTGACATCACGTTTGTCGCAAGCGCCGCAAACCTCGATACGCAGGCCAACGGCGCTACGCACATGTCAACCGATGACATCTTCGTATTTGACGCGGTGCCCCACGTCAAGGTGATCGACACCAGCTGTCCGCGCCAGTTGCTTGGCGCCATGCGCTGGATTGCGCAAGGCAACAAAGGCCTCGTGGTGCTTCGAACGCTCAGGCCCAAGGCGCGCGCGATCTATGACGAAGACTTTGCCTTCGAGTACGCAAAGGGATATCTTCATCTGAGCAAACCCGAGCAAGCCGACCTGTTCATCGTCTCGAGCGGCCGCGGCGTGCATGAAGCGCTGGCGGCGGGCGAGATGATTGGGGCGCGCGGGCACAGGCCGACCGTCGTGGACATGCCCTCGGTCGATGAGGCGCTTTTTGGCGTCATGGCGCGAAGCGGGAAGCCCATCGTATTTGCGGAACAAAACAACGCCTACTTGTTTAAACGGTTTTTGCAGGCGTCCTGCAAAATGGGATACCCGGTCAGGCCCGAAGGGCTATTGTCACTTTCAACGCTTGATGAGAAGGGCGAGAAACAATTCATCCATTCCGGATCGCTTAAACAGTATTACGAACATTTTGACCTGGGCGCCGAGGGGATCGCGCGCCGGGCTATTGCTCAATTTGGCTTGTGATACCGAATGCGTTTGCGCGGCTTTCCCAAAGGAGGGGAGGGGGAACGGATTGCGCGCAAGCGGTTTTTAAGGAAGGCGCTCTCACAGGTTTCATTTGGCATGAGGACGACAGACAGGGACCGTTCAAGACGAGGAAGGAAGGGTGAAGGATGAAAAAATTGTCTGCTATGCTGCTGGTGGCCGTGCTCGCGTGCGCCCTGTGCGCACCCAGCCTGGCCTCAGAGCCGGAACCGGTAAAGATCGCGCTGTTTGAGCCGTTGTCGGGCACGAACGCTTACGCGGGCGAATTGTGCCTCAAGGGCGCGCAGCTCGCCGTCAAGCACGTCAACGAGAACGGCGGCATCAAGTCGCTGGGCGGCGCCAAGGTGGAACTGATCGTATCCGACATCACGAGCGACTCTTCCCAGGTCAAGAATGTGGTGGAGCGGGTGCTTTCGCAAGAGGGCATCGTGGCGGCAACCGGCACGGGCGTGAGCGCGCTCACGATCCCGATCCTGCCCGTCACCGAGAAACTGGGCATTCCGATCCTCACGGTATCGATTGCCTCGGGCATTGCGGACGTGGGCTATCAGTTTGTAAACCAGATGCCCGCGACCGGCGCGCGGTTTGGCGCGGCGCCCGTTGAATTCCTCAATTGGCTGTGCGGGGACAAGGACCTCGATTACAGCAAGGTCGCGCTGCTTTACGAGAACTCCTCCTGGGGCGTCTCGACCGCCGACGGCACGCGCGACAAGCTCAAGAACCTGGGCTATGAGATCGTGTACGACGAGTCGTTCCCGTCGGGGCTTACGGACGCGTCGAGCCTGGTGACCAAGCTCAAGGCGTCGGGCGCGCAGGTGCTGTTCTGCACCGCGTACCTGCAGGAAGCCAAGCTCATCATCAGCACCATGAAATCGATGGATTGCGACGCCCTGATCATTGGCGGCGGTTCCGGCTTCCTGCAATCCGAGATGGCGGACGAGCTGGGCGACAAGGTGAACGGCCTTGTGTCGGTATCGCACTGGAGCTACGATGTGAAGAACATCGTAGGCAACAAAGAACTCGAGGCGATTTGCGAGGATTACCGCAAGGAATACGGAAGCTTCATGCCGCAAAACGGCGGCACCACCTACAGTTGCTACATGGCGATATTCGCGGCGCTTGAACAGAGCGGCAGCCGCGACCCGAAGGTCATCCGCGACGCGGTCCGTTCGCTCAAGACCGAAACGCTGCTTCCCTTTGGGTACCTCGACTTTGACGAGAACGGGCTCAACCAGAACGTGGCGCCCGTCATGATCCAGTGGCAGGAAGGCGAGCCGCACGTGGTATGGCCGGAAAGCGCGGCCGGGTACGCGCACTACATGGCGCCCAGCGAATTCTAACCTCGGACCCTGCGCTTGGGGAAACCGGCAAGCGCCGGGTTCCCCAAGCGCCCTCAATTATGGCGGCGGGAGGAGGCTGCGGCATGGGTTATCTACTCGGTCAGTCGCTCATCAACGGGCTGATGATCGGCGGCGTGTACGCGTTGATCGCGGTGGGCCTGACCATCATCTTCGGCGTCATGAAAATCATCAACTTCGCGCAGGGTGAATTTCTGATGCTGGGCATGTACCTGACGTGGATCATCTATTCGGTCACGGGCTTAAGCCCCTATGTGTTGATCCCGCTCGTGTTCGCGCTGATGTTTCTGTTTGGCATGGGCGCGTTTCAGACGGTGTTTCGCCCGCTGATCGGGCGCGATTCGACGCGGTTTATCCTGCTGACCATGGGGCTTTCCTACTTTCTTGAGAACGCGGCGCAGCTGGTGTTTTCAAACACCTACCGCACGGTGATTACAAGCGTCAAGGACAGCGCGATTCGCGCGAGCGCGCTGTCAATTTCCACGCCCCGCCTGATCGCCTTTCTCGTGGCGTTGGTGCTGGTGACGCTGGTGTTCTTGTTCCTCAAGCATTCCAAGGTGGGCCGCGCCATGCGCGCCACGGCGGAGAATCGCGAGGTGGCGCAGATGCTGGGCATCAACACAAACCGGACGTTCTTGTTCTCGTTCGCGCTGGGTGTCGCGATGGCGGGCCTCGCCGGCCTGCTGCTGACGCCGATCTACTATGTGTACCCGCGCGTGGGCGGTTCGTTCAAAACCATCGCCATGGTGGTGGTGGTGCTGGGCGGGTTGGGCAATACGGCAGGAGCGCTCATCGGCGGGCTGATCGCGGGCATTGTGGAAGCGTTTGTCGGCACCTATGTGGCGCTTGACCTCGCGCCCGCCGGCGTGTTCGCGCTGCTGCTTCTGGTTTTGTACTTCAGACCCCAGGGACTGTTTGGCAAAGGAGCGCGCAAGGCATGACGAAATTAAAAAAAATCCTGCCGCTTGTCGCGCTTGGCGCGTTTTGCCTGTTGCCATTGCTTGCCAAGTCGCGCTACCTGACGACGGTCCTGGTGTCGTGCATGACGTTTGCGGCGCTGGGCGTATCGTGGAACATCATCGGCGGCTACGCCAGCCAGATATCCTGGTGCCATTCCTCCTTTGTGGCAATCGGGGCGTACAGCGCGGTGATCCTGTTTACGCGCTACCACCTCTCGCCCTTGGTCGGCATGGTTGCGGGCATGGCGGTTTCAGCCGCAGCCGCGCTCCTGATCGGTTCGGCATCCTTCCGCCTGAGGGGCACGTTCTTTACCCTCTCAACCATCGCCTTTGCCGAGATCGTGCGCGTGCTGGCGCTGTATTTCAAGGACTTCACGGGCGGCGCGGGCGGTCTGTACGTAACCTTTCGGGGTGAGAACGTCTGGAACTTCCAGTTTTCAAGCGATACGCCCTTTTACTTCCTCATGCTTTTTCTAACGGTGATGGTGCTCGCCGCAAGCTTCCGGTTGCTGCGTTCGCGCACCGGCTACTTCCTGCGCGCGGTCAAGGAGGACGAAGACGCCGCCCAATCGCTGGGCATTGAGACCTTCCGCCTCAAGCTGAGCGCTTTTGTATTGAGCGCCGTGTGCACATCGGCAATCGGGTCGGTGTACGCGTTCTTTGTGGCTTACATCGATCCCTACTCCATCGCCAGCCTTGACCTGTCGGTCAAGATCGGCACGGTGGCCATCATCGGCGGCATCGGGACGCTTTGGGGTCCGGTGCTGGGCGCGTTTGTATTGGTGCCGCTGACGGAGGCGACCAACTACCTCCTGGGCTATCAGGGCGGCGCCAGCTACGTGCTGTACGGGATCGTCCTGATGCTGACGGTGATTTTCAAGCCCGACGGCATCATCAGCTTCTTTACGGGCGCACGCAAGCCGCACGGCGCAAAGCAAGCCGCGGCCGCCCTCAAGGGCGCGAAAGGAGGCGGCGGACGGTGAGCGAAATTTTGCGCACGCAGCACCTGGACATTTCCTTTGGCGGCATTCACGCGGTGAACGACGTATCGGTTGCAATCGAGCAAGGCAAGATCACCGGCCTTATCGGGCCAAACGGGTCTGGCAAATCGACTTTTGTCAACCTGGTGAGCGGCGTGTATGCGCCGCTGGGGGGAACGATCTGGTTTGATGGGAAGAACATCCCCACCAAAACCGGCATCGCGGAGCGCGCCCGCATGGGCATCACGCGCACTTTCCAGACGCCCAGGGCGTTTGGCGGCCTGTCGGTTTTTGAAAGCGTTTATACCGCGGCGCTGGTCAAGTACGGGATGCGCGAAGCCGGTGAGAAGGCGGAGGCGATCCTGGACGGGCTCAACATGCGATCGCTTTCCGGGACGCTCGCGGGCAAGTTGCCGGTTGAAAAGCGCAAGTGGCTGGACTTGGCGCGCATCCTCGCCATAGATCCCAAGCTCATCATGATGGACGAGGTCATGGCCGGGCTCAACCCGTCGGAGATGGAGGAATGCCTGGAACTGGTCAGGGCGATCGGCAGGCGCGGCATAACCATCCTCTTCATCGAGCACGTGATGCGCGCGGTGGTTCAGTTGTGCGACCGGGTGATCGTGTTCAACGAGGGCAGCGTGCTGTGTGAAGACACGCCGCAAAGCGCAATGGCGCGCCGCGATGTGATCGAGGCATATTTGGGGGAGGATTACCGTCATGCTGAGCATTCGTAACCTGGACGCGGGCTACGGCGACCTCAAGGTGCTCCACGATGTTTCGATCGAGGTGAACGAGGGCGAAGTCGTAGCGATTGTCGGGTCAAACGGCGCGGGCAAGACCACGCTTATGCGCGTGATCTCGGGCATGGTGCGCCCGTTGTCGGGAAGCGTAACCTGGTTTAACCGCGATTTGGCCGCCTTGCCCGCCTACAAGCGCCCCTCTCTGGGCATTGCGCACATCCCGCAGGGCCGGGGGATTCTGGGCACATTGACGGTTGAGGAGAACCTGCTGCTGGGCGGCTACAACGGGCGGGACAAACAGGCTTTTCAAAAAAGGCTTGAAGAAGTGCATCAGATGTTTCCCCGGCTAAAGGAGCGCATGCGCCAGGTGGCGGGGTCGCTTTCCGGCGGCGAACAGCAAATGCTGGCGATCGGGCGGTCGCTGCTCATGGAACCCAAGTTGCTGATCCTGGACGAGCCGTCGCTGGGCCTTGCGCCCATCGTGGTGGATGAGGTATTTCGCGCAATCGAGCGGGTCAGCCGCGCCGGGGTCGCGATCGTGATCGTGGAGCAAAACCTGTACAAGGCGCTCGGCGCGTCCCATCGGGGCTATGTGCTGGAAGCCGGGCGCGTGGCGCTTAACGGAAAAGCAAGCGCGCTGCTAGAAAACGACGAAGTGCGTCGCGCGTACCTGGGCGTATAGGTTCAGCGCATCCATAGCCGAGGCGGACACAGGACGCGCGCCGGTTGCTGACAATCGGCGCCGCGCAAGGATATCCGCCGCGCGGACTTCATACATCGAAGAGGCGAATCTGCCGGTCGCGGCATGACCCCGCTTGGCGCTCGTGAATTTTGTCGCCTTCGCCGACATCTCCTGTGATAAGCGGCGAGAGCGGGTCGTGGCTTGAAAAATTCCTGCCCACCATGGCCTGATTGTAATTGGCATAGCAGTAGAGGCATCGGTTCGGGCAGGTATTGTACATCCCGATATCGATGCTTAAAGCGCAGCCGCATTGAGGCCGCTGCGCTTTGTCTTTGCCCGCATTCAACCGACATCCGAGCAGTTTCTCAAACAGCCCGGCATCGATGCAGCGGGCGCGCCCGATTTGAACGCAATGATACAGCCCGCAAAGCAGAAGTCAAGAAAAAATTGATGCAATGACAGGCTGCAAGGGGCTGCTGAAATGAAGCAGCAAACAAGCCCGCCGATCACATTTTTCATGCGCGGGCAGACGGTCAACATGTCAACGGCGCGCGTGGCGGCGCCCCAAAGCGGGGCTTCCTTACCCCAGGCAGTACACTTGCCGCCCCTGAAACCACGTCTCAAGCACCCGGGCTTCGGAGGCCGCGCCTTCAAGGATGCTTTTATCAAGCACGATAAAGTCGGCCGACTTGCCCGCCTCGATGCTGCCCGTGACGTTCTCAAGATCGTAGGCATAGGCCGCGCCCAGCGTGAACGCGTCAAGCGCCTGCTCGGCCGAGATCGCCTCGGCGGTGTTCATGGCGCACGCCGTTGCGCTCCTGCCCGAGCACCACGGCTCGATCAACGTGCGCGTGACGGCCATTTCCATGCCGATGAGCGGGTTTGGGGTCGCGGTGACCGGATAGTCGCTGGCGGCGGCCATGTGTACGCCCACGTCCAGGAGAGACTTGACCGGGAACATGGTTTCCGAGCGCTCCGGTCCAAGCTGAACCAGCTCGCTGTCGTCAAACACGACCGATTTGCAGAACCAGTACGGGTTGATCGTCGCAATGATGCCCAGTGGGCCGAACCGCGCGACGTCCTCTTTTGCGATCAGCTCCAAATGCGTGATGGCGTGTCGGTTTGGCTCAACCGCCTCCAGCCCGTCCAGCGCCAGCCGTACCGCCGCGTCGCCCACGGCGTGGACGTGAATCCGGATGCCGTTTTCTTCGCACAGCCCAAACGCATCTTTCAGCAGCGCCGCGTCGCCGGGCCAGATCGGCTCGCCCCGGTAGCCGGGCCGCGACGAATAATCCTCAAGCAGGTAGCCGGTCTGGCCCACGATCGCGCCGTCCATTAAGAACTTGGCGATGCCCAGGCGGGGAAATCCGCCTTCCCCGGACGCCGCGTCGGCCTCAATCTCCTCGGCGATAAAGGCAATCGCCTCTTCATAATTGTCCGGCATGATCAAGAACGCGAGCTCGACATAGCTCGTCAGCTTGCCCTCCTGATGGAGCTCGCGGTACGCGGCGTACAGGTTTGACCGCACCTCCACCAGCGCGCTCATGAAACCCGTGATGCCAAAGCTGTGCGCCATGTCCTGAAATTTTAGGATGAGCGCTTTTTGTTCCTCCACGCCAACCGGCGGCAAGGCTTTTTCCGCCGCGAGCATGGCCTCATCCCGAAGTGTACCCACGGGCTCGCCCGCTTCGTCCCGCTCGATGTTGCCCGGCTTGGCGTCCGGCGTATCGCGGCCGATTCCGGCCAGTTCCAACGCCTTGGAATTGACCCAGGCCGAATGCTGGTCGGACGAATGGATGAAGATCGGGATTTCGGTGCTTACCTGATCGAGCAGCGCCTTTGACGGCGGCCCATCCGGGAACGCGCCGTTTTCCCAGCCCGAACCGCGCAGAGCCTCAAGCGCCGGATTCTCTTCAAGGTAGCTTTTGATGTGCGCGGCGTATTCATCGGGCGTGGCGGCCGCGCCCGCATAGGAATAATCCCTCAGGTCGAACACCGAGCCCAGATCGGGGTGCGCATGCGCGTCGATGAAGGACGGCGCCATCATCCGTCCGTTCAGATCGATTTTCTCGGCGTCCGCGCCGGCCTTCTCAAGCGCGCCGTCAAGGCTGCCCACGTAGGCGAAGCGCCCGCCTTCGACCACGACCGCCTCGGCAAGCGCCGCGCCCGCCTTCACATAAATTGGACCGCCCGAGTAGACCCTTGTCTCACCGCTCGCCCGCGCGGGCAGCGCCAGCAACCATACGCAAAGCAACGCAATGCCGAATACTTTCCTTGTCATTCATGATGCCTCCCTTCTTCGCTTGACCCCTCATGCTCAAAGCGGCGGAACATAAAACGCGCGGCCAATGTTCCGCCCTGACACCGCCAGTATAGCACCAGGCCGCGCGCGCCGCATCGTCCGAACGGACGATACGCGCATGAAAACAGCGCCCGCATTCCCTTGATTCCGGCTTTTGCCGGTGGTATACTGTTCCCATTATGAAACGGGAGGCGATCCCATTGACAAATGAAACCCTTGAGACCATCAAGCGCCGCCGGAGCGTGCGCGCCTATACGGGTGAGCCCGTAGAACGCGAGGCGCTCTGCGCCATCGTGGAGGCGGGCCGGTACGCGCCCAACGGCAGCGGCAATGAGGACTGGCACTTTACCGTGGTCACCAACCCTTCGCTGCTGCGGGACATCGACCGTTCAGCAAAGGCCATGGCGCAAAACATGGGGATGGCGCACCTGGCCGCGCTCGGCGCGGATCCGGATTTTCACTGCCTGTACGGCGCGCCCGCGTTGGTGCTGGTGTCCGGCGACGCGGGCAATCCCAGCGCCGCGACGGACTGTGTGTGCGCGACCCAGAACATGCTGATCGCGGCCGAGGCGCTTGGGATCGGCAGCTGTTTCCTGTTTTTTCCGACCATGGCGTTTATGGGCCCGGAGAAAGACCGGCTGCGAGACGCCCTTTCAATTCCCGAGGGATATGAGGTCTCGAGCTGCGCATGCTTTGGCCGCGCCGCCGCCCCCGCCGTTCCGCCGCCGCCCAGGCGCGAGGGGACTGTGAGCTGGGCGTAATCGGCCAAGCGTAAAAAACCAACGGCAAAGGAGTATACCATGGATGGAACGACCATTGTTTGTCCCAATTGCAAGAAGGCCTTTGAGATATCCGACGCCATCCGCCGTCAGATTGACGACGAATTGCTGAGGGCTAAAACCGAACAATCCGAGTCCTTGCGCAAGGAGTACGGCGTCCTGGCCGAGGAACAAATCAAGCGGTCGGTTGAGCGCGCCTTGGCCGAGGCGAAGCAGGCGGCCGAGCTGGAACTCGCCAGGGAACGCCATGCCGCCAAGCTGGAACTGGACAAGGCGAAGCAATCAACTGCACTTGAGAGCGAAGAACTCAAAAGCCTTGTCAAGGGCGCGCGGGATAGCGAGCGGCAATTGCGCGACGAGCTAAAATCCCTGCTCGACAAGCTGAGCGCGGCCAATCAGGCGAAGGAGGACGCCGAGCTCAAGGCACGCAAGCAGCTCCTGGAAAAAGAGGCGCTCATCCGCGAGGAAGCGGTGAAGCGGGCCTCGGAGGATTTCAACACAAAGATCCGCGAGCAGGACGAAACCATCAACAAACTGCGCGAGCAGCTCACCTGCGCCAAGCAAGTGGCGGAGCAGGGCTCGCAGCAGCTTCAGGGCGAAATCCTTGAACTCGACGTCGAACGAAACCTGCGCGCGGATTTCCCCCTGGATACGATCGAGGAGGTCAAGAAGGGCGAACGCGGAAGCGATATCCGCCAGGTTGTCAATGAGCGGTATCATCAGAACTGCGGCTTGGTTCTGTGGGAGTGCAAGAACGCGAAGACCTATCAGGCGGGCTGGTTGGGCAAGCTCAAAGACGAAATGGCGGGCGAAAAAGCGCAGATGGGCGTGATTGTCTTTGGCCCCACCAATGGCGGCGGCGACGACTTTAGGCAACTCGCGGACAATGTTTGGCTGGTCAAGCCGCGCTACGCCCTCATGCTGGCCGCGTTTCTCAGGGAGGTTCTGATCAAGGTAGCTGTCGCCAACCGCAACGCCGAAGGCAAGGACGTAAAAACCGAGATGATCTACAACTACCTGACGGGCGGCGAATTCGCCGGGCGGATCCGCTACATCATTGAGTCCTACGACGAGATGGCAAGGCAGCTCGAAGCCGAAAAGAAGCAGGCGCAAAAACGGTGGGCGGCGCAGGAAAAAATCCTGCAAAAGGTGACGAGCAGCCTTTACGGCATGAGCGGAGATTTGCAGGGCATCGCCGGGAAGGAGATCATCGCGCTGGGCGCCATTGAAGAGGGGGGCGATGATGCGGACTGAGGGCGCTTCATTTTGGCGGCAAGCGTTATGCCCTGTCCGGGACGAAAAAGGAACGGCGTACTTGATTTTTTACGCCGTTCCATTTTTTTAGAGGCTTTCCGGAGCGTTTGCGCCATGCGCGGATCAGGTGCCCAGGTACGCTTTCTTGACCTCTTCGTTGCCCAGCAGTTCCTTCGCCGGGCCGCTCATGACGATCCGGCCTGTTTCCATGACGTAGGCGCGATCGGCGACCGAGAGCGCCATGCGCGCGTTTTGCTCCACCAAGAGCACCGTCACGCCTTGCTTGTTGACCTCCTTGATGATGGAGAAAATTTCGTTTACGAGGATCGGCGAGAGGCCCATCGAGGGTTCGTCCATCATGATCAGGCGCGGCGAAGACATCAGCGCGCGGCCCATGGCCAGCATTTGCTGTTCGCCGCCCGAGAGCGTGCCCGCGACCTGCTTGCGCCGCTCTTTGAGGCGCGGGAAAGACTTGAACACGCGGTCCATGTCGCCCGGCAAGGCGGTGCGGTCCCGGCGCGCGTAAGCGCCGATCTCGAGGTTCTCAAGCACCGTCATCTTTGAGAAGATGCGCCGCCCTTCGGGCACCTGCGCGAGGCCCATCTTCAAGATGTCGTGCGCTTCGACGGCTTGGATTTCTTTGCCCAGAAACACAATCTTGCCCGCCTTTGCGCGGATCAGGCCCGAAATCGTATGCAGCGTCGTGGTCTTGCCCGCGCCGTTGGCGCCGATCAGGGTGACGATTTCGCCTTCCTTGACTTCAAACGTTACGTCCTTGAGCGCGTGGATGGCGTCGTAGTAGACGTTAAGGCCCGTGACAGCTAACATTTACGCGCCCTCCTTCATTTCGTCTTCGGGCGCGCCCAGGTAGGCGGCGACCACTTCCTGGTTGTTCTTGATTTCCTCCGGCGTGCCCTGGGCGATGACCTTGCCGTAGTTGAGCACGTAGATCCGCTCGCAGATGCCCATGACCAGCTTCATGTCGTGCTCGATCAAGAGGATGGTAACCCCGAACAGCTCGCGGATGTCTTCGATGGTTTTCATCAGTTCCTGCGTCTCGATCGGGTTCATGCCCGCCGCCGGTTCGTCGAGCAGCAATACTTTCGGGTTCGACGCCATGGCACGGCAGATTTCTAGTTTCCTCTGCTGGCCGTAGGAGAGCGAGCTCGCGCCCTTCTCGGCCAGGTCCTCCATGTCAAATACCCGAAGCAATGCCCGCGCGCGCTTGTCGCAGCCCCGCTCCTCGCGGTCGTAGTAGGTGTTGCGCAGCACGCCGTCGAGCAGCGAATAGTACATGCGGCTTTGGAAAGCCACCTTGATGTTCTCAATGACGGTCATCGATTTGAACAGGCGGATGTTCTGGAAGGTGCGCGACACGCCGTCGTAGGTGATCTTGTAGGTGGGCTTGCCCTTGAGCGATTTGCCCATCAGCGTAACGTCGCCTTCGGTGGGCGTATAAACGCCGGTCAGGAGGTTGAACACCGTGGTCTTGCCCGCGCCGTTGGGGCCGATCAGGCCGACGATTTCCTTTTCGCCAAGCGTGATGTTGACGTCCTCCGCCGCGTGGAGTCCCCCAAAGCGGATGCCCAGTTTCTTCATCTCAAGCACCGGCGTATCTTTGGCGTCGTAGCGGTACTTGGGCACGTCGGGGGCGATGGAGCCCGCGCGGCGGCGCGTCAGGCGCGCCTCTATCCGGCCGGCAAAAGCGTCGAGGCCGGGAAAGATGCGCTTGAGCGTCTTCGCCAAGGAGAACTCCGCAACGCCGAGCAGGCCCGAGGGCTTGAAGATCATCATGATGATCAGGAGCAGCGCGTAGGCCAGCTGACGGTACTCGACCAGCTTTGCCATGTAAAACTGCACGACCGTCAGCCCTGTCGCCGAGACGATTGAACCGGTGTAGGAACCCATGCCGCCGAAGACCACCATGACCAGGTAGTCGATGGAGGCATTGAAGTCAAAGCGCGCCGGGTCGAGCACGCCGACCGAGTGCGCGTACAGGCCGCCCGCGATCCCGGCAAAGAACGCCGAAATCACAAAGGTGCGGATCTTGTAGCTGGTGACCGGAACGCCCGAGGCGTCGGCGGCAACTTCGTTTTCGCGAATCGCCAGGATCGCGCGGCCATGGCGCGACCAGGCCAGCATGAACAAAAGCGCCACCGTCATCGCCATGATCCAGAATGAATTTTCAAACGTGGTGTACAGGCTGATGCCAAACATCTTCTTGCCGCCGCCGGTCCACGGCGCGAACACCGTGTTGATCAGGACGCGGATGATCTCGCCAAAGCCCAGCGTGATGATCGCCAGGTAATCGCCCTTGAGCCTGAGCGCCGGAACGCCGATCAGGTAGCCGAACAGGGCCGCGAGCGCCCCGCCCGCGATCAGCGCGATGGGGAATGCCCACGCCTGGCCCGGAAGCAGGAGCGAAGTAAAAACGGCCGATGTATACGCGCCCACCGACATGAACCCGGCGTGGCCCAGCGTCAGTTCGCCCAGCACGCCGGTCACAAGGTTCAGGCTCGCCACCATGATGATGTTGTAGCACACCTGCGTGAGCAGCATTTCAAGCGACCGGTTGGCGCCCATCGCCCCAATGAGCAGCTTTATCGCGCCAAAGACCAGGGCGACCGCGATCAGGTTTAGGCTTGTCGTAAAGCGCCTGTTCTTCTTCATTGCGATCCCCCCCCTACACTTTTTCCTTGGTCTTCTTGCCGAGGAGGCCCGAGGGCTTGAACAAGAGCACCAGGATCAAAACGCCGAACACCATCGCGTCCACGTACTCGCTCGCGTAGTACTTCATGAAGGTTTCGGCAATGCCGATGATGAACCCGCCCAGAACCGCGCCGGGGATGATGCCGATTCCGCCCAGGACCGCCGCGACGAACGCCTTGAGCCCGGGCATGGACCCGAGCAGGGGCTTGATGTAGACCACCTTTTGGGCGTAGAAGACCGCGCCAATCGCGGCCAGCGCACAGCCGACGGCGAAGGTGATGGAAATGGTGTTGTTGACGTTGATGCCCATGAGTTGGGCCGCGCCCTTGTCCTCGGAGACCGCGCGCATGGCCTTGCCGGTGCGCGTGCCTTTGACAAAGAGCTGAAGCGCGATCATCAAAACGAGGGAGACGGCAAGCGTCAGCACCTCAAGCAGGTAGACCGGCTTTCTGCCCACCTTGAACAGGCTGATCTTGGGTACGATGTTCGGGAAAGCCAATTGGCCGGAACCAAAGACCAACTGCGCCAGGATTTGCAGCGCCAACGAAATGCCGATGGCGGTGATCAGGGCCGAAATGCGCGGCGCGTTGCGAAGCGGCTTGTAGGCGATCCGGTCGATCAAAACGCCCAGTGTCACGCAGACGACGAGGGCAAACAAGACGCCCACGACAGAAGCCAATACCGGATTCACCGCGGTCAGCGCGCCAAAGGACGTCATGCTTAAGAGCCAATACACCGCGTACGCGCCCACCATCATGATGTCGCCATGCGCGAAGTTGATCAGACGCACGATGCCATATACCATCGTATAGCCCAGCGCGATCAGCGCGTAAATGCTGCCCATCTGTAGGCCGCCGATCAGGTTCTGCAAAAACAGCTGCATACCCATCCCCCCAAGAACAAGAAATTGCGGCGCAGCGCGCGGTGAATCGCGCCTTTGCCGCTTGACTTAGAAAAACGCCTCGGAAAGCGCAGGCGTGCGCCTTCCGAGGCAAGCGTGCGATTTACGGGTCAACGCGCGCGATCAGAACCGGCTTACCAGCCTCAAAACCCTTGATGAACGCCGACTTGATCGGATCGTTGTGGTCGTTGAAGGTGATGTGGCCGGTGGCGCATTCGAGGTCGGTCGCCTTCATGGCCGCGATGACGGCTTCCTTGTCGGTAGAGCCGGCATTCTCGATGGCGGTGAAGAGGATCTTCGCGGTGTCATAGCCCAGGGCGTTGAAACCTGCGGGGTCAGCGCCGTACTTGGCCTTGAAAGCGGCGATGAACGACTGCGCGACTTCGCTGTCGGCTTCTTCCGAGAACGAATCGCAATAGGCGACTTTATCGAGCAGCGACGGATCGTCGGTCACTTGGTTCTGGATGTTGGCGAAGCCGTCCGCGCCCATGACCCACGCGTCAAGGCCCACGTCAACCGCTTGGCGCAGCGCCAGCGCGGCCGTTTCATAGT
This sequence comes from Eubacteriales bacterium, assembly GCA_031551775.1. Classification (GTDB taxonomy): domain Bacteria; phylum Bacillota; class Clostridia; order Christensenellales; family Aristaeellaceae; genus Anaerozeibacter. Next base: position 23,201 of record JAVBND010000028.1, on the reverse strand, counting down.
AGTAGCAGACGAACACGGCGTCGGGTTCCTGGTCGGCGATCTTCGCCAATTGCGGCGAATAGTCGGCGTCGCCTTCGGTGGCGGCTTCCACCGCGACCACTTCGAGGCCCAGTTCTTCCGCCTTCTTGACGAAGGACTCGTACAGGCCGATGTTGTAGTCGTTGGTGTTGTCATAGAGCACCGCGACCTTCGTGGCGCTGAGGTTTTCCTTGGCGAACTGCGCCATGAGCTCGGCCTGGTAGGGGTCGAGGAAGCAGGTACGGAAGATGTTGTCGCCCGCGCTCGTCACGTCGTAGGCGGTTGCCGACGCGGTGATTTGCGGCATGCGGTCCTGCGCGGTGCGCGTACCGACGGCCAGTGTCGGCGCGGTGGTGACGGCGCCGATCAGCGCCTGTATGCCTTCGCTCGCGAGTTGGTTGTAGGCGTTGGTGGCTTCCACCGCGTCGCCGGTGTCGTCCATCCAGACGATTTCAACCTGTTGGCCCAAGACGCCGCCCGCCGCGTTGACTTCGTCCTTGTAAAGTTCCACGCCGTCTTTGACGAGCAGTCCGTAGACGGACACGGCGCCGGTCAGCGGCGCTATGCCGCCAATCTTGAGCGATTCGGCCATCGCGACCGAACCTATGCCCAGCGCGAGGATGAGCGCCAGAACCATTGAAACCAGTTTCTTCATGTGGATCCCCCTTTTCCTTCAAAAGATCTATATATCACCGGGCGCGCGCCCGACAATACCGCGCTTGCCATGCTACAGGGAGGCCGCTCAAATGTATTCAATTATTATAATACCTTAACACTGTTTATGCAAGACGGAAATGATGAAAATGCAAAACAATTTGAGGTTAAGAATCGGTTTGTCGCGCTTTGTCGCGCTTTTTGACCTAGCGTCCGGGGCAGGAGGCGAAGAGCATGAGCAACATTGGATACCGGGAGATTGTGGATTTTGAGGCGCTGAGCCTCAAGCAGCTCAACGACAACCTGCGCGCGTTGTGGGGCAAGGTGATGGGCGGAATCGATTGCCGGGACCTGTCCGGCCAGACGCAGGCGGTCATCGCAAGCAAGGCGCAAAGCGAGGATCTTAAGAATTATTCGACCATTGAACAGACCGGGGCGGCCATCACCTCCGCCGTATCGAGCATCAACCTGGGCCAGTATTCGACCCTCAGCCAGACGGCGTCCGCCATCACGGCGGCGCTGGCCGACACAAGCGGCGTCACGCAGGTATCGATCAGGCAGGGCCAGGGCCTGCGCGTCGAGCAGAGCGCGACCCATTCCTACTTTCAGGCCAACGCTTTGAGGTGCGGGTTTTACGATGCTTCGGGCAAGCTTTTGGGCGGATTTGACGCAAGCGGCAAGTTCGTGACCGGCGCGCTCAAAAACCCCGATTCGCTTTCGGGGTACGAGCTGAGGATTTCCAACATAGGGGATCTGGGAAGCGGACTTGAGATGCTGTACGCGGGCCAGACCGTGGGCGGCATGTACGGAAGCGCGGGAAGCCTGTTCATCGCCGCGGACGAGGCCATGGACGTGATCGGCGGCGGGAACCTGCATTTGCAGGGCGGCGGGGCGCATGTGTGGCTTTCGCAGGATGCGCGAAAGGGCGCGAGCGCCGTGGGGGTCAGGGGACATGTGCTGCCCGAGAGCGGCAATGCCTATGACCTGGGCGGCGACGGCGACGGCATGCGCTGGCGGCGTTTGTACGCCAATTATGCCGTCAATACCTCGGACCTGCGCAACAAAAAGGATGTCGGGGCGCTGAGCGCCTTTGACTTGCTCATGCGCCTTCGGCCTGTCCGCTACCGGATGAAGGACGAGCCGGAATGCAAGCTGCGTTTTGGCCTCATCGCGCAGGAGGTTCAAAAAGCGCTTGAGGGCAGCGGTTACCAAGACTGCGCGCTGGTTGATGACGAAAACAGCGATTGCCTGGGCCTGTGTTACCAGGAGCTGATCGCGGTGCTGGTTGAGGGTTATCAGCGCCAGCAGGCGCGCATTGAGGCGCTTGAAGCCAAAGTCCTTGAGAAAAGGCGCGGGGCATGATATACTAAGGGGCGAATTCTCTGTTGTTCGGAGGGCCCCATGCGCAAAATATTTCCCCGAAGCCTTTGGTTTTTTATCCTGATCGGCATGCTCAACACCGTGCTTTCGCAGGTGCTCATGCAGTACCTCAACCGCGTGTGGGGCGGCGGGTTCTGGGGATCGTCCGCGTTTGTTTACGTGGTGACCAGCGTCCTCAGTTACTTTCTCAACCGGCGCTTTTCATTTAAAAATACCGACCGCGTGGCACACACCGCCTGGCGCTTTGCGCTGGTGATCGGGGTGTGCTATCTTTTGGGGCACCTGCTTGCCGGGCCCGCGACGGCGCTCGGACTGTGGATTGCGCCGGGTTTTCTGCCGTTTTTAAACCGCCTGTTCCCGCACCTTGGATGGAACCAGGAGCAGCTGAGTCTGCTGGTCGCGCAGGTGATCTTCAATGTATTCAATTACATCGGACAGCGTTTTTTTGCGTTTAACACGAAAAACGCTTGAATTCTTCATATCTGTGGCATATTCTGGAACCGTTGACATTTTTCATCGTCGAAGTATCGAAGGGGAGGGAATCGGCATGAAGAAAATGGGATTGGTTTTGCTCGCGCTGACGCTGTGCCTGGCGCTGACCGCAGGCGCGGCGGCTTCGGTTACGGGAGGATCGGGCGCGGGGGCGGTGTACATCGGAGCCGATGGCGCCGTGTATGACCAAGCGGATGCGCCGATTGTTGGCGGCAATGTGCGCTCCATCGCCTACGCTGATGACGGCGCGCTTGTTTTTGAAGAAACCGACGACGCAGGCGACACGCGCCTAATGAAGCTTGAGCGCGCGGATGACGCCGAGCCGTCGGCGCTTGCTCAGATCGTACCCGGCGCTGTGCTGATCGAGGAGGACCGGGCGGTGTACTGCCTGGACGCCGAGGATGCGGCGAAGCTGCTGGCTTACCGGGTGGAGGAAGGCGAAATTGAAACCGCGTTGACCGCGGATTCGGCCATCGAGGGCATTCGCGCGTCGGTTGACGGGTTGCTGGTGACGGTTGACGGCGCGGAGAAACGGCTGGACGGCGAAAATGCCGAACTGGTGGATCCTTTTGCCGACGCTTCCGGCCTGACGCTTGCGGTCTCGGGCCATTACGAAACCGCCCTTGACGGCGCGGGCGCGCTGTCGCTGCGCGCGGGAAGCGCCGACGCTTATACGCCCATCGCGACAAACGTGATGGCGGGCGCGATCGCGGGCGGGCGCGTGTACTACCTGCAAAAGATCGGTTCGGGCGCGCGCGTCATGGAATACAGCATTGAGGGCGGCGCGAGCGAGCGCGTGGAATATTTCTCCGAGGCGATGATGGCGGCGCTGGCGGTAGAGGGCAAGGCGTATGTCGTAGATCAAGCGGGCAATGTGTACGCGCTGGACCTTGAGGGTACCGAAGGCGCGGAGAAGATCGGAGCGCTTGACCGTGAAGGGGTCACCGATTGCCGGCTCTTCGTCCAAAACGGCACGCTGCTGGTCTATGGCGCGGGTGAGGAAGGCGCCTTGGAGTTTATCACGGCTTACGCGGTTGGCGACCGGGAGGAACCGGAACCGGAAGAGCCCGCGTACGAAACGCTCAAGCGCGGTTCGCGCGGCGATGATGTCAAGGCGCTGCAGCAGGCGCTCAGGGACCTGGGCTATCCGGCCGGGACAGCCGACGGCGTATACGGCGGCGGCACCGAGCGTGCGGTCACGTACTTGCAGTTTGACATGGGGCTTGAGCAGACGGGTGAGGCCGATCCGGCGCTGCAACAAGCGGTGTTTAACGGCGAAGCGCCGGAGTACGAGATTTATGTGGCGCTCAGTCGCGGCGACAGCGGCATCCGCGTAAGCGATGTGCAGACGCTGTTGTACGACCTGTACTACACGAAGGAAGCGCCGGACGGCTCCTATGGAGGGTCAACCGCCGAGGCGGTCAAGCGCTTCCAGAGCGAAATAGGCAACAAGGAAAACGGCAACACCATCACGGCCAAGCAAGTGACGGCGCTCAACAAGAAAAACGCGCCCGAATGCACGACCTACTACGAGCTTAGGAAGGACGACGAAGCGCCGGTGGTCGCGCGCCTGAACAAGCGCCTTAAGAAGTTGGGGTACCTTTACGCCGCGGCGGGCGAATTGTACACGAAGCACACGGTCCAGGCCATCCGCGATTTCCAGTATCAGGCGGGCCTCAAGGAGACCGGCGTTGCCGACGCCAAGACGCAGCTTGAGTTGTTTGCCAAGTACCCGCCCACGCCTGAGCCGACGCCCGAACCCACCCCGCCGCCGGCGGATGTACAGGTGGTGGGAGATTCGGCCATCAAGACGCTGAGGACGTGGATGAAGAACAACCTGGACCTTGACTACAAGAAAAAGGAAGCGGTTGCCTTCATGCAAACCCGCCTTTCGGAGCTTGGGTACCTGAACATCTATCCGGGTTTCCCGAGCGTATACAACACAGCCACCAAGGAAGCGGTCACCGCGTTCCAGAGTGACAACGGCATCAAGGCCGACGGCATCGTGAACAAGAAGACGCTCAGCGCGTTGCTGGGGAAGTACGCCTGACGGATACACCAAGGATTTGAATCACAAAAAGGGAACCGGGCGAAATCCAACGTGGAAATCGCCCGGTTCTTGCTGTCTCAATATCTGCCAAAGCGCCATAACCGGTTTGTCACTTGGATAAACTTGCGGGCAACTTTTACATCACCCGCACCGGCACGCCGCGCGCCTCAAACACATTGAGGTGGGGGCGCACCGCTTGCCCCGCATCAAAGTCCGGCTGGTAGGGCATGTCAAGCATCGGATACTTCGCGCCCGCCGTCACGTGGTAGGGGAGCAGTTCGACCGTGACCAGCGTTTTCGCGCCTTCGCACAGATGCGCCACGGCTTCAAGGTTTTCCTTTGTGTCACTCACGCCCGGGATCAACGGCACGCGGATCACATAGGGCTTGCTGCCCTGCGCCAGCTTTTTCGCGTGGCGCAGGATCGCCTTGTTGTCCGCGCCGCAGTATTTTTTGTGGAGCGCGGGGTCGGTCAACTTGACGTCCATAAAGATGTAGTCGATTTCGTTCATCATCGATTCAAATACCGCGTCGGATGAAAAACCGCTGGTTTCAATCGCGGTGGGGAGTCCGTTTAAGTGCGAAATGACGTCGCGCACGAAATCCCACTGCATCAGCGGCTCACCGCCCGAAAAGGTTACGCCGCCGCCCGAGGCGCGCATGAGCGCTTCCCCGCGCAGGATGCGCGCGGCCAACTGATCGCTTTCCCAATCGGCGCCCGCGATCTTGCGCAGGCCCGCCTTGCAGTAGGGGATGCATGCGCCGCAGGCGTCGCAGACTTCCTTCTGGCAATGCGCTTCGCACGATCCGCAATGGACGCACGCGGCGCGCGAGACCATGAGCTGCTTTTGAACCGACAATCCTTCCGGGTTGTGGCACCACCGGCACCTGAGCGGGCAGCCCTTGAGAAAGACCGTCGTGCGCACGCCCGGCCCGTCAAAGACGGCGAATTCCTTGATGTCAAACACGACGCCCTTCATCAGAGGTTCAGCTCCACGCGAGAAATGATGTGGTCCTGGTAGCACTTGTCAAGCTCCACAAAGTACCCGCTCCAGCCCCATACGCGCACGATCAGGTTCTTGTACTTATCGGGATGCGCCTGCGCGTCGAGGAGTTGGTCGCGGTTGACCGTGTTGAGCTGGAGCTGGTGGCCGCCGGATGAAACAAAGGACCTGACCAGCATGGCGACCTTGGTGACGGCTTCGGCTGAGCGGAACACCGAATCGTGGAACTCGATCGTCAAAGGGCCGCCGTTGATCACGCGCCTGAGGTCGGGCTTGGCGAAGGAGCGCAGGACCGACATGGGGCCGTTGAGTTTTGTGTCAAGAGACGGCGCGTAGTTGGCGCTGAGCGGTTCGCCCGCCATTCGCCCGTCGGCGGTCGCGCCGATGTCCTTGGCGTGCCAGATGTAGTACATCGCCGAACCGGTGCCCGCGCGGTAGACGCCGCCGCGCTCGTTGACCATGCCCTTTACGGCGTCCGCGAACGTCTCCAGCAGGAAGCAGGCGAAGCCGTCCGCGCGGTCGTCGTCGTTGCCCATCTTGGGGCAATCGTTCTTGAGCTGATGGCGCAAAAGCTCGTCGCCTTCAAAATCGCGCGCCATGGCGTCAAGCAGCGCGCCCGCCGGGACGCCCCGCTCAAACACCATGTGGTTGACGGCGGCCAGCGAATCGGCGGCGGTGGCAAGGCCGGTGCCGTGCAGTCCGTAGTTGTTGTACAGGTTTCCGAGCGATATGTCGCGCCCCTTTTCTGTGCATTGATCGAAGAACAGCGACAGGTAGGGCGAGGGGATTGCATAGAGGTTCCTGACCGATTCCGCGACCGCCCGCGCTTCCTTGGCGATTTTCTCGCGCACGGCCTGCTTGATTTCCTCCATGCTCCGCGCGGCGGCGAGCTTTTCCCGGATGACGCCGTTCACCGCGCCCGCGAGCGCCACCGCGCCGACGTTCGGGATTTCCATGCCGCGCGCGGGGATGATGAACTCCCAGCAGGCGGCGACCACATAGTTGCGCGCGTCTTTTTCCGCGTAGCCCAAGTCGATCAGGCCGGGGATCACCACGTCGTCGTTCTCATACTGCGGAAAGCCCAGGCCCAGCCGGGTCAGCTCCGTGCCCTTTTCGTACACCGACAGCGGGGTTTTGCCGTTCACGCGCAGGTTGATCTTGGGGTCGATCACGCGCAGTTCGGCGGACGCCTTCAGGCACAGTTCGCTCAGGCGGTTGAAACCGTCTTTTCCTTCGGGCGTCATCCCGCCCAGCACCAGGCTCTGGCCGTTATCGCCCTGCTGCATGCCGGGGTAGAGGTCGCTGTCACGGTTTAGGGAGAGAAAAAATTCTTCAAGATACTCAAGCGCCTGAATCTCGGTCAGGCTCCCCGATTCGATGTCGCGCTTGAAATAAGGGTACATGTACTGGTCAAAACGGCCGAGCGTCATGTGGTAATTGCCCTCGCACCACATGGCATAGTGCAGGATGCGCAAGGATTGAAGCGCCTCAAGGAAGGTGCGCGCGGGATAGGCGGGCACGCGCAGCAGCCGGTCCGCGATTTCCTCGCGGCCTTCCGCGCGCGCTTTTTCGCTGTAGCGTTGGGTTATCTCGAGCAGGGCGCAGATCGAGACGCGCATCGCTTCGTGATAGGGGTGCGTTTTGTCGGTCTCGGCGCGGTCGATCTTTTGAAGTTGAAAAAGCAGCCCTTCGCCGATCAGCTTCTCATAATCGGGGGAGAGGTTTGAGACGTTCCCCAGTTCATGGATGTGGTGGTTCTCCTTGATTTTCGCCCATTCATCCGGGGCGTAGATGCCCTCCGGCGCTTTGAGCGTGCGCGTAAAGACGATCACTTCGTCCGGCAGCAGCACCGGTTCCTCGGCTTCGAGGAACGCCTTGAACCGAAGCGCCGTGCGCTCGTAGTCACGCTGATCTTTTCCGCGGTAGACTTGAGGGTCGATCGCTGCGTCGCGGCGCAGCGCGTGGTGCGCTCGGCCCACGGTATAGGCGCGCAGGCGCTCGATTCGCTCGGTCATGGAGGGTTCCCCCTTAACAATATTATCGTTAATGTTCATCGGTATTATATGTCCCGTTTTGAGCGCTGTCAAGCGCAATCGGAGCGAAATTTTTAGCTCCCTTCCGCTTGACAAGCCCGTATCTTGCATCTATGATGTGAGGACAGGCACGAGGAGGCATTTGATGAGCCAGGAAACAAGGGCGCGGGTGACACTGCGCGATATCGCGCTTCAAAGCGGGTACACGGTGAACACGGTGTCCCACGCGCTGCGCGGAAAGAGCGATATATCGGCCGCGACGCGCAAGAAGATCCTCGATATCGCGGGCGAGATGGGCTATGTGGGCAACGCCTTGGCTTCCTCGCTCAGGTCCGGGCGGTCAAACACCATCGCGGTGATCGTGAGCGATGTGATCAACCCGCACTTCAGCTTTGTGGTACACAACATCGAAGCGTGCGCGCGCGAGGGCGGCTATTCGACCATTGTGCTTTCGACCGGCGATGTGCTTGAGCGCGAGTGCCAGGCGGTGAAGACGGCGCTTTCGCACTTGGTGGACGGCGTCTTGATCTGCCCGAGCCAGCTGGGCAAGGAGCCGCTGACGCTGTTGCGCCAAAGCGGCATGCCCTACGTCATCATGGGCCGTCAGTTTCAAGACGAAATCGACAATCAGGTATTGCTCGACGACGAGGGCGGCGCGTACCTGCTGACCGAATCGCTCATCGCGCGCGGTCACCGGCGGATACTCTACGTGGGCGGAAACGAGCAGTTTTCCTCCCAGGCTGAGCGGTTGAGCGGGTATCGGCGCGCCATGAAGGGCGCCGGCATCGGGGACGCGGAGCAGCTTGTGTGCCCGTATGCCCGGTACGCCGCGCTTGAGGAGGCGGGCACGCTTCAAAAATTGACGGAGGAATTCAAGCCCACCGCGATCTTCGCCTTCCGCGACGAGATGGCCTGGACGATCATCAATCAATTGCGCCCGGCGGGCGTGGAAGTGCCGCGCGATGTTTCGGTGGCGGGGTTTGACTATACCGCCGAGCATTTGCGCTTCCTGCCCGCGCTGACCACCGTGGCCGCGCAGTTTGACAATTACTCGACCGTCGCGGCAAGGCGCTTGCTCGATTTGATTCGGCGAGGCGGACAACCGCCCAGGACCATTCGCCTGGCCATGCGCTTGATTGAGCCGGATGCGACGGTCGGGCCGGTTACAAAATAAGCTCCACCGGGCAGTGATCGGAGCCGTAGATTTCGGGGTGGATGGAGGCGTCCTTCATCCGCCCTTTGAGTTTTTCCGATACCACAAAGTAATCGATGCGCCACCCGGCGTTGTTTTGGCGGGCGTTGTGAAAGTAGCTCCACCAGCTGTACGCCCCGGTTTTGCCCGGGTAGAAATGGCGGAAGCTATCGACGAACCCGCTCCCCAGCAATTCGGTAAACTTCGCGCGCTCCTCGTCCGTAAACCCGGCGTTTTTCCGGTTGGTCTTGGGGTTTTTGAGGTCAATCTCCGTGTGCGCGACGTTTAGATCTCCGCACAGCACCACCGGTTTTCTTTCGTCGAGCCCCAATAAATACGCCCTGAAATCGTCCTCCCAGCGCATGCGGTAGTTTAAGCGCCTCAGCTCGTCCTGGGCATTGGGCGTATAGCAGTTGACGAGGAAAAAATCCTCGTATTCCGCCGTGATCACGCGCCCTTCGTGATCGTGCTCGTCGATGCCGATGCCCGTCGATACATTTTTCACCGCCGCGCGCGTAAACAGCGCCGTGCCCGAATAGCCTTTTTTATCGGCGCTCAAGTAAATTTGGCGGTACCCGGGCAGGTCAACCGTGGCCTGCCCTTCCTGCATCTTGGTTTCCTGAAGGCATATCACATCGGCGTCAAGCGCAAGAGCGCTTTCAAGAAACCCCTTGCCCAAACATGAGCGCAGGCCGTTCACGTTCCACGAAATCAGCTTCATAACAGAAATCCTCCATGTAGTGGGTGTGTCTATTGTAACAGAGGGAAACCGCTTCGTAAAGGGCGGGTGCATAAATCGCTCCACTTTGCGGGCAGAATGAATCGCGGGCGCTCAGAAATTGACTAAAATTAGACAATAATTAACACGCATAATGCAGGAAAAAAGGGAATGGTATGGAATAATCATAATACAGGCAACGATAGGCATTCCGCGGGCACGCGAGAGAATTCGTGAAAAGCAGTCCGTAAAATGTCACGGTATTTATGGTGGGAGGTATTTTTTATGAGCAAGCTGTCCCTGGATTACCTTGGCATTGTTGATCCCAAGAACGTGTACTACCAGCTGAGCCCGGCGGAACTGACCGAAAAGGCGCTGGCCGCGGGCGAAGGCGTACTGACCGATACCGGCGCGCTGAGCGTCATGACCGGCAAATATACCGGCCGCAGCCCCAAGGACCGCTTCATCGTCGATGAGGCCGAAATCCACGACAAAATCGCGTGGGGCAGCGTCAACATGCCGATCTCCGAAGACAAATTCGCGCGCATCTACGGAAAAATCCGCGCCTACCTTCAGCACCGCGATGTGTACGTGTTTGACGGCTATGCGGGCGCGGATCCCGACTACCGCCTGAACGTGCGCGTGGTCAACGAACTGGCGAGCGAGAACATGTTCATCCATCAGTTGCTGCTCAGGCCCGAGGCGAGTGAACTGGATTCCTTCGCGCCCGGCTTCACCATCGTTTGCGCGCCCGGCTTCAAGTGCATTCCGGCTGAAGACGGCGTCAAAAGCGAAGCGGCGATTCTGGTCTCCTTCAAAAACAAGCTGGTCGTGATCGCGGGCAGCCAGTACGCGGGCGAAATGAAAAAGAGCGTGTTCGCGGTCATGAACTTCTTCATGCCCGAGAAGAACGTGTTCCCGATGCACTGCTCCGCCAACGTCGGCCCGGACGGCGACAGCGCCTTGTTCTTTGGCCTGAGCGGCACCGGCAAGACCACCCTGTCCGCCGACCCCAACCGCGGCCTGATCGGCGACGACGAGCACGGCTGGTCCGACAAGGGCATCTTCAATTTCGAGGGCGGATGCTACGCCAAGACCATCCGCCTGTCCAAGGAGCACGAGCCCGACATCTACAACGCCATCCGCTTTGGCGCGCTGCTTGAGAACGTGCCGCTCGACGAGAACCGCCATCCCGACTACGACGACGAATCGGTCACCGAGAACACCCGCGTGGGCTACCCGGTGGATTACATTTCAAACACCGTCATCCCGGGCGTCGCCGGCCACCCGAAGACCGTCATCTTCCTCTCCGCCGACGCGTTCGGCGTCATGCCGCCCATCTCAAAGCTCAGCAAGGATGCGGCGATGTACCACTTTGTGGCCGGTTTCACCGCGCGCCTTGCCGGCACCGAGCGCGGCGTCACCGAGCCCCAGCCCACCTTCTCCACCTGTTTCGGCGAACCCTTCATGCCGCTGCCGGCATCCAAGTACGCCGAGATGATGGGCGAGAAGATCGAGAAGTACGGCTCGAACGTGTACCTGGTCAACACCGGCTGGTCCGGCGGCCCCGCCAGCGGCGAAGGCAAGCGCATGAAGCTGCCCTACACCCGCGCGATGATCACCGCCGCCCTCAACGGCGAACTGGAAAAGGCCGAATTCAAGCTCGACCCCAACTTCAACGTGATGGTGCCCCAGAGCTGCCCCGGCGTGCCCGCCGAGCTGCTCAACCCGCGCGAGACCTGGTCGGACAAGGCGGCCTATGACGAAATGGCCAAGAAGCTGGCCGGCATGTTCGTTGAGAACTTCAAGAAGTACAAGGATATGCCGAAGAGCATCGTGGAGGCGGGCCCCAAGGCATAAGATATAAACAACCGGTATTTGAGCAACCGCGCTGGCCGTTGGACATGCGCGGTTGCGTTTTTTTGGGGTGGGTTTTTATAGTTGGGTTTTGATGGTGATGAACGCGCAATGTGTCAAATGCGGTCGAATCGCCGCGGGGGCGGAGATAAAATCCGGATTAACTGCAAGAAATACATTCAAATAAATACGGAAAAGAAGGATATCCGTCAAATATTGCTTGCTGGGTGGGTTTGAACGGCTGGATGGAGGCGTAGGGGTTTGCACACCACGAATGGTTATATTCTGGTTAAATGAAGCGTTTCGCGCCCCAAAAGGGCAAAAAAAGAAGCGGCTGCCCATTGACAGCGCGCAAAGCGAGTGCTAACATAGATAATTGCACTAATATGGGCAATCTGCCCGTTTTTGCCCTTCCGGTGGTTTTTTCGGGGGTTTTCGCCCCTGACTACAGGTATTGTACACCTGCCGCGGGAAAAAAGCAATAGGGTGCGTCGCAAAAATTTTACCGAAAAGCCAGAATTCTTTTTTGACGGACGGACGGTTCGGTGGAACACATAGTAAGGGGTGGTTGCATCAATGGAACTGAGAGAACGTATCTGTCACGAGCATGAGATGCAGGTGGGCACGCGCACGCGCATGTCCTTTGCCCGCATCGAGGAATCGCTGCCGGTGCCTGACTTGATCGAGATTCAAAAGAACTCCTACCAGCGCTTCTTGAAGGAAGACCTTCGGGAAGTCCTCCGGGATGTTTCGCCCATTACCGACTACTCCGAAAGCCTGATCCTTGAATTCGTCGATTATTCGCTCGACGACAGCCCCAAGTACACGGTCGATAAGTGCAAGGAGCGCGACGCGACCTACGCCGCGCCGCTTAAGGTTACCGTGCGCCTGACCAACACCGAAACCCACGAAATCAAAGAATCCGAAGTCTTCATGGGCGATTTCCCGCTCATGACCGATCACGGTACCTTCATCATCAACGGCGCCGAGCGCGTCATCGTCAGCCAGCTCGTGCGTTCGCCCGGCGTCTACTACGCCAAGACCATCGACAAGTCGGGCAACAATTTGTTTTCCGCGACCATGATCCCGAACAGGGGCGCGTGGATCGAGTACGAGACCGACTCAAACGGCGTGCTCTACGCGCGCATCGACCGCGCCCGCAAGCTCCCGATCACCGTGTTGCTGCGCGCGCTTGGCTACGAGAGCGACGCGCAGTTGATCGACCTCTTGGGCGACGACGAGCGCGTTTCAGCAACCATCGCGCGCGACGCTTCGACCGACGAGCGCGGCGAGCGCGTCCGCCCCCGCCGCGAGCAGGCGTTGATCGAAATCTACAACAAGCTGCGCCCGGGCGAGCCGCCTTCCGTCGATTCGGCGACCAACCTCATCAATTCGCTCTTTTTCGATCCCAAGCGCTACGATCTGGCGCGCGTGGGGCGCTACAAATACAACAAAAAACTGTCGATCGCAAGGCGCATTGCCCTTGGCGTCGCGGCGGAAGCCATCGTACACCCCGCCACCGGAGAAATCATGGTGGAAGCGGGCGCTACCATCTCGCGCGAAGCTTCCGAAGCCATTCAGGACGCCGGCATCAATGAGGTCAAACTGTCGGTCGAGCTGCGCGAAGTCAAGGTCATCGGCAACAACTTCGTATGGATCGAGAGCTATTTGCGGGACCTTGATCCCGACCTTGCCAAACAATACGCGGACAGCAAGCTTGACATGCACGAGCGCGTGCACCTGCCGACCCTCACCGAGCTGATCGGCCGCGCGCGCGAGGACGGCGTGCCCTTCATTCAATTGCTCTCGGAAAACCAGGGCCGCCTCGTGCCCAAGTACATTCTTGTTGACGACATCGTAGCCTCCGCCAACTATCAGGTGGGCCTGTTCCACGGAATCGGCGAAGTGGACGACATCGACCACCTGGGCAACCGCCGCTTAAGGAGCGTCGGCGAGCTTTTGCAAAACCAGATCCGCGTCGGCCTTTCGCGCCTTGAGCGCGTGGTCAAGGAGCGCATGGCGATCCAGGACCTGGACAAGGTGCGCCCGCAGGACCTGATCAACATCCGTCCGGTTTCGGCCGCGATCAAGGAGTTCTTCGGTTCCTCACAGCTCTCGCAGTTCATGGACCAGCCCAATCCGCTGGCCGAGCTTACGCACAAGCGCCGCCTGTCGGCCCTCGGCCCCGGCGGACTCAACCGCGACCGCGCGTCCTTCGCCGTTCGCGACGTTCACTATTCCCACTACGCGCGCATTTGCCCCATCGAGACGCCTGAAGGGCCCAACATCGGCCTGATCGGCTCGCTGGCGACCTACGCCCGCATCAACGAATACGGCTTCATTGAAGCGCCGTACCGCCGCATCGACCCGCAAACCAACTTGGCGACGGGCGAAATCGTCTACATGACGGCGGATGAGGAAGACCAGTACGTCATCGCCCAGGCCAACGAAATGCTCGACGAGAAGGGCGATTTCATCAACGACCGCGTGACGGTGCGCATCCGCGAGGAGATCACGGAGGTTGACAAGGCGAAGGTTGACTACATCGACGTCAGCCCGCGCCAGCTCATTTCAGTGGCCACCGGCATGATTCCCTTCCTTGAAAACGACGACGCCAACCGCGCCCTGATGGGCTCGAACATGCAGCGTCAGGCGGTGCCGCTCTTGGTCCCGGAAGCGCCGATCGTCGGTACCGGCATCGAGTACAAGGCAGCCTGCGACTCGGGCGTCGTGACCCTTTCAAAGTCGGGCGGCGTGGTCACGCGCGTAACCTCCAATGAAGTGGTGGTGCGCGGAGACGACAACCACGATTACAGCTATCGCCTGCAGAAGTTCGCCCGTTCCAACCAGGGCACCTGCATCAACCAGCACCCGGTGGTCGAGCGCGGCGAGCGCGTGACAAACTCGACCGTCATCGCCGACGGCCCATCGACCGACCAGGGCGAAATCGCGCTTGGCAGGAACGTCTTGATCGGCTTCATGACCTGGGAAGGCTACAACTACGAAGACGCCATCCTGATCAGCGAACGGCTGGTCAAGGACGACGTGTACACCTCGATCCACATCGAGGAATACGAATCCGAAGCGCGTGACACCAAGCTTGGGCCGGAGGAGATCACCCGCGACATCCCGGGCGTCGGCGAAGACGCGCTCAGGGACCTCGACGAGAACGGCATCATCCGCATCGGCGCGGAAGTTCGGGCCAACGACATTTTGGTGGGCAAAGTGACGCCCAAGGGCGAGACCGAGCTGACCGCCGAGGAGCGGCTGCTGCGCGCCATTTTCGGCGACAAGGCGCGCGAGGTGCGCGACACGTCGTTGCGCGTTCCCCACGGCGAATTCGGCATCGTGGTCGATGTCAAGGTGTTCACCCGCGAGAACAAGGACGAACTCTCGCCCGGCGTCAACCAGATGGTGCGCGTGTACATCGCCCAGAAGAGAAAAATCTCAGTCGGCGACAAGATGGCGGGCCGCCACGGCAACAAGGGCGTCGTTTCAAGGATTCTTCCCGAAGAGGACATGCCGTTCCTTCCGGACGGCACGCCGCTTGATATCGTGCTCAATCCGCTGGGCGTGCCCAGCCGCATGAACATCGGCCAGGTGCTCGAGGTTCACTTGGGGCTGGCCGCGAAAGCGCTGGGCTGGCACGTCGCGACGCCGGTCTTTGACGGCGCGAGCGAGGACGACATCATGAACTGCCTGGCCGCGGCCGGACGCCTTACGGACGAGCCGCTCTTTACCGAGGCCGGCAAGCCCGCGATCCAGTTCAACCAGTGCGGGATCAATTCCTCCGGCAAGCTGTGGGTGTACGACGGGCGAAGCGGCGACCGGTTTGACAACCCCGTGACCGTCGGCTACATGTACATGCTCAAGCTCCACCACCTGGTGGACGACAAGATCCACGCGCGCTCGACAGGCCCGTACTCGCTGGTCACGCAGCAACCGTTGGGCGGCAAGGCGCAGTTCGGCGGCCAGCGGTTCGGCGAAATGGAAGTCTGGGCGCTTGAGGCTTACGGCGCGGCGCACGTGCTTCAGGAAATCCTGACCGTCAAATCGGACGACGTGGTGGGCCGCGTCAAGACCTACGAAGCCATCGTCAAGGGTGAGAACATCCCCGATCCCGGCGTGCCGGAGTCGTTCAAGGTGCTCATCAAGGAGCTTCAGTCGTTGGCGCTTGACATCAAGGTGCTCTCCGAGGATAAGCAGGAGATTGAGATCCGCGAGCTTGAGGAAGATCAGGGCGCGGCGGACGCTGAGCTCAAGGAAGATGTCACCATCACGGTCGAAGAGGATTTCGAAGCCGCCGAGGAAGGCGACGAGGCCGATTCGTTTGACTTTGACGATATGGGCCTTGACGACGAGCTGCTGGATGATGATTTCTAATGAGCCTCATGCGGGCATGACGGAAGATGGGCGCTACACGGGTAGCGCGGCGCGCAAAGAAGGGAGCGATTGTTTTGTCTGAACTGACAAACCTTGATTCGATACAGATTGGGCTGGCTTCTCCCGAGAAAATTCGCGAGTGGTCGCACGGCGAAGTGGAAAAGGCCGAGACCATCAACTACAGAACGCTCAAGCCCGAACGTGACGGGCTGTTCTGCGAGCGTATCTTCGGGCCCACCAAGGACTGGGAGTGTTACTGCGGCAAGTACAAGCGCACCCGGTTCAAGGGCGTGATCTGCGACAAGTGCGGCGTCGAGGTGACCAAGTCGAAGGTTCGCCGCGAGCGCATGGGCCACATCGAGCTGGCGGCGCCCGTCAGCCACATCTGGTACTTCAAGGGCATTCCCAGCCGAATGGGCATGCTGCTCAACATTTCGCCCCGCTCGCTTGAGCAGGTGCTGTACTTCGCGAGCTACATCGTGCTGGATCCCGCCGACACGGCGCTTGAGAAGAACCAGCTCCTGACCGAGACCGAATACCAGCGGAAGCTGCAGGACCTGGGCCAAGGCACGTTCCGCGTGGGTATCGGCGCGGAAGCCGTGCGCGAAATGCTCAGGGAACTCGATCTTGAGCAGCTCTCGGTCAGCCTGCGCGCCGAGATCGACGAACTGACCAAGAAGGAGACCGGGCGCGCGACCGAAGGGCAAAAGCGCGCGCGCATTGTCAAGCGCCTGGAAGTGGTCGAGGCGTTCCGCACAAGCGGCAACAAGCCGGAGTGGATGATCCTGGACGTGGTGCCGGTCATTCCGCCGGAACTGCGCCCCATGGTGCAGCTCGACGGCGGCCGCTTCGCCACCGCCGACCTCAACGACCTCTACCGCCGCGTCATCAACCGCAACAACCGCTTGAAGCGCATGCTTGAGATGGGTGCGCCCGACATCATCGTGCGCAACGAAAAGCGCATGCTGCAGGAAGCCGTCGATGCCCTGATCGACAACGGCCGGCGCGGACGCGCGGTCACGGGGGCCGGCGGACGCCAGCTCAAGAGCCTTTCCGATCTCCTGCGCGGAAAGCAAGGCCGCTTCCGCCAGAACCTGCTGGGCAAGCGCGTCGATTACTCGGGCCGGTCGGTTATCGTCGTCGGCCCCAACCTCAAGCTCTATCAGTGCGGCCTGCCCAAGGAAATGGCGCTTGAGCTGTTCAAGCCCTTCGTCATCGAGCGCCTGGTCAATCAGGGCTCGGCGGTCAACGTCAAGACCGCCAAGCGCGCGGTAGAGCGCCTCAAGAGCGAAGTGTGGGACGTGCTTGAAGAAGTCATTCGCGACCATCCCGTCATGCTCAACCGCGCGCCCACGCTTCACCGCCTGGGCATTCAGGCGTTTGAACCGGTGCTGGTCGAAGGCAAGGCGCTCAAGCTCCACCCGCTGTGTTGTACCGCATTCAACGCCGACTTTGACGGCGACCAGATGGCCGTGCACGTTCCGCTTTCAATGGAAGCGCAGTCCGAGGCCCGCTTCCTGATGCTCGCGGCCAACAACATCCTAAAGCCCCAGGACGGCAAGCCGGTCATCTCGCCCACCCAGGACATGGTCATGGGATGCTACTACCTGACCCAACTGCGCGAGCATGCCGAGGGCGAAGGCAAGTTCTTCACCGACATCGACGAGGCGCTCATGGCGTACCAGACGGGCGTGCTGTCGCTGCAGGCCGAGTGCTACATCCGCATGAAAAAGACGGTTGACGGCGAGATGAGAAGCAAGATCGTCAAGACCACGATTGGCCGCGTGATCTTCAACCAGGCCATTCCGCAGGACCTGGGGATGGCCTCGCGCGGCGAGCCGGGCGACGAGTTCAAGCTTGAAGTTGACATCGTGGTGGACAAGAAGCAACTGGGCAAGATCGTCGATAGCTGCTACCGCGTGCACGGCGTGACGCGCACCGCGCACATGCTCGACGCGATCAAGGAGCTGGGCTTCAAGTATTCGACGCGCGGCGCGGTCACCGTATCGGTCGCCGACATCGTGGTGCCGCCCGAGAAGAAGGTCATCCTCAAGGAAGCGGAAGATCAGGTCCACGCCATTGAGCGCGAGTTCAAGCGCGGCCGCCTGTCCGAAAACGAGCGCTACCTTCAGGTCACGCGCATCTGGGAAGACGCCACCAAGGCGGTCACCAGCGCGGTCATGGAATCGCTCGACAAGTTCAACCCCATCTACATGATGGCCAACTCCGGCGCCCGCGGCTCGGTCAACCAGATCCGCCAGCTTGCCGGCATGCGCGGCCTGATGGCCTCGCCGTCAGGAAAGATCATCGAGCTGCCCATCCGCGCCAATTTCCGCGAAGGCCTCTCGGTGCTTGAGTTCTTCATCTCCTCCCACGGAAGCCGTAAGTCGCTGGCGGATACCGCGCTTCGAACGGCCGACTCGGGCTACATGACCCGCCGCCTGGTTGACGTGGCGCAGGACATCATCGTGCGCGAGATCGACTGCTTTGAAAGCCGCGGCGAGCGCGTGCGCGGCCTCAAGGTCTCCGAAATCATTGCCGACGGCCAGCCGCTCGAATCGCTTGAGGACCGCATACGCGGCCGCGTCTCGGGCGAGGACGTCGTCGATCCCAAGACCGGCGAAGTGCTGGTGAAGCTCAACGAGCTGATCACCCACGACACCGCGCGCAGGATCGTGAGCGCGGGCATCGAGGAAATGACGGTTCGTTCGGTTCTGACCTGCCGCAACGAGCACGGCGTGTGCGCGCGCTGCTACGGCGCGAACATGGCGCACGGCGGCCTGGTCGATGTCGGCGAAGCGGTGGGCATCATCGCGGCGCAGTCGATCGGCGAGCCCGGCACGCAGCTCACCATGCGTACCTTCCATACCGGCGGCGTCGCCTCGGGCGCTGACATCACGCAGGGCCTTCCGCGCGTCGAGGAACTCTTTGAAGCCAGAAAGCCCAAGCTCGAAGCCACACTGGCCGAGATCAACGGCACCATATCCATGTCAACCGACGCCAAGAAGCGCCGCGAGATCGTCATCACCTCCGACGACCACGAGGTCAAGAAGTATCCGGTCAACTACGGATCCAAGATCAAGGTCAATGAAGGCGACCGCGTAGACGCCGGACAGGAACTGATCGAAGGCTCGATCAACCCGCACGACCTGCTCAGGATCCTCGGCGTCAAGGCGGTGCAGGAGTATCAGGTCAAGGAAGTTCAGTTGGTCTACCGCCGCCAGGGCGTTGAAATCGCCGACAAGCACATTGAGGTGATCGTTCGCCAGATGCTGCGCAAGGTCAAGGTGGACGACGCCAACGATACCGAGCTGCTGCCCGGCGCGCTGGTCGATATCTTCCGCTTTGAACAGGAGAACGAGGCGACCATTCTGCGCGAGGGCCGCCCGGCGACCGCCAAGCGCGTGCTGCTGGGCATCACCAAGGCCTCTCTCGCGACCGACTCGTTCCTCTCGGCGGCTTCCTTCCAGGAGACCACGCGCGTTTTGACCGAGGCCGCGATCAAGGGCAAGGTTGATCCGCTGCTGGGCCTTAAGGAGAACGTCATCATCGGCAAGCTCATTCCGGCGGGAACCGGCATGAAGCGCTACAAGAACATCGACATCCACGAAGCGTATTAATACTCAAAAGGGGAGCGCGCTTGGCACGCTCCCTTTTCGATGCGGGAATTGTCACGATTTAAGATTTAATTTGACAAAAACGGCTCATAATGTTATTCTGTTTAGGTTCGATTATGAGGAGGTCTGTCTATGCAAGGCTTGTCAGGCCCCAAGGCGGTCGCCGGAACCCGCAGGCTCACAAAGGCCATTGAAGCGGATCAAGTCGCGGTCGCGTATGTGGCCCAGGACTCGGATCTGATGATCAAGACCAAGCTGCGCGCGCTGTGCTCAAGCAAGGGTGTTCGCCTGGTCGAGGCCGATTCCATGGCGGCGCTTGGAAAAGCGTGCGGCATTGAAGTGCCGTGCGCGTCCGCAGGTGTGCTCAAGTAGTCGAATCCCAAAGCCTTAATCGCTTCCATGGGTTGCGGAAGTGCATATAGGAACACATTGAATTATCTCAAGGAGGTGCTTCCATGCCCACGATCAACCAGTTGATCCGCAAGGGTAGGGAAAGGGTTACCAGCAAGTCTGGCTCGCCTATTTTGCAAAAATGCCCGCAGAAGCGCGGCGTTTGCCTTTCCGTTAAGACTCTGACACCCAAGAAGCCGAACTCGGCGCTTCGCAAGATCGCCCGCGTTCGCTTGACCAACCTGATTGAAGGCACGTGCTATATTCCTGGCATTGGCCACAATCTCCAGGAGCACTCGGTCGTGCTGATCCGCGGCGGCAAGGTGCGCGACCTGCCGGGCGTGCGCTACCACATCGTTCGCGGCGCGCTCGACGCGGCGGGCGTTGCCAAGCGCATGCAGAGCCGTTCCCTCTACGGTGCGAAGCGGCCCAAGAAGTAACGAACGCGTATTTGCTGCGAGGCAATCGGATGAGCCTGAAAAGATCTGAAGGAACGCGGATTGATTTGGGCGAGGCTGTGCGTCTTTAAGGCCAGCGGCAGCGCCAACTGCCCCGGGCGGCGAAAAAGTTCGAGACACCTTTCGTCGATTTCGGCCATACCGCGCGCAGGCGCGGACTGTTAGTTATTATTAGGAGGGAATCACAATGCCCCGACGTGGATTTATACCGAAGCGCGAAGTGCTTTCGGATCCCGTATACGGCTCGGTCATCGTGACCAAGCTGATCAACCAGATCATGTACGACGGCAAGCGCGGGGTCGCGCAGTCGGTGTGCTATGACGCGTTTGAGACGGTCGCCAGCAAGACCGGCAAGGACGCCAGCGAAGTATTCAACCAGGCCATCGCCAACATCATGCCTTCTCTTGAAGTCAAGGCGCGCCGCGTGGGTGGTACCACCTACCAGGTGCCTGTCGAGATCCGCCCCGAGCGCCGTCAGACGCTGGCGCTTCGCTGGCTGATCGCGTTTAGCCGCAAGCGGGGCGAGCGCGAGATGGCAGACCGTCTGGCCGGTGAGATCATGGACGCCGCCAACAACGCGGGCAACGCGGTCAAGAGGCGCGAGGACATGCATAAGATGGCCGAAGCCAACAAGGCGTTCGCGCACTATCGTTGGTAATCCCGGTAAAGGAAGAAAATTTGTGAATAAACGTACTAAGCAAGCGAACACTGACTCAGGAAAGGAGGATGACGACTATGGCGAGAACACACGCACTTGATCACGTGCGCAACATCGGCATTATGGCGCACATCGACGCGGGCAAGACGACCACCACCGAGCGCATCTTGTTCTACACCGGACGCGTACACCGCGTGGGCGAAACCCACGAAGGCAGCGCGACCATGGACTGGATGCAACAGGAGCAGGAGCGCGGCATTACAATTACGTCAGCCGCTACCACCTGTGAATGGCGCGCGCATCAGATCAACATCATCGATACGCCCGGCCACGTGGATTTCACCGTCGAAGTCGAACGTTCTCTGAGGGTGCTGGACGGCGCGGTAGCGGTATTTTGCGCCAAAGGCGGCGTCGAGCCCCAGTCTGAGACCGTGTGGCGCCAGGCGACCAAGTATGGCGTGCCGAGGCTGGCCTACATCAACAAGATGGACATCACGGGCGCGGATTTCTTCCGCGTGGTGGACATGATGAAGGAACGCCTGGGCGCAAACGCGATTCCGGTGCAGATCCCGATCGGCGCCGAAGGCTCGTTTAGGGGTATGGTGGACCTCATCAAGATGAAGGCCGAGATCTATACCGACGAGATGGGCACCACGCACGACGAGACCGAAATTCCGGAAGAACTCAGGGACGACGCGGAGCTTTACCACCTCGCGATGATCGAAGCGATCAGCGAGAGCGATGATGTCCTGATGGAGAAGTACCTGGAGGGCGAGACGCCCACCAACGGGGAACTGATGACCGCGCTTCGCGCGGCGACCATCGCGGGCAAGATTACACCGGTTTTGTGCGGCACATCGTATCGCAACAAGGGCGTGCAGCCCTTGCTCGACGCGATTGTGGACTACCTGCCCTCGCCCATCGACATCCCGCCGGTACAGGGCGTCAAGCCCGATTCGGACGAGGTGATCGAGCGCGATTCGTCGGACGACGAACCGTTTTCGGCGCTGGCCTTTAAGGTCATGGCCGATCCCTATGTGGGCAAGCTGGTCTTCATGCGCGTATATTCGGGTACATTAAGCTCCGGCAACTATATTTACAACACGACCAAGGGCAAGCGCGAGCGCGTCGGCCGTATCCTGCGCATGCACGCCAATCACCGCGAAGACGTGGATGAAATGCGCGCGGGCGACATCGTGGGCATCGTGGGCTTCCGCGACACCACGACCGGCGATACGCTCTCGGACGACAAGCATCCGATCATCCTTGAAAGCATGGAATTCCCCGAGCCGGTTATCCGCGTCGCCATCGAGCCCAAGACCAAGGCCGGTCAGGACAAGATGACGCTGGCGCTGGTGCGCCTGGCCGAGGAGGACCCGACCTTCAAGACCTATTCGGATGAGAGCACCGGCCAGACCATCATCGCGGGCATGGGCGAACTCCACCTTGAGATCATTGTGGATCGCTTGCTGCGCGAGTTCAAGGTGGAAGCGACGGTCGGGAAACCCCAGGTGGCTTACAAAGAATGCATTCGCCGCGCGGCCAAGGCGGAAGGGCGCTACGTGCGCCAGACCGGCGGCCACGGCCAGTTCGGCCACTGCTGGATCGAACTTCAACCCCGCCAACCCGGCGAGGGCTACGAGTTCATCAACAAGATCGTGGGCGGCGTGATCCCGAAGGAGTTCATTCCGGCGATCGACTCGGGTATCCGCGAAGCCTGCATGAGCGGGATCCTGGGCGGCCACGAAGTGGTCGATTTCTCAGCAACCGTATACGACGGCAGCTATCACGACGTGGACTCAAGCGAGCTTGCGTTTAAGATCGCAGGTTCCATGGCGTTCAAGGAAGCGCTGCACAAGGCCGATCCGGCGCTGCTCGAGCCCATGATGCGGGTGGAGGCGGTGGTCCCGGACGACTACATGGGCGATGTCATCGGCGATTTGAACTCGCGCCGCGGCCGCGTTATGGGAACCAACGCGCACGCCGGGCTTCAGTCGATCGACTGCATCGTACCGCTGAGCGAAATGTTTGGCTATGCGACGGAGCTGCGCAGCCGCACGCAAGGGCGCGGCACCTACTCCATGCAGTTTGAGCATTACGAGGAAGTTCCCAAGAATATTGCGAGCAAGATTCTTGGCATGTAGAGAAGACTTAATTTAGGAGGCAACAAGGAAGATGGCGAAAGCAAAATTTGAGCGCAACAAGGTTCACGTAAACGTGGGCACGATTGGCCACGTAGACCATGGCAAGACGACCCTGACGGCGGCGATCACGATGGTGCTTGCGAAGTACGGCGGA